>JAPKCM010000057.1 GCA_028822935.1 Akkermansiaceae bacterium
CCGCTTTCTTAACGTCGCCCGCTTTCTTAACGTTGTCCGTTTTCTTGCGAAGCTCTTTGGACTCCGCCGCCAGTTTGGCAGCCCTTTTCTCCAGCGCGCTGATATCGCGCTTACGACGCTCCATCGCTTCGTGATTCTCGATCACCTCCTTCATCATTCTACTCTTCTTCGAAAGGCGCTCAGCGGCTTCCAGAGACTGTTTAAGGTCAGCTGCGCTCTTCGCATTTCCCTCCTTGAGAGCCTTCAATTCGTTCTCCAGCTTCGCAATCCGGGAATCTTCTTCTTTGTGAGCCATCGCAAGTTGGGCATGTTGCTCTTGGGCTTTCTTGGCCTCTGCATCAATCGACTTTGATTCTTCGTGCAACTTCTTGATGTCGGTCACGACCGCAACCGGCTTGGAAACGATCGGGCCACTAACTCTCTTCTTTTTCATCGGCCTGCCTTTAGGAGTAGAAGCCTTGCGCTCATTGCTCTCCTTCATGCGCTCCACCACACCCACATAGCGTTCGGCTGATTTTCCGAAAGATGACTCGGGGTCGATCTTGGCCATTGCTTCGATCGCCTTCTTCGCCTCGTCATACTTTTTCTGGCTGGCAAGGGCTTGGATACCATACATCGCAACCCGTTGAGCATCCTCCCCTTTCATCTTTGATGATTCCATTTGGGACAGCTTGACGATCTGGTCCCTCTTTTCCTCCTTAAAGAGTTGCTGATAGCGCTTCTGCTCTTGATCGAGAGCCTCCGCCTTTTCGATCTTAGCAATGAACCCGGTCTCTCCCTTGGGATCTGCCTTGCTAATATTGGCAAGCTCCATGATATAGAAATCCCGCAGGACGAATTGCGGCATGAGTTCCAGGCCTTCGATGATCGCCTTGGCGCGATTCACACCCGTTTCCTTGAGAGCCTTCTCGAAGGCCGCGTCCCGCTTGGCGCGCGTTTCGATGTTTTTTTGCAAACTGGCAAGAAGCACCTCGGGCTTTTGAGCGCGAAAGTTCGCGAAACCGTAGGGGCGTCCCAAAGGATCGATTTGAATGATGACCGGAAGACGATTGACCTTATACTTTTCCTTCAAGGTGAGCAGGTCCGTGTTCGTGTCCTTGGGATCCTTGGCAAATTCCAGCACATGGGTCACGAAGTGCTTCTCGGCTCCTTTTTTGAACTCAGCATTCGCCAAGGTCTCCTCCTTAACCTTCTTGGAAATCGCATCCCCGCCCAGGAACACTAAAAGGACATCCTTTTTTTCGGCCGCGGCTTTAGTTTGCGCATCGGCAAGTTGATGGGCCGGACAATGTGCCCAAGCAACAGGCGAGAGGGCTAAGGTAAGACAAGTCAGATAGGTAAAGGCTTTCATGGCAGGTATTTTGTCCCGAAAGTTCGCCCATCTCCCGTGCGCAGTCGAGGTAAAAACAGCATCCCTATCTCCGTTTCCGCGAAAAAAGAAGAATTCCCAACAAGGAAAAGGCCTCCCCGAAGGAAGGCCTCAAAAATGCGTCATCAGACGTCGAAGCTCGGATTATTGATTTTCTGCCGCCGCCTTTGCCGCCGGATCGAAGGTGGGCTCGGAGAGAATCTTTACGTAAACTCTGTTTTTCGTCAGCTCACGATCCCCCAAATATAGGAAGATGGTAAGTCGCTGATTCTTGTAGAGATCAATATCGCTTTTGTAGATCCTATTCACCCTTCCATTTTTCATTTTCACGCCAATTAGAGCAACGGTGTCTTCCACCTTCGCGCCATCTTTTTCCTTGAAAATTCTCGCTTTTCCGGCTTTCACCTCAACGCTGGCCTCTTCCCCCAATCTAATAATCACAGGAGCGGTCGTTAGATTAATGACTCTAATCGACTCATTGGGATAGGCCCTCAAGGTCTCCGCGAACTCAAAAAGCTTCGGCTTGTCCCACGTCATCTTCTTCAGCGCACGATCATGGACAAAGACAGCTAGCTTGGGAACCGTAGGTGCTCCCACCTTGGCCCACTTCTTTTCTCCAGCGGAGAGCTGAAGGGGAAGGGTGCGATCGACAACTTCTACCCAAGGAGCAAACCTTCCCAATTGGAAAGGCACTGCCGCAACAGCCCCGGCGAAGCCAGAAACACTGAGCGCCCTTGGCGGGATACTGCCCGGGACGGGAGGCTGCTCAACGCGTCTCCCATTGATTGTCTTAAACTTCATCGTTGGATTCTCTCCAAGCGCAAGGAGGCGAACGAAGCCTTTCTCCTTATCCTGGGAAAAGGCACTCTGGATGAGTAAAATTGGAAGTAATAATCGTAGTATCATGATCTAAATGAAGGGGGGGGGTCGTGTGAAATAGAACGGAATCAAAAGGTAGAGTATTCATCGGGGCCGATGAAAAGGCAATTTTCCTCACCTTTTCATCGAGCTTATTTTCAATCAATTTGCGCGGCTTACACTTCAGCCTGGTCAAGCCAACGGAATCCGACAACCCGGAAACGGCGTCCGAAATCAATGCCATCTTCTCCAACAGGCTTAGGATTGATCCCATACTTGTCAGGATTCACGGGCTCTGGAGTCCGCTGCACCGTGGCTTCACACCATGCCCGTGCCAGAATCTTTCCGTTCACGTCACGGGATTCCCCGTAAGTCCGGATTTTAAAGGTGTCTCCACGCGCGGTGAGTGAAGAACCGATCACCCCGAGAACGTCTCCCTGTGTGAGATATCCAGGAAGTCCCCACGCTTTGGAAGCGGGCTTCAGGCGATGATCTAACTGAGTGGAATCGCCGATACTTCCCTGTTGTGATCTCAGTCTGGCATCTCCGATGTCTTCTTCGCGACCAGTGATGGCCAATGAACCACTTTCGAAACTACTATTGATTCCGGCATTTCTCAAGGCCGTCTCGATTGGACCGGCCCGTGATAATTCGAGATCCTCAACGAGTCGACGATTCACAAAGTCTGACAGGCCAAAGAAGGGACCTCGTTTTTTGACCTCGGTCACCATTTGCTCAGCGAGTGACTCAACTTCCTTCTCACTCAAATCACGGTTTCCGGTCAGGGAATCAGCGGTAATCCCGGAGTCTTGAGTCGTCGAACCGCTAGGATTCAAAAATCTAGGGAAGATCACTCCCTTACTATCCCCCACCGAGACTCCCAAGGTCGAGGCAATCAAGGCTCTCCAGGCATCGACACTTGTCGAATTCACGTTGAATCCACCCTCAAGACTGAGCCGGGCAGCAACTCTGAAGAAATCACCAAGATCCTCCGTTACCGACGTTTCTAGGTCAGGTCGGTTGAAGAGTCCATAACGCCCATTGGGAAGAGGGTCTTTAGATGGGTTTTCGGAAAAGCGATCCATCTGGCGATCTCGGCGGGTCTTCGTAGGGCCGCCTGAAGAAATCAGATAGGTGTCCCAAAGATTGTAGTTCACCTCGAAACTCATATCGAAGGCCACGTGATTCTTATCCGTCTGATAGAACAGCAGCTCCCGGAAAAGTCTCGACCAGTAATTTGAACCCATCGTTTGGGCATTCCAACCATTCTGCGATTTATTGGCCATCGCATCCAAATCAACGACCGTCCCGATCTGTTGACAGCGGGGATCGGCAAGCGAATTACCAATCGCGTAGGTGGGTTGCCATGCGAGCTCCGAGATCTTCATATTTCTCAGATAGGCCAAATTCGGAATTCCAAACTCCTCGCTGGGAAGTTCGAAAAGAACGACCGGACCTGCGTTGTATTGACTGGTGGGACTACCGAAAGGAAACCCGGTGTATCTACTACCAACCTTCTGTGACTTGGTATTCTCCCAAGCGATCGCGTCATCAGGTTTGTCACGAGTATAGTTTCCAAAGAAATAAGGAGCTTCATCACTCGTGTTGTCCCAAGGAGTTCTCATTATGTGACTCGCCCGGATATTCCAGTTACCAAGCATGGCAGTCTGGAAGAGCTTATCCATATCACCGCCCGAGAGAGCATTCGTACTATCGAGATTTCCAGGATTCTCCTCAAACCAACGCAAGCGGAATCCATCGCGTGTGCGCTTATCAGGGTCTGCCGTTCCTCCCACCGCCACAAGTGGGCGACCGGCGACATTATTTTGGAACTCGTAGACTGGCACAGGAGACTTCGAGTCCCATACGAGCGGATCCTCATCTCCTCCTCCAGCTTGCAGCGAGATGTTACCAGCGATCATCATCGGTGCCCGTTGGCACTCGGGAGCCAGAACCCGTGTGTAGGAGGAGGCATCCTTGATCACGAACTTGAAATTATCGCCTCCGGAGGACCCGGCACTTGAGCCTTCTTCGAAGAATGAAACCGGCTTGAAAGGAGTGCGATCATTCTCGGTCCATGGAAGTCTAATTTCATCCAAGAGATAGTTGTTGGCACTCTCAGCGTTGTAGGGCGTCAGCAGGTTATTGAGAGTATCGCCTCCAATACTGTAGTTACCACGCAGACCTCCTTGCCGCTTCGAACGATTCAAATCAGGCGTGCACACAATGGTCTCACCAGGTCCAATCACGAGTGGTTTTGGTCTCTGGTTAGAATTCACATCATCGGCAATGATAAACCAGAGGTCTCCATCCTGGGGTCCCCTGCCTTTTCCAAATCCAAGATTCACAACACGTTTTGTGGGGTCCCCCGCAAAGTCGATGTTAATATCCTTGTTGCCGTTGATATACATTTCGCAAAGCATCGCGGGGACCGTCATTTCCACATTGTAGGGATTCCAAAGGGCCACCCGCGGATACAACGCGACATAGAGACGATATGAAGGCGCCGATGTGCTGCCCCCTCTACGAGCGGCAATATTGTAATAGAAGCCCGCTTCTACGACAACCGGCGCAACGGTGGAACGATCCAATTTCGTAAACCGAACTCCATGGACATCTTCACTCGAAGAGGAGGGACCATTTCCAGCCGGATCGGCGAGAAAACCATCCCATGTGTTGCTTCCCCCCGTTCGTGGGCTTCCGTAATTCACGGGATAAGGTAAAAGGGGTCTCTGATCACCGGTCAAATCCAGCTTATTTCCCGTAACTGCGAAACTGTTATCCCTCGCCGCTTCCAACCAATTTGACATGATTCTGAATCGAGGAGAAATGGCATGCAAACGTGAATCAAACTCGTGACCCGTCAGGTTCGCGATCTTCTCATTGGGAGGGCCGACGAGAAGGTCACCAGAGATCGTGTCATCATCGGCTATTTCATCATCCCCCAGAGCCAATCCGATGTACTCCAGACGTCCCGATTCAAGGTCAGGAACGCTTTCCCCTTCGACGAGAGGAATCGCAAGATCTTTTTGCAAGCCGCCATCACGGGCGTTGACGAGAACTGTGCGAGACGACGTCGTGGCATCGTGGAAAGTATCCCTCACCACTTCAGGATCGACTCCCGCTAACTCGGCCGACCGCAAAGAAATCAATTTTTCGTTAGCTGCTTCCGGAATGGCAGTCCAGCCCTTCATCGCACCTGCTTCCACATCCTGGGCGTGAAACACTCTCTGGAAACCACTTTGGTTATCGGCACTGGGATTCTCGTCTTGATGACGATCAACCAGTGAAATTCTTGCCTTGGCACTTTCATCAGTGATCCAAAACGCATAGTTGCCCATCGCGGTTTGTTGGATGGCTCCATTGGGTCGGCGCATTTCACGATTAATGTTCACCGTTTTCACTTCCACCATGTCATCATCGTCGTTCACCGAACCAGGACCGACTAATTTGATGATTCTTCCCCCATCTTTCTCAGTAAGACGCTTATCAGGCTTCAGCAACTGACGCCCTGCGTCGCGAATTCTCTCCTGTCCGCCTTCATTACCACTGACTAAATAAGTGCTCACCGCAGTTTCACGATCCCAAGACTCCGTGAAGCGACGATCCCGAAGCCCACCTTGGGCAGCATTACGGGTCCATGGCGTCAAGGTTTCGGGATCTTTAGCTCCAACAATTTCGCCGGAAGAGCTTTCTCCCCAGTTCGTCGACCAAACTCCCAACCAATGGGGTTCTTCGATCCCTGTTACCTTAGTTGTAGTCGCACTATTATCCAAAATAGCAGCAGAGGCACTGACTCGTTGATCGGGTCCCATTTCGCGTTGCAGTTCGCCAAGAGCAATCATGAGCGCGAGGCGTGCATTTGATCGGGCTTCTTCTTCAGCCATGTCAATACGCGCGGTTCTCACACTCACAGCAGAGAGGGAGAGAAATGCCACGGCAATCAGCGTAAGCAAAAGTAGGACGGAGATCGTCGCGATGAGGGCGAATCCACGACTCTTTTTATGATGAAGTTGTGCTTTCATGATGAACACTATGTAAACACATTGTGATTCCAGATCAATCTCGAAAACGTGAAAAACGCGGAAAAATATCGTCGGAAAATCGAACGGATTTCATTAACTTGTTCATTAACAATTTTTTATAAGTGTATTTACATTGACAAACATAACTCTGAAAGGAGCATATTTTTCTTAATGAACCCAAACTAACTCGTCAAAAAGCCCCCCTTCACGCCTCTTTCCTAGGCATCGAGGAAAATTCCTTCATGCTGAAGAAGCTTCAATTTGATGTCGAGACCACCACCATAACCGGTGAGTGAACCATCTTTCCCGATGACCCGATGACAGGGCACGATGATAGAAATAGGATTCATGCCATTCGCCGTTCCAACCGCACGCACCGCACTTGGATTCACCAAGCGATTCGCCAGTTCTCCATAGGAAATCGTCTCGCCATAAGGGATCTCGTAAAGACCGCGCCAGACGCTTCGCTGGAAAGGACTCCCCTTCATATCAAGCGGGATCTCAAACGTTTCCCTCTTACCCGCAAAATACTGCTCGAGCTGTTTCGCCGTTTTTTTAAGAAAGCGATCCGAAGCGTCCTCGCGTGGCAGGGTCGTCACCTCGATACGATGACCAAAGTAGATTCCCGCAAGACCTTTTTTTGAGGCTAGCAGAACCAGCGGTCCAATGTGAGATTCAATGCGCGTGCTCACCACACCATGTGAGGGAGCATGCGATTTCTTCTTGGGAGTCTTCCTGGCGGGCTTTGCCTTTCGCTTGCTACCGGGCTTGCTTCGATCAACGCCGAAGTATTTTTCACTTCGGTAGCGAAGCCAAACACGGTGAGTCTGCGGGATTTCGTCTTTCTCCCTTGGAGTCAGTGATTGGTAAAGAGTGAGTGCCTGATCACGGATTTTGCGACACGCGGCATTCTCATGAGCCCCCCAACGCCTCCTCGCCTCACGGATGAGTCGGGTGGTTTCTTTGATCAGGTCGCCGCGCGAGGTCTTTTTCTCGGCCATTTCTAAAGCGTATCGCAGCCCTGAAGCCCTGACAAATCAATGCCTGAGAATCTTTTCGAAAAAACACCAACTTTTGTTGAACAATTCCAAAGGGAGGAGTTCTACCACCTTGAATCCGCGCAGTATCTGCGAGTTTTCATTTGGGGTAAACAGTGATCACTTTGCCCTCCGCGAGTGCGGAATCGGTAGGGATGATCTTTTTCGAGACCCCCGGAATTTATTCCGGGGTCTTTTTTGCCCATCCCTCTCTGATCGGCTATCTCCCCTGACAAGGCGCGGGAGAAAGGAATACTAGGAGGTCAATTGGGGAGAAGGTCTAACTGCGCTCCAAAAATAACGTGGTGACATAAACGGTCTCTCCATCGTGCTCACCAAAGTCAAAGATCTCCTTGCTCACCTTCCACCCTGTCTTTTTAAAAAGACGCTCAAGCTCGGCATCGACAAAGAAGCGGATCGTTTGCTTCGTCTTCTCCTCTCGAATGACCGTTCCATCTTCTCCCTTGAGTCGATAGCTGTGCTCACGCTTCAACAGGCTTTTTCTCTCAATGACGACATGCTTGGTCCACAGCTCGCCACGCTGCCCATCAGGCAATTCAATTTCCCGATCAGAATACCACTTCACCGGAGGCAATTCTCCTGTCAACTCAGCCCAAGGGAAAAAGAGGCTGAGATAAGCCCGCCCGCCCTTCCCCACTCGGGAGGCCATCCGCAGCAATTCCAGACGCGGGTTCTCAAAAAGTTGAAACGTGAATCCCGGAACCAAGATTGCCGACCACTCCCCCTCTGCATCCTTCCAAGCTCCTTCCACCACCTTCGCCTCCGGCCAGCGCTTGCGCGAAAGCGCCACCATTTCAGCCGACGATTCCAAACCAGAAACTTCAAGCCCCTTACCCACCAGCGGCCCTAACAGACGCCCTGATCCGCTGCCCACGTAGAGACTGGGCCCCTCGATACCTCCAAGAAACTCTTCAATTAATGGGAGTTCGTTGGCCGCCTCCTCTGCTTCCCAAAAGAGATCGTGCCATTCCGCCTCCAGACCTTGATACGATTGACTCATACTGCCTCCTTTCCTTTCACAAGCGCATAGATCGTTAGTGGGCCAACGAGCTGGACCTCTTCGATATCGGCCTCGATCGGACTCAATCCCTTTTCAGGATCGTGCTTAAAGAGAAGCATCGCATCTTCATAAGTCGTCCTAAAATCCTCCACCGTGTATACCTCGGTAATCTGGGTCGCCTTCATCACCGCACCGTTTCTCACAAAGGCCTCGATCTCCTTAAACTTCGGTCCGCCCATGAAACAGAATCGCCCACGCATATGGGAAGCGACCGTCCGGGTATGATGGCTGTCACTATCGGTTGGTGAAATCTGCCAGACATTGGCCTTCCCAAAAATGTGCTGAAATTCGCGACTGGCGAGGGAATTCACCTCGTCGTTCGGCGTCGCCGCAATGAGATGCCCCAGCCCGCCAAAGTCCAATTCCTCCTCGGCATACTCCGATAAAATATTCGCGGTGACCGCATTCAACCCTTCGAGGCGAGCCGCTGCCACTTTTTGATACTGCGTGTCCAAGAGCGTCACCATGTGACCCTCATCGTGGAGCCCCTTGGCCACCAGCCGAATCCACGAATCACAACCGGCGAAGAGAATGCCATCGGGATTCTTGTGCGCGAGCCCGAGTTTGCGAGAGAGAGGCGCAGCAAGCAGTCCATAAAAGGCCACCGTTCCCAAAATCACAATGAAGACCAACGGCACCAATTCGTGAGCCTGCTCCGCCAGAACAGCGAGATCTTCGTTCCCCGGGTTCTTCTCCGCGAGGTGCTCCAATTCGAGAGCGAAGACGGCCGTCACCGCCGCCGCGACAATTCCCCGTGGTGCGAGAAGCGCGAGAAAGAGTCGCTCTTTAAAAGTGACATTCTTTGCCCCAATATTGGACAGGAAGACCGAAGCCGGACGCACAATGAGAATCAACCCGACTAGAAACAGCAGCCCCTTCTGCCAGACCGCCTGAAGCTCCTCTACTCCGATACGACCCGAAAGCATCAAGAACAGAAGAGAAATGATCAGCACCCGCAGGTGCTCTTTGAACTCCAAAATATGCCGGACCGAAACCTTCTTCTGATTCGCCAAAGCGACCCCTAAAATCGTGACCGTCAGCAAGCCCGACTCGTGCTGCAGCGCATTCGAGCCCGCGAAAGCCACGCCCACAAGCGCCAGGAAAAAGACACTCTCAAGAAAGTCCGGAATCAAATGACGCGCCAAAAGTTGCTCTACCACCTTCGCGAGCCCCCAGCCCACGCCAACCCCGATCACGACCGTCTTCACGATGGCCCAAAGAATGTTGTCCCAGCTGTCTCCAAATCCACCGGTTTGAATCACGATGAACACCAGCACCGCGAGCACCGCCCCCATGGGATCGACCACGATGCCCTCCCACTTCACGATCGAAGCCACCTTTCGCTGTGGCTTAATCAGCCGCAAAATTGGCCCCACCACCGTCGGTCCCGTCACCACCAAAATTGCCCCCATGAGAGCACAAACCTGCCAGTGAAATCCCAGCGTGTAACGCGCCACCACCGTCGTCAGCACAAACGCGATAACCACCGCATAAGTGCACAAGCGTATCACGGGAGTCCCTGCCTCCTTCAGCTCGGTAAACTTAAGCGTCAACCCTCCTTCAAAAAGAATGATCGCGACAAAAAATCCCACCAAACTCAAGAGCGCTTCCTCCCCCTGGAGGTAGTCGTCGATCTGCATCCCGGTCAACTGCGAGAGAGCAAATCCAAAGAGCAACAGAAGAAGAATCGACGGAAGCTTCAACCGCCAAGCCAACCACTGGGCAATCACGCCCAAGCCCAAAAGAAATGCCAAATAGTTGAGAAGACTCACGCGCGAATCCTAGCTCAATTCCTCCTCCAGCCAAGGGCAGATCAGCGAAACAAACGATTTCCAAAACATCTCAGATTACTCAACGCCCGCCCCCTCCTCATGACCCGCAGCCTCATATATCCTGGCTCATTTCTCCTCCACGACGCCATCGAAGTCTTGCTCAAAGACGGAACCCGCCGCCAAGGCCGCTCGCACTGTTTTTACCGATCTCAAGCCATCGTGCTCTTTCCCCCTGCCTTAAGGAAAAGCACTGAAGCGATCGCAAATTCTTGACCCCGGCCGCTCAAGCTTTCATCTTCCGCCCGCCGATGAAATTGATCCCAACCATGACTCGCAAGCAGATCGAGACCGCGATCTTGCTCTACCTCGTCCTCCACTTTGCCTTCTTCTTGGTTTACACCGTGAAGGTCTGTCAAATGATGGGCTTCTTCGGAGGCATGTAAGCCCCCCCGGCATTCTAGCGGTCGATATTCGTAAAGACCGCTTGGACATCTTCGTCGTCCTCAAGAAAATCGACCAGCGCGTCGATCTCTTCCAGTTGCGCAGCCGTAAACTTCTTCGGATTGTTTGAGATCCGCTCAAGACTCGCCTTTGTCACCTCGACCTTCATCTTTTCCATCACCGAAGTGAGGTTTCCAAAATCGGTGTAAGCACCATAAACGAGACCCATCCCGTCTTCGGCTTCCATCTCCTCAAGCCCAGCATCCATGAGTTCCAACTCGAGCTCTTCCAGCTCCACGCCCTCCGTCCCAAATTCGATCACGCTTTTGCGGTCGAACATGAAGTCGAGCGAACCCGAGTTCACGATTTCTGCGCCGTTCTTGCTAAAAATGGTCCTAACGTTGGTGTAAGAGCGATTGGTGTTATCCGTCGCGCACTCCACCCAGAAAAGCGACCCGTGAGGCCCCTTCGCTTCGTAATTGATCTCCGTGATATCTTCCAGGTCCTTCGCCGTCGCACGCTTAATCGCCTTATCAATATTGTCCTTTGGCATGTTCTCTGCCTTGGCATTGACAATTGCGGTCCGCAAAGTCGCATTCGAGTCAGGATCATCACCACCCGCCTTCGCAGCCATCGTGATGCTCTTCGCCAGCTTCGGAAAAATGCGTGACATTTTTCCCCAACGTTTCTCCTTGGCCCCTCTCCGAATTTCAAATGCGCGTCCCATATCGTATTGCTGCTTAGACCGAAACTAGCGGGGTGGGAAGATTTTCAAAGAGTGAAGTTTAGGTTCCGGCTCGCCTGAGATCAGCTCGATTGACTGCCTTTTAAAAGTGATGAAGAAAGGAAGACCTCTCTCTTGCTGCGAGTAAGCGTGACAAAATAAGAGATGCGAAGTGGTTTACCCTCTTACTAGAACTCGGACTCCTGATCTCTGTGATAGGCGTAACTTTTGCTCCAGGGATCCTAACAACATTTGATTTCGGAAACTGGGGAGAAGTATTGAAACATTAAACAACCTCCCGCTTCACCACCTTCATCTCACCCCGCCAATGACGCTCGAAATGAAACCGCTCGCGCTCCGTCTCTTTCTTCTTCGATGCCCCGTGCTCCACCAGCATCATGGCCCGATCACTCCGCACGAAAACCTCCCGAATCCGAAAGATCGGCTCGCGCTTGTTTCGAATAAAGCAATGCAGCGGAAGATCCCAGTGATCGGCATTCCACAAAAAAGCCGCCGGAAGAAACTCCGGCACTTCCGCGAGCGCCAGACAGAGTTCCCGCATATTTGCTTCCCCATGCGCATTGATGAGCTTCTTCGCCATCCGCTTGTTCATCATGCGATCCACGTAGCTCGCAACCGGATTCGCCCGCTCCTCTTCCGCCTCTTCTAAAATGGCGGCCTGATGCAGCGCCATGAGTCGCTGAAGCTCCTCGCGCTTGATCTCCCCCGCCTCCCACTGGAGCACCAAAACGCGGGGGCTGGGAAAAGGCGCAAGTTTCATCGCATAAATAATACCGCCCTCCTCCATTTTGGCAACCCGCTCACTCCCGAGTGTCCCCCCTCAACTCGGCATTCAGAGTTCAGAGTTCAACGTTGAGCGTTCAATGTTGGACGTTCAACGTTCCTCTGCTTGCACCCCACATTTCCCCTGTTACCTCTCTCCCATGACCGTTCTCAAAGTAAAGTATGCCCTCTGGGCCGCCGACCACCTTCGTGCCATCAAGTTCTATCAGGACACCTTCGGTGCCGAACTCCAGTTCGAAATGGAAGTCTGGAGCGAGCTCACTCTTTGTGGCTCCACCATCGGCATCCACGGCGGCGGCGAAGGCAAACGAACCTGGACCGGCCTCAGCTTCCAATGCGACAACGTCCTCGAAGCCGTCGAAGTTCTCAAGTCCAATGGCGGCGGACTCGTGCGCGAACCCGAGGAAGAAGACGGCATGGTCCACCTCGCCTTCTGCTTTGACACCGAAGGAAACGAAATCATGCTCTCCCAGAAACGCGCCTGATTAGGAAAGGAGTCGCGGCGCCCCCGCCGCTTCGCTTCGGCTGTCCCCAACCAAGCCTTCACCCCTCATCCTTCAAAGCCATGTTTCAATTTCCCCTCGGCCTCCTTCGCCTCTTCTCCCTCCTCGACGGACTCTCCTTCATCGTCCTCCTCTACTTCTCCATCTACGAAAAACGCATGCTCGGAAATGACGACGCCATCCGCATCCCCGGAATGATCCACGGAGCCATCTTCACCGTTTTCCTCATCCTCCTATTTGCCTGCTGGGACCGCCAAAAATGGCCCCTCAAGCGCGTCGCGCAAGTCTTCGTCTGCGCCCTCATCCCCTTTGCTCCTTTTTTCCTCGAACCCTCACTCAGACGTGAGCAACAATCCGCTAACTCATGAAAATACTCATCTGCATCCTCGCCTTCATTCCCTTTTTCGTCATGGCTGATCATCACGAAGAAACGAAAACCGCTCCATCGCCTTACCGCCACATCGTGATGTTTAAGTTCAAAGACGATGCCACCAAGGAGCAGACCGGCATGATCGAAAAGGAGTTCACCGCTCTCTCGAAAAAGATCCCCACCATCACCGACTTCGAGTGGGGCACCAACATAAGCCCTGAGAACCACGACCAGGGTTTCACCCACTGCTTCGTCGTCAGCTTCAAGAACAAGGCCGGGCTCGAGGTCTACCTTCCTCACAAGGCCCACAAAGCCTTCGTCGCAAAGCTTCTCCCCGTCCTCGACAAGGTCCTCGTCCTCGATTTCGTTTCACAGAAGTAGATCACTCGAAATACGTGTCGTCGTGCTGATACGGCGGCGCGCAGCAGCAGAGGAAACGCAGCGCATCGACCGCTTTGATCTGATGCCACGCTCCGGGAGGAATGAGGATGGCGTCTCCGGGCCCAACCTCACGTTCTTCCCCATCGATCTCCATCAGACCGGTCCCTTCTAGGAGATAGTAAAGTTCCTCACTCACTTTGTGGTAGTGACGCTCCGTCTCACCACCGACCGGAAGCGTGGCTTCCGCCAAACTTTGCTTCTGCACCGGGGCATTGCTGAGATCCAGCAGACTTCGAATCGTGGACCCGTCTTTCGTGGTAAAGGGCTTCTGCTCTGCGTATTTTCGAATGTCCATGCTTAGAGTTTCTCGTGAATGCTTAAAATGGTGATCGTCTCCTCGCTCGCCCGCCATCTGACCTCATAGCCTGCCAAAAGGCAGCCGTATTCCCTCTCGGGATCACGATGGTAGGCAGGCCGGGGATCCAGCGCGAGTGCCTCGGAAATAAATTTCCGCGTAGCCTTATCAAGCCCACTTTTTAACTCTTCTGAAAAATCCACCGCAAGAGACGGCGTTGCTTCCCTGGCAAATCCACCCACCGCTTCGGGCACCGATTCCACGTAGGGAAGATAGGGTTTTAAATCAAGAACCGGAGTGCCCTCGACCAAATCCAAACCAGAGATCTCCACCGCATCCGAAGTCACTTTTTCGATCCTCACCAGCGAAAGGCCGATTCGATTGGGCCGAAAAGGCGAACGGGTCGCAAACACGCCCTTCTTCTCATTACCACCCAGCCGCGGAGGCCGCACCAACCAACGAACCTCCTCTTCTGGAACTTGATCAAAGACAAAGACGACCCAGAGATGGCTGAACTCTTCCAATCCCCGGCAAGCTTCCGGGTCAACCTCATCTTCAAAAACGATTCTCCCCCGGGCACTCGGGACGAGCCCACTTTGACGTGGTGTAGCGAACTTCTCTCCAAAGCAACTCTCGATCACCCCAATCGGGCGCATGGAAAATTGCTCCGCTTTCATCGCTACCCTTTCGCTAGAATAGCCGACGCCAAATCCACCCTCTCGTAATCAACTCCAGCGGCATCGCAGAGAAGGTTGGAGGAAATACGTCCGCTTTCAAACACCGTCGGAAGTCCGCTCCCCGGGTGCGTCCCTCCGCCCACAAGATAGAGATTATCGAAACCACGAAGCCGGTTGTGCGGCCGAAAATAGAGCATTTGATCCATCGTATGAGCGAGATTGAAGGTCGCCCCCATAAAGACGCTCGACTCCTCTTCCCAATCCGTGGGAGTGAGAACGCGCTCTGCCACAATATGCTCGCTGAGATCCTTCATTCCGGTTCGCTCTTCGATCCGCTTGATCACGACATCGCGATACTCCTTCTTCGTCGCTTCCCAATCATGTCCGTGTCGGCAATTGATCGTCGGCACCAAAATATAGAGCTGTGAATGGCCCTCTGGGGCCACCGTCGGATCGGTCACACTCGAGTTCCGCACGTAGATCGACATGTCCTGTGAGATCTCTTTTTCGCCCCGGATCTCATCAACATTGCGCTGATAATCATCCGCGAAAAGGACATGATGGTGAGGCTCATCGGCGTAGAGTTTGTCGATTCCGAGATAAAGCATGAAGGTGGAGCAGGAGAACTTCTTCCCCCGCATTTCCCCCTCCGACTTCTTCTTTCCGTTCATAAGATTCACCATTGCATGACCGAAGTCAGCATTCATCACCACATGATCGGCCTCCAAACGTTCGCCGTTTTCAAGGAGGACCCCCTTCGTCACCGGGCCATCCATGAGGACCTCTTTCACCCCGCAAGAAAGTCGAATATTGGCACCATCTTCCTCCGCGGCCTTCGCCATTCCCGCAGGGATCTTATTGAGACCGCCCTGAACATGGTAGATCCCATATTTATACTCGATATAGGAAAGGATGCTGAAAAGCGCTGGGCATTTCCAGGGGCTCATGCCGAGATACTTGGCCTGGAAGGTGAAGGCGAGCTTCAGCCGGTCGTCATCGAAATAGGTATCCAAAACATCGACCACGCTCTTCGCCGTCGCGATGTAGGGAAAGACACCCGCGATGTCCCTCGTGATGTAGGAGGAGAGCTTATGGTAGGGCTGCTGCAAGATCGGATAAATTTTGTTCAACTTCTCCGCATGATCGGCGATGAATCGTCGATAGCCGACCTCGTCACCGGGGAAGACCTCGGCAATACGCTTTGCCATCGTGTCTTCATCGCTTGAAGTCTCAATCGAAACATCACCCCAGCTCAGCCGGGTCATGGGATCAAGTGATACAAATTCAATATAGTCCGCACTGTCTCTTCCGGTTTCGGCAAAAATCTCATCAAGCGCAAATTTCTGGTGGAGAAAGGTGGGGCCCAAATCAAAAGAGTAGTCGCCCAGCTTCATTTCGGCAGTTCGCCCGCCGATGCGATCCGCCTTTTCGACAACCGTGACATCAAAGCCTCGATTTGCCAAAATCATGGCCGCGGAGAGCCCTCCCGGGCCCGCTCCTATAATCACCACTTTTTGCTGCTTGCTCATGAACGCACGATCCATAGACCAGCTCTGAAGATCTCGCTAACTCTTTTTTTGTCGAACCATGATCACTCGATTTGCCCCCAGCCCCACCGGCCACCTCCACCTAGGTCACGTTTTCGCGGCCCAGGTGGCTTTTGAGCGCGCACAGGAAAACGGCGGTGAGTTCCTCCTGCGATTCGAAGACATCGATTACACCCGAGTGCGCAAAGAATTTTACGACGCCATCGCAGAAGATCTACAATGGCTCGGCATCCACTGGCACAATGAACCGTGGCGCCAACGGAAAAGATTCACTCACTACGCCGATGCTCTTGAAACCCTAAAATTTCAAGGAATGGTCTATCCCTGCTTCTGCTCCCGAAAAGAAATCGAAAGAGAACTCTCCGAACTCGCAAATGCGCCCCAAGGCCCCGAAGGCCCCCTCTACCCGGGAACTTGCCGTAACATAAGTGCCACTGACGTTTTCTGGAAAATGCAACAAAGCGAACCAGCTTGGAGGCTCGACACCCGAAAAGTGGGCCAAAAACTCACTTTTCACGACCGTCTTCACGGAACCATCGCCGTCGATCCCACGCTCCTCGGCGACGTCGTTCTCGCCCGAAAAGACATCGGCACTTCTTACCACCTCGCCGTCGTCGTGGACGATCACGCGCAAAATATCAGCCTCGTCACGCGCGGCGAAGACCTCCTTCCCTCCACCCACGTTCACCGAATTCTTCAAGATCTCCTCAATTTTAAAGAACCAGATTACGAACATCACCGCCTGATCCGGAATGAAACAGGGGAACGCCTTGCAAAAAGGAACCTCAGCCTCTCCATCGCCAGCCTCCGGCAAAAAGGAAAAAGCCCTTCCGAAGTGCTCAAAATGATCGCTGATTGAGAACCATCCACGACTCCCCGGATAGAAATTCATTCAAAAAAATGTCCCGCAAAAGCAAAATTGACCTCTTTTCTTTTTTCCTACTTTGCGTAGCGTCTTGGCATGTCCTTTAGACAAACCATTCTCTTTCTCCTCGCAGCGAGCTTCCTCTCATCCTGCACCAGTAGTATCGATAAAGCTCAACTCGCCAGCACCGTCGATGCCACCCAGGGAAGTGCGAAAGCGCTCTATGACAGCGGCCGTGCCGCAGAAACTTCCGGAAAATCGAAAAAAGCGATTAAGATCTATCACAAAGTCTCCCGCAGCTACCCCCTCTCAGCCTCCGCTGCCGATGCCAAATTCCGAGAGGCGTCCCTCCTCGATCTCTCCGGAGAACTGCTCGATGCCTTCGAGGCCTACGACAACCTCCTCACCAAATATCCTGCTTCCCCTCACTACGCCATCTCCATCATCCGGCAAGAAACCCTTGCCCAACTGGCTGCTGGCGGAGATTTAAAAAACCCCACCTTCATCGGACTCAAAACTCGGGTGGAAGCCAAAAAAGCGACCGAAATGCTCGCTAAGGTGCGCGATAACGCCCCTCGCTCGCTCTCCGCCGCACGCGCACAATTCACCATCGGCGAGGTCTGGAAAAATGAGAAAAAATACGACTTATCCATTGATGCCTTCCGCCAAGTTATTCGCGATTACCCCGATTCCAAATATGGCCCCGAAGCCCAGTTCCGGATCGGTAAGACCCTCCTCGCCCAGGGTCTCGAGGGAAATCAGGACTCGGCCAACCTCGAGCGCTCCCACCGCGCTTTCGACGACCTTTTACTCCGCTACCCCGGCAGCAAACAAGCAGGTGAGGCGCGCCGTGAGATTGCCAAGCTTGCCTCCAACGAGATTCAACGCACCTATGACGTTGCCGAATTTTATCGCAAGAAAGGAAAGACCTCATCAGCCCTCTTCTACTACCGCGAAACGGTTCGCAAATCCAAGCCCGGCCCCCTTCACAATGAGGCCAAAGCCTGGATCGCAAAACTCGGTGGCTAGAAAACTTCAGAAACTTTCGCGATGAAATCCTTCCTTCTTCCCCTCTTCTGCTTCATCGCCCTCAGTTCCTGTGCAGGATACCGTCTGGGTGGCCAAAAACCGACCCATCTTACTTCGCTTAAATCGATCTACATTCCGCTCGCTATAAGCAGAGTGATTTTCCCAAGGGCCGAGGCTCTCGCGACAAACTCGGTCGTCGATTCCTTTGTCAACGATGGCACCTATAAAATAGGCAATGCCTCTCACTCAGACGCCACCCTTTTTGTCACTCTCACCTCTCTCAACTACCGCCAGGTCCGCTCGTCGCGCTTCGATTCACTCCGATCCGAAGAACTCGAAATAGAGGTCACGCTCGATTGGACGCTCATCGACCCAAGCAAACCCGGCAGCCCGCTCGACCAAGGCACTAGCCGCGAGCGCAGTCGCTTCTTCGTGAGCAAAAACTTACAAACCGCGAGAGCTGACGCCCTCCCGGACGCCCTCGAAGGCGCAGCCCAGGGAATCGTCTCCCGCCTCTCCAACGGCTTCTAGCATTTAGAATTTCTCCCCAATGTTAACCTTCGTTCCCACCCCCATCGGCAACTTGGGAGACATCACCCTTCGAGCCATCGAGACCCTAAAAGAAGCGGACCTCATTGCCTGTGAGGACACCCGCCATTCGCTCAAACTCCTGAAGCGGCTCGAGATCTCGAAGCCCCTCACGGCCCTCCACGATCACAACGAAGACCGCCGCATTCCCGAACTCCTGGAAAAAGCAAAGGCTGGCGAAAAGATCGCCATCATTTCCGATGCCGGAACCCCCTGCCTTTCCGACCCCGGCCATCGGCTTTTAAAAGCGGCACGCGATGCCGGAGTCCCCTTCACCGTCCTTCCCGGACCATCGGCCATCACCACGGCCCTCGTCGCCTCCGGCTTCCCCCCTCATCCGTTTTCCTTCCACGGCTTCCTCGCGGTGAAAAAAGGCAAACGGGGCAAGCAGCTCCAGGCCGCCCTCGACTCCACCGAGACCACTCTCTTCTTCGAATCCCCTCACCGGATTCCCTCCACCCTCGAAATCCTCGCTAAACTCTCCCCCGGGGCCAGGGTCTGCGTCGCCCGCGAGCTCACCAAGAAATTCGAAACCCTCCACCACGGCACCACCACCGAACTCTTCGCTCATTTCTCAGAACGAAAAGCAAAAGGAGAAATCGTCCTCATCATCCCCCCCGCTAACAAAAAAGCCCATCAGGCCAAACTAATGTAGCCCGTTCAAATCTCACTGTTCGTGTTCAAATCTCTTCCCTTCCGACCTCCGACCTCCTTCTCAAAAAATGCGCGCTGACAAATGGCTCTGGGCCACCCGTTTCTACAAGACGCGGAGCAACGCCGCGCACGACTGCGCCGCCCACACGATCAAGCGCGCCGGTAATCCAATCAAAGCGAGCACTGCCCTTAAGATCGGCGACCACCTCGTGGTCCCCTCACTCGACGGCACCCACAAGCGCTCCATCGAGATCGTCGTCCTCATCGAAAAGCGCGTCAAAGCATCACTCGCAAGCTCCGCCTTCATCGATCACACCCCAGCCGAAATTCTCGCCGAAGCTGAAGTCCGACGCCTCGCCAACAAGGAAAACCGCGTCAATCGCAAACTCGGCGACCAAGGCCGCCTCACTAAAAAGAAAAGACGCGACTGGCAAGACCGTGACTCCTTCTAGTCCTCAAGCCTCTCAATTTCTGCGTTTTCTGTGGTTAAAATCTCTACCTCATTCCTATGAAACTCCTCCTCTTCCTCACCCTCCACCCCGCCGCCAACCCCTAAAGGAGTCGGGGCGTCTCGCCCCATTCTTTTCCTCTGACAAGCCCCACAAAAATTCCTGCCATCTCGAATCATGACTTAGATTCTCATCGCCTATTTGCTCACCCTCGTTTTCCTCTCAATCAGTCAAGAGAAACTAGCAAATCCTGCCAACCTTCAGAAAGCTTGGTTCTCCTTCGACCTTAGCATTCTCTCTCGAAATGGCAGCGTTGATCCTCAGTTACGGTGCCCCTTTCCGGCAACTTCGATTCGGAACCCATCGCCGACATGAGGTAGCTCGCCCTTGTTTACTTCTTCAAGTCCACGCAGATCATTCGATCCTGACCCCGCATGATGAGGCGACCCTTGGAAAGAGCGAGATTGCTCCAATACTTGAGATCTTTTTTATTCTCAAGATCACTGCCAAAAACATTTGCCTCGGCGAGAAGCTTGAATCCTTTCGTCAAGGGCTCCACCAAACGAAGAGTGCCCTTTTCGCCATCCTGAATGATGAGGATCCCATCGGCAAAAATCGAGCTTCCGCGGCCCATGAACGGTTCGTTTCCGGTGCTCCAAAGTTCTTTCCCCTCAAGATCGAAGCAAACAAGCCCGCCCTTCGCACGCTTGGCCTTCGCCTTATGATTGCTGTTCTCGTTTGCGAGGAAATAGAGATAACCATCGATAAGATGCGCGGGATGCACCTGGCTTCCCTTCTTGCTCTCCCACGCAGTTTCGATCTTATATTCACTGCCCGTCTTCTTCACCGTAAGCATTTTTGAACCAGCGTCATATCCACCCGTCGCAAAGATACGCTTTCCGTCGACTTGCATCGGAATGGTGATCGGAATGCGATTCTCATAGGCCTTCGAGCTCCAGAGCTTCTTCCCGGTCTTAGGTGCATAGCTGTGCAAGCCACCCCCGGTCGTTAAAATAACGACCTGCTCTTCGCCCTCGAAGTTCATCATTGTCGGCGTCGAATGCGTGTCTCCGATGGGACCGCTCTTCCAAATCTCTTTGCCCGTCTTCTTATCAACTCCGATGATCCCCGTCTCCTTTCCAAAAGGAGTCAGGATTAAAATGTCGCCCGTAATAAGAGCGGACTGAGCATAACCCCAATGCGGCGTCTTGGCATCGGGATAGCGCTTGTGCATGTCGATGATCCAATCCGCCTTATGCGTCTTGCGATTGATGCGAAAGACCTGACCGAAGGGACCAATAAAATAAACAGCATCCGCTTCCACGGTCGGAACAGAACGTGATCCCGGGAAGGACGGTTCTCCTTCCGAAGGATTCTCAAAACTCCACTCTTCCTTACCGGTCGCAAAATCAAGACAGCGAAGAATATCTTTTTCCTGCTTCACCCGATCGACCACGAACACCTCATCGCCCACCACTGCCGCACCGCCGAATCCTTCTTCCAACTCAATCTCCCAAAGAATCTCGGGGCCAGCTTTAGGGAAGGATTTGAGCAATCCGGTTTCCTTCGAAGTGCCATCGCGGTTCGGCCCTAAAAAATGAGACCAATCGTTAGCCTGGAGGGACCCCAGAGTGAGTGTGAGAAGTAGAAGAGCTTTCATCGTTTAAACTTTTTTAATCATCCAAGAAAAGAACCTCCCTCTACAAGGACCAAATTTCAAGACGACCTTTAGACGATTTTTAGTTCGCCTCCTCCGGTAGCATCGCCGAGGAGCTTTACGATCTAAAAAGTGCCCCGATCAACTCATTAACCTCGCGAAGCTGAAACCCGACCCCACCAAAAAATACGCCGCACTTCTGACCACTGAGCTGATAAAATCAAGCGATCCTCGTCACGGCGGCCCCGCCTTTAATTTCGATGCCTACGCCTATCCCGGAAAGCAGTCCCACCTAGGGCAAGAAAAAGAAGAAAGCGCCCAAGAAGAAATAGTTATTTTTGCGCATTAAATAAAATCTTGTCCATTTTCGACTAAGAGCTAGCGTCACGCCACTCCGTCATGAAAGCGCTTGTTAAATCAGCTCCCGGCCGTGGCCTCACGCTAACCGACGTCCCGCTTCCAACCATCGGCGACCTCGATGTCCTCATCAAAGTTGACCGCACCGGCATTTGCGGAACCGACCTCCACATCTATAACTGGGACGCTTGGGCGGAAAAAACGATTCCCACGCCTCTGGTCATCGGACACGAGTTTGTCGGATCGATCGCCGAGATTGGAAGCGCGGTGGAATTTCTCAAACTGGGCGACATCGTTTCCGGAGAAGGCCATCTCATTTGTGGCGTGTGCCGGAACTGCCTCGCTGGCCGACGTCACCTCTGCAAGGACACCGCCGGAGTCGGTGTCACCTCGCCAGGAGCCTTCGCCGAATTCGTCGCGCTCCCCGCCACTAACGTCTGGAAGCATGCCGAAGGGATCTCACTCGATGTCGCCTCCATCTTTGACCCCTTCGGAAATGCCACCCACACCGCACTGGCATTTCCTCTTTTGGGCGAAGACGTCCTCATTACCGGTGCCGGACCGATTGGCTGCATGGCGGCCGCCATTTCAAAACACGCCGGTGCCCGTCACGTCGTCGTCACCGACCTCAACCCACAACGGTTGGAACTCGCCAAAACTCTTGGCGCCACTCGCGTCGTCGATGTCAGCGACGAAAAGATTCCCGATATCCAAAGAGAACTCGGCATGACCGAGGGCTTCGATGTTGGCCTCGAAATGTCCGGCAATAAGCACGCCTTCAACGACCTCATCGCCAACATGGCACACGGCGGAAAGATTGCCCTCTTGGGAATCCCCGAACCCGGAGTAGCCATCGACTGGAACGCCGTGGTCTTCAACAGCCTCACAATTCAGGGCATCTATGGCCGCAAAATGTATGAGACCTGGTATCAGATGACCTCCATGCTGCAGTCTGGCCTCGATATCTCTGCCGTCATCACACATCACTTTGATTTCCCTGACTTCGAAAAAGGCTTCGCCGCCATGAACGAAGGGTCGTGCGGGAAAGTCATCCTCAACTGGAATCTCTAACATTTTCTAACAAAAATGATCACCTCCACATTCTCGAATCAGATCAAATCCACTCTCGCCGAAATAAAAAGCGACGGACTTTTTAAAAACGAGCACCCCATCACCTCTTCGCAAGACGCATTGGTCACCCTCGAAGATGGCCGCGAGGTCCTCAACATGTGCGCCAACAACTACCTCGGTCTCGCCAACCACCCCGTCCTCCGCGAAGCCGCCCGGGACGCCCTTGATAACTTCGGTTTCGGCACTGCTTCAGTGCGATTCATCTGCGGAACCCAGTCGATTCATCAAGAACTTGAAAAGGCGATCTCAGCCTTTCTCGGCACTGAGGACACCATTCTCTACCCCTCTTGCTTCGATGCCAATGGCGGCCTTTTCGAAACCCTTCTGGGGCCCGAAGACGCCATTATCTCCGACTCGCTCAATCACGCCTCGATCATCGATGGCGTCCGCCTCTGCAAAGCCAAGCGCTTCCGCTATGCCAATAATGACCTCGTTGATTTAGAGACCCAACTCAAAGCCGCCGCCGAGGCCGGAGCCCGCCACACCATCATCACCAGCGACGGCGTCTTCTCGATGGATGGCGTCATCGCCGATCTCGCCGGGATCCATGCCCTTGCCGAAAAGTATGGCGCCTTGGTTCACTTCGACGACTGCCACGCCACGGGCTTTCTGGGCGAAAAAGGACGCGGCACCCATGAGCACTGCGGGCTCTTTGGAAAGATCGACCTCACCACCGGCACCCTCGGAAAAGCCCTCGGCGGCGCTTCGGGAGGTTATACTTCAGGGCGAAAGGAATTCATCGATCTCCTCCGCCAACGCTCCCGCCCCTACCTCTTCTCGAACTCAGTCGCGCCACCCATCGTGGCCGCTTCGCTCGCCACCTTCAAACTTCTCACCGAGTCCACCGAGCTAGCTGATCGCGTGAAGAGAAACACCGACTACTTCCGGGAGGGACTCGCAAGCACCGGATTTACGATCTCGGGAAAAAATCATCCCATCTGTCCCGTCATGCTTGGTGATCCAAAAATTGCCCAAGAATTTTCAGCCGAACTCCTCAACGAAGGAATCTACGCCATCAGCTTCTTCTTCCCGGTTGTTCCAAAAGGAACAGCCCGCATCCGCACTCAAATTTCCGCCGCCCACACCACCGATCAACTTGATCAGGCGCTCGAAACCTTCACCAAGGTTGGAAGAAAAATAAGGCTTATTTAGTCTGCCATTTTGGATCGAAGATATCGACGGGCTGAATCCGATGCTCTCCCAGAGCATAGAACTGATCCGATACCTTTCAAAGCGGAGTTCAGGGAAGGGATTCCGACTTTTTCGTTTTTGGTTTCGCCTTCCTCTTTCCTTTCCTAAAATATGGGATGGAAAAGATGATCATCGGACGGCTTCAATCGTCGCAATGGGACGAAATTTCGGGTCTCATCTTCAACTCTCTCGATCGCTGGTACTCCGAAAACCTTAACCGCCCCACCATGCCAGGCGGCCCCGAGTCGATGCGTTTCTTCCCCGAGATCTACGAAGATCTCGACCCCGGTTGCTGCGTCACCGCGACCTGCCCCGAATCAGGCCAAATCGTAGGAACCTGCTTCTATCACCCCCGCGAAACTCACCTGTCTCTCGGGATCATGGCGGTCCATCCCGAATTCGGAGGTCGAGGCATTGCCCGCACCATTCTCGATGTCATCGTCCATCTCGCCGGCGACCAAGATCTCCCGATCCGGCTCGTCTCGTCAGCCATGAATCTCGATTCCTTTTCCCTCTATTCCAAAGCGGGCTTTGTCCCTCAAGAAACCTTCCAAGATCTTTTCATCACCGTCCCCGAATCCGGACTCACCCCACTTCCGCTAAACCCAAAGCAGATTCGTCAAGCGACCTCAAGCGACATTGCCCGCATGGTCGCACTTGAAAGAGAACTGGTCGGCATCTCCCGCGAACAAGATTACGCATTTTTCCTAAAAAACAAAGATGCGCTCTGGCACAGCCTCGTGGCAGAAACGTCCAAAGGCGAAATCACCGGCTTCCTCTGCTCCATCGATCATCCCAACATGCGCATGCTTGGCCCCGGTGTCAGCCGCGATGAAGAAACATCACTCGCGCTCATTCATCACGAACTCCACCATTCGCGCCGAGGTCAAAGCCTTATCTTCCTAGTTCCGACAAGTTCTGCAACGCTAGTCAAAAAACTCTATCAGTGGGGTGCTCGGAATACCGAAATTCACTTCTCTCAAGCGCTCGGGAAAACCCCTGAAACAACTGGTATCGTCATTCCAACCTTCATGCCGGAAAGCGGCTAAAAGAGGCTCTGGATCGCTTGCACGTTGCTAGCCGTTTAGCCAAGCAGTGGTCCTCGGTCATCAAAACCCCGTCCCAGTATTCTTGCAGAAACGAAGTGCCCTTCTGTTCAAAAAGAAAGCATGATAAAAGTCTAAGTCGATCAAAACATGCTTCTTGTAAACAGCTCACGAACAGTCAAAAGTAACGGCTGTTATGAAATCGATCATCACTCGCAGCCTCATCGTCCTTGGACTGGCGATGACGCAGGCGACCGCACAAGATGGGGAACTCCCTGATCACAAACTCTCCGAGTGGAAACTCGGAGATCACCTTTTTGGTGAAGAAGTCAAAATGGATACTCTCAAAGGCCGTGTTGTGGTTATTGAAGAGTGGGGAGTCCAATGAGGACCCTGCATTAGCGCCATGCCCCATCTGGTCAAGATGGACAAAAAAATGAAGCCCAAGGGTCTCTCCATCATCGCTGCTGAGAGTCAAAACACCCCTGAAGATAAGATCAAAGGAATCCTCGATGAGCACAAAGCGGAATTCACCGTCACTCGCCAGGCGAGGGGTCCCCTCAGTTCCCGTGGCATCCCGAACGCTTACGTTTTCGGAGTCGATGGCCAACTCATTTTCAAAGGACACCCCATGTCCCCCGATTTTGAGAAGACCATCAAGAAAGCACTCAAGGAGTTCAAAGGTGAAGACGATCAGGCTGAAATCAAAGGCGACGTCTTTCCCCAACGCACTTGGAAGAACACTGATGGAAAACCTCTCGTCGCTTCCGTAACTGAAATCAAAGGCGACCAAGTCATCTTCAAGCTTAAGAATGGTCGTAAGATCCCTTACGACATCTCCAAGCTCTCCGAAGAGGACCAAGCCCTCATCAAAGAAAAGTTGAATCCAGAAGAAGACGAGTAATCTTCCTCTCTAAACCATTTCCAAAAAAGCCTAGCCTCACCGCCGGGCTTTTTTGTGGCCTCGCCTTTTCTTCCACTATCCCTTTGGCGGGCCCTCATGACATGTGGTTAACAAAATGCCATCGGGGGGGGGTACAAAAAGAGCCCTGCACCTTCGTAAGAAGGAACAGGGCTTATAAC
>JAPKCM010000058.1 GCA_028822935.1 Akkermansiaceae bacterium
GCCATTGCCTGCCCAGCTCGGTCTCGGCGGGATCCGGTGAGCGGGAGTAGAGTTGTTGGTAGGCTTTTTT
This sequence comes from Akkermansiaceae bacterium, assembly GCA_028822935.1. Classification (GTDB taxonomy): domain Bacteria; phylum Verrucomicrobiota; class Verrucomicrobiia; order Verrucomicrobiales; family Akkermansiaceae; genus SW10. The sequence goes on from JAPKCM010000058.1 coordinate 71, forward strand.
GATTCGGTCTTGTTGTGACTCCTGCAAGCCCTGGAAATGGTTGCCGAGGGTCTTCGCGCGTTCGGTCATGAAGGGGCTGTTCAGCATGAAGAGATACTGCTGGGGGACCGTGCTGGTCGGGCGGGAGGCACTCGTCGCAACCGCGGCGGGAAAATCAAACAGGCGCAGGAAGGCGTCGGATTCAAACTTATCGCCGGTGCGGCTGATGGTGGCGTAGAGGGTGCGGCGCTTGCTTTGCAGGATCTCCCGATCGGGCTTGCCGCCGATGGTACGATCGAGTTCGCCGGTGACTGCGAGCAAGGAGTCGCGCCAGATCTCGGCTTCGAGCCGACGTGGGTTCATTCGCCAGAGCAATTTGTTGTCACCATCGGTGGCGAATTTCTCTTTGTCAAAACGGCTGCTCATTTGCCAGGTGGAGGTCAGCATGATCTGGCGATGGAGGCGTTTGAGCGACCAGCCGTGTTCGATGAAATCGGTCGCGAGCCAGTCGAGCAATTGTGGGTGGGTGGGTTCCTCGCCGAGGATGCCGAAGTTGCTTGGCGTGCGCACGAGGGCCTTGCCGAAATGCCAATGCCAGACCCGGTTCACGATGACGCGTGCGGTGAGCGGATTGTCGGGCGCAGTGACCGATTGGGCCAACTCACGTCGGCCGCTCCCGTGGGTGTAAAGCGGCGGCGTTTCTCCGGCGAGGATCTGGATGAAGCGGCGCGGGACCAACTCGCCCTTCTTTCGCAGGTCACCGCGTAGGGCGACGTGCATATCATTTTTGCCGGAATCCTGAAGGACGTGAGCGATCTCGTATTTTTTCGGAGCGGCTTTTTTCAGTCGCTCCAATTCGGCGCGCATTTCGGCGACCTTCTTTTTAGGCCCTTCTTCTAACGTTTTCTCGACCTCATTGCGCTTGACCTTGAGCCGCTTGGTCTCGTCGTCCAGAAATCGATTGATCGTGTCATTCTGATTTCTGATGGCCTCCTGTCCCTGCTTGAACGCATCGACGATAGCCTGGGGAACCAGCGGGTGCTCGCCGTTGCGGGTGTTCTTAAAAATCCCGGCGATAGCGTAGTAATCTTGCGTCGTGATGGGATCGAATTTATGATCGTGACACCTGGCACAAGCGGCCGTCAGGCCGAGGAAGGCGCGGGAGAAGGTATCGACGCGATCGGAAAGTGTCTCGGCCTCTGCTTGTGCTACTGCTTCCGGATCGCCGCCGTCGGAGGTGTAGCTTGGTCCGACGACAAAGAAGCCGGTCGCGATCGGGTCCGGATCTTTCTCGAGGACATCGCCGGCGATCTGGCGGGCCACGAACTCGTCGTAGGGCATGTCGGTGTTCAGGGCATTGACGACCCAATCGCGATATCGCCAGGCGTCGGGCAGCGCTCCGCCGTCACCAAATCCGCCAAGGCCATCGCTGTAGCGGGCGACGTCGAGCCAGTGGCGCGCCCAGCGTTCCCCGTAGTGCTCGGAGCTTAACAATCCGTCCACGACCTTCGCGAAGGCATTGGATTCGGAGTCGGTGAGAAAGGCTTCGACTTGTTCCGTCTTCGGGGGCAGGCCGATGAGATCGAGATAGGCGCGGCGGATGAGAGTGCGTTTCTCGGCGGCATCGTTTGGCTGAAGCCCCGCGGCTTCGAGTTTTGCGAGCGTGAAGTGATCGATGGGGGAGCGTGGCCAAGAAGCGTCCTTCACACTCGGTGGCTCGGCTTTGACCATCGCTTTGAAGGACCAATGTTCCCGGCGGAAGCGATCCCAATCGTAAGCTTGCTCGGGTTTGGTCGGGGCGATCACAGTGGCGGTTTCAGCTCCGGGCCAGGGAGCGCCCATTTGCACCCAGTCAGTGAAGATCTTGATTTGTGCGTCGCTTAGTTTGCCCTTCGGGGGCATCTCCATGTCTTCGTTGCGGTAGTTGACCGCTTCGACAAGGAAGCTCTTTGCGGGATCGCCGGGTGTCAGAGCGGATCCGGAATCTCCCCCCTTCAGGAGTCCGGAAAGGGAATCGAGATGCAGGCCCGCTTTGAGTTTCCCTTTCTCCTCTGCCTTGGCCGAGTGGCAGCGATAGCACTTGTCGGCTAGCAAAGGTCGCACTTTGTTTTCGAAAAACTCAAGTTGCTCGGCGGTCGGAGGTGCCGGAACGTCGGTAGCCGCGAGGGAGACTCCGCAAAGATTGGCGAATAGGGCAATAGCGCACAATTTTAGCATAAAAGAATAGAATGAGTCTGAATAGAGTGAGTCTTATACGTGTTCTCTAAAAGATTTTTTCATTATCCAAATTTTAGGCCATAATTTCGTGGACCACGTTTCCAAATACGTCCGTCAGTCTCACCTCGCGGCTATTGTGTCGAAATGTGAGTCGCTTGTGGTCCAGACCTAAGAGATGCAGGATTGTCGCGTGGAAATCGTGGTAGCTGACCGGATTCTCCTCCGCATGCATCCCGAGCTGATCGGTAGCCCCGTAGCTCAAACCGCCCTTCACGCCACCGCCAGCCATCCAGAGGGTGAATCCTTTGTGATGATGACCGCGGCCGATCTTCTTCTCCTTGTTGGCCTCCTCGAAGGGAGTGCGACCGAATTCGGTGGCCCAGACAACGAGCGTTTCGTCGAGCAGACCGCGCGACTTTAGATCCTTAATCAGCGCGGTGATGCCCTGATCGGTGCGCGCGGCGTTTTTGCGATGGTTGTCGATCAAGCCACCTCGGTTTCCATGGGCGTCCCATTTTCGTCCGGTTGCTCCATCGAGGATTTCGACAAAACGGACTCCGTTCTCGACCAGTCGGCGCGCCGTTAGGCAGTGTCGCGAGAATTGATTGTCCCCATAGAGTTCGAGAGTGCTGCGCGACTCCTTCGATAGGTCGAAAACTTGAGGGGCCGTTTTTTGGAGATCGAAGGCCATCTCGAGCGTCTCGACGCGCCCATCAAGATCCGGCTGCCCAAGGTGGCGATCGCGGTGCAACCGATTCAGTCGGTTGATCGCCGCCAGGTGCTCGGTTTGCTGCGCGTCACTCATTCCTTTTCTCGGGCTGAGGTGCGGGAACGATGATTTCCCATGCTCCACTCGTGCGATCGCAGCCTGATGACGTCCAGGCAACATCCCTTGCTGGAAAACGCCATCGCCTGCCGTGGAGACACCGTCTTTCATCACGACGTAGGCTGGGAGATTGTGGCGTTCGCTCCCCAGTCCGTAGGTCACCCATGAGCCGAGGCTCGGGAACCCAGGCCGGTTGTGGCCGGTGTGCATCAGTTGTTCGCCGACCGAATGGATCGCGGAATCAGTGTGCACTGATTTTAGAAAACAAATCTCATCCACCACTTCGGTGAGCTTTGGATAAATCTCGCTGACCCAGGCTCCTGATTGGCCGTGCTGCGCAAAATCGAAAACCGAGGGCAGGATCTGCGAGCCCTCGAAGCTCTTTTCCGGATTGAATCCAGCCAATTCCTTCGCGCTAAAAACTTCGGAAGCCTTTTTTCCCGCGAAGCGTTTCAGGGTAGGCTTGTGGTCGAAAGTCTCGAGGTGGCTGGCACCGCCGCACATGAACAGGAAGATTACGTTCTTCGCCCGTGGACGAATGTGGGGGCTCATCGGGGCCAGCACGCCTTGCTGATTTTCGGCGAGTAGGAGTGAGTTGAGCGCGATGCTACTCAGACCGAATTGGTGCAAGAATTGGCGGCGGTCGATGGAGCTACTGGACATAGATAAATTCGTTCAAGCCGAGGAGGACATGGCAAAAATCGGTCAGCGTCCCGTTCTGGATTACTGTTACGGAGAAGTCGAATTCATCCTCTCGCGGTGGACGGGACAAGGCGAGCTGATACGCCCGCCTGACCTGCGCGGTCGGATCATCACCGACCTCACTCTGGACACGCTGCGCAAAGTGTCCGGCAAGATCCCACACAAGCGGGGAATTGAGTGCGAACAGAGCACCCTCCGGCGACGTGCCCGTGTTGCGACTCCCAGTGCTGCGTTCGCTGTCGGGAGGATCAAAGAGGCTCAATGTCGGGTGCCGCACGGTGCGATGGGTTTGAAGATAAACCGAGCGCCGCCACTTGTCCGGGGTGTCCTCAACAGGCTTCTTGTAAGCTCCAATTGAGAGGCTCGGGCCGAACATTTTTGGCTTCAAAACACCGGCGACACTTAGGAGTCGATCGCGGATGATTTCGGCTTCCAATCTCAGCGGCCGACGCTGCCACAGCCACTGGTTGTCAGCATCGAGAGCGAGGGCTGCCGGATCTGTCGCGGCGCCCTGCCGATAGGTCGTGCTGGTCAGAATCAGGCGGTGGATGTGTTTCAGATGCCAACCGTTTTTGATCAACTCCTCGGCTAGCCAGTTGAGTAACTTCGGATGGGACGGCCGCGCGCCAAGCTCACCGAAATCGTTCGGAGTGGCGACGATTCCGCGGCCGAAGTGGTGGTGCCAGAGACGGTTCACAATCACCCGTGCGAGTTGCTTTCCGGCACCGTGTTCGACGTCAGTGATCCAACTTGCTAGCGCTTCGAGCTTCGAGGGCGCATCCTTTTGCCAATAGTCGGCAGGCTTCCTCATCATGATCCGGAGATACCCGGGTTCGACTGTTTCACCCGGGGTGAGCCAGCTCCCTTTTTTCAACACCTGTGGCTCGGTGATGCGCAGCGCAATGCGCTTCTTCGACGCCTTCGCCTCCTGTTTAAACTGATCAAAAAAGATGGCCGTGAACTGATAGTATTCTTTGGTCGTCATCGGATCGACTGGATGATCGTGACAGCGCGCGCAACCGAAAGTGGTTGCCAGAAAGGCACTGCCAGTGGTCGCCACCATGTCATCGAGACGGTGGAACATCTTGTCGTTCGGGTCGGCGTTGTTCTGCAGTTGCGTCCCCAGATGGATGAACTGTTTCAGGGCCTCGTAGTCCGGATCCGATCCCCCACTCAGCTGGTAGCGCACAAACTGATCGAAGGGCAAATCTGCATTGACGGCGCGGATGATCGCATCCCGGTACTTCCAGGCATCCCCCCGCACTTTGTCCTCATTTACGGTGAGGATTCCATCACTCTCGCCAAATCGTGCGACATCGAGCCAGTGACGACCCCAGCGTTCGCCGAAACGTGGATCGTCGAGTAGGCGATCCACCGATTTTTGATAAGCGTCTGGACTTTCGTCAGCGAAGAAGGCCTTCATCTCTTCGATACCCGGCGGCAAGCCGGTGAGATCAGCTGACAGCCGCCGCAGAAGCGTGAAGCGATCTGCCTCGGGTTGTCGTTCGAGGCCGTTCTCGTGTAATTTGACCGCCACGAAGTTGTCGATTGACTTGGCCCCACTTGTAGCGAGGGAGACGATGCCACAAACCAGAATCGTTAGGAGGCCAAAGGGCATTCAAAATTCAATCCTTATCCACTTTTGAAGTCAATTTCCTTTATTGCGCATTCTGGAGTCGAGCCCCACGACTGCACGACGATTTACTTGGCCGAGTGGCCGCGATCACAGTTGTCGACCAGCAAAGGTCCTACTTTGTTCTCGATGTGATGGAGGGTGGCTTTGCGCTTGGTTTTCAAGTCATCAAGGGCGGCTTTTTCGGTTTCTTTGAGGAAAGTGAGAAATCGGCCGAGGGCTTGCGTATTTTTTTCGATGGTATGGAGATCGCTCACTCCTCTAGTCTCACTTGGGTTCACTGACACCAAAATTGGAATACAAACGAGGGATAGACTGAAGAAATGAGAACATCGAAAGTGATTCATGTGGTGGGTTGCCACGCGGAAGGTGAAGTAGGCGACGTGATTGTCGGCGGAGTGGCGCCGCCGCCCGGTGAGACAATCTGGGAGCAGCGCTGTTTCCTTGAGAGGGATGATCGCCTGCGTCAATTTATGCTTCACGAGCCACGCGGGGGCGTGTTCCGGCATGTCAATCTGCTCGTCCCGCCCAAGAACCCGGAGGCGCAGGTGGGCTGGATCATCCTCGAGCCCGCTGATCTGCCTCCGATGTCGGGGTCGAACTCGATCTGCGTGGCGACCGTGGTGCTCGACACCGGAATCGTCCCCATGACCGAGCCGGAAACGGAGTTGGTGATGGAAGCGCCGGGTGGCCTGGTCAGGGCGCGGGCGTTCTGTCGCAATGGCAAGGCGGAGCGCATCACGATCACCAATGTGCCCTCCTTTGCTGATAAGCTGGCGGTTCCGCTGGAAGTCGCGGGGCTCGGGACCCTCACGGTCGACACCGCTTACGGCGGCGACAGCTTCGTCATCGTCGATGCGCAAGCGCTGGGATTTGAAATCGTGCCGAAGGAAGCCGCCGAGCTGGTAGCGATTGGGATGAAGATCACGGCTGCGGCCAACGAGCAACTTGGATTCCAGCACCCGGTCTTGACCGAGTGGAACCACATCTCGTTCTGCCAATTCGCAGGTCCCCTTGCCGAGGAGAACGGTGAGTTGGTGGGGTCGAACGCGGTGTGTATCCGTCCTGGCAAGATCGACCGCTCGCCGACCGGCACCGGGTGTTCGGCGCGAATGGCGGTGCTGCATGCCCAGGGCCGGATGCAGGTTGGGGACAAATACCGGGCGCGCTCGATCATCGGGTCCGAATTTGTCTGCGGAATTGATTCGCTGGTTTCCCTCGGGGAGACCAAGGCAATTATGCCGACCGTTACGGGTCGGGCGTGGATCACGGGAACGCATCAACTCATGCTCGACCCGGACGATCCGTGGCCCGTAGGATACCAAGTCGCCGACACGTGGCCGAGCATTTGAGCCCGGGCTCCTTCCATCGGCAATCCGCTTAAGCAGGCGTCATCCCGGACAGGTCATTGAGAGACCTTCCTTGTGTTAGAGGTGCCGCGGTGCGAGGGTCACCCCACCTTATGCCTTCACGCGGACGCCATCAAAGCACCTCTAAGGAGTGCCGTGTCTTGATTCGCCGAATCGAGGCCATGGATGGGGTCGTGGGAGTGATTATCGGATACTCCTACGGTGGCAAGTCACTCGCAAGAAGTAGCAGGACCGGAGCGATCCGGATTCAACGGACGGTTGCGGGAGGATTGAAGGCCGTCACGCAGTCCGCCAAGGGCCTGCAGGAACTCTTCATCCGCACCGAACCCGGTAAGGAAGCTGAGATCGCAGCGGGCGTCCTGGAACTCGGGTGAGCAATCGTTCTCCCGGAAAGATCGGCCGCAAAAGCTCACCCCATCGGGCCGGTGCGATCGTTGAAAGTATTTCCGTGATTCGTGATACCAAGGCCCGGGTAGATACGTTTCAATGGAGGCGTCGAAGGCTCCCGCTTTCCGCGCCATCCCATCTCAAGACAAACCATGAAAAGTTTCAAATCAAGCTCATCCCGCATACGCAACATGATGTGGGGAGTTGCGGTGCTTCTCCTCTCTTGGAGCAATGCTTCGGCACAATACGACGATTGGAAGAATTCAGGATCGATCTACATCCTGACCACGCCCGAGGGCGCGGACCTTCCGGCCTCAGCCTCGCTGATCGACTTCCCTTTGCTTGTCCGCTTGCACCGCGATCACTTTCCCTTTTCCGGGGTAGCGGCCGATGGAAATGACATCCGGTTTTCCGCCGCTGGGAAGCCACTCTCATTCGAGATCGAGCAGTGGGATGCCGAAGCCGGGGTGGCCAGCATCTGGGTAAAAATCCCCTTGATTCGGGGGAACGAACAGCAGGAACTCAAGATTCATTGGGGCAAGGCTGGTGCCCCGGGCGAATCGAGCGGCAAGGCGGTGTTTAATGCTTCGAATGGCTACGTCGGGGTGTGGCACCTTGGGAGCGAGGTGCGTGACGTGGTGGGGAGTTTGCAGTCCGAGGACAAGGGGACGACGGAGTCTGCAGGCATGATCGGTGGGGCGCGACACTTCCCTGGAAATGCCGGCGTGTTCTGCGGGGAGAAGATCGAAACGCTGCCGTCGGCCGACGAGCCCCACAGCACGCAGGCTTGGTTCCGGTCGGAGGCGGCCAATGGGCGGCTCGTTTGCTGGGGCAACGAGAAGCGAGCCGGAAAGGTGCAGCTGACCTACCAAAGTCCGCCGCAGATCCGGGTCGATTGCTATTTTTCGGCAGGCAATGTCATGGCGGAAATCCCGGGCGAGGCCGGGGGATGGAACCACGCCGTTCACACCTACCAGGACGGCCAGGCAGTCCTTTATATTAACGGGGAGAAATGCGGAACAGGCAACCCCCGGGGCGGTGCGATGGCCCTTGAGCGTCCGTCCCGGATGTGGATTGGCGGTTGGTATCACAGATACGATTTCACCGGGGATATCGACGAAGTGCGAGTCTCCAAGGTGGCCCGCCCGGCCGACTGGGTGCGCCTCGAGTATGAAAACCAGAAGCCGAGGCAGACCTTGGTGGGCTCGGTGGTCCAGAAGGGGAGCGCGTTCTCCGTATCGCCGGAGAGCGTGACGATGAGGGAAGGCGAAGTGGTGGAGTTTGCCGCCCAGGCGGGTGGAGCACAGAAGGTTTCCTGGTCCTTGGTTCACGGAGATGAGGAAACGGTGATCGCGACGGATCGATTTCACATCCCTCTGGACGCGGGACGGGTCAGTGGGGACCGGGCCTTCAAGATTCGCTTCGAGGCGGTTTACCCGGACGGGGTCCGGTCGATCGAAGTGCCGGTAACCGTCAAGGAGGCGCTGCCCGAGCCAGAGTTCGTTCTTAAGGCCCCGGCAAATTGGGATGGGCGCGAGACGATCGAAATTCAGCCGGAGATCAGCAATCTGGAAGCGCTGCGGAAAGCCGGCGTCGATGCGCTGGACTACCGCTGGGAGGTATCCGGGCTGGCGACGATCAAGGACGAGGTTCCCGGAAAGCTGGTGTTCAGCCGCGCGCAAAACAGCGGCACGATGACGGTGAAGCTCTTCGTGGCCAACGGTGGTGACGCGGTCATGGCCTCCACGAAGGTCATCGTTCGGGAACCGGAAATGGACGCTTGGGTTCCCGGGGTTCCCGGCGACAATGAGATGCCCTTGGATGGTCAATTTTATGCCCGCGATGATCGCGGCCAAGGCACCCTTCATTGCAAAGGAGTGTTGAAGGAGAGCGCGGAGAAAGTGTTCTTGCGGGTCTTTGCGGATGACAAGAAGTACGGCGAAGATCTTAGTTCACCCGGGAAGGGCGGATCCTACGCCTTCGCGATCAAGCTCGATGCGGCCTTGGTCAAATACCGTGTCGAATTCGGAACCCGGACTGGAGGCAAAGAGACGATCCTGCATCGAGCGAGCGATATTGTCTGCGGGGATGCTTTCCTCATCGAAGGCCAATCCAATGCCCTCGCAACCGACACGCGCGAGGAATCCCCACGGGCGACGAACGACTGGGTGCGCAGTTATGGACAACCGAGGTTTTACAAAGAAGGGGAGCGGGAGAATCTTTGGTGCAAGCCGGTCTGGAAAGCGAATAACAAGGAGAAGGAGGAATACCTCGCGGAGTTGGGGTGGTGGGGCATGGACCTCGCTAATCGCCTGGTGGAGAGCCAGAAGGTCCCTATCTTCATCCTCAACGGGGCCAAGGGTGGCACCCGGATTGATCAACACCAGCGCAACGATGCAGATCCGACCGACCTCGAGACCATTTACGGACGCCTGCTTTGGCAGATCCGTGAGGCACGCCTGACCCACGGAATCCGGGCCGTCATCTGGCACCAGGGAGAAAGCGACCAGGGCGCGGCTGGTCCCGACGGCGGATACGGTTGGGAGACTTATCAGCGTTACTACGTGGATATGTCGGCCGACTGGAACCGGGACTTCCCCAACCTGAGCCAACACTACCTCTTCCAAATCTGGCCGAACGCCTGCAGCATGGGTGGCGGGAATGGGGACATGATGAGGGAGGTGCAGCGGACCCTGCCGCGCCTTTATTCCAAGATGGAAATTCTCTCGACTCTTGGCATCAAGCCACCCGGCGGCTGTCATTACCCGCTCGCCGGTTGGTCGGAGTTTGCGAGAATGGTCCAGCCCCTGATCGAGCGGGATTTTTACGGTAGGGAGCTCACCGCACCCTCTACCGCGCCGAACCTCAAGCAGGCCTCGTACACCAGCGCCACTAAAGAAGCGATCGCCCTGGAATTCGACCAAGCTGTGCTCTGGGACGACGCGATGTTAGCCGCGCAGTTCTACCTCGACGACCTTGATGGCGCCGTCGTGCGTGGCGAGGTGAGGGGCAAGGTCCTGACCCTGATCTTGAACAAGCCGGGCAACTTCAAGAAGATCACCTATTTGAAAGAGATGGCGTGGAAGCGGGCACCCATCTTGAAGGGGGCCAATGGTCTTGCGGCCCTGACCTTCTGCAAGGTCCCGATCCTTCTTCCTGCTCCAGTTGTCGCTCCGCCGGTGAAGGACTGAAGCACCCAAGCTTACCCTTATCCTCTCCCATCGCCTTGGCCCGGAGAGCCGCATCGCATCCTGAAACATTGACCATCTATTTTATCAGAGGTTGCATTTCCTAGTCGGTTGCTCACCTGATTTGGCTCAAATAGGGTGTGGTCTAAGCTTTTTAGTATAAAACCAAGCGCATGAACGAGATCTCCAGACGGTGTTTGAAGACCGGGCAGACAAGCCGGTCAACACCTTCACGAATCTCAAGAAGATCGAGGCGAAGTATGAGCTGACGATGTCCTTTGCCCAAAGCGGCAGCCGCGAGGACAAGTCCAAGCTGATGCGATCTTACCTGACCCGGGGAACCCCATGGGCGCTGATGGTCGACAAGGAAGGCATCATCCGCCACGGGGGATTTCACTCACGCCCGAGGCCGCGACCAAGCTGAGCGAGGAACTCAAGGCGCGCTGAAGGCCCTTCCCTTACTCGCTGATGAGATCACTGATGGCTGCATTCATTGTGAGTGCCGATTCGCCAAATTTTCCATCTTTGATTTCCAGTGGCAATTCGCGGAGGAACTTGCCCTTGGAATCATAGGTTCGCACGGCGCATTGGTGGAGCTCGCCGGTGGCGTCGCTCCCGTCGGCTCGGCTGAGCCGAAGGAAGAGTTTTCCTTTCCCGTTCTTATCGGGACCCAGTTTTTTTAGGAGAGAAGTGAGATCGATCCCGACTTCGAGCGGGGTGTCATCATCCGGACCTGCCATGGGAACGTGGCCGGCATTGCCTCCGCCGAAGAGGGGCCAGCCGTTGAATGCTTCCGGGGCGAACTCGTGCTCGGCGGCGGCATCCTTCTCACCGGAAATGCCAATCGTCATGCGGAGGTCCGTCCGGTCGTCGCAAGCAAGCTTGAGCCTCAGGGTCATGGTGGGGAGAGAGCGGGCAACTTCGACCCGGCCGAGGTAGTTCCCGCGTTTCCAGGTCGGGTCAATCATCGCGCTGTAAAGGAGATAGATCCGACCGTCTTTGGACCACGTCTCGCCCCATGAGTTGGCAACGATGTAGGCCCCGCGTTCCCAGTCGGCGAGGGTGACCTTGCCATCGTCATTGAGGTCGAGATCGTTCGTGATTTTACCGTCGCCATTGAGGTCGTATCCGACTTGGTCATCGTATCCCACACAGGTAATACCGTGCCCGAATCCGCTTGGACCCCAGCGGGTCCAGATGTCTTCGCCCGCGGCATGCTCACCTTCTGGAATGGTCACGGTGACTTTTTTTAACTCGCCCATGCGCCCATCTAACGCGAACAATCCACCGATGGTCTGCTTGTTCGGCTCGTTCGGGTTCGCTTGATTGCGGTCATAAAGCCAACCACGGGCTTCGTTGAGTTGGTCGATGGTATTGGCCGGAGTGTAGCGATAGCCCGAGACACGATACTCCATCGCCTCACGCCAGATCTGGTAGCCGTTTGGCCACACTCCGATTTTATTCAGCCGGACCCCGCCGTAGGACTTGGCGGTGGGCACGCCGATGCGCTTAGCCACTTCCCAACCGTGATAGGCTTCGGATCCTTTGTTCTCCGCCTTGTTCATCATATTCCACGAAAAGTGGGCCGGGAATCGCGTTGCGTCGCTATCTGCGATCGTGCCATTCAAGAGGTTCATTTCGTAGGTGAAGATCGACGCCACCGAGGCAAACTGGCCACACGCTCCCCATTTTTGTTTGTAGATTACCGGGTATTGCGGGCGAGTGGAGTTATCGACGCGCGACGGCAAACGAGCGGAGTCGACCTTCGTCCCACCAATATCAGGTCCGACCGCATCACGCCAGGTGTTGTAGTCCTTTCCCTCGGACGAGGGCCGGGAGAAACCGCCCGGATAGGCGACCTGAGCTTTACTGGCCTCATCAGCGATTGCCGGACTCATGGAAGCGGAGAAGACGAGGGAGTAAGAAATGAGCAATCGTTTCGGATAAGTGATCATGGAAATTGTTGTAAAGTAAGAGCGTCTTTTGCCGTGGCTTGATCGTGGCAAGATGGAGGATACGTCCTTCGGATCAAATTTTAGTCGATAGATTTTTGCCTATGTCGGCAGTAAACAGGGCACTGACGATCTGTCTGCAGAGAGATCTAATCCACAATGAGAAGAACTGGCACTTTTATCCTGAATAGAATGAGCATCATTGCGTGGTGTCTCTTTGTTTCCACTTCTTTGTGCAGCGCTGAGAAAGCATCGCAATCAAGGGAGCTTCCGTCCTTGGCCGAAGCGAGGGAAGTGGGACATTCACAGTCAGCCTTGCTGGCATCGGGATCACGCATAGAGACCTCGTCACCCGCTGGATCTCCGGCGGCCAATCTCGCGGAATTCAAGAAGCACATCTCGCCGGTGCTCACCAGGACCTGCGTGGCGTGTCACGGTCCTAAAAAGGCCAAGGGCAAATTCCGCATCGACACCCTGGATCCGGATCTCATGCAAGGGGGCGATGTCGAATGGTGGCTGGAGGTTCTCGATGTCTTGAGCAACGGCGAGATGCCGCCTGAAGATGCAGAGGTTGAATTGGCGGATGCGGATCTCAGAAAGGTCATCGAGTGGTTGGGACCGGAGATTCAGAAGGCTTCGACGGTGCAGCGTAGCGAAGGAAACCATTCGTCATTTCGTCGCATGGCGCGATACGAATATAGCTACGCGCTTCAAGATTTGCTTGGCTTGCCCTATTCCCTCGCCGATCGCCTGCCCCCGGAAACGGCATCCGAGGACGGCTTCAAGAACAGCTCTGAAATGCTCCAGATGTCGGCCATGCAATTCGAAAGCTATCGCGAGATTGGTCTCAAAGCGCTCAAGCATGCCACTGTTCGTGGTGAGCGTCCCCAAATGGATGTCTATCGCCTGCCACTGCAGGAAGAGACGTTTTCGGCAATCAACAATGAAAATATTGGGGAGGTCCATCCACTCAGCCTGAAGGCTAAGAAAGGCGAGAAGGCAAAAAAAGATGTCTCGCTAGACAAGAGAAATCATTCGGTGAAATTGAATCTGAGCAATCACCTTCCCGATGAAGGCATCATGCGCGTTACCGTCCGCGCCGGGCGGTCTACGATGAATGCCGATGAATACGCAAGCCTGCGCTTAATCTTCAGTGCCCATACCAGCAACAACGCTAATTTCACCCAAGTGGTCAGTGCTCGCGATCTTCCCGTCACGGCATCTGCTGACAAACCGCAATTCATCCACTTTGATATTCCTCTCAGTGAAATCCAACGCAACCCATTCCGGAATAATGAAGAGAAATTCCCCAGGCGGGATGAGTTTTTAACGATTCAATATAGTTCCAGCACACGCAACAAAGAACCTCTCGGTGTTCTGGTGGATTTTATTGAAATCAGTGCGCCGTTCCACGAGCAATGGCCGCCCAAAACCCATCGAGATATTTTCATTGAGAGTGAAAATAAAACGAATGAGCAAGTTTATGGCCGCGAAGTATTAAGTCAATTTATGGAGCGTGCCTGGCGTCGGCCTGTCACCTCGAAGGAAGTGGATCCCTTCATGGCTCTCTTCATTGAGTATCGTCCCGATTTCACGAACCTGGAAGAGGCCATGTTGGAAGTGTTGGCGACAGTCCTGGCGACACCGGAATTTCTCTATCTGGCTCAACAAATCCCCGCGATTCAATCGAAAAATTCAGACACGATCAGTGAGGTGGAATTGGCAAGCCGGCTCTCATTTTTTCTGTGGTCGAGTATCCCTGACAAGGAACTCTTAGAAATTGCCCGGAAGGGAAAACTCAGTGATGCCACGGTTCTGGCATCTCAAGTCAAACGGATGCTGGCGGATTCCCGATCAAATCGATTTTCTCAAAATTTTGTTCAGCAATGGCTCGGCATGGATGGCCTGGAGAGTGTGACGCATGTGAATGACAGGTCACTCAAAGAAGCGATGGAGGAAGAGCCCATTGCCTTCTTTAAGGAAGTGTTGAATCGCAATAGCAGCGTGATGGACTTCATCCACTCGGACTATGCCGTGGTCAACGAACGCCTGGCCAATCACTATAAAATCCGGGACGTTTATGGGCCTCATTTCCGCCAAGTAATGATCAAGCCTGAGACGAATCGCGGCGGGATTTTGACAGGTGCGGCAATCCTGACGATGAACTCTGACGGTGAAGATTCCAATCCTCTCCAACGCGGCGTCTGGATGCTGGAACGGATCCTGCATGATCCTCCACCACCAGCGCCGCCTAATGTCCCGGAAGTCGATCTGACGGATCCAAAGATCTTACAAATGACGCTCAAAGAGCGCATCGCAGATCACCGGAATAAACCGGCCTGCATCTCGTGCCATGCAAAAATTGATCCTTGGGGAATTGCTTTCGAAAACTACGATGCTTTGGGAGTCTACCGTACTAAAATTAAGAATGAGCCGGTGGATGCCACTTCAGCACTTTTCAACAAGCAGGAATTGGCGGGGATGGATGGTTTAAAGCGTTACTTGCTCGCGGAACGGCAAGATCAATTTTCCAGAGCGATGGTTCATAAAATGACGGCATATGCTCTCGGTCGGCCATTGTCTTTCAGTGATCGTGCTGAAATTGACAGCTTGGCGCTCCAATTTAGAAAAAAGGGGGATCGGCTGGGTGATTTGATACACATGATCATCCACAGCAGTATCTTTAATTCAAAGTAAGAGTCAGGAAGTAATGATGAACAGCAAAGCAGAATCCTTGAATCGCAGAAAATTTCTTCGTGGGACGGGTGTCGCTCTTGCCTTGCCCTGGTTTGAAACGTTTGCCGCAAATGAATCCAAGCGAGACCCTGCCCCGAAACGATTTGTCAGTATCTACCATCCTGATGGTGTCGGATTGCCGGTCAAAGCGGATCCGGCCTGGAAGGATTGGAGCTGGTTCCCCCGGGGCGGCGAGAAAGATTTTGAGTTGACCAAAGTGCTCGATGTCCTCGAGCCTTTGCGCCGTGAAATTACGATTTATTCAGGGCTCTCGCATCCGGCTGCAAGAACGGTTCATGGCCATTCAAATGCCGATCAGTATCTGACGGGTGCGGCGACGGGGGGCCACGGTTCTTATAAAAACTCTGTTTCTCTTGATCAGGTCTATGCGGCGCACGCGGGAGAATTCACGCGTCATTCTTCGTTGGTGATGTCGACCAATGGGGGCGTAGGTGGCCCACGTGGCGCACAGACTCAATCCTACAATCGTGAAGGACGGCCTATCCCGGCCTTAAATAATCCGAAGCAGATCTTCGACATGCTTTTTGTGACCAGCGGTAAGGATGCCGCGGCAAAACTAGCCAGGAGCAAAAGTGCGCTGGATCTCCTGATTGGCAATACGCGCTCGTTTGGACGAAGGCTTTCCAAGCATGATCAGGAGACGCTTCAGCAGTATCTCGATGCGGTTCGCGATACGGAGGTGAAATTGGAGAAAGCGCGAAAGTGGATTGATACACCTGTGCCCAAGGTGGATCCCCGCCATCTGACCTTGGATGCAGATCCAAAAGAGGCGCGGCTTTACTTTAAGACCATGTATGAACTGATCTACCTTTCCTTCCTGAGTGATTCAACTCGCGTGGCGACCTTTCAGTTGGGTCGGGAGAATGGTGGCGGTCAACACAACCTGCTTTCAAAGGCCGTTGGACTAGGAAATGCCCATGCCCTCACTCATGCGGTCAAAAAGCCCAAGGGTTGGGAAAACCTAGGCACCTATAATCGCTATCAAGCGGAAGAATTTGGTCGTTTTGTGCAGAAGCTAAAAGACACCTCAGAGCCGAGCGGGCAGGGGAACTTGCTGGACAACACCTTTGCCATGCATGGTTCCGCTTCCAGCAGTTTCCACCTCTCTCGCAATTATCCCATCATCTCTGCCGGTGGAAAAAATCTCGGCTTCGAAAATGGCCGCTATCTCAAGTTCGGCGAAGGAAACGAAGATAATCAGGCCGGCGCCGGAATCGTGACCGACCGGGGATGGCAAGGCAAAGTCGAGGCTGAAGAGCTTCCGCTCTCCCACCTCTTCGTCACCGTCTTGCAAAGGCTCGGCGTCGAGGCGGAATCGTTCGGTGGGATCACGGGGACGCTGGGGAGAGTGTAAGTTTTTTCCTCCTGAACTGGTAAATGCTGGCCCCAGCTTCGCGGCACGCTTCGAGCGAGAGGCCAAAGCGATGGCCCGGCTCGAACACCCGAACATCGTTCACGAAGACTGCCGAGGACGCCAACGGAAAGGTCCTCCACTACACAAGCAATGCAACACCCACCAGTGAGGTGGTGGGTGATCGATAGAGCGATCAGGATTTAGGTAACCAGCCGAGTTCGACGAGGAAGGCATTAACTTCCTTGAGTGTCTCGTCACGGTGCTCACCGCGGTTGAAAAAGCCGTGACCGGCACCCTCATAGCGAACGAGTTTGCAGGGTCGATTGAGTTTCTTCATCTGCCTTTCGAACGCTTCGACCGAACCGATCGGCACGGTGGTGTCTTTCGTTCCATGCATGATCAGAGTTGGAGGGGTGTGCTTGCCGATGTGGTGGGTTGGCGAAAGGTCTTCGGACTTCTCAACCCCAAGGCGTGCCGTGGCAATAGCGCGGAGGGACTTCCACTTGCCCAGATCACTTAGCGTGGTGGCGGGATTAAAAAGGATCATGGCATTCGGTCTTTCGTCGCTGCCCAAGCCTGTCAGCGTGCCAATGCTCGCGGCCACATGACCACCTGCAGATCCGCCGCCGGTGGCAATTCGTTTGGGATCAACGCCGAGTCTTTTGGCATTCTTTCGGACCCACGCCAGCGCGGCCTTGCCGTCCTTCACGCATTCGACAGCCGGGACCCCGTGGCGGCTCTTCACGCGATAGTCCACCAGCATCGCGATCATCCCGCGTCCGGCAAAGTGCCGCGCCTGTGACTCGAACTGGGCAGGCGACCCGGAATTCCAACCACCGCCAAAGAAGAACAAGATGGCCGGTTTAGCCTTACTTTCGACTTTCGCGCCAAAGATCCACAGCTTCATCTCAACCTCGTCAACCGTCCGATAGACCTCAGTTCGGGCATCGTTAATTTCAGGCGGATAGGGCGGGGCTGCGTGGAGGGAACCAGCCAAGAGCAGGCAAAGGGCAAATCGAATCATGGAGGATGTAACGTCAAACTGCCCGTTTTGTTGCAATAATTCACTCGGAGAAATACGAATAGTTTTTGGCGATCCCCACTCTTCCTTATCTTTGCTGACAGTGTTCTGTTTCTGAAAGGGTAATAAGAATGATGCGCGCTAAAACCTATGTTCCCTTCTTGCTGCTGCTGGCAGTCGTTATGACCGCTGTGTATGTAGGATGGCCTGACGAAGAGGAGGAACCCGACACGTGGACCGAGCAGGGGGCCTGGTATAAGGGGAACACGCATACGCATTCATTGTGGAGTGACGGGAACGATTTTCCTGACATGATTGTCGATTGGTATAAAGACCAAGGCTATGATTTTCTCGCCTTGTCGGATCACAATGTCCTGAGTCGGGGAGAGAAATGGATGAGCGTGAAGGAGATTGAAAAGCGTCGCAAGCTCGGAGGGGCGGGTACCCTGGATCACTATTTGGAGAGGTTTGGCGAAGATTGGGTGGAGCTGCGCGGCGAAGAGGGGGCCCGTGAGGTGCGTCTCAAAACCCTAGAGGAGATTCGTCCCCACTTTGAGGAAGAAGGGAAATTTCTACTCATCGAGGCCGAGGAAATCACCGACAAGTTCCGTCAGTTTCCGGTGCACATTAACGCCATCAATTTGGGGGAGCCCATTACCCCGCAAAAAGGTGACTCGGTGGTGGAGACCATGCGCAACAACTTACGAATGGTGGAGGAGCAATCGAAGCGATTGGGGCGCCCCATCTTAACCCACCTCAATCACCCGAATTTCCATTGGGCCATTACACCTCAACAATTGGCTGAAGTTGTCGAAGAGCAATTCTTTGAAGTTTATAACGGACACCCGGGAATCAACCATCTCGGTGACGACGATCGTCCCGGCGACGAAGCGATTTGGGACATTGCCAATACCTTGCGTCTTCTTGTCCATAATGCTCCTCCCTTGTTCGGCGTCGCGACAGATGACTCGCATCATTATCATGGAGGGAAAGTTTCGCCGGGCCGTGGCTGGGTCATGGTGTGGTCGGATTCGCTGGAGGCGGATCACTTGGTCGAGGCCATGCAAAAGGGAGAGTTTTATTCGTCGAGCGGGGTGGTTCTGAAAAAATCCAATTACGAACTGGGGGCGCGAAAGCACGTCGTTGAGATCACGGAGGTGGAAGGGGTGAGCTTTGAGACCAAGTTTATCGGAACCCGTCGGACGACTCCTGAGATTACCGGCGAGGTGTTTGCGACAGTGAGCGGCCACCGTGCGGAGTATGAATTGACCGGAGACGAGCTTTATATCCGGGCGGTCGTGACCTCTTCCCGTCCCCATGCAAATCCCTCCTACAAAGGTCAGCACGAGCAAGCCTGGACCCAGCCCGTTGGCTGGCAACGGAATCTCGAATCAAAACTCGAAACGAAATAAAAGTGCCTAGTTCCTTACCCTCATTCATAAATTCCGATGTGTTTGTCTTTCATCTTTGTCGTCTTCCTTGCCCCTGGTGGCGGCAGAACCCTTTGAGACGTTTTTGAAGACGTCTTGCGTGCGTTGCCATGGGCCCAAGACCTCCGCCGTCTCCAATGTGGGAGCCGGCCACCCCACCCAACCGAGCGAGTTCAGTTCGAAGTCCCCTTGATTCTGGAGGGTTTCCGCCCGGAGCGGATTGTGCGCCTTCGCCCGCAGAATTGGCCAAACGTGAAACCCCCTGCCGAAAGAGGCTCAAGTTCGTATCATTCATAGCCCTTTTGGTTCACAGAATTGAGAAAACCTTTGGGGTCGGAGGGCATCCATGTAAAGATAACGTACCTTGCCCAAATCGGGTATTGGTCGTTTGCTTGCCGGTTCCTCATGGATCTCCGAATTGAGCTGAAGCGCAGTGTGGTGGATCTCGAGTGCAAGACCGAAAACGAACTACGACTATGATGAAACTGTTTATTGGAAACCTCTCCCACGAAACCAGCGAGCCCGAATTGCATGACATGCTTTCCTCTTACGAGCCGATTCTTGATATCACCCGACCCGAGGACCGGGAAACCGGACGGCCTCGAGGATTCGCTTTCGTTACCTTCGGTACTCGTGAAATGGGTGAGAAAGCGATGGAGGAGCTCGACGGCTCGAAGTTGGCAGGACGTGAGTTACGGGTTAACGAAGCCGAAGATCGTCGACCCGGTATTCATCCCGCTGAGCGTCCTCGTCGGGTTTCCCTAGCCGTGGAGATCGACAAACGACCGGATGACCGCCCCATTGGGCTCGACGGAAAGCGTGTTCGTTACAAATCCATTTAGGATGAAAGTGGGTAAGTCTTGAGAAGCGATCTCTCGCCCGCGGGACATTCACTGCCCTTTTTGCGGGCGGCGGCGTTGGCTCGCGTGGCCGTAGGGCATGGATGATAACCCTCGGAATCGGCTTGCTAATCATGCATCAGTGTCAACTTTTGACTTAATGAATTGAAATAGAGTAAATTACGCCCATAAAGGAGTGTTCTTTAGGCGACGTGACGAGCAAATTGGCAGGCTTGTTATTTTAAATAACCTTACCGGTGCCCGTTGGAATATCGAAATCCTCTTTCGGGCGTGGAAGCAGGTGATGAACCCTGAAGCAGCTTTGAATCGTCGCGGTAGTGCGCTCCACCATCAGACACTCGTTCTTACAGCGATCATTTATAAAATGCTCACCATCATAGTAGTGAATTTATTGAAGCCGACAATGCGACGATGAGAACAAGTGAGTATCGCAAATCCCTCTCCATCATTGGCATGCAGCACATTGGTTGACGCTAATAAGTAGTTAGGGCTCTCCAATCTACCCTCGAAGAACGGTCTTATCCAGAATCGTGCCCCTTCCTTCCCCTGCACCCCCATGAAATCAGGGCTGGAAAAGAAGTTTTCTAGCAACTATTTTTTGCAATAATCAAATGCTGGGCGAAAAGTGGTAAATCAATTTTTAAGATGTTCAAAAAAACAGATTTCTATTTTCTAATTTCGGCCGGGGTAAGTTTGCTCGGCAGCGTGGCTCTGTGGTTTCTCTACGATAAAGAGTCCGGACTCTTCGTGGGGCTCTGGGTTCCTTCGATTTTGGCTCTTTGGGTGGGCGTGAGAGTGTCGCTGCTTGCCGCTTCAACCGGCCGTGGAGGGTCTCCTCGGAAATGACTCTGGAATTCTTGGTTGGGTCTGGAATGCTACTCTTTTTCTTCGGAGTAAGTATCACCCTTGTGGTTTTAAAGGGCGTCATGGTGGCACGAAACGAATTTCAGGACGGGCAATACGGAGACTCCAAATTAGAGGATCTAGAAGACCTAGAGGACTCTGAGGAGTGAAAGTCTGCGCCGCAGGCGTAACGGCACGTGTGATAGTTCAAAACCTCGCGAAGAGAATTTGGCCGGACGGAGTTTACTTTTTGAGTGGACCGCTTGAGGTCTTCGGGGGAAGGGGAAAATCACGAGATCTCGAAAAATCTATCCGAACAACCAACAAAAAAGCGCTACTTCTGTTCCAAGCTTCCCCCACCGCAGCCCATTGTAAAACCATCGCTGTGAAGGGGATTGAGACCAAGGGTCTTCAAAAGGTTCCTGAAAGCACTAATCATTGTCTTCGCGATTGAAGAAGACGCGTGCACCGGGCTTGTCCACGAGATAGGCGTAAGCCCATTGCAAGAGGACGAAAAGTTTGGAACGGAAACCGACAAGGAAGGCGATGTGGACGAGCAGCCAAGCAATCCATGCGAAAAAGCCTTTCATGCGAATTTTTTCGGTCTGCATTACGGCCACGTTTTTTCCGATGACAGCCATGGTGCCTTTGTCCCAGTAGGCAAACTTGGGCCGGAGAAAAACCTTCCGCTTGGCATGATCGGTGGTTTCGAGACGGGCTTCTTCCTTAAGGAGCTTCGCAATGTGCTTACCAGCTTGTGCCGCTGCGGGGGAAAGGCCAGGGACTTGGACGCCATTTTTGTCGACCAAGTTGATAATGTCGCCAGCAGCGAAGAGGTCGGAAAATCCCGGGAGCGAGAGGTCCGGCTCTACCGCGATTCGTCCTGCGCGATCGGTTTCGACCCCGATTTGTTTGGTGAGATCGTGAGCTTGCACTCCGGCGGCCCAGATGATCGTTTCCGCTTTAACCCAGCCTTCGCTGGAAACCAAGGCACAGGTCGAGCCCTCGTCGAGGTGGACTCTACCGGGCTGAATATCATCGACGCTTGTATCTAGGAGAACTTCCACTCCCAAATCTTGCAAACGGTGCTTGGCATACTTAGAGAGTTCAGGATCGAAGGGTTCGAGAAGGCGAACACCAGATTGGACGAGGATGATTTTGAGTTCGGCAGGGTCGATGTTTCGAAAATCCGAGCGCAGTGCGCGCCGGACAAGATCGGAAAAAGCGCCCGCCAGTTCAACGCCTGTGGGGCCCCCTCCGATCAGAAGAATAGTCATCAGGCGACGACGTTCGGCCAGATCTTCCGTGAGTTCAGCCCGTTCCAAAGCTGAGAGGACCCGGGCTCGAATGCGATGGGCGTCGCCGAGCGTTTTGAGTCCAATGGTGTGCTCGGCCCACTGGTCATGGCCGAAGAAAGAGGTTCGTGCTCCACAGGCCAAGACGAGATGATCGAAAGAGTATTGGCGCCCGTTGGAAGTTGCGACTTTGGTTAGTGGATCGACTTTGGTGATTGTGTCGAGGAGGACTTTGACATTGTCGGCTTTGCTGAGAATACTGCGGAGAGAACGCGCGATGTCGGGGGCCGCGAGGGAAGTGGTGGCAACCTGATAAAGTAGCGGTTGAAAAAGGTGATGATTCTCCCGGTCTATCAAAGTCACTTGGAAACGAGAGTCGTTGGCCAATGTTTGGGCACAGGCGAGTCCGGCGAATCCACCTCCGATGATAAGCACTTTTTTTGATTCAGGCACGCAACACTCTAGCACAACTTTTCGTGTTGAAAAGGGGGGGGGAGTAAAGGGGTGCGGCCTCCGTTGACCGCGAGGTTTTGTTACGTCCTGAAACTCGATTCCTCCGCGGCAAAGAAGGTAATACACTTTGCCTGAATGGCATGGAACGGGCGGATGGAGGATTATCTGGGCTGGCGTTCCTGGAAAAAGTGATGGCGCCCATGGTCGATGTATTTTCAAAGATAGATCGAGATATTTTTCTCTAATAATCATCTTGGCGGGAAAAGGGTAGTTGATGTCGTCTTGTTTCACTAGCTTTCGCATGATCGCACAGCCCCACTCGGCGAAGTCCAGGTCCAGTTTTACGACTGCGTGCCGCTAATCTATGGTGGTGGACTTTGTCGACGATGGCCGAGGTAACTAAACCGCTCGTTCTGAATGCCAGCACGGAGGAAGTCTGTGTCTTCATCCACTCGAACACCGCGGTGAACGTTCTTGAAAAAAGCTGATTCCATCGACGGACGAAAAACTTAAAATACGAAGCACCCGATTTTGGGGCCTTGTTGCGACGGAGCAAATGGGTTTGGAAGTCGGGCTTTTCATTGCCGGGCGTCGGCTCCAAATAGGCCGCTCCCTGTTTTAGGTCCTTCCGATGCTGCGGAGCGCCCAAAAGAGATTCGCAACCCCATGGAACTGCATGAAGCATCGAAAAAACTCAAAAAGATGAATCCGGATTGCTCGTGTGGGCGAACACCTTTGTATGATGCATAAAAAAACTGCTCTCTGCTTTGTTTCGTTACTGGCGACCGCCCTTTGGGCCGGTGCTGACTCCCTCGACAAAAAATCCGGTGCGCCGACCTTGGTGCTCGCTGACTTCGATAAAGAAGGGGTAGCCGATGGTTGGGAAACCGTCAATGACAGCGTGATGGGGGGGCGGTCGAAGGGCGGGCCGAGTTTTGAGAAAGGCATTCTGACTTTTTCGGGAGCGACCAACACGAATGGCGGGGGCTTCTCCTCGATCCGCACCAGGCCTGGGAAGTTTGATCTGTCTGGGAAATCCGGCTTACTGATTCGCGCGAGAGGAGATGGCCGCACTTATAAGGTGGAATTGCGGACGGATATTTCGATGGGAAATTGGACCGTTCCGTTCCGGGCGGATTTCGATACTGTAAAAGGCGAGTGGCGCGAATTCTTCGTTCCTCTCAAGTCATTCACGCCCACTCTTTTTGGCCAGAAGCTCCCGGCTGCGCCAACCCTCGATCCCACGAAGGTGAGTTCGTTGGGGTTCATGATCTACGACAAGAAGGATGGAGCCTTTTCCCTCGAAGTCGACTGGGTCAAGGCGATCGTGAAGAGCGGAGACGGTTCTGGGAAGGAATCAGAAACGATCGTCGGCAAAGCGCTTGCGGATGGTAGATTCGGCACGCTCGCCGCCGCCCTGACCGAGTCGGGCCTGCTAGATGTGCTCCAAGGTGAGGGTCCCTTTACGGTCTTCGCGCCGACTGACGAAGCCTTCGCGAAGTTGCCCAAGGGAACCGTGGAAGATCTCTTGAAGCCGGAGAACAGGGAGAAGCTGCAGGCGGTGCTGAAGTATCACGTGAGCCCGGGTGCGACCGGTTTGGTTGCCGCGCTTGAAGTGGGAGCTGCCAAGACGGTCCAAGGAGAGTCTCTTTCTATCGCCTTCACTGAAGGCCGGGTGAGGGTTAATGGTGCCGCGATTGTCAATGCCGACATAACGTGCAGTAACGGAGTGATTCACGTAATTGATTCTGTGCTGCTGCCGCCGGCATCCGCCAATGATATTCCGAGCGTGGCCAAGCGTGCCGGATCGTTTGGGACCTTGCTCGCAGCCGTAAAGGCCGCGGGTCTGGATGGGGTGCTAGCCGGCAAGGGTCCTTTCACGGTTCTTGCTCCAACCGATGACGCTTTCAAGGCGCTCCCGAAAGGCACTGTCAAGGAGCTGCTCAAGGAGGATAATCTGGATCAGTTGAAAGCGATCCTCAGCTACCATGCTATCGCAGGAAAGATCTCGGCAGGCGATGCCTTGAATGCGAAAAACGCCAAAACCCTCAACGGAAAATCGGTCAACTTCGGAATCAAGGACGGAATGCTGCAGGTTAATGGAGTCACGATTCGCACGACTGACATTCAGTGCGACAATGGGGTGATTCACGTGATCGATGCGGTGCTCTTACCGCCCTCGGAGAAAATCACCAGTCGCCAGGAAAAGTCAACTGGTAAGGCTGCGATGAGCGCGGCGGAGCAAATTGAGCGAGCGATCGATCGCGGTGTGCCCATCTTCAATGACGGAGATCCCGGAAAGTGCGCGGAGATCTACAAAGAGTGTCTGACCGGCTTGGCAAACGACCAGTCGATGGATCCTAAGGTTCGCACCGTTCTGAAGGGACTGATGGATCGAGCGAGCAAAGCCAAGACCGACGCTGATCGTGCGTGGCTCTACCGTGCTGGCTTGGATCATCTCTACTCCGCGGTTACCAAGTTTTGATGGAGTCGGAGCGAAACCTGAAGAGCTTTTTTATCGACTGCCAAGTTTGTTAGGAAGTTTTCTTCTTGGGTGGCTGCTTGAGGGCCCTCGTCGGAGAGGGGGAGAAAGAGAGGGTCGAAGAGTCTTAGAAAAGGGTCAAGCGATCTCCGTCTGCTTCAAAAAAGTGGGCTTTTTCATAATTCAGGATACAGTCTAGGTAGCGACTAATAACTCATTCGAAACGCCACGAGAGGCGAATTCGAATCCGGGTTTGAAGCAGAACCCATGGCCATCTGATGTTTCACATTCTCAATCTCTTCTGTGCGCTCTCGTTTATTGGTTACGGAGTAAGTTGCCTGACGGCTGCGCACATGGTGCGGGAGTTTAAGCGCTTTGGACTTCCCAATTACCGAAAGCTGACTGGCATTCTCCAACTCCTGGGAGCGATTGGTTTGCTTATCGGTTTCCGATTTCCGATAATCGGAGCCCTGGCAGCGGGTGGATTGGCCCTGCAGATGTTGATCGGATTTGGCGTCAGGCTGAAAATCCGAGACCCCTTTCTGCACGGCATCCCGGCTTTCGTCTACCTGCTGATCGACGCCTGGCTCTGCGCCGAGTTCCTCGAGCAGATTGTTAAGTGAGGATCAGGACCAGTGAGAGCGCCAGCATGATTGCTGCGGGTAGTGACTTTTTCGGAGAATCTTTTACCTTCATATGCATGGTGAGGGCCCCGGCCATCAGTCCGGCCATGATCATCGCGGCGGGCTTCACCAAGTCGGGAACGAGAATTCCGGTAAGCAAAGCCAGGGCAGCTCCCACCTTGAATATACCTACGACCAAGAATACCCAGCCCGGTAAACCGTAAGTCGTAAATTCCTCTTTCAAACTGGATGTTTCGCCACCGCGATACGAGGTTTTCTTCTTTGGTCTCAAAAACCAGACATTGAGGATGCCCAGGCCAATGATCAGCTGACAGCTAATATGAAGGATCGTCATAGGTAGTCTGCTATCTCACTGAATATACCTAATAGCGACAAGTCAAAAATACTTGCTGCAATTTGTGATGACTTTGAGCCAAATTCACGTTTCTCCCCTTTCACCCCCCGGCTCGTTCTTCGCTACTTCGCGAGCGAGAGGCAGATGACTTCGGTGTCGTTGCGAATGAAG
>JAPKCM010000016.1 GCA_028822935.1 Akkermansiaceae bacterium
GGAATTAGCGGGTTATCGGAAAAGTACGCAGACTGGGACTCGAACCCAGGACCAATTGGTTAAAAGCCAACTGCTCTACCAACTGAGCTATCTGCGCTTTTGTTGGATTTGTAAACCTGCCAAGAAGCAAGTGCCGCGGAGCTTTAAGGCGTTCCGGATGTATTGGCAAGAAATTCCCGAAGGTTTTCTTGATCTTTTTTTTAGCTCATCGGAGTTTTTTGGCGATATCCGGGGTCAAGCCGAAGCGTTTAACCCCGCTTTTTTCAGGATTTTGGCCATCGATAACTTGATACTCCAAAGCTTTGATCGGCTTTTGACCCTGAGTTTCTGACATGAGATAAATCCGGATGGTCATTGGCGCTTTCGGATCTCCTCCAGGGATGTCTTTAACGGTAAACTGGACTTCATTATTACCATCGCGCGCGCCTCCGAGAATCACGTCGGCTCGCTTCGTGTTCTGGTAAGTGTGAGGCGAGATCTTGTTAACGAGAAGCTTCACTTCCCGACCAGGGCAAAATACGTAGGCCTTGGCGATATACTTCACAGGTCCCCGTAGTGCGATGGGTGGTTTTTCCGTTTTTCCAGTTGGCTGAAAATCGGGTTGATCGACATATTTAAAATTTCCCGCCAAAATCTCCTTCCGAACATCAGGAAGCGCACTCAGATTCACGAACTGCGAACCGTTGTATTTCCAACCCGACCGCTCCTGAACATAGGAAATTGTAAGAATGTTCTCACTGGGCTTTCCCCCTACCCCAAAATCGACCTTTCCAAAATAGACGGCCTTCACCGTAGGACCTTTCACCCGCAGGCGAAGCACCTTTAAGGTCGCAAGATCTGGTGGAGTCGCGGGAAGCCCCGCAAAAAATGCTTCAGGAAAACGACGGCGTTCGCTCCAAAGCCGATTCTTGATCGAAGTCAGTTGATTCATGGCCGTGTAGCGCTGCCACGAGGCGGCATCTTTTTGAATCACCGCAGCCCTCCAACCGCCATATACCTGACGTAAATGCTGGACCAGTTTAGCGTCTTTTTCCGCAGCCGGAGCTTGCCCAAATGGCATCTGGATCAAAATGCAAGATATAAAAAGTGTTCGGAACATGCAGAAACTATGGACAAAATGGGCCTACTTTGGAAAAACATTTTCGCGCCCGATACGTCGTATAGCAAAACTCACCTTATGAACCCTATCCCAAAGTCTCCAATGATCGGAGAAGTGCGCACCCAGGAACTGCTCGAATCTGCGACAACCTACGTCTATGAAAAGACGCCGCAGGGAGATTTGAGCGCGCATTTTTTCTTCCCTCCAGATTTCGATCACTCCGCCCAGCAACGTCCCGTGATCGTGTTTTTCCATGGTGGCGTTTGGGATATCTCCGCTCCTACTCAGTTTATTCCTCACTGCCATCATTTCGCTTCACGAGGAATGATCGCGGTGACTGCTGAGTATCGCACCAAGGCGAAGTTCGACGGCGGACCCGAAGAAGCCATCATGGACACCAAGACCGTCCTTTCTTTTTTACGCTATCACGCCGCGCAGATGGGGATCGATCCAAACCGAATTGTCGCCTGTGGTGCAGCCGCCGGGGCCCACGCCGCCCTCTGTGCCACCTTGCATCCGCACGAGAATACAGAATTCCCCTCGCCCAAACCCCAAGCACTCATCCTCTTTGGGCCGATCACAGACACAGGTCCCAAAGGCGTGGGATCGGCACTCTTTTCCACTCCCAAGGAAGCAAAGATCACCAGTCCCTACGCCAAACTCCCTCAAAAGGAACTCCCCCCTTGCTTGATCTTCCACGGCACCGCCGACCGGGTCGTCCCCGTCCAATCCTCGATCCGCTTCAGCAAGCGCTACGCCCGAAAACGAAACAAATGCGAGCTGATGACCTTCCGGAACGCTGGTCATACTTTTTTCAACTACAACTCGGACGAGCGGAACTACGGACTCACGTTGAACGCCGCCGATAATTTTTTGGTCAAACTGGGTTATCTTGAGCCCGACCCCCTTGCCGGGGAATTTCAATAGCGCTCGCCTTGCGCGCATACCACATCGCTGCCACCTTCCCATCACATGAGTTCTCTTCAATTTTCGCCCATTGGCGATATCATCGCCGATGTCGCTGCCGGCAAACTGGTAATCGTCGCCGATGATCCCGGCCGGGAAAACGAAGCGGACCTCCTCGGAGCAGGTTCTTTGGCAACTCCGGAAATGATTGCCTTTATGGCAAGCCATGGCCGGGGACTGATCTGCACCCCGATCCTCGCTGAGAAAGCCGATGCTCTCGACCTGCCTCCAATGGCTTCAAAAAATCGCGAAGCCCACAAAACGGCCTTTACGATCTCAATCGACGCCGCGCAGGGAATCAGCACGGGAATCTCCGCTGCTGATCGCGCCCACACCGTGAAGCTCATGGCAGAGGAAACGACGACCGCCGATTCCTTCGTCAACCCGGGTCATATCTTTCCCCTCCAAGCGATGGAAGGTGGCGTGCTTCGCCGCGCTGGACACACTGAAGCCGCGGTTGATCTTAACCGTTTAGCTGGTCTCCCCTCAATCGGCATCATTTGTGAAATCATGTATGAGGATGGCACCATGGGAAGAGTGGGCGATCTTGGCGATTATCAAAAACAGCATGGGCTCAAGGCCTGCACCATCGCTCAGCTCATCGAATACCGCAGACGCTCCGAGCGGCTCGTCACCTGCGAGGAAATCATTTCTCTCCCCACTGATTTTGGCGACTTTAACTGCCACCTTTACCGCGTGAGCACCGACGATTCAGAGCACCTCGCTTTGGTGAGCGGTGAGATCGATCCTGAGAAGCCGACAACCGTGCGCGTCCATTCCGAGTGCTTAACCGGTGATGTTTTTGGCTCACGCCGCTGCGACTGTGGCGGGCAACTCCACAATGCTTTACAGAATATCTCGGAAGATGGCGGAGTCTTACTTTACCTCCGTCAGGAAGGTCGAGGAATTGGCCTCGCTGCCAAAATCCATGCCTACAAGCTTCAAGAGCAAGGCATGGATACCATCGAAGCCAATGAGAAACTCGGATTTCCATCCGATCTGAGGGACTATGGAATGGGAGCACAGATGTTGCACGATCTTGGCATTCGCAAGATTCGGCTACTCACGAATAATCCCAAGAAGGTCATCGGCCTTGATGGCTATGGACTTGAGATTGTGGAGCAAGTTTCCATCAGCGTGCCCTCCAATCCGCATAACGAAAAGTATCTCGATACCAAGCGAGTTAGAATGGGTCATAAACTTTGACATTCATTGACAAAGCCTCTTCTTCCACTCATACAACCGCTCTCATGTCGGCGATCATCCCACAAAGGCCCCGCGTCTTAAACACCGGAAAAATTCGAATCTCCATTGTGGCTGCGAAGTTCAATGCTGAATTCACAGACGCTCTGGTCGAAAATGCAGTGGAGGAGATCGGCAACATTACAGAAGGCCCTAAGGTTGATCTCGTAAGAGTCCCTGGTGCCTTTGAAATCCCGGTCGTCGTCAAAGCACTGATCCAAGAAGGAGCTCCCGACTGTGTCATCGCCCTCGGCTGCATCATTCGCGGAGGCACCGGCCATGCCGACCTCGTCGCCACCTCGGTGACAAACAGCCTTCAGCAACTTGCGCTAGAGTTTTCTACTCCCATCATTCACGAAGTTCTTTTGGTCGAGGATGAAAAACAGGCCTATACCCGCTGCATCGGAAACAAGCTCAACCGTGGCCGGGAAGCGGCCCGGAGCGCCGTAAACGTGATCGAAGTAATGAACGAGATCAAGAAAGCGACCCAGTCACTTAGACTGCACCCGAGTAACGCCTAATGCCGACGCGTCACCAAGTCCGGGAGGCTGCCGTTCAGCTCTTCTACGCCCGCGCTTCTACGCAAACAGCGGAAAGCGATGATGAACTCTGGGAGCTCATCAATGATCGAGGTGGTCTTGCCTTCGACCGCGCTCGCGTTAAAGTCCTCGGACACTGGCAAAACGGACGCTCGGCAGTCGCGCCGAAGCTTCTAAAAACACTCGCCGCTTCTACTGCTGCAATCAGCGCCGCCGACCCCACCGGAAAAGCAGCCCGCCTATTTCAGGAATTGGTCAATACTGAGGCTTCCCTCGCTGAATTCATCGAAAACCTGGTCCTCCTCACAAAAGCCGACACCGGAGGATGGCGCGAAGATCTCCACCGTGCCTTTGATCGTTCGTCCGACGTCCGCAAACTCCGTGGCGATCTACTCGTCCACATCGTCACCTTCCCTCCCCTCCAAGAGCAAGCAGTCACGAAGATTTTCGAGAAACTAGATGCCTTTGACAAAAGGGTCGAAATGACTCGCAACCCGGCGAAATACCCGGACCAACGAGAGCTCGCCCATCTTCACAAAACTCGGGACGAAATGCTCGAACTTCGAAAAGAAGCGGAGAAGGTCACCGCAGAAGTGAGCAGTAATCTAAAGGCCCTCAACGACATCATTGAAGCCGCCGCAGAGAACTACGATCTCGACCGTCTTTCTCGCGTCGACCTTTCCATCCTTCGTCTCGGCGTTTGGGAAATCACGCAAGCCCCGGATGTTCCCACAGCGGTAGCCATCAACGAAGCGATCAACCTAGCCCGTTCCTTTTCCGGAGAAGAAGCCGCCTGCTTTGTCAATGGCCTCCTTGACCGCGTTGCTAAAGATCACGCTCCTAGCTGATCCCGCCTTGCACCTCCGTGCTAGATTCGTAAGAATCAAACCGTGGATCAGGAAACTTCATTCCCCAACGAATTCCAGCGGCGCACCCTCTGGAAAGCGGTCACTGGAATCGCGATCGTCATCATCGGCGCCCTTCTCGTTGGCCTCGTCTGGTTAGGAAGCTCGATATTAGGCTACCTCCAGCCGGTCCTCGTCCCTCTGGCGGTGGCCGGAATCATCGCCTACCTCCTTGATCCAGTTGTCCAATGGCTCCAGTTGAAAGGGTTCAGCCGCATCAAAGGAATCATTGCCGTCTTTACCGCGTTCCTCCTGTTTTTTGGAATCCTTTTTGCGTTTGTCGGATCTAAACTATCCAAGCAAATCGGCGGATTAAAAGACGACAAAAGTTCAGCATTTAAGGAAGAACGACTCGTCGACGCCAAACAAAACGGGTTCTACGGTTGGATTGTCCGAGACTACCTCTCGAAAGATGCCGAAGCAGTCCAGGCGCAGCTCAAGAAAGACGACCCGCTCCAGGGACCCGATCAAGATTTAGTGACGAAATACAACGTCACCGCAGAGGAAATTGAGGAGATAAAACAATCCTCTTGGAAAACTCAGCCCTCTCCCAAACCTGAGAAAACTAAGAACCCAAGCGCGGATGAGAAAAAGACCGATGAAGAGGCCCTCGATGAATATGAAATTGCCAACCGGCTGCTCTATCTCGAAAGCTCATTCGCTCGTAACAACTTCTGGCTCACCAAGGGTGGCGTTCAACTTTCCAATCTTTTAGATTCCACCCTGAGTTGGCTCTCCAGCAGCTACGGAAAAATTCTCGGGTTTTTAGGCATCATCATCGGCTTCGCGATGGTCCCGATCTACCTTTACTATTTCCTGAAGGAAGGCGACGCCATCAAAAATGGCTGGCACGAATACGTCCCCCTCAAAGCCTCGCCCTTTAAAAATGAAGTCATTGAAACTCTCGCTGAAATCAATGGCTACCTCATCTCATTCTTCCGAGGACAGGTTTTGGTCGCCTTCATCGACGGGATTCTCGTCGGAATCGCCCTCACCCTCTTCGGCCTCGACTACGGTCTCCTCATCGGAGTCGTGATGGCTCTTCTTGGAATCATTCCCTACATCGGAAACATTCTCTGTCTGATCCCCGCGTGTATTATCGCCACGTTTCAAGGTGCGGATCAACCCTGGGGCCTCCCCCAATGGGGCTATGTCCTCTGCGTTGTGGGCATCTTTGTAGTGGTTCAGCAAATCAACTCCCTCGTCACAGCGCCCAAGATCGTCGGTGACTCCGTCGGACTCCACCCCATGACGGTCATCTTCTCCATGCTCTTTTGGTCCCTCCTCCTTGGGGGATTCTTGGGAGCTTTACTCGCGGTTCCCCTCACAGCAGCCGTGAAGGTCATCTTCCGACGCTACGTCTGGGAGCGAAAAAAGGAACAACTTCAAATCGGCGCCGACCCTACAGATGAGATAGCGGACCCGGTGCCAGCCTAAATATTTTCAATACCCAAGACTTGGCAGATCACCGATTCGGAGTTCAACTCCATCTACTACTTTATGAAATTCGGAATCATCGGAGCCGGCATGATCGGCCACTTCCACGCCAAAGCCATCAGCGCCATGACCGGTGGATCTCTCCATTCGGTTTTTGACCTGCGCCAAGAAGCGGCGGACAAACTCGCCACAGAATATGGCGCAAAAGCCTACTCAGACATCGCCGAGTTCCTCGCCGATCCCGAGCTCGCGATCGTCACCGTGGGAACCCCAAGCGGAGCCCACCTTGAGCCTACGCTCGCCGCCCTCAATGCCGGCAAGCATGCCATCGTCGAAAAGCCCCTTGAAATCACTCTTCCTCGCATCGATCAACTGGTGGAGGCCGCAAAGACGAATGGCAAAACTGTCGCCCCCGTTCTCAACCGTCGATTCCACCCCGGCATGGATGCCTTTAAGAAAGCTGCCGATGAAGGTCGCTTCGGCACCCTCTCCTCGGCCTCGGCTTACGTCAAATGGTATCGCGACCAAGCCTACTACGACTCAGCAGGATGGCGCGGCACTTGGGCCCTCGATGGCGGAGGCTCCCTGATGAACCAATCGATCCACACCGTGGACGCCCTCCTCTACTTGGCCGGTCCTGTGAAATCAGTACAAGCCAACACCGTCTGTCTCGCGCACGAACGTATCGAGGTCGAAGATCACTGTATCGCTCTTCTGGAGTTTGAAAATGGCGCCCGTGGCGTCATCGAAGCCTCCACCTGCACTTGGTCAAAGGACGGTCATCCAGCCCGGGTCCAGCTTGCAGGAACCGAAGGATCCGTTTTCCTCGCCGATGAAGCCTTCGAGATTTGGGATTTCATGAACGAAAAACCCGAAGACGCCGAAATCCAAAGCTCCCTCATGAAGGGCCAAGAAGCCGGGCTCGGAGCAAACGACCCCACCGCGATCAATTCCTATCAGCATCAGCGAAACTTCGAAGAGGTGGTACAGGCGATTGCCGAAGGCCGCGAGCCCTCAACGAACGCCTCCGAAGCGCGAAAATCTGTCGAGCTCATCTCCGCAATTTATGAAAGCGCGAAAAACGACGGAAAGAAGATCTTCCTCTAGAAAGGACTCCCCTTTTCAACCTAAGAGCGCCTTGGTAAAATCTAAGGCGCTCTTTTTTTATCCCCTCAGTATTTTCACCACTTCTCCTCAGAACATCAGGCCGACTGTCCCCCAAATCAGGAGCATCGAAATTCCACGACGCGGCAATTCACTCGACAACAAGAACTCACCTCGGGACGCATCGTGTTCACTTTACCTCTAAATCTTATTAGGCCGTTCATCACGACTTCATCCTATTTCAAATAGGATGACCCGCCATGAGAATGGCCAACCTCTTTTGTAAGATTTCCTAAAAAACGAACTCGTCTTCCCCGAGAATTTGAACCTCGGCATCAAGCTCGATGCCACGTTCTTCTTTCGCCTTTGCCTTGATTTGATCAATGAGCTCCAGCACATCAGCGGCAGTCGCATTTCCTCGATTCACGATGAAATTCCCATGCTCGAGAGAAACTTCTGCTTTCCCTACAACCATCTCCTTCAACCCTAACTCATCGATGAGCTGGCCTGCGCCACAGATGTCTGGATTCTTAAAAATGCATCCGGCACTGGCCGCCTTGGGTTGAGTGGTATTCCGATGATGCCGCGACTCATCGAGTAAGCCCTGGATATTCTCCGCA
This sequence comes from Akkermansiaceae bacterium, assembly GCA_028822935.1. Classification (GTDB taxonomy): domain Bacteria; phylum Verrucomicrobiota; class Verrucomicrobiia; order Verrucomicrobiales; family Akkermansiaceae; genus SW10. Next base: position 7,913 of record JAPKCM010000016.1, read on the forward strand.
CCCGCCGGTGCTCCCTTGAAAGTTGCGGCCAGTGCGTAATTCCGCCGAAGCTCAGGAACACTTCGATAGGAGGACTCAATTTCATCCAACATCCGCGTGCGGATCTCACCATCTTCATCGAGAAAGGTCACATCTACCACTTGGTCAAAAGTCTCCACGCCCATTGCTCCGGCATTCATGCGGAGCCCTCCGCCCACGTTTCCGGGAATCCCTTCCATCCACTCAAAACCACCAATGCCATTCTCGCGAGCGACACTGGAGACCTTTTTAAAGCGAGCGCCTACGCCGGCCCGAATGGTATTCCCATCGGCAACAACTTCACTGAAGACCCCACCTTTCGGATGAATAACCGCACCGCGAATTCCGCCATCGCGGACTAAAAGATTCGATCCTCGTCCCACCACACGCACCGGAATCCCGCGGGCCTTACAGTAGAGAACAGAACTCGAAAATGCCTCAAAGGTGCTCGGCTCAATCCAGAATTGCGCCGGCCCACCCACACGAATCGTGGTGTGCTTCGCCATCGGTTCATAAAGACGGATCGTCTCCACCCCCGACTCCGCCACGATCTCATCGAGCGTCTTGAGATCTGCAATGAATTTGTTCCCCGCCTCGTGCACATTCCCCGCCCCCAAAGTCAGGAAAAGATCATCGTCTTGCAGCGCATTTCCCACCACGTGGTGCGCGGTCGCTAAATCAGGAAGATAAACCGCCTTCGTATCTCCATTTTCTTGAATCGCATCAACGATGGTTTGGCCGCTAATTCCCTCGATAGGATCTTCGCTGGCAGCATAAATATTCGTGACAAAAACGAGATCCGCAGCCTGCAGCGCCTTCCCAAAATTATCCGCCAGTTTCTGAGTTCGGCTATACCGGTGGGGCTGAAAAAGAATCACAACACGCTTGCAATCATAGGTGCGCGCGGTCTGCAAGGTCGCCGCCACTTCGGTAGGATGATGCCCGTAGTCATCCACGATACGACAACGCTTCGTGAGATACTTCGTTTCAAAACGACGCTTGGCTCCCGCAAAGGTGCCTAAAGCACGCGCGATCTTTTGAAAATCGACGCCACAGAGATGACCGATCGCAATCGCACCCAGAGCATTCAAAACATTGTGGCGACCCGCGATTCCCAGCTGAAGCCGACCAAAGTCCCGGCCCTTAAACTTCACCGTAAAGCTCGTTGTTCCAACCTGCTCGGAAATTTCCGTGGCCGTCCAATCAGCATCATTCCAGCCGTAGGAAATACTGCTTGCACGAGATCGACAAAGTCGCGTCGCTTCCTCGCATTCCGAGCAATAAACGATCGAACCCGACGTTTGATCGAGCAGCGTATTGAAGACTTCCCGGATCTGATCAATGCCACGGGTGTAAAAATCAAGATGCTCTTCCTCGACATTAAGCACGATCGCATGCTTCGGATGATAAAGCGCGAGCGTGCCATCCGACTCATCACCTTCCGCCACGAGATACTCCCCTTCTTCATTCCACTCTGCGTTGCTTCCCAGCACTGGAATCTCCGCACCCACATAGTGGCAAGGATTGAGATCACCCTTTCTTAAAATATGCGCCACCATGGACGAGGCCGTCGTTTTTCCATGCGTCCCGGACACCACCACGCCCGCCTTGGTGTGGAGAATGGCAGCGAGACATTCCGCGCGCCTGAAGCAGACAATCTTATGAATGCGGGCTGCCGCTAGCGATGGGTTCGTTTCACGAATCGCAGACGAGTAGACGACCACTTCCGCATCGCGAACTGCCTCAGCCGAGTGAGGGGTGGAGAAATCGAGCCCTCGACCACGAAGACGTTCAGTCTCGCCCGATGTCACCCGGTCCGAACCGCTCACCCGATGCCCCATTTCCAAAAGGAGACGGGCCAAGCCACTCATTCCCGAACCAGCAACACCGACTAAATGAATCCGCATCGGTGACTCCCGATCCAGCAAGCGCATACTAAATTCTGCGATCTTCATCCTTCGATCACGTTTGCGATTTGCGAAGCAGCATCGAGCACGGCAAGCCCTTCCATCGCCTCTTTCATCTTAGAAATAATTTCGTCATTCAAGCTTTCGAGCATCCCCATAATCTCAGCAGCAGCAAGCTCGCTTTGCTGCTTCAGCACCGCCGCACCCGCCTCTTCATAGACAAGCGCATTGGCCGTTTGGTGATCATCAGCAGCATGTGGAAAAGGCACCAGGAGAGCCGGAAGACTAGCCCTGGTCAGCTCGGTGAGCGAAGAAGCACCCGAACGCGCCACACAAAAATCAGAAGCGGCATAAGCGGCCGCCATTTGGTCACAAAATGCCAAAACCTTGTATCCCGCTCGGTCCCCCACTTGATTATTCAGGCGATCAAAATCACCCTGCCCCGCAAGATGCAGAACCTGCCAATCGCTGTTCACCGAGCCTTCCGCAACGAGCTCATTCAACTTAGAGGCTCCCTGGCTTCCCCCCATCACCAAAAGAGTACGCTTCGCTGAATCGAGCCCAAACACCGCACACCCTTCCTCTCTTGAAGGAAGATTCTCCAGCTCATCCCGAACCGGAGTTCCCGTCACCACCACTTCCGCCTTCGGAAAATAGGAGGACGCCTCCTTGAGTCCCAAAAGAACCTTGGTGCATCGACGAGCCGTAAGGCGATTCGAGCGGCCCGGAATGGCGTTGGAGTCGTGGACATAGGTCCGCAGTCCCTTCTTTGCCCCGGAAAACACCGGAGGAAACGAGGTGAAGCCCCCCATGCCCAAAACCACGTCCGCCTTTTCGCGCTCCACGATCCGCCCACAGCGCTTGATCGTCTTCCAGAGACGCAGCAAAAAAGGGACCATTTTTGGCGAGAGCGTCGGAGGCTTGGCAATCGCCTTCACTGTCTCAAAGCGAAGTTCGGTGTATTTTTCTGAAGCTCGGGCGTCGACCTTCTTTTCGGAGATCAGGAGGAGAACCTCGTGGCCCCGGGATTTAAGTTCCTGGGCCACGGCGATCCCAGGAAAGAGATGGCCGCCGGTTCCTCCACAGGCGATAATAACATTCAATGATTTGGACACAGCGGTATTTTAGGGTAGCTCTCTTGGAAGAAAGTGATCCCTCCCTCACGAAAGATTCATTTTTCCACCTTCCTAAGGATTTTAGCAAGTGTTTGCATCCTGAACCTTTGCTAAATTTCCACCTCAAAGTCCTCACAGACCACGAAATCCCTTGCCATTCCGGTCTTTTCTCCGTAACACGCGCCCCCCTTCTCTCAGCCGCTTTACAAACAACGAAGAACCAGGAAGGACCACAGCGGCAGTTTCTCAACCACAGCGCCTACGTGCTTTAACGTAGGACCAAATACAAAATGATTAACGAACTCGTTAAAGAAATGGTCGAGGCTGGTGTCCACTACGGTCACCAGACCAAGAAATGGAATCCCAAGATGAAGCCTTACCTGATGAAGAATAAGGGCGGCATCTACATCATCGACCTCGAAAAGACGGTCCAGTGCCTCGATAAGGCCACTGACTTCCTCTCCGGACTCTCCTCCAGGGGCAAAAAAATCCTCTTTGTAGGATGCAAGCGCCAAGCCCAGGACGCCGTCCGTGAAGCTGCTGAAGCTACCGGTCAACTCTACGTCAACCACCGCTGGCTCGGTGGCACCATGACCAATCTCGCAACCATCCGCAAGTCGGTCGCTCGCATGAAGTATCTCGAGGACATCGAGCGTGCTCCTGAATACAAGCTCATGTCCAAAAAGGAACTCTCCGCGCTGAACCGCGAGAAGGAGAAGCTCCGCCGCAACCTCCACGGAGTGCGGAACATGGAAGACAAACCAGACGCCCTCGTCGTCGTCGACGTTGCCAAGGAATCCATCGCCGTTGCCGAAGCAAAACGCCTCGACATCCCCGTCGTCGGAATCGTTGATACCAACGGAGATCCTAGCAAAATCAAGTTCCCCATCCCTGGAAACGACGACGCCATGCGCTCGATCCGTATCCTTCTCCAGCACCTTGTCGATGGCATCGTTGGCGGAGCTAAGAAGTAGAACAAAACGCTCAACTCAAACGACTTATGATTACCGCATCACTCGTTAAAGAACTCCGTCAATCCACCGGCGTGGGAATGATGGAGTGCAAGAACGCCCTCAAGGAAACCGAAGGTGATATCGAAGCAGCCGTAAAACTCCTCCGTGAGCGAGGAAAAGCCAAGGCTGTTAAGAAGGCTGATCGTGAAGCAAAGGAAGGTGTCGTCGCCGCTCAACTCGATGAAACCGGCAAGACCGGCACTCTCATCGAGCTCAACTGCGAAACCGACTTCGTCGCTAAAAACGACAACTTCCAGGCCTTCGTCGCTGATATCCTCAACGCCATCTCCACTGCTGGCGCTGATAGCTCTGCCGCTGCACTCGCCCTTCCAAAAGGCGACGAAACGCTCGACGAGTTCATCAAAACCAAGGTTCTTGAAATGGGGGAAAACCTCCAACTTCGTCGCGTGACCCGTTTTGAGGTTGCCGGTGAAGGTGCCGTCGCTTCCTACATCCACCTCGGTGGTAAAGTGGGCGTCCTCATCGAAGTCGGCGCTGAAAAGGCCGAGTCGACTCAGACCGACAGCTTCCGCAACCTCGTGAAAGACCTGACTCTTCACATCGCTGCTTCCGCACCTGCCGGACTCAGCCGTGATGACATCACTGCCGACCTCATTGAGTCCGAGAAGGACATCTACCGCAAGCAGATGGAAGGTCAGAACAAGCCAGCCGACATCATCGAGAGAATCATCGAAGGCAAGATTGGCAAGTTCTACTCCGAACGCTGCCTCCTTGAGCAAGGCTTCATCAAGGACCCTGATACCACCATCAAGGCGCTCCTCGAAACCAACTCTAAGGAACTCGGCGACACTCTGACGATCCGTCAGTTCGTCCGTTACGGACTCGGCGAGTAAACCTCACGGTAACAATCTTCAAACGGCCACTCTGGAAACAGGGTGGCCGTTTTTTCTTCGACAGAAGACCCAAGCGATCAATCTTGTGGACGACGCTGATGCAAACCTGCTCATTATTGTGCCCAATCCTTAAATATGAGAAACCATTTAGAATCCATTTCCTAGCGTTCAGTATCCTCACTGTTACTTTCAGTATTGCTTCCGAAGGCCCCACCGTGAGTGGGAAGGAAAATATTGATGCGGCGCTCCGATATACGAAAAAAACATCAACGAACTCCCTAAAAAAATTTAACGGAGGAAGATTTTTGGGAACTTGCTGGTCTCGCTGGCGAAGGATTTTTCAACTATGAGCCACCTTTCACAGCAGAACAGACCCAGAGTATTGAAGAAATAAAAACGTGTTACCGGGAGAATATCATAACTTTGGATGGCCATGCCCGCGCTGTTAGCAATAAAATCCGCGAGCAGCAGAGAAATCTTCCTCAAATCGCGACTGGCCAGAGCAAGCGAGTGAACGCTCTTAATTTCCCCTCAGCCCCATCCGAATAATATCGCCACTGTCGGCCGCGGGATTCTCCTTGAGGACCTTGTCGACAGACTTGCGCGCGTCCGCCTGCTTAAAGCCGAGGGCCATAAGGCCCATCTCGGCATCTCTGGCGGCATCGCTCCGGTCCGGATTCTGCTCCCAAGTCTGCGCTACCCCGACCTTGTCCTTTAATTCCAGGATCACCCGCTCGGCCGTCTTCTTACCAATCCCCTTCACTTTGGACATCGCCGTGGCGTCACCACTCACCACCACCTGCTTAAAATGCTCCACCGGCATCCCGCTCAGCACTGCCATCGCGATGGCAGGACCGATCCCACTCACCCGATCAATCAGCAAAAGGAAAACATCCCGCTCCTCATCACTGACAAATCCATATAATGTCAGCGAGTTTTCTCTGATATGCTGATAAGTTCGCAAGTCGATCAAAGAGCCTTCAACGGGATTTAATTTGTCATAAGATGACATGGGAATCAGCACTTGGTAACCGACACCACCGCATCCGACGACAACACGACCAGGCAATGCCTCCCAAACTTCACCTTTTAGACGAGTAATCATTCCAAGAAAATTAATAAGATCCGCTCCATCCCTCAAGACTCTTTACCTTTAAAGAAAGGGAAATTAGCCGGAGTCCTTTAGATTTCCTTAATTTAAATATTGCAAGATTTAAAAAAAATCGCTTTTCTGTGAGATTTTTCGGTCGCTTTTATTGCATTTTTCTGCTATTCTCACCTCGTTATGGCAACTACAAAAAGAACGCGTTTCTCTCGTCGGCTTCCTGATCACGTCACGGATGAGATTGTCAACGTGCTCGGCGGAAATGATAAACTCTTTGGATTCAACGAGCTCTTCGAAGACGTCTATGAGCGCCTCAAGACCCGAAATGCTGTAAGCGGTGGGGAAGAAATGCTTCGACTTCGCGCTTACGAAAAGCTTCAAAATCTTGTGACTCGCGGACTCGTCGAAAAGGACGGTAAAGAGTATCGCGGCCTTGCGCGTATTGAGGAAGCTCACAGCGACAACATCGCAAAACAAGAGGCCTAAGCTCCTCGTTTGGCGAAAATCGCTCAAAAAAGAGTTGGTGATACCAACGATGAACTTTTAATTGCCTGCGTCACCCCGACGCAGGCAATTTTCTTTACAGAGCTGGGCGTTCTGGCAAATTTTTTCCCTGTCCCGGATTATCAATCCTCTTTCTCATGCTTTCCGATTATCTCCCCGTCATCTTCCAGGCCTTCGTCGCGATTGGCTTTGCCGCTATCGCTCTCGGACTCAGTGTTCTCCTTGGAAAAAAGGGACGTGATTCGAAAATGAAGAACACCCCCTACGAGTGTGGCATGCTTCCGATCGGGGACGGCGCCCCCCGCTTCAGCGTGAAATTCTACGTCATTGCGATGCTTTTCGTCATTTTCGATATCGAAGTCGTCTTCTCCTACCCTTGGGCACTCGCCTTCAAGGACTCAATTAAAGAGAGCTCGATGATTCTCTGGAGCTTCGCTAGCTTTGCTGGGATTCTTGCAGTCGCTTACGTCTACGCTCTCAAAAAGGGCGCGTTCGACTGGAAGTCCTAATTGAATTCACAAATGATCGACCACCTTCTTTTCTACAAGTTAAAGCCTAAGGTCGATGAGGCAAAGCTAGAGGACATGATCCGGATGTCCCGGAGTCTTCTGCTCAAGGTTCCTGTCGTGCTGAGCGTGCGCTCCGGTCGCACCATCGATCCAAACTCAGACTGGCCATTCTACATCCTCCTGGAGTTTGAGTCCCTCGACAAAAAACGCATTTTCGAAGAAGACCCGAATTACCTCAAATTCTTGAAAGTGATCATTGATCCCAACACGGACAGAAGGCACTCCGCTGACTACGAAACGGATCCCTCCAAGGATCTCAAGTATTCCTAGTCAGTCTCCTCGTCTCGCAGGCGCTTCCGCGCTCTTTCAGCCATCCTCTGGAGTTCTTGCGTTGAGCCCTTACTCGCAGGACCAAATCTCACCTCTTGATAGACAGGGATCAATTCGGGCGCTTTTTCACGGAGCCATTCGCTCAGAGGAATCGAAGCGGGCCGCAGACCGACCCGCTTTGCTAACCAGCGCTCAAAATCCGCCAAGGGATTATCAATCCGTGCCCGCACCGCCCAGCTCCCAAGCAGCTCTTCCCCTCTCTCCCCCCGTGTCGTCCACAATCTGAGCACGACTCGCACCAAAATAAGGAAGAGACCTCCAAATAGGATCAATTTCACCAAGAAGGAAACGATCGCGCCTGAAAACCAGACGATCAGATCGGCGAGCGAGATTTGCCACCAATCCGAAAGCTTCTGGCTCCAACTACTCTCGACCCCAGTGAAGTCCAGCCAGGTCGAGGGGGTCATATCGACCTCGACCCACTCTCCTCCCCGACAACGCCAGATGGGCCTCTTCCCTCGATTGATCCACTCACTCCCAAAAACCATTCTCGTCAGCACTTCCGCACGCCCTCTTTTTAAATAGCCCAGATGCCCAAGTTCTCCGGGAGAATCAGTAACCCCGTCCTCACGATACGCAACCTCCCAAGCTTCCACGTAAGCGCTCTCCAGCCATACAGGTTGATCCCCCGGCCGCGCTTCATTGACCCATTCGCCACCCAGATAGGCTTGCGCCCAAGCATGAGCATGCTTCCCCCGGAGAATCCATTCGCCCTTCTCCTTTCCTTCTTCATCCACGACGTAGCCCACCGCATAGCGCGTGGGAATCCCCGCTCTGCGGAGTAGCATAGCAGCGGTCGAAGCAAAATACTCACAGTGCCCCGAATCCATTTCCTCCAGAAAGTGAGTCACCGGAGGGACATCCTCATCGGGTTTCGGTTTCAGCGAATATGAAAAATTCTTCAGCAAATAAGCCCGAAGCATGCTGCGTAAAATCTCCTGCTCTCCCCGATCATTCCTCCTGCTCGACCAGTCCGGTTTCCTCCTAATATCACCATCGCGATCACGAGACCATTCCGGGAGATCTTCGACTCCCAACCCTTTCCAAAACCGATCCAGCCCTGGAATTTCCTTCACCGGAAGTTCAAGATCTCGAATCGAAGGATCAAGATCCGCCGAAGCGAGCCGGTTCTGAGCGCCCGAAACCATTTCGATTTCAATCGCTCCATTATCGGGATCGCTGAGCCGGGTCGTTCCCTGAGAGTTCGCGTTCATTCCCTCTGCCGCGATCTCTTCATAGCGGAGAACGTTGTGAGGAATGGGAATGAGGCTTTCATCCGAGACCAAACCACGGACCCGGCTCCGGTGCACCTCAGCCGCCTCTTTCCCCTCGGTGGCATAGAAAAAGGTATCCCCTTCAAAAAGAAGAGACTCAAAATCACCACCGACATCACGGTCCGAATCGATCTTCTCCTTCCAGCGTACTAAGCGCCGACGTGCCTTCCACTGCGTTCCCCTCGGCTCGTTGTAAACCGCGAGCCTAAGACGCTGCGGCCTCTTCCCTTTATCCTGATAATAGCGCCAATCGATCTTCGGGCTCAGTTGGATTTCGGCGATCTTTCCCAACGCCGTGCTCACTTCACGGCCCGATTCGATGTCCTCCTTTTGGTGCAATCGAGTCGCCGCCAGCTTGTAAACCTCTAAAATAGCCCACGAAAGCCCCAAGGCCAGTACTAGAGATGTCACATAGCTGATTCCCCAGGCAATCGGGCGCGAGCGCGTCTCACGCATGAAATAGAGGCCAACTCCAAAGAGAACGACCACTCCCGAGCCATACCAAAGAAAACTGCGCAGCCCCAAACCCGCCGAAATAAGAATAATTCCCAGATAAGGGAACCCGATCTGAGCGGGGCTAATCAGCACCGGCCGGCCGGCCTTTCGATCGAGGTTAATCTTACGACGCGCAAAGTAGGAAAACGAAGTCAGTGGCACCCCTCGATCAGCCGAATACTGCTGGGCCAGCCCCAAAGGCATAAAAATAAACGGCAACCACGACAGAAGCGTCAGCGACGCCTCAGCACTCCGTTCTTCGTCAGACGAGAAAAAGCGCACCGCAGCGATAATCAAAACCACAATACAGAGCTGCCACGCGCGCACGAAGCCCTTTTCGCCAAAGTGCCAACGCAAGGACGTCCAATGCCGGGCCTCGAACGCAACTGCCCCGAGTAGGCCAATAAAAGGATAATCCCCCATCGCTCCCCAGAAAAGGAACCCCAGTCCGAGCAGAAGCCGGGGCGGAGCTTTGAGCATGACTTCTTCCTCCCTCATGAGTTCGTTAGTAGATCGAGTTGCACTTGGTCCCACCGCAGCCAATGAACTCCTTCAAGATCTGCCGGAGCTTCACCCACCCCGACGACATAAAGGCGAATCTCAAGTCCGCTGCGCCGCAGTTGACTCACAAATTCCCTGCGCTCCTCGCTCCAGCCAGAAAGGACCACCACGCAGGCCGTCATTTCCGCAGCATAGCGTAGGACGAGCTTGCGAAGAGAGTCATAACCAGCTTCCTCATCGCTTCCCTCCACCCGGGCGAGAACCTCCATCAAGCCCTCGGCCCGCGCCACCCCTCGACCCGCCGTAAAAACAAGCGGTGAATCACGAACAAACATCAGATCCAGCAGGCAACGACGTCGATCCATCGTGGAAACAAAACTCGCCGCGACCGAAACCGCCTCTTCAAAGAGCTCGGGACCACTTTCTTTCAGCGAGGTGTCGAGCACCAAGCCATAGCGGGGAAAGCGCGCCTCCTCGAATTCCCTCACGATGGGCTCCCCGGTCCGCGCCCAGGCCTTCCAATCGATTCGTCGGAGAGAATCTCCCGGATGATACTCACGTAATCCCAGAAACTCACCACCTTCTCCCCTTACCTCCGACGCCGTCTCCCCTCCGACTTTTAACTCCGATATCCCTTCGAGTTTCAACTCTGGAAGTCGATAGCGACGCGGAATCACGAGGATCTCATCGGCCTCTCCCTTGGTGCGACGAATGCGTTGAAACAGTCCAAAAGGATCAGGGAGAACCACCCGGAGATCATCAAGCACGACTACGCCTCTCCGATTCGGCATGAGCGCCAGCCGTGTGCTCACCGACTCCCCCGAACGCAACTCCAGCACTTCCGACCGGCTCAGTGATTTCCATTTTCCACCGCGATCCGTGAGCCATTTCCAGCGATAGAAAGCAAAGAATCGGTCAAAAGGATTGCGCTTTTCCTCGCCCGGTTCCTTTAGATGGATGAACTCCCATTCCGTTGGTCGCGGGTCGTCACCGGAATCTTTGAGATAAAAACCCCGCAAGGCGGATCGCCCCATGTTGGTGGCCGTGACCAGATAGCGAATCTCTTCCCCCACCGCACCAGTCGCGGGCACCTCGCGGGAAATGGCGATCTTACCTCGCCGTATGAAAGCCCAGATAAAGCCCACCGAAAGAAGACCGAATAATAGCGCCGACAAGAGGAACACCACGCTTTGATCCAGGTTCGCCCCCATCAGGACACTCAAAACCAGCAAGCCCATGAGAAACCATGCAAGAGGGGTAATCCGCCGCTTGATGAAAAAGCCCACCGCACTTCCCTGCCGATAAATCTTACACAACCACCAGTAGAAAGTCGTGTTTGCCCAGGTCTTCTCCATCGTTTTTTAAGAAACCACAGCCCTAGGGATGTCGCAAGTTCACACCGGCACTTCGAGTGTTTCGATCACCTCAGCGACCACGTCCCGCCCACTACGACCCGCGTAGGCGGCATCCGCCTCGAGAACCAACCGGTGAGCCACCACATCGGGTGCCAGCGCTTGAATCGTCTTAGGCACCACAAATTCAGCTCCTTGAAAAAGAGTCAGCGCTTGGGAAATCCGTAGAAGACCCAGTGAAGCACGCGGACTAGCTGCTAGCTTCACTTCCGGAATTTCACGGGTCTGCGCCACGATCCGCACAATGTATTCCTGCAAATCCCGTGTGATCCTGACCTGCTTAACCGCCTCACAAAGATGTGTCACCTCCTCTCGGGAAACCACGGGAGCGAGACTCTCTAAAGGATGCCGCTGACTCTGAGCTTCCAAAATGGACAGCTCATCCTCAATCGAAACATAGCCCAAGGATCGTTTCAGCGAAAAGCGATCCATCTGCGCTTCCGGCAGCGGATAGGTCCCGCGCAACTCAACCGGGTTCTGGGTCGCGATCACGAAAAAGAGATCACCCAAGTCATAGCGGGTTCCTTCAATCGTCGCCTGGCCCTCCGCCATCGCTTCCAACAAGGCACTTTGAGTCCGCGGTGAAGCTCTATTAATTTCATCAGCCAAGAGAATATCAGTGAAGATCGGCCCTCGATGAAAATCAAAGGTCGATGTCCGGGGATCCAACACGCTGACCCCGAGAATATCCGAGGGCAAAAGATCGGGAGTAAATTGGATCCGCTGAAACTCAGTCTCCCCAATCGAGCCCGCGATCGCCTTCGCCAGCGTGGTCTTGCCCGTCCCTGGTGAATCTTCCAGTAGCACGTGCCCCCCTGCCACCATCGTGGCCAGCACCCGCCTTATTGTCTCGGACTGCCCGAGCATCACCTCTTGAATAGATGCCTCCAGTCGAGAGGCTGTCTTCATTGCTTCCTCTATCATTAATCTTTAGCGTTCCGGTCCGCATCCCACGCATCCCAGACAGGACGAGTCACCTTCTTATGCCATTCGAAAAGAGCTTTCAGGGAGGCGAAATCCTTCTCTCCTAAATCCTTACCCAATCTTTCAAGCGCCGTGTCGTTCTGCATCGTTTTACCGCGATTTGTCGGCAACCAGAGCTCCACATCGAGCAGCACCCGCGGGCCTTTTTCTGTTTCGGCGACCACCATGAGCGGACAATTCATTTCGAGTCCCCGTCCTGCATCCACCATCAAACTTACTCCATGAAATGCGCCCTCACTCTTTGAATCAATGAAGCGATCCTCCACCACGCCCGCCCGGGCCCCTTTCATCGAAGCCGTAAGATTTCGAAGCAGCTTCTTCGGAGATTCTGGAATCTTAATCGATCCCGATTCCCCCACGAGGGAAATCACTTCCCCGGACAGAAGGGACTTGCGCCAAGCAAGTGCAGTTTTGCGGGCGATTCCTTCGGAAGGAGCCAGCTTATCGGGGACAACAATGCTGATTCCCATCAGCAAATTCTTCCCGGCATCCTCTTTAAGGGTCTTTTGCTCCTTTTTAAAATAGTCCTCGAGCGCCTTGACGTCGGCTGTCTTTTTGGGAGGCACTTCGCTTGAGCTCGGCAGAAACGACCATCCGGCCTTCGTCTTCATCATCCACAAGGAAAGAAAATCCGGTTCCCAACTGGTTTTACGAGCCGATCGAAAAATCCCCAAGGCCAGATCTCCTTTCACTTCTTGCTTCACCACTTGCAGCGTAGCCGTGCTCCCGACCTTTTTCGCATCGCTCCACCATTGGGCAGCCTGAACGTAAAGCGCGTCTAAATTTCCTTCAGCAGCAGCATTTCCCTCTTCAGCATCGTCACCAGCTTTCTCCTTCCGATGAAGCAAGCGCGCATATTCTCGATAGTCTTCCTTGCCAAAATCTTTCGCCAGCAATCCCATGAGATCCTCTGGAGTCTTCCCTCGGCGAGCAGTAAACTGTTTCTCAAAAATCGAAACCAATTCAGAAGCGTATTCCTCGTCTCTCCAATTAAATTCCTGATGGTGGGCCGAAGAGTGGGCGCTGTAATTCTCATTCGCATAGGCGAAAAAGGCAGGCATCTTCACCCGCCATCCAGAGCCATTATTCTCCAAGTTAAAACGAATCACCCGATTAGTTCCCCCGCGCATATTATTTCCTTTGGAAGTGATGAAGCCCATCAGGATCGAGCTTTCATCAGGAGCAAGATCTGACTCAATCTTCACTTGCAGGACACTCGGGTCAGTCAGGAGATTCCACACTTTCATCCGGTCTTTCCCCCTCAATCCGATTTCCGCAGCTTCAGCCACATGCTCCCAATCAGTCTCGTCATCACCCTCCCGCTCAAGCACTCCCTGCCAAATAAGGAGTTCGTTCTCCTTCTTGGCACGCACCGCTGCGAGGAAGTATTTCAAGGCTTCTTCCGCCTTTGCATTCTTGAGAACCTCCGCATCAACAATCGCCAAAAGCGACTTCTTGAATTCTTGCAGGGCCAAACGATAAAATTTCTCTCCCTGGAAAAATCGTTCCTTGGCCAACCACCGCTCCATCTCACGCGCTTGCTCCCGTTGCGTCTGCTCAAAGCCGTTTCCCGCGTTGGCAAAACTTCCCTCGTTCGGAGCAATCTTCCATTCCCCGTTTTTTTTCCGTAAACCAAAAGCCAGTATCCGAAGATAGTCAGGACCTGATTTACCATTCGCCGCGATCACCACCGCCGCGAAATCTCCCTCAATCTTTTCCGACGCCGCAGTAAAGACAGCCTCTTCCGCCTGAGACCAAGTCGCCAAAGCGCCCCAACGTTTCTGAATCAACGCCTGCTGATTCGGACCACAGAAGGGCGAGATACCGAGGCTCTCCAGCTTCTCGATATTCGAAGTCCCTCCCTTCACCTTCTCCAGAACCTGAAGCAATACATCGGTCGGTGCCCCCGCAAAAAGCGAGAGGGCAGACGAGAAAAGGAAGAGACTTACAAGTCGCATAAGCTAATTAATGCACCGCACGGAGGATCACACAAGCGCGCAAGTCGCACCCTTAAGAGCGACTCCCGCCTGCGAAATCGTCTTGCGCGCGCCATTCCCCGCAGTTAAAGGGTTCTTCGATGAGAATTTTGACGGGACTCCAACCCAGCGGCCGCCTTCATGTGGGAAACTATTTTGGCGCCATGAAACCCGCGGTAGACGCTCAGGATGAAGGAGATGGATACTACTTCATCGCCGACTACCACGCCATGACCACTACCCATGAGGCTTCCGCCCTCCGGGAGAATGTCCGCGGCGTCGCGATTGACTTCCTGGCCTGTGGTTTTGACCCCTCCAAGGCCGTTTTTTTCAAACAAAGTGCCGTTCCCGCCGTCAACGAACTTGCCTGGATTCTCTCCACCGTCTGTCCCATGGGACTCCTTGAGCGTTGCCATTCTTACAAAGACAAAATCGCCAAAGGATTTTCCGCCAACCACGCCCTCTTCGCCTACCCCGCCCTCATGGCCGCAGACATCCTCCTCTACGATTCAAATGTCGTCCCGGTGGGAGAAGATCAAAAGCAACACCTCGAAGTCACTCGCGATCTCGTCGGAAAGATCAACGAGCGCTACGGCGACGGCACCCTGGTCATGCCTGAGGCCCGCATTCGCAGCGCCACCGCCAAGGTTCCGGGTCTCGATGGCGAAAAGATGAGCAAGAGCTACAGCAACACCCTCCCCATCTTCGGCGAGGAGAAGCCCGTTCGGAAACTCATCATGAAAATCCAGACCGACTCCGCTCAGGTCGAAGATTCAAAACCCACCGAGAATTCTATCATTCTTGCCCTTTACAAACTCTTCGCCAGCGAAAGCGACTACGCCCAAATGGTCACCGACCACGAAAATGGCGGCTGCGGATACGGCGACTTTAAAAAGCGCCTCGCGGATGCCTACTGGGACTACTTCGCGCCGATGCGCCTCAAGCGGGCCGAACTCGCTGCCGACCCGGCGCAAGTCGACGCCATTCTCGCAACCGGAGCCGAGAAGGCCCGCGACGAAGCCGCCATCGTCCTCGATCGCGTGCGCAAGGCCGTTGGTCTGATCTAAGTCGCGATGTGGCATATTCTCTACCTCCTCGTTACCATTCTCTTCTGGCCCTACCCGCAGTCGAAGCAAACGAGGGAATAATCCACCCTTGGCAATACGGAGTTTAATAAGAAGGCCTCCCTTTTCTGGCTCTGGTTTGGCATCATCGGCACCCTGACCGTCATCAGATCATCCACCAGCAGCCGGCTATCCGACGCCTCCACCACCTGCCTCCCAATTGTCCTCGCTCACCTGCATGATCATCCCTTAACCTCCAAACATCATGCGGCCATAGCTACGCAGCTTTCAAAAAACCCATCGCCGCCGGAGCTCCTCTCGACAGCCTCATATCCCAGATCAATCACCCCAACCGCAAAGACCACAACCTCGTTGCCAAAGAACTCCTCCGCTGGTTCCCCGCCAAGAAAACCCCATGATCAAAGAAGACACATTTCTTGAGATCCGCGCCCTCGAAAAGAGCTTTGGCCCTCAAAAGGTGCTCAAGGGCATCGATCTCGATGTGCAGCGGGGCGAAACCCTCGTCATCCTCGGCGGCTCTGGATGTGGAAAGTCGGTTCTTATGAAGCATCTCATCGGCCTCCTTCAACCCGATACTGGTTCAGTCATTTTTCAGGGAAAAGACCTCGCAAAACTCAAGGAACGTGAACTCACCTTCGCCCGCCGCCGCATCAGCATGATGTTTCAAAGCGGGGCTCTTTTTGACTCGATGACCGTGAAGGAAAATATCGCCTTCCCTCTTCGAGAAGCAGGAATTCATGATAAGGAGGAAATCGCGGAACGCGTAGCCGAAGCGCTCAACATCGTAAAGCTCCCCGGTCAGGAGGAAAAAATGCCCTCCGACCTCTCCGGCGGCATGCGTAAACGGGTCGCTCTCGCCCGAGCCGTCGTCGAGAAGCCATGCTGCGTTCTTTACGATGAGCCCCACGCCGGGCTCGATCCCGTCACCGCTGATGCCATCGACCATCTCATCAAGGATCTCGAACAAGACCACGGCATCACCAACATCGTCGTCACTCACGAGATGCGCAGCGTCTTCCGCATCGCCAGCAGAATCGTCTTCATGAAGGAAGGAGAAGTCTACTGGGAAGGAACCACTCAGGAGCTCAAAGAGACGAAAGATCAGATCTTAAGCGACTTCATCCACGGTCGTTCCGCGGAACCTTGGGGAAAACCCAGACTCTAAACATCCCAAAGAAGCGAAGGAGGATCCATCCGTGATTTCCCCATCAAACCCGCCCTTGAAATTTCATCCTATCAGGAGACACTGTTCATATGACTGATCCGCGTGCAAAAACAGAAACCTTGGTAGGAGCATTCGTGCTCCTAGGGATTCTCGTGATGGGCGGGCTCATCCTGCAATTCGGAAACATTGGTGATTGGGTCAAAGGAAGCTATTCCATGAGCGTCGACTTTGAGGAAGCATCCGGAGTCATCAAGGGAAGCACCGTGCGCTTGCGCGGGGCAAAGATCGGCGAGGTCGAGACCAAACCCGAGCTACGCAATAATACCACGGTTCGCATCACCCTCGCCATCGATGAAAATGTTCAAATCCCTCAGGGATCCATCTTCCAGGTCTCACTAGCGAGCTTTCTGGGCGACAAGGAAATCATCGTCACTCCTCCCCAAGAACTCACCAATCACTACATTGAACCCGGCAGTGAACTGATCGGAAGCCAGCCAGGAGGACTGGAGTTCATTCAAACGGAAGCCGAAACCATCGCCAAAGATACCAGCCTTCTCATGGCCGATGCACGCACCGCAATCCTCAAGATAGATCGCTCACTCGATGACATCCGCTCCGTCGCCACCAAGCTCAACGAAACGGTCGGAACCATCAATAGCGACGTCCTCTCCGAAAAGAACCTCGCCAATCTCAGCTCCGCGATTGCCAACTTCGACCGCGCCACCAAGAACATTGCCGATCTCGGCGCAGACGCTGGCCCGGTTCTCGCCGAAGCGCGAAGTGCCATCGCTGAAATTAAAGAAGCCACCCGCAGCGCTCGGGATACCATCGCCAAGATCGAGCCTGCTCTCGATAAAGTCCCCCGGACTCTCGACTCCATCGAAAAAACAGTCGACCAAGCAAGCGAGGCCATCACCTCGGTTCAAGAAGGCGATGGAGCGCTCTCCGCACTCACCAACGACAAGGAAACCAAAGAAGACACCCAAGCCTTCATCAAGAATCTCCGCAAATACGGCATCCTCCGATACAAAGATAAGGAGACCAAGGAAGACGACCCCCGCGAACGCTTCCAGGGCCGTCGGCGGTAAACCCAGTTCGTAGTGTAGGGCTTCGAACTGCCCCCTACGACAACCCACTCCGGCGTCTAAGCACCCACTCGGTCGTCAGTAGGATTGCAAGAAGAAGCATCAACAGCCAGCGGTCCCACAGAGTTGTCTCACGCAATTCCTCGCGCGTTTCACCTCCGTTCAAGAAGAGGCTCGCCAGATTTTCATCCCCATCTTCCAAAATCCGCCCTCCGGAAAGTCGGGCAATATTTTCCAGAAGAGGGAGATTCAAGGTCGTCTCGGCAAGTTCGATCGCACTCAGCGAACCAACCACCCGGAAGTTGGTCGAAAGCTCCTCATTCAACTCGCTCCCGCTGAGACGAATCTCATAGTTTCCGGGCTCCCGGTAGGGACCCGCCTTCGCTTGGTGAATCCCATTCGACCCATCGCGATAATTCAGCGGGACCGTGCCCACTTTCTCTCCCTCTCGAAAAATCTCCGCCACTAATTCCTCGTCACGAATCGGAGCAAGGTTCTTCTCCCGCAAGCGAACCATGATTGAAACAGGATCGTCACCGGTATAAGTCAGCTGATCGGTTCCAAGTCGGGCCGTCTTCGTACCCGAGCGCAAATTGGGACCCGCGCCCCAGCGCACTAATTGACCCCAAAAACGATGGTGAAAGACATCTCCCACCCCCTCACGCAGGCGCCAGGTCCGGTCAGTAAGTAGCATCGCCACTTTACCATTTCCAGTCTGCCGTGTGACGAGAAGAGCATTTCCAGCCTCCCTGGCACGACGATTCGAGATCTCCGCAAGCGCGGCATTCAAGCGGTCCGCTGAGCGAACAACGGGCTTCTTTTTGTTGTTATTCTCGGCATAAAGGAGAACCTCGGCTCCATCCTTGATCCCGGTGATCGGATGACGCCAGCGCAGTTCGGGAAACTCTGCCCATACTTGTTCATTGCGAACCCGTCCTTCCACCTGAGCGGTGATCGGATGACTCTTCCCCGTGTTGGTCAGCGCAAAATTGAATTTCTCTTTTCCACCGAAATAAGTGCGCCGGGACGCGGCATAGTTCACTGGTATCAACGACGACGCCGCCTCACTCGAAAACGCATGAGGCATCGAGCGAGGACCGGCAATGAGCACCAACAAGGCCGCCCGATCCGTGACACAACGACGGAGAATCTCCCACTGCTCATCGCTCAGAGCATTCACTTCCAGATCGCCCACGATAATCACATCAAACTTCCGCCACTCCTCTTCGCTTGCAGGAAGCGCGGTGGCTTTGGAATCACCGAAAGGACGGCTCGCTGACGCCGGAATTTTCGCTTCTTGCTGTCCCACGATCCGATCAGGTTCGAGCAAGACGGACTGAAGATGGATCGATTGATCGCGCCCGTAGAAAAGGTTCCTCAAGTAGCGAAATTCCCAACGAGGAGCACCCTCGATAATGAGCACGTTCGTCCGGGCATCGGTCACCACCGTTTTAAAAGACCAGTCGTTGTTGTTATCAAAGCGCTCGTCCTCGAGACCACTCACCACGACGCGATACTCTCCGATTCCTCCTTCATCGGGCACATGACGGAAGCGAACTTCCTCCCGATGATGATCCTGGGGAATGGCAACCTCGCGTGATTCCAATTCCTCGTCGCCGGAAAAAAGAGTCACCTTGGCTCGCTTTCCGCGGTAGCCGTCAAACTTCAGCTTCGCAGCCATGCGAACCCGATCACCCAGGTAGACCGAATCCGGTGCCTTCACGCTGACAATCGCAGCATCCTTTGGCGGAATCTCGCTTCCGGAAGCAATGACCGCGATCGGTGCATCAAGAATGCCATAACGTCGTGCGGCGTCCTCGACACTGCCCGGTCGGTTGTGACGACCATCACTCAGTAAAACTACGCCTGCGAGTTGGTCCGGGGGAACCTGCTCCATCACTTCGTCCAGCGCACCAGCAATATCGGTAGCTTGATCCCATCCCTCGATCGCATCCGCATCAGACAAAAGAGCCCGGCGTGCCGCACGCACTTCCCGGACCGCTATTTTTCCTTCCAGTCCATCCAGAAGCCCTGAGCGTTCCAGCGCTTGTTGCGCGAGTTCGCTTCGAGTGGCGGACTGGCCGTCATCGACCAAATTCATCGACGCCGAAGAATCGATCAAGATCACCACTTCACGGCGAATCTCTCGTTCTTCATAGCGGCTATAAACCGGCTCCAACAAAATCCAGGCAAGGACAGCCAAGCTTCCAAGACGAAGGCCCAGCAGGAAGCGTCCCCGCTTCGGTTCCACCGCTTCTCGCTCGTAGCGATAGCTCCAGAAAATCAACTCACTGGCACAGGCAGCGCCCAACGGAATCACCCAGATCGGCCAGAGCGATGACATCTCAAAATACTTCCCGAGAATTACGACAATCCCCCACACTCCAAAAAAAGTAAGAACACCACGAACCAGAGCGCTCATTTCGAACCTCCTTTCACACGACTCAACGCATCCACAAATTCCGAGGAGGCTTCTCCGTGTTTTTCAAAATCAACGCGCACATCTTCTCCGGCCTTACGCGACTTGGATACCCAGCGCGCCAGCAGCCCTTCGATCAAAAAGAGCACCACCGCGGCAAGAGCGAGAATCTTCCAGATCTCCCGACCAAAACCCTCGCCTCGAAGCACCGCGAGAATATTGTCGACTGACGAAACTTCGATGAGATCGATCTCCTTCTGAATTAAGGAACGGTCATCATCATTGAAGACCTCAAAGCGACTCTCTTCAGGCTCCCGCATCACCACGAGTGGGATCATCTTTTGTCCCTCTAAAGCGGAAGCAAGTGCATCAGGGACTTCCACCCGATACTCGCCCGGAAGGGCTGAACCAGTGACTTCAAGGAGGCGACCCCGACGTCCCTGGACCGCCTGCACCGTGCGCTTTTCACCTCGGGGATCAGTCGCTTCGCTTTCTGCCAGGACGGATTCATCGCCATCACCCGTCAGTGGAATAAGGACCGAAGCCGGAACGACCTCAGTGACCCCATCAGGGCGCGTCCACTTGAGCGTGATAAAGGCATCCCCCCAAGTTTCGATAAAATCTGCCTCCACCCGCACCAGTTTACCGACTTCGAGCTTCACCTTCGACGAAGTCTTTTGCCCCCCCGAAACTTCCAAAACTTCATCATCATCGAGCTTGAGCGTGAACTTATCATCCACCGTTACCGAAAAGGTATAATCTCCGGAAACCGGCGGCATGAGCCCCCCGGTCCACTGAATGTGAAACTCGTCCCCAGGCATCCCCAGTCCAATCGACTTATTGGCCCAATTGAAATCAATCACCGGATCAACTCGATCCATAAATAGCTTTTCTTGCGAGGATCTCCCGCTGAAATATCGAGCTCGTAATCCCCCTCCACCAGGAAGGACCAAGGTTGGACTCCAGCTTGCAGCAACATTCAGATCGATTCCCTGCCCGCCCGCCAACCAAGTCGTGATTTCATGCACTAAGGGAACAAAGCTCGGTCGCACCGGAAGATTGCCCATGCGCGCATCCAGTCCGCAGGTTGTCAGCATGACGCGTCCGCGTCCGTAGTCCCTGGACGCCAAAAACGGATCACCGTTGTCAAAGGTGGCAGCCACTTTTCCTCCCTTCACGAGTTCACTCGTGTTGCGATAAGATTCCAGAAGCCCTTCGCTGAGATCATCGCCTGAACCTCCCTTAAAAAGACGAAGAGCTGGATGATCAAAGCTGCCAGGTGCCGCGTGAATTCCATTTTCAGGAATCGCCATCTCTCCAAGTTGCATCGGAAGAACAGAACCATCACCACCACGCCACTGATTGTAAAAACCGGGATCACCCTTGGGACCCGAAAGCACCCACAGCCCTCCCCCTTTCAGAACGAAGTCAGAAATCTTGGAAGCGGCTCCGGAGGGAAGGCGCGGCACATCAGCGAGCACCACTACCGCGGCATCATCGAAATCTAAAGCCGCGACACGAGAGGCATCGACGACCTGAGGATCCATGAACCAATCATCTCCCGCTTCAGAACTGGGAACGAGCGCGAGCCCAAGATAAGAAGCAGCTCGATCGAAAAAGTCTCCAGTGGGATTTCCTTCCACGAGAATCACCGGGAGTGATTTCTTCACCCAGATCACCCGCTCCACTTGATCGTCACCAGGGAGATCATCGAACGCTTCAAGGCGAGCAGTCACTACCCTTGGCCCGACCGAACGGAAGCGGTAGCGAAACTCAACCACCTGCTCTTCGCCGGGGAGAAGTTGGCCCACTCCTTTTTCACCAAGAACTTCGTCATCGATCTTCACCTGAAGAAGGCCTGGAGTGACCACTTCGGTGCCGGTGTTTTCGACCGGGATGCGGAGAATGACCTCGCGATCCATCCCCACAACTTCACGAGAGGTCTCCACCCGGGTGAGCGAAACATTTCGGAGCCGCTCCGGCGGAGGCAGGTTTCGTAGAAGAAGGCGAGGCTTGGACGTAAGCCCCTCCCAAGCATCGCCCAAGTTCTCCCAGGCGGTAGGGCTCTCCAAACGCCAGCCAAGTCGTTGGGAATCGGTGAAAACAACGAGGTCTTTAGAAGCCCCATTTCCTTCCGCCAGACTCAAGGTCGCCATCCCCAGAGCCTCATGAGCGCGGAAGGGTCCGCCCACAGGCTTGAGTGATTCGAGAACTTCCAGAACGTCCGCCCGATGGGTCAAAGGTGTCGCCGTAAGAAGCTCCGGTGCAGGTCCCCCCAGCACGACCGAGAATGCCGTGCCACGCGGAGCCTCTTTCACAAAATTGCGCGCTTCGGTCAGCGAGCGATCAAAAGCCGTCATCCCCGATGAGTCGAGTGACATCGAAGTCGAGCCATCGATCACGAGCGCGATATCCCGACGTTCGCTCGTTTGAAAACGACGCAGATTAAGTTGCCTCTCGAACCACACCGACCCCACCGCCGCGAGGAGAAGAAACGCCCCCGCGATTCGCATAAGCCAGCGTTGTTTTAACGACGAAAGCACAAAAGATCCGCCGAAAGACGCCACTCCCAGAAGCGCCAGGGGCAAAACGAAAAGCCAAGGAACCTGCGAATCCGGCGGCGAAAAGGGCCGGGCCAACGCCAGCGCGATCAGAGCCACCAACAAACAGCGCGTGATCATGAGAAGAAAATCCTCCCACTCCATGCGCTTCCGTCGGGTCGCTACCGTATCGAAGAGAAAACGCATCGCACCCCAGTCGTAAGGCTTGGCTGCTTGGCTCCGGATAAGATGGATAATCACCGGAATCAACACCCCGGCGAGACCGATCAAAATCCATGGATTTAAAAAAAGCATGGCTAGATTATCAGAAAGGCTGACGACGAAACTAGCGTGGGAAATGGCAAAGAAATATTCATCATTTTAAGAAATTCGGAGCACTAAAGTTTTCGCGAACCGAGATAGCGGGTGAGGGTTTCCTGAAGCGCGACTTTCGTGGTCACGGGCACGTAGTCGGCGCGAATGTTCCCACAGACGGCTTCAATCGAGGCGATGAATTCTCGTAGTTTATCGAGATAAGCGGCCCGCACAGCCTGCGGATCGATGCGTAGCATTTCCTTCACTCCTTCGAGATCCTTGAAGCGTTGAAATTTTTGGAACGGGAAGCTCAACTCTTCTTCCGCGAGTAGATGAAAAACGACGAGATCGTGCTGACGAAAGTTAAAGTGATGAAGTGACTCCACAATTTTTTGCGGCTCGTCGAAAAGGTCACTAATAAGAATCACCAAGCCGCGCGTCGGAATCCTCTCGGCCACTTCGTGAAGCACCTCCCCCACTCCGGTCTCCTCACCCGGCTCACTTTGATAAAGAATTTCACAAATGCGCCGCACCTGACTCGGACGACTCTCGGCACGCATCAAATGGCGAATCTCGTGATCAAAGGTGACCAAGCCTGCCGCATCGCCCTGTTTCACAAATAGATAAGCGAGCGCCGCAGCAAGCTCACTTCCGTATTCAAATTTCGATTTATCCGAGTGCTCCCCTTTGAAGCTCATCGAACCCGAGACATCCAGCACGATAGTCGCACGGAGATTGGTCTCCTGAATGAACTGCTTCACGACATTGCGGTCGCTTTTCGCCATCACCCGCCAATCAAGATTCTTGGTGTCGTCGCCCGGTGTGTATTCACGGTGCTCGGCAAACTCAACCGAGACGCCCTTGTCCGGGCTCGTGTGCCGACCTGAAAGCGTGCCCTGCATCCGCCGACGCGCGAGCCATTCAAGCCGCTTCATTACCGCCATCACTTCGGGAGTGAGCAAGCTCATGCACTCCGGCATTTTCAGCCGTTCGTCAACTTGGCTCCCTTCGCTCATGATCGTGATCGAAGAGACTAAATTTGGATATCATCCTCACCCGCGCCGATCTCTTCGAGAAGGCGGCGGATAATATCATCGCTTTTCACCCCGGCGGCCTCCGCGTTGAAGGTCGTGAGAACACGATGTCGAAGGACCGGATAAGCAACTGCCGCCACGTCTCCCGTGGTCGCATGCATCCGTCCTTTTAAAACAGCGTGCGCTTTGGCAGCAGAAATAAGCGCAATGCCCGCGCGCGGGCCAGCTCCCCAGCCCACCATTTCCTTCACAAAGTCGGGCGCTTCGTCAGTGCCGGGGCGGGTCGCCCGAGTGAGCTTGGCCGCGAAGTCGATCACATGATCGCCCACGGGCACTCGCTTCACCACTTCTTGCAGAGCCAGAATCTCCTCACCCGTCATCAGCGCCGAAATCTTAGCCACGATCGGATTGGTCACCCGACGAATAATTTCCCGTTCTTCATTCGCACTGGGATAGTCCAGAATAATGCTGAACAAAAAGCGGTCGAGCTGAGCTTCCGGCAAAGGGTAAGTTCCTTCCTGCTCAATCGGGTTTTGCGTTGCCAAAACAAAGAAAGGCTCCGGTAATTTCAACGTGCGTTCCCCCACCGTGACCTGATGCTCCTGCATCGCCTCAAGCAATGCGGCCTGAGTCTTTGGAGGAGTCCGGTTGATCTCGTCGGCTAGCACCATATTTCCGAAAAGCGGGCCTTCCACAAAACGAAACCCACGGTGTCCGGTCTCGGGATTCACCTCGAGAACATCCGTTCCGGTAATATCAGCCGGCATGAGGTCGGGAGTGAACTGAACCCGCTTATACTTCAGATCAAGCGCTTCTGAAACCGATGAAACCAAGAGCGTTTTGGCCAATCCCGGAACTCCCACCAGCAGCGCGTGGCCCCGACAAAACATCGCCATCAAGACCTGCTCCACCACCTGATCCTGCCCCACAATCACTTGGGCAAGCTCGTCCTTCATCCGCTTATAGCTCTGGTGCAGTTTCTCGACTGCCGCTTTATCGTCACTCATTCGGGTTTTCTACGTAGACTCTATCCTTCCTCTTCCTAAAACTTTCCTTACTTCAAGAGGCGCGCGGCCTCTTTCGCAAAGTAAGTTAAAATAATGTCCGCTCCAGCCCGTTTAATCCCGATGAGACTCTCCATCATCACCTTTTCCTCATCAATCCAGCCATCCTTCGAGGCGCTCTTGATCATGAGGTATTCGCCACTCACCTGATAAGCGGCCACCGGCAGATCGGTATGCTCCCGGAGTTCGTAAATGATATCTAAATAAGGCCCAGCAGGCTTCACCATGACAATATCCGCCCCCTCTTCCTCATCGAGAAGAAGCTCCCTTACCGCCTCACGACGATTCGCCGGGTCCATTTGGTAAGTCTTTTTATCTCCCGCTTTAGGCGCCGACCCAAGAGCCCCCCGAAACGGGCCATAGAAAGCCGAAGCATATTTTGCGGTGTAGCTGCAGATCGAAACGTTTTCATGCCCATGCTCATCGAGCGCTTCCCGAAGTTCGCCCACGCGTCCATCCATCATGTCACTCGGAGAAACGATATCCGCTCCCGCTTCCGCATGGCTCACCGCCTGATGACACAAGACGCGCACCGTCTCATCATTCACAATCTCCCCATCAACCACCAACCCATCATGCCCATCCGCATTGTAAGGATCGAGCGCCACGTCAGTCATCACCACCAGCTCAGGATGCGCCGCCTTCAGCGCCTTGATCGCACGATGGATCAGCCCATCCGGATTGAAGCACTCTTCCGCACCCCCAGTTTTCAAAGAATCCTCAATCTTCGGGAAAATTACCACCCCGGGAACTCCCAAGGCAAGCGCCTCCCCCGCTTCTTTCACCAAGCCCTCAAGCGACCAGCGCTTGCATCCCGGCATCGACTCAATCACCTCATCCTCTGCCCCATCATGAAGAAAAAGCGGCAGAATAAAATCTCCAGGCGACAGCAAAGTTTCACGCACCAAAGCACGCACCCCAGCTGATTTACGATTACGACGAGGTCTGATCGGAAGGTCCACGGCCCAGAGTCTCACCTTTCGTGCTCAAATCTCAAATCTCAAATTTCAATCCCCCTCATCCAAGTCAAATGCCCCCGCGGCCCCGCGTGAAACTTCCCCCAACCAAATTCCCACAAAACCTCTGCGTCTCAGCGCCTCTGCGTAAGCTTCCCCTCAACCAAGATTAGCGCCATTCGCTAGATTCGCGTTCCAAAAACCCCCAACCAAGTTTTGAATATTTCGTCCCTTTAGCCGTTGGCTATCTCCGCTTCGCTACGGTTGTGGCTCAGCCCCTCCTCAACCAATCTGCGTCCTTCTGCGTAATCGGCGGATCAACCTCCACAACCAAGCCTCTCAAATCTCACTGTTCAAATCTCAGAGTTCCTCTACCCTCGTCCCCGTGGCCCACACTCCCTTCCACGAACACCTCCAAGGCGACCTCGCCAAGCTGGAAAGGAACCTCCGTGACCTCCTCAATCCTCATCTGGAGGCTAAAGACCACCTAAACCTCCTCAACCTCGCCTGCGGCCGAGCCGATGAAACGGGAGTCCTCGCCAAGGTCCTCGCCGAAAAATCAAAGTCAGCCCATATCCAGGGCCTCGATATCCGCGCCCCCGAAATCGGCCAAGCCAACTCCCGCTGGAAAAAAGAACTCGAAGAAAAAACGAGCTCCGACTTCATCGTCCACCGCGGCGACCGCCTCCTCGACCTGCAAGAAGTCGGCACCCCCGACATCGCCTTCTTACGCCACCAAAACTACTGGAACGACAAACCCGTCTGGACCGAAATCTTCGACCAAGCCCTCGAGCGCCTCAACCAAGACGGCCTTCTCGTCATCACCTCCTACTTCGATAAGGAGCACGAGCTAGCCACCCGGGCCCTCGAGCATCTCGGAGCGATCCAAGTCGGCTCCATCGTCAATCCAAATTCAAGAACCCTCATCGACGCCCCCGGAAAATCCGTCGACAAGCATCTCGCCGTCTTCAAAAAGGCGTAAGCCAAAGGAGCCGGGGCGTCCCGCCCCGGTCAGTCAAGTCCCAGAAGGCGGAACGCCACCACTCCACCGATACCCTCGAAACTCACCGCAGCCTCCTTCCTCGTCACCCTCACCACATGGATCCTGGGAGCATCATTTCTCCTCAGCCAACCCTCAGGAGCTTCCAACTGGTTCGAACCAGCAATCTTCGGATTCCTCTGCGTCCTCGGAAGCACCCCCCTTTTAGCATTTCTTGCCGTCGCCGGTCTTATCAATGCAAAACCACCAACTTCTCTGTCTTGGGTAGCCATTCTACTCAGCCCAAGCCCTTCTTCTCATCTTGACGACGTGAAGAAATTTGCGTCGAAGCGTTAGCAACAACATCTCCCACCAGCGCCAACCCCAACCTCTCCTTACTCGGATAGAGATTCGCCTCAAAGCGATTCATGACAAACGCATAACTCATCCCCGTCTCAGGATCCGCAAAACCATAGCTCCCCCCGGCCCCCGGATGCCCAAACCCCTTCTTCTCCGGCCCCTGTCCCAACATCATCCCAAACGCGATCTCATTCTCAATTCTCTGAATCAAATCCATCCCATTAATCCGTGGTTCAATCAGCTCCCCCAAAAAATCCTGCCGAAGCACCCAGTCGTAAAACTTCGCCAACCCGCAAGCCGAGCCCACCCCGCCCATCGCCGAAAAACCCGCTCCCCAAGCCCGCGGCAGGTTCATTTCACTCACTCCCACAAGATCACTCGGCGACCCAAAGGCCTTCCGCGTCAACGACCCCTTCGTCAAAAGCGCCTCATAAAAAGCCTCCGGCTTCCCACTCTTCCCCACGCGTGCCGGAACCAACTCGGCCACTCGGTGATGCTTGCTCTCCGGAAGCCCGATCCAAAAATCGATTTCGTTTGGCGTTGCGATCTCCTCGCTAAAAAACTCTCCCAGCGATCTTCCGTCGATCCGACGCACCACTTCATCGGCCAAAAAACCAATCGTCCTAGGGTGATACCCATGCTCTCCAACCTTCCACTTTGGCTCCTGTTTTTCGAGCGCCGCAATAACCGCTTCCCGATCCCAGATCGACACCTTCTCATCGAGCGCCGCCAAGCCTCCTTGATGCGAAAACAGTTCTCCAAAGGTCACCTCTCCCACTTTTAACTCAGGCCAAACCCGCTCCACCAAAGTCTCCGAATCCATCCCCACTCGATGCAGCGCCATTAGTAAAGTCACCGCCATCGGCCCCTTCGTCGCCGACCATACCGGCGCAAGCGTCTCCACATCCCAAGGAATCGTTTTCGCACGATCACGCCATCCACCATGGAGTGAAACGAGCTCTTTCCCATCCTTCCAAGCCACAAAGGATGCCCCGAGTTCCTGTCCCTCAAGAAGCTTCTGAAATCGTTCTCCAATCACAGCGAAAACTCCCCCTGTTCCATCCGCCCTTTCATGCTCACCACTTCCTTCAGCTTCGTCGACACCATCACGCACTCGACCTCCCGATCAAAGATCGCCTTCATCGCATCGGCATAAGACTGCATCTGCCCCGAGTAACGCGTGAGCAATTCGTCGGCACTGCGAACCGCGTCCGTTTTAAAATCAATCACCGTGACCAAGTCCCTCGTCACCAAAAATCGATCAATTACTCCCGTCATCCACTTGCCATCAAAGATAACCTCGATCGCTTGCTCCCGATAAACCTGCATTCCCTCCTGTCGCTCAAAAAGGCGATGAACCTCGGCCACCTTCAGCGCATCTTCCACTAACTTCCCTGCCCCACTCAAGGGAAGACGGGGAATCTCCCCCGGCTCCAGCCAAGCGATCTCCTCGAACATCAGGTGAACTTCTTCACCCATCTTCGCTCCGCTCGTCATGGCCGACTTCTTGGCACTCGACGGCGTCGCCCGAGGACGCAACGTCACCTTCTGAGCCAGTGTCATTTCTACAGCTGGCTCCACTTGCTCTCTCGAAGCCAGTCCCTTCGTCCAAGAAGAATCACCACTAATAAATTCATCCCCGCCAATCGCCCGACGAATCAGTTGCGGTAACGAGCGCCAATCTTCCTCGGCATCTCTCGACTTCGGCAGCTCTGGCAAAAAGACATAAAGCCCCTGTTTCGCCCGGGTCAAAGCAACGTAAAGCACACAAAGTGCCTCATAGCGCTGATCCTCACTCCACCGTTCTTCCGCATCCTTCAACTCAGGCACGAGATTCCGGACCCAATCCGCAGGCGGTTGCAAAACCCAGTCCGCACCACGCGCCACTTTAAAATCACCCAAGTTCGGAATTTGCTTATCCGAAAGCTCTGGAAGAAAAACGAGATCAAACCCCAGCCCCTTCGACTTATGAATCGTCATCACCTGCACCGCAGCCGCGCCGGGCGCTTGCGGAACTTCCAGCTCATTAATCCAATCCCGCGCCGCCCGCGCATTACCATCGCCCCCGGCATCGAACTCCGACAACGCCCCCGCGATATCCTTGACCCGACGCTGCGCAAAAGGCGAAAGGCCCTCCCAATGATCCCACAAAAGATCCTCAATCATCGCGCCATAGCCACTCGATTGCGCCAGCTCTAACAGCCCCTCCCAACGCGCCTGCCACACCGAGCCCCAGCGCTCGTTCAGGATCTTTTCAAAAGGTGACATCGCCACCACGCCCGCCGCGATCTGGTCACTCGGATCAGCCAGCCAGGAAAAGAGCGACATCAGCGCCACGCCAACCGGATGATCCTGCGTCGACTGACGCTGACCTTCCTCAATAACATTGAAACCACGTTCCCTCAGGAAGTCGGAAAATTTCCGGACATGATCCTTCGTCCGCACCAGCACCCCGCAGCTCAACTCCCTTTCACCCACTCCAAGCTCCGTCAGTTTTTCGCAGAGACGCTCACAAGCATCAGCGGAAGCAACCACCTCCACCTGGGACTCGCCCAGCAAATCTGGCTTAGCCGATTCATGATCCTCCCACTCCCAACGATTCTCGACGGCTTCTCCAAAAAGTTCCGCGATACCTGCAACATCGCCGCAAACATGATTCACCAAATCCAACACCGCCGGACACGAGCGATACGACTTCGGCATCGTGCAGACCTTCATCCCATCGCCGTAGCGCTTCTCCACCTGATCGAATAAGCGCACGTCTCCGCCACGCCATCCGTAGATCGCCTGCTTGCGGTCGCCGACCACAAAAAGGCTCCCCTCGCCCTCACCCGCCGCTTCATCAAGCAGCGGCTCCAGCGCTTCCCATTCCGATGGGCTGGTGTCCTGAAACTCATCGAGAAACCAGTGATCATAGCGCGCGTCGAGTCGGTAATCCACCAGCTCACGCTGAAGGCGGGCCTCCTCGCTACGCGTCCATCCACCAAGTAGGTTCTTCACGTCATCAAAGGTCAGCAACCCACGCTTCCGCAAGCGGCTCTCCACCTCTTTATCCACTCGCTCCACTAACTGCCCGACCGCTTCGGTCCGCGCACAGGAAGCCGCCAGTTCACAACGAGCCAGCAGATTGAAGAGAGTCCGGCATTTCTGCGATCGCAGCACATCGAACTCTAACATCTTCCGCCCGTCCTTCACTTCGATCGGCTTCTCTCCGGGAACCTCGTCCAAGAGGCGCGGGTAAAGAGTATTCACCTTCCCCAAAGAACCACTCCCAATCGTGTGCGCTTCAATTGCGTCCCACACCACCTTCAGCGTCTTCGAATCTTCTTCAGTCCGCAGCGCCGCCACCGCACCATGCTTCTGCTCTTCCCAAATCTTCACGTCGGGAAGTTCGTTAAAGCACCGGCCGAAACCGGATCCACTTCCTTCCTTCCAATACCCGTGCCACACACCAACAAAGTCCTGCATTTTATTAAGAACTCCAAAGCCCTCAGAGCCCATCGTAGCACGACGGAAGGCATGAAAAAACTCCTCGCCATATTCTCCGTCAAGCACCTCACTCAGCACGCCGGTAAGAATCTCCTGCATCGCCGTTTCCAGCGGAGCGCCTTGCAGCAACTCGAAGTTTCCGCCACTGATTCCCAACTCGTATTGAAAGCCCCGCACGATCCGCGAGAAGAACCCATCCATCGTGCCAAATTGCAAACGTGGAAGCGCCTTCACAAAGCGTTCCAAAGCAGCCGTTGCTTCCGGATCATCCGCGAGCTTTTGCAGAATCGAATCAGAGAACTCCCCGGCCGCTTTCCGGGTGAAAGTCAGCGCCACGATTCGTTCGGGATCGGCTTCCAACTCTCGAATCATCCCGACAACACGATTTCCCAGCTGGTAGGTTTTCCCTGAACCAGCCGACGCAAGAATCATGAGATTCTTATGCAGGATGTGTTTCTCCACTTCTGACTTACTCATCGTCCCCTCCTTCCCATTGCGTTGCTTCATCTAGAGTTCGACCGAGTGCGAGAACATCAAAATCGGTATCCAGCGACCGTTCCGCCGGAGGCCAAAAGACTCCCGCTTGAATCTGCGAGATAACCCACTCCGCACAGGTCAACGCACTTTCCACCACTCCTTGATCAAAGTCTTTCCAGAGATCGACCTTCACCGAGGCCTTCGTCGCACCCAGCGCAAAGTAGCCAATTTCCTGAACATCAATACCGTCCTGTTTTTTTAAACCCGCGGCATAGAGCGGAACTTGCAAGTTCGACCAGAACCCACCATCAAAGTCAACCGCCTCCACTTCGTCGAGGTGCACCGGCCGCTTGGAACGCGACGTCTTCTTATGCGCCGTCGCCACCGGGACCGGCTTCGCCTTCGTCTTATAATCCAGCACCCGAATGCGACCATCGAGGTGCTCATCAATGCGATCCACCTGACCCCGCACCGCCATTCCTCTGATCTCGATTTCAAAATTCTTCTCCGCCTCGACCACCCGCCATCCTTCTTCGTAAATGATCGCCTGCTGCTCCGCGAACCAACTAAGTCGTTGTCGCATCGCCTCTCGCTGAATGCGAATCGCCATCGGAATTTCATCCCCGAATTGCTGAGCCACTTCGGCATCAAGTTGCGTATGCACCCACGCCTCCAGCGCCTTCGCGGAGTCTAAGGCCCGCGCCTCCCGATCCAGTGCCCAAGCTTCTAAAACTTGGTGTGCAATGTTTCCAAAATCGCGTGCACTCCACTCCAAGCGCTCACTATCCGAATCCCGCAAATGAAGAACCTGTTTGAGATAAAAACGATACGGGCAGGAGAGATAGCCACTGAAGGATGAGACACTCATGCGCGCCTTTCCCACCCCGACTTGAGGACGCCATTTCCACTCATCTTCCAGAGTCCAGGCCAGACCCGAGTCGGAAGGTTCGACGTCTCCCCTAAATAGCAACTTCACCCTACGCGCAAGCTCTTCCCCTTTCGCAGCAAGCAGAAGACGCGAGGGAATCATGACATCGCCTCCCGCGCTCACTTTTCCCAAAATAAGATCCACTCGCCCCGAGTTCTCTCGCGACCGAATCAGCGAGGTCAAAAGAAAGGCATCCCGCGCTGCGCGTGACTCCGCCGAAGAAAGCCCCAATCGCCGCCGCGTCGCTTCTGGCAACCAAGCATCGCTGCTCTCACGCGCCGGGATCAATCCTTCATTCATCCCGCACATCACCAAATGAGGTCCCTCTGCGAAAAAAAGTTCCAGCCATCCCTGCACATCGAGAACCCGCTCGTCAGGAACTCCATCCGCCACCGAAGCAATTCCTGCAAGCAGGAGATCGAGCCAGAAGCCCGGCCCCCGTTTGACTTCTTTAGCGACACCAGCGGTATCATCGAGCCAGTTCAGAAGGCTCAGCTCGTCTTCAGAATCTATGATTGGAAGCAACGCCCGCATTCCCTTGTGAAACCCTTGGCCCAAGAAAATACTCCGGCTGTTCTCCAGCGAAGCCATCGTCTTCTCCACCAATTCCACATCGCACCTCAGGTCTTTCTCCTTCGCTTGAATTACGTCTTGCGCATGTCGCACCATCCGCTCATCCCGCAGTTTGGCGAGTTCACGCGCCCGCTGCGCCCGCTTCCCTTTCACCAAAGCCCCACTTTGAGAAAATCCCAGTAAATCCAAAGCCTCCGAGCTTCCTGGACTCCGAAGGTAACTGCGCCAAGCCTTCAACCATTTCACCAAAGAGGGCACCTTACGAGAACCCGGATCAAAGACCGGCCAGCCCGCGCGTCCAAAAACTTTCAGGAGTTCGCGACTGACTTCGTCATCGGCCGAACCCAGCGCTATCTCGTCTGACGAGCGCCCTTCTTTAGCAATCAACTCGAGAGCCTTTTCAGCCTGCTGCATCGGCTCGCCCACCAAGTGCACCAAGTCAACGCGCGGCCACGAGATCTCCGCATCCGACCACTCCTTCAACGGTCTCCCCCAATCATCAAAATGCTCACTCTCCTCACCAGCGACGAGCACCGTCACCTCCGCATTTTTCAGAGCAAGGGCCGCCCGCTCCGGCAAGTCCGCCACTCCCGCAATCACCACTTCATCCACCCCACGAGGCAGAGAAAAAGCAACTCGATCACCATAATTCCAAGTCGACAAAATCCCATCCACTTTTCCCTCCAACTCAGCGAGCGCCATCCATCGTTCCGCTTCCACCGAATCCGACATCAACTTCGCTGCTCCCTTAATCGAGAGCCCCCCTTCCTGAAGTTGCGTCCTCATTCCCGCCAAAGATTTCGCCAAGCCCAGAGACCATCCCGGAGCCTCATCCGCACCCGGAGGTATCGGAAAGGCCGCCTCAAATTGGCTCCAATCGCTCACCTTCTCCAACACTTCCACCCACGCAAGAATCTCCACCGCCTCAGGCGGTTTGCCTTCTGGTAAGAAGAATCCCGAAGTTACCACTCGCGGAGCCAGCACGCCGCCGCGCTCCGCAAGCCCTTCCCTCAGTCGCCGCCCGCTCTCCGCCGTCGGCACCACCAAAAGCATCCCCGAAAGCCGAGCTCTCCGCTCCCATAGCCAATCAATCGCAGCCCTTCCAAAGGGCCTATCCCAACCGAGAAATTCACGCTTCACTGGCATCGGAGCCAGTCTCACTAGTTCGCTGGGAAATGACGATTCTTAAAGCACAAACCTCTCAAAATCCTGCTCGTTATTATGAGTCAGTCCATTATCCTCAACAGAACACCAAGAAAATATGTCTGAAATTCAATGGTTTTATTTAGATCCTTCCAACAAGGAGCAGGGCCCCTACCTCATGAGCCAAATGCATGAACTCGCCTCAGGCGGGCACTTTGATTCCGAGACGCTCCTGTGGTATGAAGGTCTTGAGGGATGGTCACCCGCCGGTCACTTTCCGGACATTGCTCCTCACTTACCAGCTCCTGCGCCAGCCCCGGTAGCGACTCCAGCAGTATATCCCGCCACTCCCTACGGAATTCAAGGTTACGGAATTCAAGGTGCCATCAATCTCACCGCCCCTCCCGGAGGCGAATATCCCTTCCCCAACGTCAAACCCGCCTCCTTCGGCAAGTTCCTTTCTCTTCTAATAGGTGGCTTCATTACCATCTGTCTCGCGCTCCTGATCCTCAATGCATCTGGCTCGGACACCGTCGCATCTGCCGCTGAACTTCCCTCAGGACAAGATACCGAAGCCCAGGAATCCAGCAACACTTCCGTCCTCTTCGCATTCGGACTGCTCGCCCTCGGTCTTCTCCTCTTCATCATCGCACGCATTCTTTCCCTCATTTACCTCTACCGTGCTTGGTCCGCTCTTCAGCGGGGACAAGCCCGGACCACTCCCGGTGCCGCAGTGGGATTCCTCTTCATCCCGCTCTTTAACCTCTACTGGATTTTTGTCGCCTTCCCCGGTTGGGCCTCTGACTGGACACGAATCCGAACGAGCTACACCAACCTATTAGGAGCCCCAGCCGTCTCGCCGGGCCTCTTCTTAACAATGATCATCTGCGCATTCTCCGTAATTGGCATTCCCATCGCAATTGTCCTCTCATTCATCTGCATGAACCAAATGTGCCAGGTCGTCAATTTCATGGCCGCAGGCCACTCCCGTCAACAAATGGGACAGAGCAGCGGAGGGATGAAGTTCTATTAGAGTCAGTCGATCAGAACCAAAACCGCATTAGCGGCTGACTTGATTTCTCACGAGGAGGAACCCTAAAATACTTCTTCTCCTCGGGTTCAAATTCCGAGGTCCATCACCAACGCCCCGTCTGGAACTCCCACCACCTAAAGTGAGTCTCCGGTGTAGGGACTGATCACAAACCATTCCCTCCGGCCGTCTCCCGAAGATAATCCCTCCCAACTAAACAATGCCCAGCGATTCACCCCTTCATCCCGCTTATTCTAACACAATCCCCTCATCAACCAAATCCCCCAACCAAATCCCCCAACCAAAATTCGCCTCATTCGAATCATTCGCGTTCCCCTCTCCCTAGTCCCCAAGCTCCCACTCTCATCCCAAGTTTCGTCCCTTTCGTTCATTTCGTAGCCCCCCCCTCAACCACGTCCTTCAAATCTCATCCTTCGTGTTCAAATATCAAAGTTCGCCCCCCGCTTTCCTTAAGCCTTCCAAATCTCCCAATCCCTGCTTATCACCGCCCTAACGTTATGCCGACCCAGATTGGACTCATCTCCCTTGGCTGTGCCAAGAACCTCATCGACTCGGAAATCATGCTCGGCCATTTGCAGGCCGAGGGTATGACGCTTGTCCCTGACCCCGAGCTCGCCGATGCACTGATCATCAACACCTGTTCGTTCATCGATGTCGCCAAGGATGAATCCGTCGGCACTATCATCGAGGCCGTCAATGCCCGTCAGAAAGACCCCGCTCGCGAGAAACAAAAGATCATCGTCGCCGGCTGCCTCTCCCAACGTTTTCAAAAAGACCTCCCTGGTCTTCTTCCGGAAGTCGACGCCTTTATCGGCCTCGACCAAATCACCGATGTCGCCTCCATTGTGCGAAAGACCCTCACCCGTGATCTAGAAGACGATGGCTCGCTCGACACCGTCACGGCAAAGTCGCGCTACATCCCCGACTACACCACCCCCCGCTTCCGCCTCACGCCGAAGCACATGGCTTACATCAAGATCGCCGAGGGCTGCAATCACACCTGCTCTTTCTGCATCATCCCAAAAATCCGCGGACAACACCGCTCCCGCACCGAGGAATCGATCGTCAAGGAAGCGCAAGGTCTCATCGCCCAGGGCGTAAAGGAGATCAACCTCATCTCTCAGGACACGACCTACTTTGGCATGGATCGTTGGCAGGGCCTTGGAAACCGTCCCAATCCCACCTCTGGCGTAAACTCGGAAAAAGGCGAATCCCTCGCCTCCCTCCTCCGCGCGCTCAATGCCATCGAGGGCGACTTCTGGATCCGCCTCCTCTACACCCACCCTGCGCATTGGTCCGACGAACTCATCCAAACAATTGCCGAGTGCCCCAAAGTGGCCCGCTACGTGGACATCCCACTGCAGCACATCTCCGACCACATGCTCAAGGAGATGAACCGCAAGACCGATGGTCAATATATCCGCGATCTCCTCGATCGCATGCGCGCCGGCATTCCCAACCTTTCGATCCGCACCACCTTCATCACCGGGTTCCCCGGTGAAACCGACGCCGATCACAAAGAACTCTTGGAGTTCATCAAGACCTTCAAATTTGAGCGCTGTGGCATCTTCCAATATTCCAAGGAAGAAGGAACGCGCGCCTACAAAAAAGACGATCACATCCACCACGCCACCAAGAAAAAACGCCATCGCGAGCTTTCCACGGCCATCGATGCAGTCGCCCAGGATGTCAACGAACGCCAGCTCGACAAGAAGCTCCGCGTCCTCGTCGAAGAAGAAGGGACCGCCCGCTCGATGTGGGACGCACCCGACATCGACGGCCGCATCTTCGTGCCCATCGACTCAGAAGTGGGCGAATTCTACGATGTTACCGTAACCGATCACCGCGGCTACGACCTCATCGCGAAGTAATTTACCCCCCCAAACGGGGCAAACCAACGTAGCGAAGGGTGAAATGCCCTTGAGCGCAAAGCAAAGCGTCGCCCTGTAAATTCAGGCAAAGAAGCTACAATGCCCTGAAGGGGCGATCTAATTACTGCCCCCCTTTCAAGCGGCAACCTCTAATCAATCAGGTTATCAAGACGCTGGGCCATCTCGATATCCTCTGTCGTCACCCCACCATCATCGGTCGTGGTAAGAGTCAAAGTCACCACAGAGTAGCTCACATTGATCTCGGGATGATGCTGCGCCTCTTCGGCGAGATCAGCGACCGTGTTCACGAATTCAATCGCTTCCTCAAAGTTTTCAAACTCCACGCTCCGGACAATCGTGAAATCTTGGACGTCCCAGTCAGGACAATTTTTGAGGGCATCATCGAGTTCGTTTTCGTCAAGTAGATCGGACATAGTCGTTGGAGAAGGCACAGAAAGTTTGGCGATGAGATCTTCCTCTTGGCAAGACTCTTTCGACGATGAGGAAAACTTTTCCTTCCGATTCATTTGAATCCTCTCGATCATCGAGTATCTTAAAATCTTTAACCGTTTATTCGCCGTGAAACTGATCCTCCTCCCCCTTCTTTCCGCTGCCGTATTCATTTTCGCCAGTTGCGCCTCGAGCACGCCTCAAACCCGCATTGAGCAAAATCCCGTCATTTTCGAGAAAATCCCTGATTCTCAACGCAGCATGGTGGAATCCGGGCGCATCAAAAATGGCATGAACAAGGACGCTGTCTTTATCGCTTGGGGAAAACCCGACGGAGTGGCCGAGGGCGAATCTGATAAAAAACGCTTCGAACGATGGACCTACACCAGTCTCAGCCCCGTTTATTCCACAAATTTCCACGGCGGTTATGGAGAAGGCGGCTATGGCCGTTATTCCCCCTACGACTCTCCTTTCCCCTATCGCGGGGGCTACGGCCGAAGAGGATATCGCTACGGATACGGCCAGACCATCGAGTACGTCCCCGTTCCCTCCGCCACCGTTGATTTCCAAAATGGCCGCGTGACCAAGTGGCAGAGCGGTCGCCTGTCAAACTAGCCCCTTTCCCTGGGAAAGGGAAAAGTTCCCGCCTGAATCGCCTTTCCCCTTCCCCTTTCCGGTCGAGCTTCGTTTACTCCCGCCAGTAATGGCAGCAGGCGAAAAGAAGCTCACTCCGATGATGGCCCAATATCAGGCCATGCGGAGATCGCTGCCCGAGGATATCCTTCTCCTCTACCGGCTCGGCGATTTCTACGAAATGTTCTTCGACGACGCCAAGATTGCCGCCGGCATTCTCAACGTCGCCCTCACCAAGCGCCACGACATCCCCATGTGCGGCGTCCCCCATCACGCGGCGCAAGGCTACATTGCCAAGCTCATCAGAGCGAACAAGCGCGTCGCCATCGCGGAACAAACCAGCGAACCGGTCGCCGGAAAACTCGTCGACCGCGAGATCGCCCAAATCATTTCCGCTGGCACTGTCGATGACCTCACCCTCCTCGATGACACTCGCCACAACTATCTCGCCGCAGTCTTCCACGGAGGCACCACCAAAAAACCGTGCTACGGCCTCGCCTGTGCCGATCACACCACGGGCGCTTTCACCGTCGCGGAATTCCCTAACCTCCAGCTTCTCGAAGACGAACTCACCCGCCTCTCTCCCTCCGAACTCCTCATTTCCGATGAACAGGTTCAGGAACTGGGCGGATTGAAGAACTACCAACCCTACGACGGTTACGCCTTCATTCAGGAGCAGGCGCTCCACACTTTAAAAGATCATTTCAAAGTGCAGTCCCTCGACGGCTTTGGCTGCTCCGATATGCCCGGCGCAATCGCTGCTGCTGGAGGAGTCCTCCACTACCTCACCTATCAGCTGCGTCGAAATTGCGCCCACCTCCGTACTCTCTCGGTCCGCAATGCCTCCGACCATGTGCTCATCGACACCGCCTCGCAGGCCAATCTCGACCTCGTCGAATCCCGTTCCGGAAAACAGCACACCCTCGTTGGCGTCCTCGATCGCACTTCCACTCCAATGGGAGCCCGCAAGCTCCGCGACTGGATTCTCCATCCCCTCCGTGACCTCGCCACCCTCACCGGCCGACTAGACCTTGTCGATTCCCTCCTCGCCGAGCCCTATGTCCTGACCAAGCTCCGCGACACCCTCAAGAACATCCGCGATATCGAGCGCACCACCGGCCGACTTTCCCAGGGCTCAGGAAATGGCCGTGACCTTAAGTCCCTCCAGACCTCTCTCGAACACATCCCCAACCTCAAAGCCGACCTCTCAGCCGTGGCCGCGACCTCCGGTCGCGTAGCCAACCTCCGATCCCAGCTCCTCTCCTCCATTCAAGAATTCCCCGAACTCGTCCAGTTTCTCCAGGATGCTCTCGTTGAGGAACCACCCGCCCTACTCAAGGACGGCGGACTCATCCGCGATGGACACAGCGAGGCCCTCGATGAACTCCGTTCCGCCTCCCGCGATGGAAAACAGTGGATCGCGGAACTCCAGCAATCCGAGCGCAAGCGCACTGGAATCGACACTCTTAAAATCAAGTTCAACAACGTCTTCGGCTACTTCATCGAGATCACCAAATCAAAGGCCGACCAAGCCCCCGATGACTACCAGCGCAAGCAGACGATGGCCAACGCCGAGCGCTTCATCACACCCGGCCTGAAGGAAGTGGAAGGCAAAGTCCTCGGAGCCGATGACCGAGCCAAGGCCCTCGAATACGACGAGTTCATCAAACTCCGCTCCCACGTCACCGACCACCTCGTCCCCCTTCAAACGACCGCCGACGCCCTCGCTACGCTCGACGTCCTCATCAGCTTCGCGGAAACAGCACAGCTTTACCAGCACACCCGCCCCGTCTTGGATGAGTCCTGTCATCTCCAAATTGTCAACGGCCGCCACCCCGTTCTGGAGCAAACTCTCGTCGATGAAAAGTTCGTCCCAAACGACACCCTCATCGATCCCGTAGACTCCCGTCTCCAAATCCTCACCGGCCCCAACATGGCCGGTAAATCGACCTACATTCGCCAGATCGCCCTCGTCACCCTCATGGCCCAGATCGGTGCCTACGTCCCTGCTGAGCACGCCCACATCGGCCTCACCGACCGTATTTTCTGCCGCGTCGGAGCCTCCGATGATCTCGCCAAAGGCCAATCCACCTTCATGGTCGAGATGAATGAGACCGCCCTCATCGTCAATAACGCAACCGAAAAGAGCCTCGTCATCCTCGATGAAATTGGCCGCGGCACCGCTACCTTCGATGGCCTCTCCATCGCGTGGTCCGTCGCCGAGCACCTCCACGATGAGGTCCGATGCCGCACCCTCTTTGCCACTCACTACCACGAACTCTGCGCCCTCTCCGAATCCAAGGACGCCGTCGCTAACTTCAACGTCGCCGTGCGAGAGTGGAACGAAGACATTATCTTCCTCCGCAAGATCCTCCCCGGCCCAGCCGATAAATCCTACGGCATCCAGGTCGCAAGACTCGCCGGCCTCCCAAAACCCATCCTCGACCGCGCCAAGGAAATCCTCAGCCACCTCGAGATGACCTCTTCAAAACCCACCAAGGAGAAAAAAGGCACCCCAAAGGCCAGGAAAACCCTCCCCGAAACCGACTCCCCCCAGATGGATCTCTTCGGCTAGATGAAGCTCGAAGAGCGAAGGCGGAAGTCTCCTCTCTCCAGCCACAACGCGGCGACCTAACATAGAGCGACCCTCCAGGCCTCAGAAAACAAACCCTGCCTTGTGTCTAAAACCCCAAGCAACGCCCAGCTTTTGGTTCTCTCAAAATCGGTATACCTTCACTCCCTTATAGGAATCCGGCACCTCTCCCCCGATCGCCACCACCGTCGCAAGCCCATCCGCTAACCAGGCCTCGGGCGCTTCCACCGCCACCACCTTCTTCGGCGGCGGACTCTCACCTGTCCGCGGATCGATCAAATGATTCGCCACTGACGTCGCACTCAACCGTTCCCCACTCCCGCTCGACACCGCCAGAGCGTTACTTACTGAAATCGTTTTCCCTACCACTTCGACGTCCCACGCTTTCTTCCCCACCACGCGATATTCTCCAAAGTTCACCAAGGCAGAATTCACCTTTCCCTCAAGATATCCCGCCACCAAATCCGTCGCATATCCTTGCGCAATTGCGTTCAGGCTGATGCTCATTCCTTCGATTTGAAACGCCGTGGTCAACTGGGTCACCTCCACTTTGGAAAAATCAACCAACTCCTTTTTTTTCGCAGCATCTTCCCGCGGCGGAGTCCGCCCTTC
Organism: Akkermansiaceae bacterium; assembly: GCA_028822935.1. Lineage (GTDB taxonomy): Bacteria > Verrucomicrobiota > Verrucomicrobiia > Verrucomicrobiales > Akkermansiaceae > SW10. The sequence continues at coordinate 48,792 of JAPKCM010000016.1, forward strand.
GGCATATTCTTTCTTTAGCCACTCGTAATAGGAACGAATCGATGGATCGAAGAGCCCATCAGTTTCCTCGTAAAGTTGCTTCGCTAGAAGAATAATTTCCTTGAGCAACATCGCCTCGGAAATCCTGCCATCACGATTCAGCTGGCTGATACTCGAATTTTCATCCCACAGCGAAGTTGCCCGCTCCACCTTGCGGGCCTTCTCCAATCCTTCCTGCCCCAGTTTTTGCGCCTCATCATCATCGATCCCTCGAAAACGAATCGACACCGGGATCCCAAACATCACTCCCCGCCAAATCGCTTCGCTCTCTTTCTTCCCACAGCTTACCAGCCCTCCGAGCATCCAAAGCGCATGTCGGCGCTTCATGGCTTACGTTTAGGAAAAAGACGAAGTCCCAGAATGGTCAAAACGATCACACTGATTGCCGCAAGATCGGTAAGAAGCGTCCCGCGTAATCCAAAAAGTTTCCCTGAATGCGCATCCAGAATCACCCGCGAAAGCGGCATCGCATTGCGAGTTCTAATGGCCGATTCCAACTCGTCTCTCGCCCCATCCTCAAGAAGCGAAAGCGAAGTAGTCGACAATAAAATCTCGGCTTCTTCAAAACTCAAAAAGTCATCCGAAAAACGATAAGTTTCACCAGCAGATCGAAGCACGAGTTGCTGACCTTCAACTCCAACCCCCTCCACCGGAAGAGGCGGCAGCGAGAGTTCATCGAGATCGAGTTCCATTTCGCCAGAACCATTCACAATCGCGACTCGCTCATCCGTCGCAATGACGAGACGATTCTTCACCGCCACCCCACCGACCAGATTTCCATTCAGTTGCAGATCCTCGTGATCGAGAAAGAGCAACTTTCCCCACTGACTCACTTTCCGGTCTCCTACCTGGATCCCTCTCGGATCTCCCTCAGGGACTTGATTATATTTTTTCAAGATCCACCCCGTTGAAACCTCGGACTCATTGAGCCCCAAAAACGCCGCATGATTCAAAAGGAGTCCACTAATCGACAACCACAAGAGAGGAATCGCCGCGACAAGCCCCAACCAACGATGCCAGCTACGGGCATTGCGGCGTCGACGTTTCAGGGTGGGCTCGGTCATTTGATGGAGTCGAGATACAAAGCAAGACGAGCGAGTTTAGTCAAGGCGCGCACCGAAAGAGTAGCCCCCGCAATATTTTTCACAGGCCGACTCAATTGATTTCCTCCTTTAAGCTGCGCTCCTTCAAGCTGTTTCGTGAAAGCCGGCCTCGCCACCTCCCAGCCGTGGGTCTCACGATAAACGAGAACCTTGACCGTCGAAATCTTTCCTCCAGACACCACGTATCCCGTCGTGATGTATTCCGCTTTGCCGATTTCCTCCAAAATGAAAGCGGTCTTTTTTCCCACGGACCAATACCGGATCGAAGTCGTCTTATAACGCTTCCCCAGAATCGCGCGCACCGTTTTTTGCTGAGTCGCATTCAGCGCGATCGCCTTGGCCGCTGGAATCTCCCCCAAATTTCCGCCGATAAAATCGGAGGGCTTTTGGTAAACTCGCTCAGCCGAGAAAGCGCTCCCCCCGGAAAGGAGGAGCGCAGTCACGAAAAAGAGCGACCGCAGCTTAGAAGCTGTAGCCGACACCAAAATTGAGAGTATTATTATCGGATTTCCCATCTTGCTTGAGAACATTGTAGTCAGCCTTGATGACGACATTGTCAATCGGCCAGTAGTTTACACCTGCGGTGTATTCATCGACTTCCTTGCGAGTTCCCGAAGCATATTCATAGCTGCTATAACGTCCAAAGACTCCAACCTTACTGCCATTTTCGAAACTCCAACTGTAAGAAGGCTCCACGAAGTAACCCCACTGGCTGTCAGCATCTGCTGCCTCGAAAGAAGCTCCATCAATCTCCCAATGAGAAACGAGAGCGCGAATGGCAAATCCTCCTGAGTTATATTGTGCTGCAGCACCGAGCAAGAGAGCCGAATTATCTTCCGCACTGCCACTTGCGATATCGCTCTGGAAGTTTGCGAACCCGCTCACACTCAGGCCATTTCCACCAGCGTAGCGAACCCGGGCAGAAGCCGCCCAATTCGTCGCATCCGCTTCCGCTACCTTCTGGCGACCCGAACGAATGCTGAAGGCTTTTGAACCTGCGGTCGGAACATCTAGTCCCGAGTGGACGCCGAAATCAAATCCGAGCCCGCTATCGAAGTTCTTACTTACCGAAGCACCTCCCTCCCACCATGTCGTGGGGATGATGTTCTTTTCAACGTTGTTCCGCTCAACTCCATAAAAGGTATTGGGCTCGTGAGTCTCGTTGAGAAGCCCAAGTGGAAGGAGATAGACACCTGCCTTTGCACTCAATCCCTGATCGAGATCGAACTCGATGTAAGCCTGCTCCAACTCGACTTCACCGGGCTTCCCGTTTCCGGAAAGGGAGTGCTCTAGTTCGAACTCCGAGAAGAATTTAATCCGATCGTTGAAGCGGTGATTCAAGAAAAGCACCCAGCGATGAAAATCGATCTGATCCTTATCCCCCGTGTTTAGGTGAAGCTCACCGTATCCTCCGATCGTCGTTTTTTCATACCAACGACTCCCTCCTGGATTTCCAAGGAAGGCGTTATCGATGCTGCTTCCCCCGGAAGGAGCAGCCACCACCGATGAACGAGGCCCCGAAGACTCGGGCATCGAAATGGTTTCCTGTTTTGGGGGTTTCAATGGCCCATACTTGGACTCATATTTCTGAAGTTTGTTCTCCAGTGACTCGAATCGAGCAGCAAGTTCTTCCAATGTGACACCGGAGGCCGACGAGGCAGCCAATCCGATGACAAGAGCAGACAGTGTATGTTTAAATCTCATGTCGCGCTCTTATTATTGCGACTGCGTCTCAATAGCAATAACTTTCTGCTCGTTTTTTCTTTTTTTATAAACCCTTAGATGTAGGTGTGTATATGCCCTCTAATAAGAGAGATGAACCAGAAGCGCCTGTTTTTCGGGAAGATTTCGCTCCCTACGGTGGACTGGAAGCCCAAGTCCACACGGAAGCAGACCCTCATCTCCAAGAAGAGCTCATCCGCACTCAAATCCATCTTTCAAAACAGCAGAGAGCTTTTCTTACTGAACAAGCCAAGCTCACTGGCCTTTCAATGGCCGCCCAAATCCGTAACCTCATCGACACCCAAATGAACCCAAAAACAACAGACTGGGATCACAATCCCCTCCTGGAAGACACGGTCGTGGATCCCTCATTTCAGGGCTCCTCTGACGCTTCCGTGACCTCTGATTCCCAAATCTACGGCTCATACGAGGAATGATCTTTGTCGACACCTCCTTCTGGATCGCCTTCCGGAACGAACGCGACGCGCACCACGCCCGCGCAAAAATCCTGATGCAGGAGTTCTTTCGCCGACGGGAAACTCTCGCCATCACCGATCACATTTTCGCCGAGACCCACGCCTACTTTGTAAGGTCAGTTCCAAAACGTGAACAGATCATGCGCGACCTTCTCGAAAACCCCATCGTGCGCCATCTCTCCCCTACGCCAGAAGAAAGAAACCTCACTCTTTCCTGGCTCCGGGATTTCCAGGACAAGCACTGGTCCTACGTCGACGCCCTCTCCTTTGCCATGATCGAGTCGCGCAAGATCCCTGCGGCAGCTTCCTTCGACGACCACTTTGGCCAGCCCGGCACCTTCCGACATCTTCACTAATAAGATTCGCCCACTTCTGCCTTCCGCTCCCCTCCTGATCTGTCCAAGTTGGGCTGCAGACGATGAATTACCAACTCAAGGATCTCTTTCTAAAAGGCGGCGGCTTCATGTGGCCCATCCTCATCCTCTCGATCATTTCCGTGATCGTGATTCTCGAACGAGTCGTCTTTTACATCATCAACCGCTACCGAGTCGGTGCTGCCATCGCACAACTACGCAACCAAACGGCGCCCAACCACTCCTCCAACCCGCTTCTCAAGGTCGCCGCAGCCTTCATGGAGGACGTCCCTCAAGGTGAAGAGCACTGCCTCAATGTCAGCGAACGTGAAGCCTCCCGACTCATCGCCTCCCACGAGCGCGGCCTTCGCATCCTCGCCCTCATCGCCGCCATCTCTCCTCTCATTGGTCTCCTCGGCACCGTTTGGGGTATGGTCATCGCCTTCTCAGAAATTGCCGCCCTCGGAGACAAGGTTTCCCCCGCCGATTTCGCCGATGGAATCTGGACCGGCCTCCTCACCACCGTCGCCGGTCTCCTCGTCGCCATTCCCGCCATGTCCATGGCCAAGATTTTCGAAGCACGCGTCGACCGACTCGTCCATGACCTCAACGAGGTCACCTCACACCTGCGTGAATGGTATTTCACGCGCACCACCGAGAGCTAAAAATGGCCATCACTCGCACGCGCCGCATTGATGCCGGGATCGATATGACCCCGCTCATCGACGTCGTCTTTCAGCTCCTCATCTTCCTCATGGTGAGCAGCCAATTCATCAAGCCCGACCAGCGCGTCGAACTCCCCGTCGGCCCCATCGCAAGCTCACCCGTTGATCAAGATTTTGAAACCCTCATCATCTCGATCAGCAGCGAAAATATCGTCTCCCTGGAAGGCGAAGAAATCGCACTAGAGGAGCTCACCGGGAAACTCCGCGACGTCGTCAGCCACACCGAGATTACCTCGCTTGAAATTCGAGGCGACCGCGTCTCCCACCTTGGCACCTTCATCCAAATCATGGAAACCGCGCGTGAATGCGGCATCATCGACCTCGCTTATCATAAAAAAAATGTCCCCCCGGAGTAGTCAGCCCCTCATCTGGATCTGTGTGGCCCTCCTCACCTTGGGTCTGCATGCCGCTGCCCTCCTCTGGATCACCTTTCCAAAACACCCCGAGCCCAAGGAACTCGTGCCCCCCACCCGGCTCGACCTCTCCATCCTCCAGCCCACGCCTGCCGCTCCGGAAACGGTCTCCATCCCCGAAGCAACTCCGGAGCCATTACCAGAACCGGCCCCAACTCCTCCAATAGCGGAGCCCGAGCCAATTACTCTGCCTCCTCCAAAGATCGATCCGCCTGTAAAACCGGAGCTACCCAAACCCGATCCCACTATTCTCAAACGAGAACAAGAAAAAGCCGCTCGCGACCGCAAAATCGCCAAGAAACGCATGGCCGAAAAGCGAATCCGCGAAAAAGCCGCCCGTGCCGTAAAGGCCAAACGCGACGCCCAAGCCGCTGCCGCTCGCAAGCGCGCTGCCGAAGCCAAACGCATTGCCACCAAACCCACCATCATCATCCGTCGCAAGCCCACCTACCCACGTTCCGCACAACGCGCCGGCCTCCAGGGAACGACGACTCTCACCATCACCATCGGTACCACGGGCCGTGTCACCTCCGTCCGCATCGCCAAATCAAGCGGCCACACCGCTCTCGACAACGCCGCCGTCTCCGCCGCCCGGACCTGGAAGTTCAAACCCGCCAAAAATGGCCTCGGCCAAGCCGTCCCCTATTCAATGAGCGCACCCGTCCCCTTCAAGCTGCAATGAGTGCGCCGAGTCTCCCAAGCCAAAAACTGGTCCGGCTCAAGAACATTAGAAATGTCGGCGCAGTCGCCCTCGTCTTAAGCCTCACTTTCTCTTGGATCACCGTTTGGATCGCTCAGAGAACAATCGAAAAACTCGAAGCAAACCCAGTAATCGCCAAGGAAGACATCCTCTCTGAAATCCCGAACCTGCTCGCCATCCTCTTCGCCCTTGGACTGATCGTCCTCATTTCCGGCATGACCACCTTGGTCTCAATCGTCCTCGTAATGATTAAATCTAAGGTTCCCAAAAAATAGAATTCTCCAACCACTCCTCACCATTCACAATTCAAAAATCATGAGTAAGCTCAAAGTTCACAACGCAATGTGGCCCGGCCTCGTCGGGAAAGAAGAAGGCACCGACCACCCGCCCATCTCGCTCGAGCGCATGCTCGAACTCACCGCCAACTCCGAAGTCAACGGACAGAAATACGACGGCGTCGATTACTTCCTCTTCCACCCCCACACCGACCCCGACGCCTCCGAGGACGACTTGAGAAAGATCGCCGACCTCATCGCCTCAAAAAATCTCAAAGTCGGAACTCTCGTCGCCCCCGTCTGGCCAGGGACCGTCGGAGGCCCCGCCTTCGGCTCAAAAGACGACCGCGATAACTTCGTCCTCGCCGTCGAAAAAGCCTGCCGCGTCGCCAATATTTTCAAAGCCCACGGCGTCCGTGACTACGGTGCAATCCGTATCGACACCGCCGGCTCCGTCGAAGACTGGGCCAAGGACCCCGCCGCCAACACCACCCTCGCAGCCGACACCATCAAACGCGCCGCCGCCATCGCAGCCGACAACGGAGAGCGCCTCGCCATCGAAGGCGAAATCTGCTGGGGAGCCATCCATTCATGGAAGGACACCCTCGACCTCCTCGAAGCCATCGGCCTCCCCGAAACCGTCGGCTTTCAAGCCGATCTCGCCCACACTTACCTCTATCTCCTCGGTTACAATGCCCCCGAGCATGCCCTCATCAAAGAAGGTCATACCGACGAAGAATTCTGGCCCGCCTACCGCTCCATGGTCGACAAGCTCCGCCCTTGGACCATCGACTTCCACGTCGCCCAGAACGACGGCTCGGTCCACGGCACCAGCGCTCACGACAAAACCGGTCGCCACTGCCCCGCCGACGACCCGAACGGAAAACTCGACATCGTCAAGTGCTCCTCCGAATGGCTCAAAGACCACGCCGACCGCAAGATCAAACACATCTGCTGGGACGGCTGTATGTTCTCAAACGAATTACTGGAAGAACAACAAACCTGGAACACCATTCTCGATACGATGTTGCAGGTCCGCGACGCCCAATAAAGAGAGCAGGCATAATGCCCTTCGGGTGCATCTCGCCAATCTTCTCCCGAATTATCCACTACGGCGTTCGAATCCTGACGAATAAGCGCGATCTCCTTCCTGTCCATGCTGCTCTGCCGAATGCCGGGAGGGGTGTCGTCTATTACCGATCCTACGATGATAGAATTCTCCCTTCTGCCCCGGAAACACCTGGTTCTATGAACGCCCGAAGGCCTATACCTCATTGCCATCACGGGCCGGAAAAACGACGGTTTTTCTAGCCTTCCAATCGTATTATCCACACAATAAATGACTGTGAATGAAACCTTAAAAAACAATACCTCTATAAGACTGGGCTTCGTGCCCTCACACCTTAAGTTAGCGAATACCCACATTCCAGACGAGAAAGGTGAACTTCCTCGTGACGACATGGGAAGGTTGCTTTTACTAAAAGGTATTGTTGACACCTGTGCATCCAGCCCTGTTCACATAGATGCTATTCAAATCATGTATTTCTCCGGAATATGTGATCATGATTCACAAGAGCTTATCAATGGAGTTCTAGAGATTGGTGTAGAGCCGCAGCTCATCCTCATGGTTGGAGGGCTAGACCCGATGAACTCGGCAGACGAAGACGCCGCCACAGAACTCCTCCTCAACGGTGTCGAAGTTGCAAAAAGACATGGGATTAAACATATTGGTTCCACCTCTGTTGAAGCATGGATGGCCAGCCCACCACCTGCTGATGAAGCAGATTTCGAACGAAGAAAGCAGCAGATTATTAGACTTCACTGCCGGGTTTTCCGCCAAGGAAAGATGGCCGAATCCTCAATCGAGAGTTGGCATCTCGAGTTTCTTCGTCCTGGCGAGATGAATACATTCACAAGCATTCCTTCTATTCAAAGTGTTGTGGCAGAGCTAAATAAGAAAGTAGATCACGCTTTTTTTAAGGTCTTAGTGGATGCGGCCCATTGTGGAGATGGTGATCTCACTCGTGAAGAAAATGCCCAATTAATTCATCAGTTAGCCGATGATGGACAATTCGAAATATTTCACGCCTCAGTACCAACTACAAGAGGCTGCGTGAGCTCAGACGACAATTGGATTAGCTCTTTGCTTTCGGCCGCCGCCACTTCCGGCGCTCTAAAATATGTCATCGTAGAAGTATTCCACCATGCTGACCCAGCTCTGCAAGCACTCAGAGAGTATGACTCAAACCATGGCATCGACACTTCGTGTGGCAGGTCATACCAGGATATCGTCAACCATAACCTAACCGATATTGTCCTGAGGTTAAATAACCTAAAAAACAGAGGCCTCATCGACTCAGGGCCTTTGAATTGAGGAGGGCAATCTGGCTTGCCATACAGGATGAGTTTGACCGCCTCTCTATGGTTACGATAGTAGTTGAACATCATTCTGAGGTTGCGTTGTCCCTCGCAGAGGATGATTGCCAGCAGGGCGTTGCATGTGAGAGCCAGGTTCTCGGATGGCTGCCCGGACCCTCACAAAAGATCATCCTAATTTTCCAACATGTTAGCCAGCACCTCCGTCCTCCATTCAATCGATTGGATCGTCCTTTGTCTCTACTTCGGCGGCACCATGGCGATGGGCTTTTATTTCTACCGCCGCACCCGCTCGGTCGAAGGCTACACCGCTGGCAACCGCTCCATCCCCGGCTGGGTCTGTGGCCTCTCCATCCTCGCCACCTACGTCAGCTCCATCAGCTACCTCGCCCTTCCCGGAAAATCCTTCGCCGGCAATTGGAACGCCTTCGCCTTTTCCCTCTCCATCCCCTTCGTCGCCGTCATCGCGGTGAAATACTTCCTCCCCTACTACCGAAAAAGCGGCGCCGTGTCGGCCTACGAGCTCTTAGAAAATCGCTTCGGCCCCTGGGCCCGCATCTTCACCAGCTCTTTCTACCTCCTCTTCCACATCGCCCGCATCGCCGTCGTCCTCTACCTCATGGCCCTCCCGCTGCAGATCATCTTCGGATGGAACATCTACACAATCCTCCTCGCCACCGGCCTTTGCGTCACCATCTACTCCCTCGTCGGCGGACTCACCGCCGTCATCTGGACCGATGCCATCCAAGCCCTCGTCCTCATGGGTGGCGCCATTATCTGCCTCATCGTCCTCCTCAATGGTGCTCCCGGCGGTCCCTCCGGCGTCATCGAAACTGCCAACGCAAACGACAAATTCTCCCTCGGTTCCTTCTCGCTCACCGATTTCGCCTCCACCACCTTCTGGGTCATCTTCCTCTTCGGTCTCGTCGATAACCTCCGCAACTTCGGCATCGATCAATCCTATATCCAGCGCTACATCGCCTCCAAAAGCGACGCCGAAGCGCGCCGCTCGATCTGGATGGGCAGCATCCTCTACATCCCCGTCAGCGCCCTCTTCTTCCTCATCGGCACCACCCTCTACTCCTACTACGGAGCAGACCAAATCACCGCCGCTCAGCCCGTCTCCCTCGAAGCCCCCGGAGACCTCAACGCCGTCTACGATGTTGTCACTCAGCAAAAACTCTCCCAACAAAACCTCCCCCCCGATTCCCCCGCAGCAGCCGAAATAAAGAGCAATCTCTCCCTTACTGATGTCGGCGACCGCGTCTTCCCCCACTTCATTTCCGACAAGCTCCCCCCCGGCCTCACCGGACTCCTCGTCGCCGCCATTTTCGCCGCCGCCATGAGTACCGTCTCCACCAGCCTCAACTCGTCCGCCACCCTCATCATGAACGATTTCTACAAGCGTTTTTTCAACCCAAACGCTTCAGAAAAATCCGCCATGAACTCCCTTTACTTCGGCACCATCCTCTGGGGCATCCTCGGCACTGGACTCGGCCTCTACCTTGTCAAAGTCACCAACAGTGCCCTCGACATCTGGTGGGCCCTCTCCGGTATCATCGGCGGAGCCATGACCGGACTCTTCCTCCTCGGCATGGTCAATAAATTCGCCACCAGCTGCACCGCCATCTTTAGCACCCTCGCCGGAGTCCTCACCATCACTTGGATTTCCTGGCCCAAAATCACCTCTCTCTTCGGCGGCTCAGCCACCCCATTTCTCAATGTGCAAATGGCCCCCGTCATCGGCGTTCTCCTCACTCTCATCGCCGGGGCACTCTGCACCACCCTCTTTAAATCAAAACGTCCCTCATGACTTTTAAAGGTATCGTCGTCCCCCTCATCACTCCACTCAGCGACCGCGACACCCTCGATCAAGAAGGCCTCGCCCGCTTCGTCGAGCACGTCATCTCCGGCGGCCTCTCCCTCCTTAACATTTGCGACGACTTTATGGCCGAGCCCTTCCACCGCTACAAAGCTCCCGAACGCGCCCAAGTCGCCACCATCCTCAATTTAATTCTCCCAAGCTCATGAAGAAATTTCTTCCCCTCCTCCTTATCTCAACCCTCGCCGCCGGGGAACACGACCTTAAGCGTCTCAAATACAACAACCCCGGCCTCACCGTCGACCTCGATGTCGGCCTCGATGTCGGCCTCTGGGCCTGGCCTCCCCCCATGGATTGGGATAACGACAGCGACCTCGACCACATCATCTCCTGCTCCGACAAACCCTACAACGGCACCTACTTCTTCGAAAACTCCGGCGGCTCAAAATTGCCCGTCTTCAAAAAAGCCATCCGTATCGGCAAAGACACGTCCAATGTCCACGTCTCATACCCGAACGGAAAATCCGTCGTCGTCCTCCGCGGCGCTCACCTGAAGGACTTCGTCGGAAAAGGATACGGCGAAACCGAACAACTCTACAAAGGCCAGTTCACCGAAGGCTTCGGCCACGTGCGCGCTAAGCAGTGGAAGATTGCCTCTTCTACCACAAAAAATAAGGAAAGAAGTCGCGGCGCCCTCGCCGCTTAGGTTCGCAAGCCGCTCATCCAAGAAAAGAAAGGACCCACGATTTTCAATCGCGATCGCGAGTCCCTCAGCCAAGCCCCCTAAACCAAGCTTCACTCTTCACCACTCATGAAACCCGCCTCTCTCGGCCTCGACTTCGGCACCGAATCCGTCCGCGCCATCATCATCTCCCTCGAAGGCCAACAACTCGCCCTCGCCGAAGAAAAATACGCACACGGCCAAATCCTCGACAAGCTCCCCGGTTCAAAGTCACCTCTCCCCCCCAAGTCCGCCCACCAACACCCAGCCGACTGGCTGGAATCCGCCGCCAAAGCCACCCGCACAGCCCTCTTGGAATCCAATGCCACCATCAGCGGCATCGGCGTCGATTTCACCAGCTGCACCATGCTCCCCGTCCTTCAAGATGGCACCCCCCTCTGCCTCCTGAAAAAATTCAAGTCCACCCCCCAAGCCTGGCCCAAGCTCTGGAAACATCACGGCGCCATCGCTCAAGCCGCCCGTATGACCGCCATCGCGAAAGAGCGCAACGAACTCTTCCTCTCCCGCTACGGCGGCCTCATCGGTGAAGAATGGCTCTTCCCAAAAATCCTCGAAACCCTCGAAACCGCATCCGATGTTGCCGCCGCCGCCGAAGTCTGGCTCGAAGCCGGCGACTGGTTCGTCTGGCAACTCACCGGCACCCTCGTCCGTTCCACTTGCCAGGCCGGATACAAAGGCCTCTGGTCAACTGAAGATGGCTTCCCCTCCCACGACTACCTCGCCGCCGTTCACCCCGATCTCCCCGATCTCGTCTCCCAAAAACTCCCAGGCGAATTCATCGCCCCCGGAACCCTCGCTGGGACCATCACGAGAGAAATGGCTACCCGCTTTAGCCTCTCTGAAAACACCCCGGTCAGCGCCGCCATCATCGACGCCCACGCCGGAGTCCCCGGCTCAGGGGCTGCCGAACCAGACACCCTCGTCATGGTCATGGGAACCAGCTCCTGCCACATGCTCAACAGCAGTCAAAACCGTAACGTCCCTGGCATCGCAGGCATCGTAAAAGATGGCATCCTCCCCGGCTTCTACGGCTACGAAACCGGCCAAGCCGCCGTTGGCGATGCCTTCGGCTGGCTCCGCCGCCTCACCGGACAGAAAGACTTCTCCACCCTTGCAAAACAAGCCGCCACCCTCCCACCCGGAGCCCATGGCGTCCGCTGCCTCGACTGGTTCAACGGCTGCCGCACTCCCCACATGAATGCCGCACTTACCGGCGCCTTCACCGGACTCACCCTCCACCACGGCCCCGCCCATCTCCACCGCGCCCTCATGGAAGCCTCTGCCTGCGGCGTCCGCTGGATCGTCGAACTCCTCCGCGAAAAAGGCGTTCCGGTCACCCGCTTCATCGCCACCGGCGGCCTCCCCCATCACGACCCCGACCTAGTCCAAATCTACGCCGACGTCCTCGGCGAAACCATCCAAGTCCCCAACACCACCCAAGGCCCCGCCCTCGGCGCCGCCATCCTCGGAGCCCTCGCCGCCAACGCCTTTCCCACCACCCGCGAGGCCATCGCTAAAATGACCTCCCAAGCCACCCTCACCACCTACCATCCCAAAAATCCAGGAGCCTACCACTCCATCTACCAAGACTACCGCCAGCTTGCCAAAACCAACTCCTAAGTCCCACCTCACCTTCCACCGCAGCAACAACTTCCGTCAAAAGAAATGAACGACTCCACTCCCATCCAACTCATCTCCAGCGGAGACCTCCGCCTCGTCACTAACCTCACCTGCTGGCCCGTCCAACATGACATGGAAACCAAACTCACCGCCGCCATCGCAGCCGAAGGCTTCACCATCGAGCGCGCCCACCCCGTCACCGACGAAGGACACGGCTTCATCAAAAGCCAGAAGCACGGCATGGAGGTCTTCAAAAACATCGACCCCAACGCCGCCCTCATCGTGGCCGAAGCAGTTTGGCAATTCTCCCACCACGTCCTCGCCGGCCTCACCACCCATCGCGGCCCCATCCTCACCGTCGCCAACTGGTCCGGCCAGTGGCCCGGCCTCGTCGGCATGCTCAACATCAACGGCTCCCTTACCAAAGCAGGCGTCACCTACTCAACCCTCTGGTCAAAAAACTTCGACGACCTCTTTTTTAAAACCAAACTCCGCCAGTGGCTCACCGAAGCCACCATCACGCACGACCTTTCCCACACCCGCCCCTTCGAACAAAACGACGCCACTCAATCCGCCCGTGAGATCGGTCAAAAACTCGCTCATTCCCTCAAAACCGACAAAGCCATCATGGGCGTCTTCGACGAAGGTTGCATGGGCATGTTCAACGCCATCATTCCCGATCACGCCCTCCACGCCTGCGGTGTTTTCAAGGAACGCCTCAGCCAATCCGCCCTCTTCCACGAAACCAATCAAATCCCCGACCCCGAAGCGCAAGCCGTCCGCGACTGGCTCGAGCGCGAAGGCATGACCTTTCACACCGGAAGCGATCCCGAGTCCCAACTCACCGACGGACAAATCCACCTTCAGTGCAAAATGTACATCGCCGCCATGCGCCTCGCCGATGACTTCGGCTGCGACACCATCGGCATCCAATACCAACAAGGTCTCAACGACCTCCTCCCCGCCAGCGACCTCGCCGAAGGCATGCTCAACAACTCTCACCGCCCACCCGTCACCTCCCGTGATGGTTCCCGCATCCTCCACCAAGGCCAACCGCTCCCCCACTTCAACGAAGTCGACGAATGCGCCGGCCTCGACGCCCTCCTCACTCACCGCGTCCACAACGCCCTCGGTCAACCGCCCGAAAACACCCTCCACGACATCCGCTGGGGAGAAGAATACAACGGCCAATTCGTCTGGGTCTTCCTCATCAGCGGAGCCGCCCCTCCCGCCCACTTCGCAGGCGGCTGGAAAGGGGCCCACGGCTACCGCCAACCCTACGTCTACTTTCCCAACGGCGGCTCCTCCGTCCACGGCGTTTCCAAGCCCGGCGAAATCATCTGGTCCCGCATCTACGTCCAAGACGAACAACTCCACATGGACATCGGACGCGGCGCCGCCCTCGAACTCCCCGAAGAAGAAACCCGCCGTCGCCTTGAAGCCACCACCAAAGAATGGCCTATCATGCACGCTGTCACCTACGGCGTCACCCGCGACCAGCTCATGGCCAAGCACCAAGCCAACCACATCCAAGTCGCCTACGCCCAAGACGCTCAGTCCGCCGATGAATGCTTCTGGTCCAAAGCCTCCCTCGCCCACATCCTCGGCATCAAAGTTAACCTCTGCGGCTCCCCTTCCCCTCCTCCACAGTAAAGAAATACCACAAACCCACCAAATTCTGAAAATTTCATCAGTCTTCTCCCGGTCACACAAATAAACAAAATATCTGTCAGCATTGGCATCGTTGGCTCCCCACTCTCCCAATAATTGGATGGTTCAGCCTTGCCCCCTCCGCCCCCTATTCTAACCTGTCACACAGATGAGCAAAACACCTGTCCGCATTGGCGTCGTCGGCTACGGCTTCATGGGTCGCACCCACTCGAATGCCTACTCCCAACTTGAGCACTTTTTTGAAACCGATCACGTCCCCGTCAAGCAGGTCATCTGCGGGCGATCCGAGGACAAGGTCAAAGCCTTCGCCCAACAGTGGGGCTACGCCGATACCGAGACCGACTGGCGCGAACTCGTGAAGCGCGATGACATCGATGCCATCGATATCTGCACCCCAAATAACTCGCACTTCGACATCGCAATGGCCGCCATTGAAAACGGGAAGATGGTTCTCTGCGAAAAGCCCCTCGCCCTCAACGGCGAGCAAGGTCTTAAAATGGTCGAAGCGATGGAAGCCTCCGGCCTCCCCAACCTCGTTTGGTACAACTACCGCTTCCTCCCCGCCGTTACCCTCGCCAAACAAATCGTCGCTCGTGGCGACCTCGGACGAATCTACCACTACCGCGCCAATTTCCTCCAGGACTGGACCATGTCCGAAGAGCTCCCCCAAGGCGGAGCCGCCCTCTGGCGACTCGATGCCGCCACCGCTGGCTCCGGCGTCACCGGCGACCTCCTCGCGCACAACATCGACTGCGCCCGCTGGATCAACGGCGACATCGTGAGCGTCTCCGCCATGACCGAAACCTTCATTAAGGAACGTGTCCACCAAGATACCGGCGAAGTCCACCCCGTCACCATTGACGACGCCTGCGCCTTCCTCGCACGTTTTGAAAATGGCTCCACCGCCATCTTCGAATCCACTCGCTACGCCCGCGGACACAAGGCCCTCAAAACATTCGAGATCAACGGCCACGACAAATCCCTCTCCTGGGACCTTCACGACCTCAACCGCCTCGCCTACTTCGATCACGACGTCCCCGGTGAAACGCGCGGTTGGTCCAGCATCCACGTGTCCGATAGCGACCACCCCTACACCGGCAATTGGTGGGTCCCCGGACTCTGCCTCGGCTACGAGCATTCCTTCGTCCACGGAGCCGTCGAGTTCATGAAGAGTCTCGATGACCCCAGTGCCGAAAAATCCTACCCCGATTTCCGCAACGCCCTCGGCACGCAGTATGTCTGCGACGCCGTTCTCAAATCGGCAAAGTCAGGCCAATGGGTTGATGTTAAAAAGGCGTAAAGTGCTCCCTACAGGCAGCCGAGATGATCAAGCTCACAAAACGCAGGCGCTAAATCGACTTCACCCCATAAAAAAGGCACCGTCTCGCGCGAGTCGGTGCCTTTTTGTGCTGTGCTGATTTTTTAGACAGAAAGCAGATTTTCGGCGGCTTCCCAGTCACTCTTTTGATCTCCATAGATGCCTCGATTCTGGCGGTTCATATAGATTTCAAAGGCCTTGCGCTCGATCTCCTCGCGAGAGACTTGCGCCTTCACCGGGATGGATACCGTTACTTTGACCGCCTTTTTCGCGGCCTTCTTAGCAGCTTTCTTTACGCTTTTTTTGACAGCCGCTTTTTTAACAGCTGTCTTTTTCGTGGCGGTTTTCTTTTTCGGAGGCATAGGCTTTTTTCTTTGCAGTTTGAGTGCCAAAATTAATGGCACTCGCGGCGGCATGCTCCTACTTGCTGATTTGGTCGAGACTAAACTCAAACAATTTCTCCCACTCCATTCAGCGAGCCAAACCTCGAATCCTGAGCCACTCCATCGCCCGGTCAGACCAGCTTCCGATCGCCGAACCCTCACGATCCCGCGCCCCATAGCCGTGACCGCCATTTTGGTAGATGTGCAGCTCAGCCGAAACCTTCGCTTTTTTCAAAGCGGCATAAATCCCAACCGCCCCCAGAGAGGTGGAGGCATCATCGCTCGTATGTACGATAAAAGTCGGAGGTGCGGTCTTGGAAATCTGAATTTCTGGTTTGAGGCGATCGATCGCCGACACGTAAGTATGCCAGGGATAAATAAGCATCGCAAAATCAGGACGACTGCTCTGTCGGTCAACGCCATCAACATTGGCATAGGCCACCGGATGGTCTCCCAGATGAATTGCCCCCACCTGACCACCTGCGGAAAATGCCATGATGCCAATTTTTGAAGAATCGATTCCCCACTTATCACCGTGAGCCCGCACATACCGCACCGCCCGCTGGGAATCCTGCAAGGGCCGTTTCCAAGCGTCGGCAACTTTGGGGCCGTTGGCCGTCGTGCGATAGTTCAGCACAAAGACCGAGATCCCACTCTCGTTAAGAAACTTTGCCGTTTCCGATCCTTCCAGGTCTGGCACGACATACGAAAACCCGCCTCCCGGGAGAACAATCACAGCAGTGCCATTTCCACTTCCTTTGGGCGGGAGAAAGGCGGTTAAAGTAGGCTGCGTCACTTTCTGCACCCGCGTGATGCTCGGATCCTTCGGATTGGCCGGCAGCGCTTCACCCCGATTCTTCGTCGTTTCTCCCGGCGCCAGACCCGGCCAGATCGAAATCACCTCCTGAGCAGATAGAATTCCAAGAGAGGCAAGAAGGATCAAAGTGGGCTTCATTTTCCAAAAATAGCCCTTCCAAGGCCCTATCCGAAACAAAAAGCTCCCCAAAGGCTGATTTCCGACATTTCACCATTGAAAATCACGCGCATCCCACAAAGCTTCGCGCCTCATGAACGTCTCTCTGAATTGGCTCAAAGAACGCCTCGATTTCGGCTCCCGCACTCTCGAAGAAGTCTGCGATCTTCTAACTTTTGCCGGGATCGAAATCGAAGGACTCCATCCCGCAGGCGTCCAGAGTGATCTCATCGTCGTAGCCGAAATCAAAGAAGCAATTCAGCACCCCGACGCCGACAAACTCAAGGTAACCCAAGTCGACGCTGGCGAAGGCTCTCTTCGTCAAATCGTCTGTGGCGCGAAGAACTACCAGATCGGCGACAAAGTTCCCTGCTGTCTCCCGGGCGCCGACCTCGGCGGATTCGTCATCGGAGAAACCAAAATGCGCGGCGTCGCATCGAAGGGCATGCTCGCCGCTGGATCTGAGATCGGCTTACAAGACGAAGTCGATGGCCTCCTCATTCTCAAGACCGACGCCGCCCCGGGCACCTTGGTAAAAACACTCTTCGAATCCGACACCCTCATCGAAGTCGAAATCACCCCCAACCGTCCCGACCTCCTTTCCCACTCCGGTCTCGCCCGTGAACTCGCGGCCTTGCTCGAAACCGAGATGTCCCCGGTTGAGAAAAGTCACCCCACCGATCTTAAAGAAGACGCCTCCGCTGTCACCACCGGGAGCGACACCTGCCCCTTCTACTCCCTCCTTTCCATCACCGGAGTCAAGGTGGCACCAAGCCCGGCATGGCTTACCAAAAAGCTCGAGTCCATCGGACTGCGACCCATCAATAACGTCGTCGATATCACGAACTACGTTCTCCACGAACTCGGCCAACCGCTTCACGCCTTCGATGCCGCCAAAATCTCCGGACCCATCCACGTCCGCAATGCCCAAGACGGCGAAGAGTTCCTCGCACTCGATGAAAAAACCTACGAGCTGCAAGCAGTCGACTGCCTCATTTCCGATCAAAGCGGAAAAGCCCTCGCCCTCGCCGGTGTCATGGGAGGTCTCGATAGCGGCGTCACCGATTCTACCACCGACATCCTTCTGGAATCCGCCTTCTTCACCCCTTCCGAAATCCGCCACACCTCGCGGCGACTTTTCCTCACCTCGGATTCTTCCTACCGCTTCGAACGCGGAGTCGATCCGAATCAAGTTGTCCCGGCAGCAGCACTCGCTGCCGCACTCATTGCGGAAGTTGCCGGAGGAAATGTTTCCACTACGACCTCAACCGCAGGCTCCGTTCCCAGCGTCACCTCACCCGTCGAACTCGACATTGCACGCATGGATCAACTCATGGACGGCTCCATTTCCCTTCCCAATGCCGAAGCCATCCTTACTCGTCTCGGTCTAGAAAAAGCCGAAGGCAACGTCTGGAACATCCCCAGCTGGCGCGCCGATCTCGAGCGCTCCGCGGACCTCGTCGAAGAAGTGGCCCGCGTCCACGGACTTGAAAATATTCCCTCCCGCACAGGCGGTACCGCAGTCGATGAAAGCAAGTTCGACCGCGAATACGACCGCCTCATGAGCCTCAAGCAAAAGCTCGCGGCCCTTGGCTTCTACGAGGCACAAACCATCAAGCTCATCTCCGAGGCCCAGCTCCGCGACTGCCTCCCCCTCCGTCCGCTCATGGAAGGTGACCTCATCAAAGTATCCCGCCCCCTCAGTGAAGACCACGCCATTCTGCGCCCTTCACTCACTCCCGGACTCATCCAGACCGCCGAGCGCAACATCCGCCAAGGCGCAAAATCTCTCCGCTTCTTCGAAGCCGGGCGGCAGTTCCGAAATGCCGGCGGCGGAAAAGCAAAGGACCTCGAATCCGACTCCCTCGGCATCCTCCTCGGAGGCGAAGCCGCTCCTCTCTCATGGGCCGGCAGCGAGAAGCGAAACATTGATCTCTTCGATGCCAAAGCCACCGTGCAAGCCCTCCTCGGCGGAGCGGAAGTTCAGTTCTCTCCCCGCCCTCGCGATGGCTTCCTCCTCGCGGGCGACATCCAACTCGGCGGAAAACCCATCGGCACCTATGCCCAGGTCCTTCCCTCGCGCACTCGTGAGCTCAGCCTCAATGCGCCGCTCTACCTTGTAGAACTCGACCTCGGAAAAATCATCCCGCTTCGAAAAGACTTCTTCCAAGTCGAGCCGCTTCCACAATTCCCCGGTTCAAGCCGCGACATTGCCATGGAGCTTCCTGCCAAAACGAGCAACGCCGATATCGAAAAGGCCCTCGCCAAGCACAACGATCCTCTCCTCGTTTCCGCGACCTGCTTCGACCACTTCCGCGACTCCTCCGGAGAAAAATTATCGGCCGATAAAAAATCAATCGCCTACAGCTTCCACTACCGCTCTGCGAACAAAACGCTCAAGGCAAAGGAAGTCGATACCGCCCACGAAAAGCTCCTCGACCATCTCCAGAAGAGCCTCCCGATGACCCAACGTTAATCGTCTACCTGCACCTCATAGCATCCCAGCACGGCTTTCACCATCGCCTCTCCGCTGGTCACCTCATCATGGAAGATATGATGAGTTCCCTCTTTTTGAAGCGCCTCCACTCCATTGGAAAATTTTGCCCGCGCGTAGGTCACGACCCCTGCATTCAAGGAACGCGCCGCACGCATTCCCGCAATCGCCAACTCCGGCTCGGGAAAGGTAAAAGCAATCGCTCGCGCATTTTCGACTTTCGCCAGCTTCATCGTCTCGACATTCGTGGCATCCGCAAAAAGCACCTGCACCCCTCGTTGATGAAGACTACGCACGGTCGTCGCATTCATCTCGATCACCACCACCGGAACCGAGAGCCGATCCATCGCATCATGCAGCGCCTGACCCACCGGCCCATAGCCACAGATCACCACATGATCCCGAAGCTGCTTGACCTCCGCTCCCATTTTTAGCTCGCCCTTACATTCGTTTCCTTTGAAAAAGGACCAACCGTCTACTTTCTTTGAGAACGGCCCGGCGGCACGCATCAGAGTCGGAACCAGCGCCATCGATATCGCAGTACACGCAAGCAGCACTTGCTCCAGCGTCTCCGAAATCCCACCAAGATCAGCGGCTCGATTCAGCAAAACGAGCGAGAATTCTCCACTACTCGAAAGCGCCGCGCCCGCAAGAAGAGCCTGTCGTATTCGCAACCCCATTTGTCGCGCGACCAGTGAAACGATCACCCCTTTCACCACCAAAATCGCCATCACGCCCAGCCCAATGAACCACCACGAAGCGATCACAGCTTGCAGATCAATGAGCAAACCAACCGACACAAAAAAGACCGTCAGGAAAAGGTCTTTAAAGGGCAACACGTCGGCCAAAACCCGATGCGAATAGATCGACTCGCTCACCACCAATCCCCCCGCAAATGCCCCCAGCGCAAGACTCAACCCAAACCAATTCGCCCCCCAGGCGATCGCCGCGCACAACCCGACCACCGTCACAGTAAAGAGTTCACGACTCCGCGAGCTTGCCACCGCATGAAGGAGATGCGGCACCACATAAATACTCAGCACCCAGCAAATCCCGAGAAAGAGAAAACCCTTCCCCAAGGCAAAGATCACCGGCCCCATCCCCCCCGCTCCCTCACCGACCAATGAGGGCAGCACCACCATAAAAAAGATGACCGCGAGATCCTGGAAAATCGCGATTCCTAACGCCAGACGTGCCCCAGGCGCATCCGGTTGCCCCATGTCTTGAAACGATTTGATACTCACTGCAGTCGATGACAGCGCCATCGCAAAGCCCACCACCAACAAGCCCGGACCGCCCAATCCACAAAGCCATCCCACGCCCATCACCACCACCGTGGTCGTCACCATCTGAATCCCACCTCCTCCGAAGACGACTTTTTTTAAATGCATCAGCTCCCTGATGGAAAACTCGATTCCCAGGGTGAACATCAGCAGCACGATTCCCAGTTCCGCAAGCATCCCGATAGCATCCTCTGCGGACTCGCCCAGAAAATTGGTCGCTCCGGTATTAGCCAAAACCACTCCACAAATGAAGTATCCCACCAGTAACGACTGCCGGGCCTTCACCAAAATCAGCGACACCAGCACCACGCTTCCAAGAACCAATCCTAAAAGCGCCACCACCGGGGCAACTTCATCACTTGCAGCGAAAAACATCTGTGGGATGATAACAATATCTATCGGCATTCCAAGTGCCACCGCTTTTCCCCTTCACCTTTCCCCTAAAAACCAGCACTCTCCTAGAAAATGAAAGCCCTTCTTCTCCTCAGCGTCGCCCTCGCGAGCGCCGCCCTCGGGTTCGATATCCCGAAGGGAACGCATCATCTTGGCCAGCTCGATGATGCCGCGTTGAAGGCCGGCAAAGCTAAACAACCGATCGCCTTCATCATCGCCGAGAAGAAAATGGCCGCCACCTGAGTGGCTTGCCCAGGTGCCGTCAGTGTGTCGGCCAGTAAAGCAGTTCTTAGTTTCTCAAAGAGCGTCATCGTCGATGTCTCGGAAACCGCCGCTCTCCCCGCCTTGGTGAAGGAAGCCTATCGCAGAGGAGGCGCCGCCGTTCCCATCATCATCTTCACCGACCCCGGCATGACGACGATCTACGGTTCCTATAACCACCCGAAGATGAAGACCCAAAAATACGGCGAGATCTTCCAGGACACCAAGACCAACATCCGCGCTGCGATGAAAGCCGGAACTTTTTCGCTCGGTGGGGCCGCCCCGAAAGTCGCCAAAACCAAAGATGCGAAGGTTGAAGATTGGATCAGCTCCAAGGGAACCACGATCAAGGCCAAGCTCGTCGGCATCGAAGACGACAAAATCTTCCTCTTCGAAACCGAAGCCGGAAAAACGATCCGTGCCACTTCAGCGCAGCTTTCCAAAGAAAGCGTCGAGAAGGCGAAGATGATGGTGAAGGACGAAGGCTGAGTGAGCACTTCGATCTCAGAGATCGGAAGGCAGAAGTCGAAGGCCAGAAATCACCGTGGCCGCGACCTCCGGTCACGTCGCCAATCGCCCTCCAAAGCCCACTCGCTCCCAAGGCCCGAAGGGTCGAAGGGTCGAAGGGTCGAAGGGTCGAACCAACTTATACCAACGGCA
>JAPKCM010000114.1 GCA_028822935.1 Akkermansiaceae bacterium
TCGCTGGAGTTGCACGGATTGAAGGTCGAGGGTCCGCTGAAGAGGGTGGACGGCCCGAAAGACCAACGCTATTATGAGCTCAGGAAAAAGATGGCTGGGGTGGATCAGGGAGCCTTGGATGCCGGAGAGTATGCCCGGACGATGTTAGGAAATTTTCTACCGCGGGCTTTCCGCCGGCCGGTGGCAGAGAAGACGGTGGCGAGCTATCTCGCGATCGCCGAAGAGCATTGGGCGGCGGGGCATTCGTTTGAGGAGGGAATGCACTTGCTGGTGCGGAACATTCTGATTTCCCCGCGGTTTCTTTATCGGGCGATCGGGCCGGAGAAGATGGACGATCATGATCTTGCGATGCGACTCTCCTACTTCCTGACGCAAGGCCCGCCGGATGCGACCTTAATTGATCTCGCCAACCGTAAGCGCCTGTCCGAGGCCTGGGTCTTGAAACGTGAAGCGACCCGGCTGATGCCGACGACGTGGGATCATCCGTTCGTGCAGAGTTTCACGCGGCAGTGGCTGGACACGAAATTGCTGCCGGAAATTATGCCGGATCCCAAATTCAACTTTACGCCCTACTACGTGAAGATGGCGCGGGATGAGATCGAGCATTCCTTCGCGGAGATGCTCCGGGAAAACCGGCCGATGACGGATTTCATCGATCCTGACTTCACCTACACCTCCGGGCTCTTCGCCCGAAATATTTACAGTTTTAACGTTGAGTCCAAGGACAAGCCAGGGAGCACCGGGGACCGAAAATTACGGCGTGTGCCGCTGAAGCGTGGCGGCCGCGTGGGAGGTTTGTTGGGGCAATCGGGGATCATGATGGCGACTGCGAACGGGGTCGACACCCAGCCGGTGCTGCGCGGGGTGTGGGTCCTGGAGAATTTATTAGGGAGTCCCCCTCCCCCCCCGCCAAAGGATGTCCCCGCCCTCACCCCGGATACGCAAGGGACGACAACTCCCCGTGAAATGTTGGCGGCCCACACCAAGGAGGATTCCTGTATGACCTGTCACCGGCGGATCGATCCGGTGGGCTTCGTACTCGAGAATTATGATCCGGTCGGGCGGTGGCGAACCGATTGGCCTAAAGGTGCCGGGAAGATTGATCCGACCGGAGTGTTGCCGGATGGCACACCGATCAATGACGTGGCTGACTTCAAGAGCTGGCTGACCGCGAACGTCGATCAGTTTTCTGAGTGCTTGGCTGAGAAGTTGATGACCTACGCGACAGGCCGATTACCGAACTACACAGAGCGGAAGGAGATTGCTAAAATCGTGAAGGAAAACCACCAGAACGGAAATGGCTTCCGGGATCTAATGCTGGCCTTGGTTGAGAGCGAGACGTTCCGGACGAAGTGATGAAAATGATGGCAGAGAGGCTCCTCAAATGCAAACACTCCCCTTTCAACGACGCTCTCAAACGATCAACCCAAGAAGCAAATTCCTAGCAGTTAGCAGTAAGGACATAATGAATAAACCCTCGAAGAAAATTCGTATCTTTTACGCCTTTAGTTTTTGCGTAACGCTATCGGCTCACGGCGAAACGGACCCGGGGGCGATCAAGGATTTAAGCCCGGAAGACGGTGCCGCACTACGGGTGCTGAAAGTGCCGAAGGGGCTAACGGTTTCACTCTACGCCAATGGCGATCATATGACCAATCCGGTCGCCTTGGACATCGACAAAAACGGGCAAGTCTATGTAGCAGAAACCTACCGATTCAACCGCGGTACCGCTGAGAACCGTTCCCAATCGTTTATGCTCGATGACGACCTTCAGGTGCAGACCTTGGAGGATAGACGGGCCATGTATGAAAAGTGGGCATGGCGTCTCGATGGGGGCATGGACTGGTTCACCAGCAGGAAGGATCAGATCAAGCTGTTGACGGATACCGATGGGGACGGGCGTGCCGACCAGTCATCGATTTTCGCCACCTTCGGTGAAACGCTCGATGGATTGGCCGCCGGCGTCTTGCCGTGGGGCGAAGATGTCTGGGTTACCTGCATTCCCCATCTCTGGCGTTTGCGCGATGCCGATGGGGATGGCGTGGCGGAGGAAACGGCGAAAGTGCACACGGGTTTCGGTGTCCGCGCGTCGTTCTTCGGTCACGACATGCACGGTTTAACGATTGGTCCTGACAATCGCCTCTATTTCTCCGTCGGTGACCGCGGCTATCATGTGAAGCTCGAGGACGGCAGCGTCCTGGCCGGGCCGGAACAGGGAGCGGTCTTCCGCTGCCGCCGCGACGGTTCCCAACTGGAAGTCATCCATCGCGGCATGCGCAATCCGCAGGAACTCGCCTTTGACGAATGGGGGAATCTTTTTGCCGGCGACAACAACTGCGATAAGGGCGACAAAAGCCGACTGGTCTACGTGATTGACGGGGGCGACAGCGGGTGGCGGATGCACTACCAATCGGTCCCCGGAAACTACCGGGGCGGCCCGTGGATGGCTGAGCACATGTGGAGCCTCGACCACGAACTGGCGCCGGTGTGGCTGACGCCCTCGGCGGGCTATATCGGCTCCGGGCCATCTGGGCTTGCCTATAGCGCGGTGGGTGCCTGGCCGGAGGCACTGCGCAATCGCTTCTACCACTGCAACTTCAGCGGGAACCGTGGAGTAGAAACGTTTCGGACTGAGCCTGCGGGCGCCGGTTTCCGCCTGGTGGAATACCAATCGTTTCTTGCCCCGGCCAAGATTGCCGATGGCACGTTTGGCTATGACGGGCGTTTCTACGCGGCCGAATTTCTCGGGAGTCCGTGGGCCTTCGAAGACACCGGCCGCATCTATACCATCAGCCACCCCGAGATGAGCACAGCAGCAGCTGAGCTAAAGGTCCTGGCGGCGAAGGATTTCTCCACGTTTGACGACCAAGGACTCCTCGATCTTTTGTCGCACGAAGATCAGCGGCTTCGACTGCGGGGCCAGGACGAGCTGGCGACGCGAGAAAAGACCACGGAACTCACCGCGCTGGCGTCTAATCAGACCGCGCCCTTACTTCAGCGTGTTCACGCCATTTGGGGATTGTGGCAGATTGGTTTGAATGGTTTGGAGACGCCCGGACTGACAGAACTACTGACCGATTCGAATGCCGAGATCCGTGCACAGGCGTGGCGGGTGCATGGCGATCTTCGCCAGAAAGTCGGAGTCAAGGTGCTGCGCCGCGGGCTCGATGATGAATCCTTGCGGGTAAAATACTTTGTCGTCCGCGCGATTGGCCGCGTGAAATCGAGCAAACTCATTCCTGATTTGCTTTCGCTCTCCGAAAAAACATCTGATCGGCTCCTCCAGCAGGCGGTGGTTATTGCGCTGGAACGGATGGGCGACGCCGAGGCGATGATTGCGCTGGTGAGTTCAGACAATCGCAAACTGCGCATGATTGCGGTGCTGACCTTGCGTCGGATGCAGCATCCGGCAATCAAGGCGTTCATTGTTGATGCGGATGATGTCATTGCCCTTGAAGCGGCGCGAGCGGTCCATGACTTGGGTATAGCAGGCGGAACCAAAGAACTGGCACAGGCAACAAATCGCGCCCTGGAAATGCCGACAGCTCAGCGCCTGCCCATGCTGCGCAGGGCGATTACTGCCAATCGCCAAGTGGGCGATGAAGCGGCAGCGACACGACTGATCAAATTGGCGGTCGACAACACCGACATGACCGTGAGACGGCTCGCACTGGAGGCGCTTGAAAGCTGGGGGCAGGAAGTCAACCGTGACCCGGTGACCGGTGAATGGCGACCGATCACTCCTCGCGATGTAGCGATCGCCCGCCGTGTCACCCAAGAACATGTGCAACAGCTCTTTCTCGTGGGCCAACGGGAGAACTTGACGGCTGGCTTCCGGGTTTGTCAGAGTCTCAAGATTCCAATTTCGAGCGACACACTGGGTCGGGTGCTCGCGAATACCCAAGCTACTGCAGACGTCCAGGAGCTGGTGTTCAAACAGCTGGCCAGCCAGGCTCCGGAGCTGGCCACAAAGATCGCGGCCGAGTTGCTGGCGCGGCCGAAGCAGGACCTCAAACTGATCATCGCAATCCACTCCTTCTTGGCAAACTCTGATCCAAAAAGTGCGGTTCCGTTTCTGGCGGGTTTGGCAGCTGACGATTCTGCCTCCATTCCGGAGCGGCAAAGTGCCATCAAGACGCTGGCTGCTCTGGAACTGCCAGCGGCACGCGATGCCCTGCGCCCGCTGTTCAATGCCTGGCGCGCCGAGAAGATTGCGCCTCCGTTACTGATGGAAATTTCCGAAGCGGCAACGGTCTACGGAGAAGTCGGTGCGGACGAAGAGGATATCACCTTGCGTGTCCTGTACGGAGGCAAGGCATCTCTGGGGAAAGAAATCTTTTACAACCACCAGGTCGCGCAGTGTTTCCGCTGTCATCAGATCGGGAACGACAAAGGAGCCGGTGACGCGGGTCCCAACTTGGCGGGGATTGCGAGCCGTTTGTCGCTCGGAGAGATTCGCCAGTCCCTCGTTGAACCAGGAGCGCGCATCGCCCCTGGATTCGGCATCGTGTCAGTGACCCTCGCCGACGGCTCGACCGTTGCCGGCATGCTCCGCTCCGAGACCCCAAAGCACCTTGAGATCGGGGTGGGTAAGGATCCCCCGGTGAAAATCGCGATCGCTGACATTGTCTCGCGATCGGCTACCGCTTCCGCCATGCCTCCCTTGGGTTTGATTCTGAAAAAGCATGAATTACGCGATCTCATCGCCTTCTTGTCGACCCAAAGAACTCCCGGAAAGAGAGCACCAAAGAAAAAGTAAAGAGAATATCACTATGAACCTGAAACGTATTTTCACTTTCGTCTGGATCATCTCGGCCGGTTCTTTGACAGCCGCGGATCGACCCAATATCATTTTCATTTTATGCGATGATCTGGGGCCCGGTGACATCGGGCTGCTTTGGCAGAATCAGCGTGAAGGGAAGCAGAAGTTTGCAACGCCGCAGTTGGATACCTTTGCGGAAGAGGGCATGATTCTTACCCGCCACTATTGCCCCGCTCCCGTCTGTGCGCCATCACGAGGCTCCCTTCTCACCGGTCGCCATCAAGGTCATTGTGCGATCCGTGATCAGCAATTCGATAAGGAACTGCCTGATCAACATACTTTGGGCTCCGTCATGCAGCAGGCCGGCTATACAACTGCTGCCATCGGCAAGTGGGGGCTTCAGGGAGGAGAATACGCATTGCTTTGGCCTGGAAAACGCGGAGACCGTTCTCCCGAACTTGAACCGGGCCATCCACTGCTTCGCGGATTCGATTCTTTCTATGGGTATACGGGGCATGTCGATGGTCATTACCATTATCCACTTAAAGGCAATCGCCCACTATACGATGGGTATAAAGACGTAACAGATCGCCTGGGCAAATGTTATACGACCGATCTGTTCACAGCACGCACGAAGAAGTGGATTGTAGATCATCACAAAGCACATCCAACGCAGCCATTCTTCACCTACCTGGCCTATGACACTCCCCACGCCCCACAACAGGTCCCCACGACCTCTCATCTGACCGCGGAAAGTAATTATCCTGAAGGGGGCGGATTAACAGGTGGCGTTCAGTGGAATGAAGAGGGCAACGGCGGCCAAATAAATACGGCAAAAGGAGTCATCGATCAGGGATTGCATCCAGCATTTTCCGAAGCGGTGGGAGATGATGGAAAACCCTGGCCGATGCAGGCCAGACGACATGTCACGATGGTCCGACGCATTGGCGATGCCGTTGTGGACCTGGTTCAGTTATTGAAAGATCTGGGAATAGACGAAAACACCTTGATCGTTTTTTCTTCAGACAATGGAACGCATTGGGAAGATGGTCATGAACCGGATTATTTAGACACCTTCGGACCTTATGATGGAAGAAAAAGAGACATGTGGGAAGGCGGCATCAGGATGCCAACCTTCGTGCGCTGGCCGTCTGTGATACAAGCCGGAAGCACCTCTGATTCACCCTCTCAATTTCATGATTGGATGGCTACGTTCTGCGACCTTGCCGGCGTTCGGCCTCCGGCGTTAAGTGATGGAAGATCCATTGTTCCGACCCTGACCGGCAAGGGAAAACAGCGCCAAGGTACCGTCTACAGTGAATACTTCCAGAAGAGGGGCAAAACGGCTGATTATCAGGAATTCGAACCCTCGCGCCGTGGCCGTCTGCTGAACCAGATGCAAAGCATTCTCCTGGGCGATTATAAAGGCGTGCGCGTGGATATAAAGAATCCGAATGCGCCTTTCGAAGTCTATCACACCTTAAATGATCCCAAGGAAACGACAGAC
The DNA here is from genome assembly GCA_028822935.1 of Akkermansiaceae bacterium. Lineage (GTDB taxonomy): Bacteria > Verrucomicrobiota > Verrucomicrobiia > Verrucomicrobiales > Akkermansiaceae > SW10. The sequence goes on from JAPKCM010000114.1 coordinate 6,270, forward strand.
CTCGCAGGCAAAGACGGAGTGCCCAGCCAACAACAATTTCAGGCCGCAGTACTGCGCACACGGCGCATCGACCCCGCGGCGCCGCGACCGTATGATCAGGCGCTGATTCCAGCCCAAAAAGGGATAAAGGTGCGTCCTGGTTGCCTGTTGCGCAAAACCTATCAAGGAGATTTTCCCTGGGTCCCACAATTTGACGGCTTGATTGTTTCTAAACAAGAAGTGGTAAATGGAATCATTCCTGTAACCGGCGCGCAGCAATTCACCGGCTTCCTGAATCTTCCTGTCGATGGGGTATACAACTTTGCGTTAACGACCAAAGGCAACGCCATCGTTCGCCTGCATGACGCCCTGTTGATCGACGCCGATTCACAATACCCCGCGAGCTCAAGGGCGCTGGCAGGAGAGATTGCCTTGGAGGCAGGTCTTCATCCTCTCCGGATCAATTGTCTGGCTGCTGCGGATGGCGGAGTGGTGTCTTTGGAGTGGCAGGTACCAGGCGAAGAAATGAAACTCATCCCAAGCGCTCAGTTTTGTGTCAAAGCAGGAATGAAATGAAGAATACTTTAGACACGTGGAACCCCGTGTCACGCCAGATAGATCCGACAATGAAGGGAATAGAATTATGATAAAACGCCGTGCATTTATTAAGACATCCGCCGCTGCCGCCATAGGGTTTCCCGCCATCACCCACTGCAAGTCGCCTAATTCCAAACTTGGCATCGGCCTCATCGGTGTAGGCGGTCGCGGCCGGCACCATGTCGAAGCCTGTAAGGGCGAAGATATTATCGCGTTGTGCGACGTCAACACCACCAGTCTCACATCAGCCCTGAAGACAGCTCCCAATGCTCGCACCTATAAGGATATTCGCGACTTCTAC
>JAPKCM010000059.1 GCA_028822935.1 Akkermansiaceae bacterium
GGACGGTTTTTACCGCGAGCACCACCTCGCCGGTGTCGTGGTCCGGGCGCGGGTACATCTCATCGATAGTCCGGCCGATCATTTGCTCGACGAGCGACTCGGGGGTGGATTCGGCGACGAGGCCCTGCCCGACAGATTCGCCATCGCGCAGGACGGTGTAGCGGTCGGCGATTTCATCGATCTCGTCGAGGAAATGGCTGATGTAGACGATGGCGAGTCCCTCGTCCCGTAGTTTCCTGATCACGCGGAACAGGGCTTGCTTGTCGTCTCCAGAGAGAGAGCTGGTTGGCTCGTCCATGATGACGACTCTCGCCTCGCTGACGATGGCACGTGCGATCTCAACAATCTGCTGTCGTGCGATCGTCAGGCTTCGGACTTTCCGGGAGGTCAGGATATCTTCCGCTCCCAATAGCTGGAGCGCGGCTTCCACTTTTTGCGATTGCGAGCGCAGGAATCCGAATTTTGTCCGCTCCATACCGAGCGTCATGTTCTCCTCGACCGAGAGATGCGGGGCGAGGGTGAGTTCTTGGTAGATCATTGCGATCCCTGCTCGGCGTGCGACACTTGGGCTTGTCAGGGCGAGCGGTCTACCTTCCATTTCGACCGATCCGGAATCCGGCTGGTGAGCGCCGCTCAGGACTTTCATGAGCGTGCTTTTACCGGCTCCATTTTCACCGATTAGGGCGAGCACTTCACCGGCGCGGATGTCGAGTGACACGCCGCGCAATGCCTGCACGGGCCCAAACGATTTTGTGATCGAGTTGAGCCGAAGAAGCGGAACAGATGCTACTGTTTCAGCCACTTGTCGAGGTCGGGTGCGACGAGTTCTTGGATACGGCTTTCACCGAGGTTGTCGGAGGTGAGGATAACGGATCCGGTATCGACGATTCGTTCGACCTTTTCACCTTTGAGGTGGGCGACGGAGTGCTTTACAGCGAGGTATCCCATATTGAATGGATCCTGGAGTGCCAAGGCATGGATCACGTTCTCCTCGACGCCAGCCAGCAGGGCATCATTGACGTCGAAGCCGACAAATTTCACTTTACCCGCGATGCCGGCACCTTTCATTGCGGCCATCATTCCTTCAGTGGTCGACTCGTTCGGGGTGAAGATACCATCGACTGAATCGGCAAACTGGTTGAGCAAATTGTTGGCGACCTCCTGTGATTCTTCGACGGTTGCGCCGGCATACTTGTCGGATGAGATGAGCACGATGTCCGGGCCGTGTTCCTTGAGGCCCTTGAGGAATCCTTCCTCACGTTTCTTGGTGCTGGCAGAGCCGACCATGTGGCGCAGCAGGATGACGTTGCCCTTGCCGCCCATCAGTTCGGCAAGTTGCTTGCCGCATTTTTCGCCGGCAGCGAAGTTGTCGGTGGCGACAAAGCTGTCGAAGAACTCATCCCCGGCGGGCGCGAGTCCCGAGTCCCAGATGACTACCTTGATTCCTTCATCGTGCGCTTCCTGGACTGATCGGATCATTGCCTCGTCATCGAGTGGCGCGAGCGCGATCGCATCGACCTGCTGGGTGATGAAATTCTGGACGACCTTTATTTGCCCTTCGCGGTCACTCTCGATCAAGGGGCCTTTCCACAGGATTATGACGTCTTCTTCCTCGGCAGCTTTGATGGCACCGGCGTGGATGGTTTTCCAGAATAGGTGATTCGTTCCCTTGGGGATCACGGCGATGCGGAGTTGTTCCCCGGAGCCTGAGTCATCGGATTTTTTACAACTGGCGATGAGCAGTCCGAAAGTACAGATGGCGAAGCTAAGAATGAGTCGTTTTAGAGAGGGCATGAACTAGATGTTAGGAGCTTGTTAATTAGGTGAGTAATGGAAGGGCGGTGAGTGGCAGGGCTGACAAGCGGAACTGGCGGGAAGAAGAAACGGGTGAAAGGGCGGTGTGGCTTCCTTCGCAGGGAATTCCATGGAGCGGAGTCATTGTCCGAGCGTTCAAGATCGTAAAGCTCCTTCCCGCCATGCCAAGGATTGTTTTGGCGATCCTCGGTTTTGGGCGTTCCGGGGACGCTGACGGCCTTGATCGGCTGCTTACGATTCCCCGGCCTGGGCGAATAGGCGTGCGGGATACCGGAGGAGGGCGTGATTCGTCGATGATATCTGCTCGACAGGAGGTGTCCGACAGCCTTGCATGGTGGGGACATGAAGCATTTACTAAAATTCTTAGCAGGGGGATTGGGTTTGGCTCTGATTCTCTCTGGCTGCGGAGAGAAGAAGGCGGAGCGCAGTAAATTTGCGGTCGTGACGACCGGGGTGGCCTCTTTTTGGGACATTTGTAAAATCGGAGCAGAGAAGGCGGGGGCAGATCTGGATGTCGACGTCGAAGTGCTCATGCCAAATGGCGGGGTTGAGCAAAAAAGCAAGATGGAGGATTTGCTTTCACGTGGAGTGGACGGAATCGCGGCAGCGGTCATCGATCCCATCAATCAATCTGAGTTCTTCGATGAAGTGGCGGAGCGGGTCGAATTCATCACGGTGGATACCGATGCTCCCGACTCAAAGCGAAAGGTCTACATTGGAGTGGATAACTACGATGCGGGCCGCATGTGTGGTCAGTTGGTGAAAGAAGCCCTTCCGGAGGGAGGGCAGGTCATTCTTTTTATTGGCCGCCTCGAACAGGATAACTCAAAGCGTCGTCGCCAAGGAGTGATCGATGAACTCCTTGATCGTTCGCGTGACCCGTCGCGCTACGATGCTCCAGGTGCTCCGGTTAACGGGGAAAAGTATACCGTTCTTGCCACGCTGACAGATCAGTTCGACCGGGCCAAGGGGAAGGCGAATGCCGAGGACATGTTGACCAAGTATCCTGAAGTGGGCTGTATGGTGGGATTGTTTGCTTATAATCCACCGCTCATTCTGGAAGCGCTCTCACAGGCCAATCGTTTGAACACGGTGAAGGTGGTCGGCTTTGATGAGGACGCCGTCACGCTTCAAGCCATCGTTGATGGTACAGTTCATGGCACGGTGGTGCAGAATCCTTATGAGTATGGCTACCAATCAGTGAAGGTGCTCAAGGCTCTTTTCGAGGGAGACGAGTCCATGATTCCTGCCAACAAATTCATCAATATTCCAGCTCGTCAGATCCGAAAGGATACCGTGACCGAGTTCTGGGCAGACCTTAACGAGAAGCTCGGGAAGTAAGAGAGGTTTGTGAGTATGCTCTTAGAGGTCCGCGGGGTGACGAAATCCTTTCCGGGGGTGCTGGCCCTTCGCGGGGTTGATCTGACGCTTGGGCGTGGCGAGGTGCTTGCGGTGCTCGGTGAGAATGGCGCGGGGAAGAGCACCCTCATGAAAATATTGGCCGGAGTGCAGGCGGCTGATAAAGGGACGTTTGTTCTGGAGGGGGAAACGGTGCGTATCGATTCGGTGCGGGCCGCGATGGCGGTTGGGATCGCACTAATTCATCAGGAGTTGAATTTGGCGGAGAATCTTGAGATTGCGTCCAATATATTTTTAGGGAGAGAGTTGCGTCGCTTCGGCTTGCTGGACGACGAGGCCATGCGAGAGGAGGCGGCGAAGTATCTCGCGATGGTTGGCCTGGAAGTCGATGCCTCCACCGAGGTCGGAATGCTTCCGATTGGAAAACAGCAATTGGTTGAAATTGCCAAAGCGCTTTCCGTGGATGCGCGGGTCCTGATCATGGACGAGCCAACGTCGAGTCTTTCCCAAACCGAGGCCGAGCAACTGTTCATCGTGATCAAGGATCTTGTTTCACGCGGGGTGAGTATCATCTATATCTCCCATCGATTGAGTGAGATCTTCCAGATTGCGGATCGGGTCATGGTTCTCCGGGATGGCGAGAATGCGGGTGAGTTGACGGGGGCAGAAATTAATCATCAGGCGATGGTGCAGTTGATGGTGGGGAGGGATTTGGATCGGTTTTATCAACGATCCCAGCATGCGCTTGGCGAAGTGCGCCTGGAAGTGCACGGCTTGCGAACTGCGGCCTATCCGGATCACGAGACCAGCTTTCAGCTTGCGGCCGGAGAAGTGGTGGGAGTGGCCGGATTGGTGGGGGCAGGACGAAGCGAAATGTTGGAGGCGCTCTTTGGCGTGGTCCCGGCTTTAGGGGGCGAGGTGTGGATCAATGGGCAGCAGGTGCGGATTAGCTCCCCTCAAGAGGCCATCGCGGCTGGTTTGGCGCTCGTTCCCGAGGATAGAAAGACCCAAGGAGCGATCCTCGATATGTCGATTTTGGAGAACGCCAGTTTGGCAAGTTTACGGCGGGATGCCCGCGGGGGCGCCTTTCTCAATCTGGAGGCGGAGAAGGAGCTGGCTCAGGAGGGGATCAAGAACCTTTCCATTAGCACTCCGGGTGAGGAGCAATTGGTGCGTTATCTCTCCGGAGGGAATCAACAGAAGGTCGTGCTGGCGAAGTGGCTCGCGATGAAGCCGCAGGTGCTCTTACTCGACGAACCTACGCGGGGAATTGACGTGGGGGCGAAGGAGGAAATTTACGGGCTGATCGAGGCCTTGGCCCAGCAAGGGATGGCAATCCTGTTTGTGTCGAGTGAGTTGGAAGAGGTCATGGGCTTGTCGGACCGGGTTTTGGTGATGCATGAGGGGGCTTTTTCCGGTGAACTCCGGGGGGACGAGTGCACCGAGGAAAGAATCATGTCTCTGGCCACTGGGGACGCTACAATTTTGGAAACAACCAAGGCATGAAAAAAATACTAGGGATCTTGCTCACACTCGTCGTTCTCTACGGGCTCACCGCGGCACTCGGCGATGGGTTCCTCGGGGCCTATAATCAAGAAAAACTCCTCGAGCGGACCGCGCTCTTCGGGATTTTGGGGATCGGAGTCGCTTTTGTAATCATCACGGGCGGGATTGATCTCTCCATTGGTTCGGTAGTGTGCTTGGTGGGCTGTGGCTTGCCATGGTTGCTCGTAAAGCAGGAGTGGCCGCCGGCTCAAGCCTTGGCGGCCGTGGTCTTGGTTTCTGCGTCGATCGGCCTCATTCATGGCTTACTCATCACGAAGCTCAAGCTTCAGCCCTTTGTCGTGACCTTGTGTGGTTTGTTGGTTTATCGGGGGATCACAAGAGGTTTTACCGAGGATCAGAGTCAGGGCTTTGAAGGCGGCTTTGGTTCTCTACGGCAAGTGGTGACCGAAAAGATTCCGGTGATGGGTGGGTTCGGGATTCCATGGACGTGGGTGATCTTGATGTTGGTGGCCGTGGTGGCGGGGATCTTTCTGAATAAGACCATTTACGGACGCTACCTTAGGGCCCTGGGTAATAATGAGGAGGCGGCCCGATTCAGTGGGATCAATACCGATCGCATGGTGATTTTGTCCTACGTCGTTTGTTCCCTTCTGGCAGGTTTGGGAGGAGTGCTCTTCGTGATGGACGTGGGATCAGCGCAGCCTAGTGACTTTGGCAATTTTTATGAACTCTATGCCATTGCCGCCGCAGTGCTGGGGGGGTGTTCCTTACGAGGGGGGCAGGGGACCGTGGTGGGAGTGGTGATTGGCGCGGCGGTGATGCAAGTGCTCAAGAACATGATTAATTTGGTGACCTGGATCCCGACTCACATCGAATTTGCGGTTGTGGGAGCGGTGATTCTCGTCGCGGTGGTGGCGGATGAGTTGGTGAAACGGACTGTCGCCACGCGGCGGGCGAGGAAGTCTTCGTGAAACGGTGGAGTTCGCATTACCGTAGCTCGAGGCAGGTAGCGGTGCCGTCGGCATCGCGAACGAACACGCGGCCTTGACCGAGGACAAGCATGTGATCCACCCCGTCAGCGGGACTCCGCAAGGAGGGATTGTTTGATGCTCGCCGCCCCACGGCTTCCACCTCTTCAGCGAATGGATTCGTAGAAATCGGCACCAACGGACCACTCGACTCATGGTGACCCCTGTCGGTGAAGTCGAAGTGAGCCCAAAGACATAAGTGAAATCGTCCGCTGCGGCACGCTGTCTGCGGTCGCAGGCTCCCTAGTAGACATCGCGCCTCCGGCTCGTGCGTTGTTGATCGAGAGGTGGTCTCTGAGCCTCGATGTTTACTTAAGCGGAGAAGATAGGTGGACTTCAGCTGCACACCCGTAGGTCTATGTGTAACGCCGGGGTTCTTGCTGATCGGTCATTACTCCAACTCGGCTTCAGTCCAACTCACAGTCCGGGATTGATGAGCTTTACGTAATGCGGCCACTTCACCTGCACTCACCGGATCATGCAAACCATCTTGAGCACGAAGATAGCTCAAAACATCGGCGATCTGTTGATCTTTCAACCCGCCCATAGGCGGCATCGGAACCGAATGCGGCTCGGTCCCATAATCCTTGCCAGTCACTTTTATCGGTCCCTTCAAGCCATGGAGAACGATCTTGATCAGAGCCGGTTTTTCACCTGAAATCCACTCGCTCCCCGCCAACGGAGGATAGATTCCCGACAAGCCCTTCCGGTCGGCTTGATGACAGCTCAAGCAGGCCATTTGATAAACAGTCTCTCCTGGAGCGGGGGCTTTTGGAGCCTCGCCTCGCAATTGAGTGAGATAGTTGCGCTGAGCCTCGCTCGTGAGTCCCAATCGATTCCCTTCAAGCAAGGGTGCCCAGTTGGGCTGCATCGAGCGAGCACTGAGTCGAATGGCATAATTCAAAAAGCCATCCAGCGGCTGGTCCAGCGCCTCAACCGCAACCGCGACCGCTTTCGGATCCGGTAGGTAACTCGCCGCGACCACCGCTTCCAAGCGCACTCTGGGATGTGCATCCTTCGCCGCCTGCATCAACTTTTCTCGTGAGTGAGGAAGACGATCTGACCACATCCCAGCCACCCGGGCTCCATAGGCTCGCACGCGATGGTCCGATGAGCCCAGTAGTCGATTTAACAACTCAGCCCGAGGAGCCTCGTGCGCTTCATACACTCCGCAAATTTCCAGCAATTGCTGCTCACTCTTTATTCTGGAGACCAACGTATCCGCAGCAGCCAAAACTTTCTCCCGCGGTCGTTCGAACAACAAACGCTTGGCCTGATATCGGGTCCATCGTTCCGGGGATGACAGCTGTGCAAGTAAGTCGTTCTCTGACATTCCGGCGAGATTCGGTTGTTTCACTGGCTTGTGATTCTTCGACGAAATTCTCCAAATCCGACCGTGCGATTTATCTCTCTTGGGATCGGCATAGCTCGCCTGATAGTGACCGATGATCGGATTATACCAATCGGCGAGATACATCGCGCCATCCGGTCCGACGCTGACATCAACCGGACGAAAAGTATTGTTCGATGACTTTAGCAATTTAGGCAATTGCGTCGTCTTAAATCCCGACGCGGCATCTTCAAAGCGATGCAGCTCCACTACCGATCCAAAATATCCACCGAGCAACGCGCAGCCCTGAATGTCATCGGGGAGAGCTTTCGTTCCAATGATATCGAGCGAGGTCGTCTTGGGTGAGGTATCAAAAAGTGGCCCCACTGAATGATATTGCTCTGGAGAGTTGCGATAGGAAACACTGGCCTCGGTGTCCGAACCACTTCCACTGGGATCAGCTCCACGCACCATTCCCGGCACCGACCAATACCCTTGCGGTCGGTCACCCGACTTATGGAAAACCTGTCCGTAGTCATCAAAGGCGACACCCCAGCAATTCGCGCCGGCCATTCCGCCGCCGAAGAAACCTTGCAGTCGCATCGATTTGGGATGAAGCCGCCAAATCGCGGCACGGTCCAAACGAGCAATCCCCCACGGCGTCTCTACCCGTGACATCGCATGAAGGCCTTGCGAAAACCAGAGACTCCCGTCGGGTCCATGACAGATGCTGTTGATCAACTGATGAGTATCTCCCACTCCGAAGCCCGAAAAGATGACGCGCTTTTCATCCGCCTTGCCATCGCCATCGGTGTCGCGGAAATGAAGCAAGCGATCAAAGTCACAGACATACACTCCGCCGTCTCCCGGTTCGACGCCCTGCACCATCGTCAGTCCCTCGATAAACTTCCACGATCGATCAGCCCGCCCATCCTTGTCGGTATCTTCGCAGATCAAGATATAATCCTGTGGCTCCGAACTCGCGAGCGACTGCGGATAGCCCGGTGAACAGGCCACATACAATCGACCCTTCTCATCCCAGGAAATCTGAGTTGGATTGATTACCCCATCCGCTTCCGATGCGAATAAGTTTACTTCAAAGGGGTTCGCGACCGTGAACGTCTTCAACTGCTCTTCCGGGTTCAATGCTTTTCCCTCAGAATGAGTCGGAGTAATCTTAGGCAGGTTGAGAGATTTATAAATTTCACCACGAGCAATGCGGTGAATCCGCTTATCCGCCAATTCGACATACTCCAATTGATCTTCAAAAGCACCCTGTAAGGAAGGCAAGTTTCCACCGCCTTTACCATACCTCTGGTTCACCCGGTCTCCGTAGGCGAACGACCAATTGGCCGGGCGCCAGCAATCAAACCACAATTGATTTTTCTGCACGATGGCCTGCTTCAAAACATCGCGATTCGACGGCTCCACCTTCGGTACTAAATTCCTCGCAATAACCCGCGCCACCGTTCGCAGACCGGATTCATGCAAATGAATCCCATCATTGGTCAGTCTCTCTTCCTGATCTTTCAACGGCGTATACAAATCAACAAAGACCGCTCCGCGTTGCGCTGCGATCTTTTGAATCGCTTCCACATAGAGCGCGATATTTATATTCGACTTGGTGAGGTCGGGCGCGAAGGTTGCCTCCGGCTTCTCAAAAGGCATCGGAGAAAGCAGCACCAGCTTCGAAGTAAGCATCGCATACTGATCGAGTAAACGATGATAGGCACTCGTGAATTCCGCCAATCTTCCAACGCCATCCAAGGCCTCCATCTGTCCAAACTGCGCCACCACCACCGTCGCACCGGTCGCCTTCAATTGCTCTTCCCACGATCCAAAATGGAGATCGCGCCATTGTTGATAGACGGTATCCGCTTCCCAGGCCATCGAGCGAAATCGGGGCTTTTCCTTTTGAAATTCCGAAGCCAAAAGGGCCTCAAGTTCACCTGACTTCTGGTCCCGTACGAGATTCTCCTGTCCCACAAAAATCACCACGTCCTCGCCAGTCAGTGTAAATTTCCGATCCTTGAATCCCGCTACTGCACTTAGCGCGTCTTTCTTACCCAGACGTTTCAAAGGATCCGGATCGGCCCAGACACTCGACATGACAAGAAGCAAAACAGAAACTATTCGAATCAACACGAGGGGCATCGTATCAGTCCATCTCCACTCTGCCGAAAAGAAAGATTCGCTTACTGCCTGGAATTTGCTTTCTGGGTGGACCGCTTGAAGGGATGGGAGAGGGGAGAAAGGGGGTTGAAGTCTGAGCCTATTTACGGCCACGTCGGTCTGATTAGGATTTCAATTCGGCCTCAATTCCTTGGAGTGCCAGTTGGCCTTTTCGGTCAAAAAGGCTGACAAGGATGGCAACAGAAAATCCGACCACGAAGGCGGGGAACATCTCCTCGAGGTTTGCAAAAGCCTCGCCGGTGGCGCCGGGCAGTGCGGGCATGACAAACTTGAAAAATGGCACGGCGAGAAATCCCGAGATCATCGCGGCAAGAGCGCCGCGCCGGGTAAATCGCTTCCAGAAAAGGGAGAGAACCATGGTTGGACAAAAGGTCGCGGCGATCCCAGACCAGCCAAAGACAATGAACCAGAAGACCGTTCGCTCGGGAATGACGTAGGCGACCGTCATCGCGAGTGCAAAAGCGCCTATGGCCAGCACAACGGTTGTCACCCGGCAGAGTCTCACCAGGCTTTTATCGGGCAGCGATGGATTCAGAATTCTCTGGTAAACGTCGCGGACGACGGAACTGGCGGCTACCATCAGCAGGGAATCGACCGTCGACATCGCGGCTGATAGGACCCCGGCAATGACGAGACCGATGAGGGTCACGGGAATGAGAATTTCAACGATCATGGGAAGGACGTCTTGTCCATTGGCTCCGAGGACGCCGTCCAGGGAATCTTCCGGCCCCATAAGAAGGTGTCTCCCGATCATTCCAATCAGGACAGCACCGCAATCGGTCAGGGTGGTGTAGAAGATCGCGACGATGGCGCCCTTCTTGACTTCGTCTTCAGATTTGAGCGCGAGGATGCGGACAAAAACCTGTGGGGAACCAAGGAATCCCAGGCCGATCGAAACAAGCGCCACGATTGCCAGAAGATTGTTCAGCGTCAATCCGGCCGGTCCCCAGATGGACATCAGACCGGGATCTTGCGCCACGAGCCCGGCGGCAACGTTGTTCCAACCGCCGGCGTAAAAGAGCCCGATGATCGGGATGGCCACGAGACCGACGAACATCAATGTCCCTTGGAAAACATCCGACCAGACCACGGCCAGGAATCCCCCAGCCACGATGTAAATGACGACGACGCTGAACCCGATCACCGCGCCGGTGAGGTAATTCCAACCCAGGAAGCTGTTGAATGCGGTCGCCGTCGCGTCGATCTGGGCGCTGACATAAATCATGACAAATATCACTAGGGCGCATGCCGAAACGAGTCTTAGCGAATGAGAAGTGTCCCGAAATCGCGCCTCCAGGTAGTCGGGAATTGTAAGAGCGCCGTATTTCGTGGTGAGCCGATTAAATCGCCGGTTCATCGCGAGCCAGGCGATTCCCACGCCCACAACTTCGCCGACCACGACCCAAAACGCCTGAAAGCCGATTGCGGCGCCCATTCCGGTGAGCCCCAGCAGCAGCCAGGCTGATTCACCGGTGGCTCGCGCCGAGAGAGCGGCCGGAAGAAACCCCAGTTTTTTTCCCGCAGCGATATAATCGCCGAGAGATTTCACTCGCTTGGAGGCAAACCACCCGATGCCCAAAAGGATCAAGAGGTAAACAAGAATGCCGATAAGTTTAGGGGTCATGAACAGTTAGGGATTTGCTTTTTGGGGATCGTTGAAGGGACCGCTGAAGGGATCGGAAAGGAGAGAAAGGGGGGGTAGAATAGCATCTTTTTAAGGGGAAAAGCGATGACTGTTCTCTAGGGCTTGCTTTGAATGTAGGGCTGCTTGCTTTGGTAGATTTTGAGGCGCTTGTTTAGGTCCTCCAGCATTTGCTGATCGCCATCTGCTTGCGCTTTCCTGATTGTCCTGAGCGAAATCGCAACAGCCTCTTCGTAGTTGCCTGCGGCGGCCTCAGCCGCACCTAGGGTATCGAGAATGTTCACCACTTTATCGCCTGTCGCCTTGTTGAGTTCCCTTGCCAAGGCCAAACCGGCCTTCGGATCCCGTATCTCTTCATCATAGGCCGTCGACAAGATCCAGGCCAGGTTGTTCTTGGCCAGATGGTTACCCGGCTGCAGCGATAGCCCCTTCCGATAGAGCAAGACAGCATCCTTTACTTCTTGTGCTGATTCAAGAAAGGCCGCGAATCCAAAATGGCTCAAGGCATTCTTGGGATTCTGCGCAAGTGCGACTTCAAAGTGCGTCCTCGCTTCGTCTTGCCTCCCAACCCTGACCATCAACTGAGCCAGACGATAGTGACCATTTGCGTCATCAGGATTCAATGCGAGGGCCTTCTCGATTGCCAAAATAGCCTCCTGCCATTCCTGCTTTGAAAAATGGAGCTCTCCAAGTTTTCGTGCCACGGCGGCAGAAGTTGGATCAAGCTGCAAAGCGGTGGAGTAATGATAGATCGCCGCACCAATATCATCCGCTTGCTCCATCGCTTTCGCAAATCGCTCCTGAATCCAGGCTTCATGCTCCCGGGCTTTTCTCCGCACCAAAGGATGGGGGATAAGAGATCCTCTGATCGCGGCGGCATTTCGCATGCGCTCTTCCAGCAGTCCTTCGGAATGACCCAGATCGGCAATGATCTGATCCACCTCAACAGGACCTTTGTAAAAGACACTCAACCTGCCATCCGGATCAACGAGAAAGCTGGTCGGCACCGGCATGGGGCGATTCAGCCCAACAAGACTGTCATGAAATCCCTGTAAGCTCTCAAGGAGTGGGGCGGTTGCCTTGGTCGAGGGGAAGGGGAAGTTTAATTTAGTAAGGACATCTTCGCCCGCTGAGGACGAGATTTTCTGATCTCCCAGGTCGTCCACGTTCAGAGCCAGAATTTCAACACCGGCGTCTCGAAGCCGCCCTGCCTGCTCACTGAATTCCTTCATCTCACTCAAACAGTCCGGACACCAACTTGCCCACAAATGAATGAGCTGATGCCGCCCCTCCGCAATGACCCTTGTGCCATCTTTTTTGCTTAAATTGATCTGGGGGACTCGCAGTAAAGTGACTGCGGGAACACGGATGCCGGAGGGAGGAGGGGGCGTTTCTGAAGTGAGTGCAGGTTTTTCCAAATCGACAGAATTTCTCTTGGGTACAAGAGCGGTTTTGGTTTCACCTTGGCGGATACAGTGTCGACGATCTACCACGAGGTCAGGGAAGACGTCCTCACGTCCATCCGGCCAGCGGACCAGAACTTTCTCGACCACGGTAGCCTTCCCCAGTCCAAAGTGAAGAGCCTTGCCTGACTGGGACAGGAATCCTTCACCGGCCCGCAAGGTGGCGACCAGCCTTTTCCCGGCGCGTGATCCCCCCGGCACCACTTCCACCCGAGCGCCGATAGCGTCACGGTTTGAACTTGTGCCATTTCCAATAAGTTCGAGGGCCAGAAAATGATTCGCGCTTACGGCATCGTTCCTCATCAGTCGAAGACGGGGTGCGTTACGATTTGAAACCCAGAGATCCAAATCGCCATCCTGATCCCAATCACTGATGGCAATCGCGCGGCCGTCATCGGAAAAATCAAGCCCGCTTCCAGCGGACATCGTGGCAAATTGCCCGTCCCGGGTGTTGAGAAAAAAGCAATTTCGCTCGTTTCCGCTGAACGATCGCCCCGCATCAATCATTCGGGAGAGTTCTTGGTGAGGACGGGAATCAGTCTCTTTTGTCGACGAGTCATTTGAAGTGAGCGTCTTCGGCACGACCTGCCGCCAGAAGAAACTTCACAAATCACCCGAATCCTCGTCAGACGAAAGATAGCCATTGGCGACGACGAGATCCTGCCATGAATCGTTATTCACATCGATGAAGTTGGAACCCCACGCCCAGCGGCCAAGAGTGACTCCGGCTGACTCACTGGTGTCAGTAAAACTTCCGTTCCCGAGATTACGCAAAAGAGTATTTCCTCTCGCAAAACGAAGAAAGCGACCGCGAAGTTCCTCATCACTTTCAGGTTTGAATTGCTCCTGGGATACGATCCGGTTTCCAGCCGAAGAGAACATGTTTGAGACATAGAGATCCATCAACCCGTCCTGATCATAGTCGCCCCATGAGGCGGCCATTCCCGAGGCGCTGTCTTCGACACCTGCTTCCGCTGCGATGTCGGTAAAGATCCCCTCGTCATTGCGATAGAGATTGTTGCGCCCGTAGTCGTTGGCAACGTAGAGATCCTGGTCACCGTCATTGTCAAAGTCCTCCCAGGATGCCGAAAAACTCCAACGATGGTTGTTGGCAGTAAGACCAGTCTCCCCGGTGACTTCAGTGAAGTTGAGATCTCCGGAATTTCGGAAAAGGGAATTGGGAGCGCCATTCCTGGCGTCGTGATAGACAAAATGCTCACCGCTTGCACCCAATGACGAACCGTCATCGTTCTTCACATAGGCACAGACATAGAGGTCAAGAAATCCGTCGCCATCGTAATCAGCAGAAGCGAGGGAAGCGGTCGAACCACTTGTCGGGAGAGCGGTCGCAATTTTGAATCCTTCCCCATTTTCATTGACGGCAACAACGAGCGCGCCATAGGTGGCCACGACCAAGTCCTGATCACCATCATTGTCCAGGTCCACCAGAAGGGCCGACCTTGAATCATCGATCCAATCCACGCCCCATTCGTGGGCCGCCTCACGGGCCGTCCCGTCGGCATTTTGAAGAAACAAGCGATTTGGTAACCCGGGTTCCTGGCAAAGATAGAGATCATCAAGTCCATCCCCGTTGACATCGCCCATTGCGAGTCCAGGAGTCCCAAAACGGTTCAGCATCGCGCGAACCGGGAGCCGTTCCAACCAGTGATTCAAGCCAAAGGAAAGCTGACTTTGAAAGCAATCGTTGGCCCCAATGATTGAGGCGGTGACATCCGAAAAGAGCGGAGAAGGAACCGAGGTGATAGTGCGTTCAAAATCAGAAACACCAATCGATGCAATTTTCAGATCCTCTCCATCGCTAAGCCAATCAATCGACCAGCGCGACTGGATTTCGATGGACTGGGTTTCTGTTTGATAGGAAATCGAAAACAGCTGTTCTGACTTGATCCGATCATTCCCACGATCAACGCGGATGATCTTGAACTTGAAATATCGCTTCTCAGAGTCACCGGCCAATTCGGTCTGAATCCTGGCGAGACTCTGCTCAAGTGAAGTATCTTTCTCGGTTGTCACAAGCCGTTCCACACTCACTAGGTCGTCTTCAAAGTCGGGCTTTTTCCTCGCTGGAATCACTTCATCACAAGTGAAATCCGCAGCCAGCAGCGAAGTCGGATCTCCTTCCTCAAAGAACAAAAGACCCAGTTTCTTGAGATGAGCGGAAGCGAGTTCGCTGAAAACCTCGGACTCCCAACCATCGGCTTTGGGATCGTCGATTTGGCTCCAGTCGGATGTCTGTCCACCTTCCGCAGGAGGGGGTTCTTCAGCCTCTTTTGCTTGCACCTGATGCGATGAAGTCACCGGTTCCTTGCACCCCGGTAAAAGAGCGACAATCAGTCCCAAGCCTGCGATACGAAAAAATCGGAATCTCATCTGACCCCATAATAGAAAATCACCAGCAATGTGGAAAGTCCGTATCTCTGACAAAAAGTCATGATTGACCCGAAATGCAAATTTGAGAGGTGTCACTGCCAGGAAATTATTTGTTTTTGGGATCAGTCTTTTGAGATTGAGAAGGGTCTTTACCGGCAAGAGAGAGCAAGACTGATGGGAGGATATCGCTTGCGCGACTTTCCAAAGCCGGACCACTTTCTCAATGCCAAAGACGATTGTGCGCTTGAAAAATCCGGGGACGGTTTCGACTTCATTCTCAGTGCCGTGAATGTTTCGCTGAACTGGAATGCCTACATCAACACGCTGCGGCCGAAGGGCATCGCTCCGCACACCCGCGAGTTCGCAATGGCCGATGTGAACGAAGCCCTCGAGATCCTCGAGAACGAAAGCCCGGCGAGGCGGCTCGTGTTGAAGAACTGAAAGCCCGATCAGGACGGAGACAATTCATCTTGAGATGGGGGGCGGGGGACCTCGCTTTTCCTACGTAGCCAATGTCTTTTCAAAGGAAGCGAAGCTGGGTGATGTCTCAGATTACGGGGAAGGATATTAAGCCAGTGCTTGAAGGGCGGGAATGATGGTGTTTTTCATGAGGAAAGAGATGGTGCTAAAGTTGAAGCAAGAAAAGAGAGCGAGTTTGTTCAATTGAGTTCGGCTCGAATGATTGCTAATAAGAATTTATGAATCTGAATTTGGTTAAGGTGTTTCTTGTAAAAGCGACCATTTATCTCTCGTTGTGCGGTCAATCCTTTGGAGAGGTGGGATTGGCGGTTCAGTCGCTGAAAGAGGCCTCGGTGGGTAATGGAATAATGTTCACGGCGCTCGATGAGAAAGCGAGCGGGGTGAGTTTTGTGAATCCCATCGACAAGGAGCATCCGACCAAGCGTCTGTATTTGGGAGCTTTTGCCTGCGGCGGTGTGGCGATCGGGGACTTGGATGGAGATGAAATTGCCGATCTTTTTCTGACAAGCGGTCCCCGGCGGAACCGGTTTTATCGGGGAGAAGGAGGAATGAAATTTGAAGATGCCACCGTGGAGGCCGATCTCGCGGGTGGCGAGGAATGGACGGCGGGGGCGAGTTTGGTGGATATCGATGCAGATGGAGATCTTGATATTTATGTCTGCAATTATGACGCCCCCAATGCCTTGTTTGTGAACGATGGTGAGGGTCGGTTTCAGGAGCGAGCGAAGGATTTTGGTTTGGCGATTTGCGATGCCAGTCTGATGGCGTCATTTTGTGATTATGATCTCGACGGCGATCTCGATTGTTTCCTTCTCACGCGAGACTTTAAGCGTGAGGGTGGCCGTCCGGAGAAACATCCGCTCATCAAGACCAAGGATGGTTATGAATTGGAACCAGGCTACGAAAAGTTTTACAAACTGGAGAAGCGAGCAAAGAATAATTGGACTTATTTGAATGCCGGTCGGGAAGATTATCTCTTGCGGAACGACGGCGGGAAGTTCACGGATGTGAGCAAAGCTGCCGGGATTTCCGGTCGTGACCGGGGGAATTCAGCCACTTGGTGGGATTACGATAATGACGGCTTGCCGGATCTCTATATCGGAAATGACTTTAAGGATGCGGACCGCTTATATCGTAACAATGGAGACGGGACGTTTAGGGACGTTATTAAGTCAGTGACGCAGCATACTCCCTGGTTTTCGATGGGTGCGGATATCGCGGATTTCGATGGCGACGGCCGGGAGGACTTACTCGTGGCAGATATGGCGGGCACGAATCATTTTCGATCGAAAACCACGATGGGAGAAATTGGATCGATCCGGCCCTTTTTGGTTTCGGCGGTGCCGCGTCAATACATGCACAACGTCCTGTATTTGAATCAGAATTCGGGCTTGTTGGTGGATGCTGCTTTCATGGCGGGCTTGGCAAGTTCTGATTGGAGTTGGGCCGTAAAGGTTCGTGATTTTGATCTCGATGGCTTACCGGATGTGTTCTTCACCAATGGGGTTTCGAGGAGCTTCAATGATTCCGATATCCAGCGGACGATGGATGATTACATTGGCAAAACCGAGTGGGAGTTTTACGAATCAAAGGAGCCGAGAAGAGAGACGAACCTGGCGTTTGTAAATCGTGGCGAAATGTCATTCGAGAGTATCGGCAAGGAATGGGGGCTTGATCATTTGGGCATGAGTTACGCTGCGGCAACAGGTGATTTGGATGGCGACGGTGATGTCGATCTGGTGGTGGCGAGCCTCGATGAACCGGTGAAGATCTATCGCAACGATGCCTCGGCGGACCGGCGCCGGGTTGTCGTTAAATTGAAAGGCGCGGGAGGGAATCGTGATGGCTATGGAGCGACGGTCACGGTGCGAGTCAACGGGAAGACACAAGTTAGGACCTTGAGGCCGACCACAGGATTTCTTTCGTCGAACGCACTGGAATTGTGTTTTGGGATTGGTGATGCCTCAACGGTGGATTTGCTGACGATCAAATGGCAGCGTGGAACGGTGCAGGAATTTTCGGACGTAAAAGCGGGTCAGTTGTTGACGGTGACCGAGCCATCTACAGTCCCTCCGGCTTGGGTAAAGAAGGTTCGAATGAGGCCGATGTTTGCGGAGTTAAAGTCACCGAGTCTGGGCGCCCTTATTCCGAGGGAGAAAGCATTTGATGATTATGCGAGGCAGCCATTATTGCCATACCAGCATTCCCAGATGGGGCCTGGAATGGCATGGGCGGATGTGGACGGTGACGGTGATCAGGATTTTTATTTAGCCCGTCCATCGGGCGATGCGGGGCAAGTCATGATTTGTGATTCTCCGGGTAATTATTCCTCCAAGAATGGAGGGCCTTTTAAGGACGATGCCGGATCCGAGGATTTAGCGCCCTTGTTTTTTGATGCTGATGGTGACGGGAAAATCGATCTTTTTGTGGTGAGTGGTGGGGTCGAGTGTGAGCCGGGAGACGAAGTCTTGCGTGACCGGCTTTATTTGGGAGACGGGGATGGCACCTTCCGGAATGCTCCAAAAGGCTCGTTACCAGATGTCCGCGATAGCGGGAGTTGTGTTGCGGCGGGGGATTTTGACGGCGATGGCGACGTGGATCTTTTTGTAGGTTCGCGGGTCGTTCCGGGCCGGTATCCGGAGGTTCCGTCGAGCAGGTTGCTTCGAAACGAATCAAAGCCCGGGGTTCCAAAATTTGTGGACATGACGGCGTCCGTTTCCGGTCTGGGCAAAGTGGGATTGGTGACTGATGCTATTTGGTCGGATGCCAATGGTGATGGCAGAATCGATTTGTTGATGACCTGTGAATGGGGTCCGGTGAGATTGTTTTTGAATGGAATCGAAGGGCTGAAAGAGAAGAAGGATACTGGATTGGGTGATCATCTTGGCTGGTGGAATGGGATGGATGCAGCGGATATTGATGGTGATGGGGACATGGATTATGTTGTCGCCAACCAAGGTCTGAACACTCCTTACAAGGCGACGGTGGAGAAGCCCGAGCTGCTTTATTACGGCGACATGGATGGCAGCGGAACATTAAAAATTATTGAAGCAAAGTTCGAGGGGTCGATACTTTACCCGCGTCGTGGATTCAGTTGTTCGAGCGGGGCAATGCCGAAGCTAAGGACGAAATTGGGGACGTTCAAAAATTTTGCGACGTCGTCTCTCGTGGATCTTTACAGCGAATCGAGGCTGGAGAAGGCGCAGCGTTTCGAGGCCAATTATTTGGAATCTGCAGTCTTGATTAACAATGGGAAGGGAGGTTTTAAAATCAGGCCGTTGCCGTGGCGCGCGCAACTGTCGCGGGCCAACTGTGTCCTTCTTCGGGATTTTGATGGAGATGGATTAATCGATTGCTTGTTGGGACAAAATTTTTACGGAGCTCAACCTGAGATTGGTCACTTTGATTCTGGTTCAACCCTTTTGTTGAAGGGCAAGGGCGATGGGACATTTGAGCCGGTATCGCCTTTGGTCAGCGGTATTCAAATTCCCGGACCGGTGATGTCTATTGAGTCGGTGGACTTGAATGGCGACCGGCGAAACGAGGTGATTTTCGGAGTTAACCGTGGACGCATGAGAGTGTATTCGTTCCTGCCGAAGTAATCTGGTTTCGTTAATTCTGAACGACCCTAAGGCGAATAAAGCGGCGGAGATCGACAACTGGCTGGAGGTTGTCGCGAACAGTAACGGATAGCGTGTCGTTTCTGTTGTCGATTGGTGGGCCGACTGCTTCGGTCACTTAAGTGGAATGGCTCCGGGACCCAATTCCTCACTGAGTTCCCGATAAAGTTTTCGCAGGGAAGGGTGATTGATAGAGAGTTCTCCGGTTGGCATTTTCATGAGGTAGGGGGAAAAAATCCCACCTAGAATGGAGCCAAAGACCGGCCGGGAGGAAGGGGGGGATCGCTTGATTTTGGTGGCGACAATCCAGGCGACGGAATGGAGGAATTCCTCATCATGTAGAGCGTGGGCGAGCACGATTCGCTGTTGGATGAGGGGTAAATTCCGCTCGAGGGGCAGGGCGAGGAGTTGATTGAGAAGAACGACGGCTTTTTGGGCATCACTGTGCAATTCCTCTTGGGATTTTGCGGGGTGTTTGCCGAGAGCGGCGATCCGGGATTGGTAGGCGGCCTCAAACCACACGTGGCGATGGTCGTTGAAGGTGGCCAGTTTGGCATCCACGGCTTTTACCCGGGCAAGTTGGCTGGTGAGAGCCCAGTAGCGGGCCTCGAGAAGGAATCTGCCCTCGTCGTCCAGGTGCTGAACCACTTCCCGAAGCTCTGCGGATTGCTTCAGGAAATCGTCGAATTCGAGCGGTGGCGGGATTTTGTTTTTTTGGTTCCAGAGATGGGTGGCATAGGTGAAGTAAGCGAGAGCCTTGAGAGGAAGGATCTCTTTTTCGCTGATACCGGAATTTTTGGCAATCTCGAGTTGTTCGATAACAGTGGCTGGTTTTTTGTCCACGAGGGCGGGGAGTTGACCCATCAGACGGTCTCCTTTGGTGAGCACTTCGCCGAAAAATTTTTGCCGATCCAGAGCGGGCGAACCGCTTTTTAACAATTTGGTCAGATAGGGGAGATTGACGTCAGCTTGAATTAGGGAATCTCTTACTTGAGCAGGGTCGCGATTGAGAAAATGGAGGGGTTGGATGAGGCGGATGAGGTTTGCGGGTTTGTTGAGGGCCCCCTCGAAATCCTTCCCTGGCAGGTGGTGGGTGGCCATGAGATTGCGGTCATCGGTAATGGGTGAATGGCCCTGGGCCAGAGTCTTGCAGCCCTTTTCATCAAGCTGGAGAACGGCCAGCATGTCCTCAAGGTAGGAAAGCTTGGGATAGTCACTCAGTGTGAAGAAATCCCGTCTGGACCAAAGCCTTTCATCGAGAGGCTGTTGGGAGCAAACGATGATGAAGTTGTCGCTCACCAAATAGAGTTGGACGTGTGGAAAAACATCGGTGGCGGAGGCCAGGAAGGATCCTAGAAGGGTTTCATCGACAAAGCTGGAGCCAAGCCACTGGACGAAGATCCCGCCGGAGTTCAGATGATTGTCGGCGAGTTCGAGGAACTCCCTGGTGTAGAGGTGGGAGGCTCCGGCCGTCCACGGGTGGGAGGGTTGAGAGACGATGGTATCGTAGGTTTTTCGGGAGAGTTTCAGAGCCCCCCGGGCATCATTGATGACAATATTGATGCGCTCGTCTTTGAGGGGGTCGATGGCGCGTCGACTGGCCACCAGTTGATTGGCCACGATCACTTCTTCTTCGATTTCGACGACGTCGATTTCCCGGATACCGGAGGGGACGGCTTCGAGGAGAGCCCCGCCACCATATCCGACGACAAGCATGGATTCGGCATCGGGCTTGAGAACCTTGGGCAAGGCGGGGAGCCATCGAATTTTGGTGTAGGCGAGAGCCTCCGCGCCCTTGGGAAAGATTTCGGCTTCTTGAAGTCCGTTGCTGCGAATGACGAAATTTCCGGATCGTTCGAGGATCGAGACGGTGGCTGATTTTCCGGTGGCGACGTGGATGAGTTTGAGTTTTTTATGGACGTCGTTTGAGTGGTCCAGAGGTGATCTGGTCAGCAGGTCGACGGGAGGCTTCGGGTGATACAAGATAACCGCGGCGAAACAGACGGCGGCGGCGGTGGCGAGGATCTTGGGGGATACTCCGTTCACAGCGCGAAGGATGATGACGGCGAGGAGGAGGTTGGTGACGATGGCCCATTTGAAGGTCGGGGCATATCCGAGATTGGGAATGATGAGCAATCCGGCGGTGATGGCTCCGGCGATGGCTCCCACGGTGTTCCAGGCATAGACTCTCCCGGAGGCGGGGCCGGCATCCCGGGCCCGGTCACTGAGTGCCCGAACGGCAAGGGGAAAGGTGGCTCCGAGACAGATGGTGGCGGGTGAGAGCACCAGAATACACACGCCGGCCTGGGCTAAGATCGAGGAGCCACTGGCCCCAAGATTTCCTGAGCTGACGAGGGCGAGAATGAGGGCGGTGAGCAGTCCGGTGGCGATTTCAAACCCCGCCAGCCAAAAACAAGAACGACGGCTATCGCGGGACAGTTTGGCCCCGATGAGTCCACCCACTGCGATCCCGGTGAGAAAGGATGCGAGCATGGTGGCAAAGGAATAAAAGCTGCCCCCGAGAACGTGAGCCAGCAGTCGGGCCCAGAGGACTTCATAGACAAATGAAGTTGCGCCCGAGACGAGCATCACTGGAAGGATGATCTTGCTTGATGCGGTGAAGGCAGAGGATTTCTCCGGATTCCCGGACTTCGGCGGGGAAATGCTTTTGGCTCCGGCCTTGCGGGCAACCGACCAACCGAGGGCGGCCACGGTGAGATTGAGAGCGACACCGAAGAAGGAGGCTTTCCAAAGGCCGAGCGAAGGAATGAGAAGAAAGGCCGCGAGTAGGGTGCCAGCGACGGCGCCAAAGGTATTGAGGGCGTAGAGCCAGCCGATGCGGGTGCCGATCTGGGTTTGCTGTTGAATGAGCCCTTTGGCGAGAATGGGCAGGGTGGCACCCATGCAGGCGGTGGGGATGAAGAGAACGAGGCAAGCCAGCCCGAGATGGGAGATCGCCTCGAGCGCTCCTCCATCGGACGGAAGGTGATTCTGGCCACCCAGCACTGTGGTGCGGAGGTGGCCGGAGAGCTTGAGAAGCAGGGGGACGGCGATGGCTGAGAGGGCAATGGCGGCCTCAAGGAGGGCGTAGGCAATGATTGGTCTGGTAAGGCGGTGCAGATATCTTGAGGCGAGCCAGGCTCCGGCCGCGAGTCCCCCCATGTAAGCGACCAGAACGGCGATGATGGCCAGTTCGGACGTCCCGAAGACTGTCGAGAGATAGCGCATCCAGACCATTTGGTAGATCAGACCTGCCATTCCGGAGAGAAAGAAACAGAAGGACACGAGCCGGAATGAGGAGGCTCCGGTCGCTGAATTGAGAGACTGGGAAGATCGGGGATCGTCGGTGGGCATGAGGTGAAGTCAGCCTTGGCAAGTTTGGACGATTGTTCAATTTCTTTCCTTGGTTGTGGCATTTCTCCCAAAATATCCGACAGACGCTGAATTTTGGTAAAACACACAGACCCTAACGATCTCGAGCGACAACTTTAGGCTTGAGAGAGCCCACGATCCCTGATCATTATGATCGACAGTAAATGGCTTTTCTCATCTACCCTCTCTAACTCGCCCGACTTGCACCGAGGTTAAAAGAGTAATTGGCAGGCACAGGGTTATTTCTTGCAACTCGGTCTCTCCAAATCTCAAACCAATTCTGCCCTCTAAATCCTCAAGCCACAAACATCAGTAATCTACACATGAATCTCCGAATATCTCTTCCCTCAATCGTCGCGCTTTGCGCCTCTCTCTCATTCGCCACGAACGCCGCGGCTGAGTCTTACGTCCAGAACTTTAACGGCTTCGCCGACGGGGCCACTACCCTCGGAGACGGCACAGTGATGAATGGCACGGCAAACATCCAGGGCGGACAACTCGAACTGACCCGTGACGATGTCGCCGGTGGATTTTCCAGCTTTGCCATCCCGGCCCTCGCAGATTCCTCGCTGGGCTGGTCTGCCATTTTCGACCTCACGATCATTGACAGCGCCGCCGGCAACGAACCCGCCGACGGTTTCTCACTGAACTACGGCAACGCTGCGCTCACGGAACTCGGCTCGGCCGAGGAAGGCATGGCTGGTGTTGCAGATGTCACCGAAAATATCTCCTTCGAGGTCGATACCTGGATGAACCTTGACGCCGAACAGGGTGTCAACATCGCCGAAAAAGTAGGGGGCGCCGATAATAACCTCTCGTTCACCAACGGCCCGATCCTGCTCGACGGCACCACCGTCAGCGGAGAGGTGCTCATCAATTACCATCCCGTAAATGGTCTGTCCTTTACGACGACGGGTCTGTTGACCAATGCGGATTTTTCAAATATTGCAACCACTTTTGACGGCGACGACGCCTACACTTTCGTCCTCTCAGCCCGCGTGGGCGGTGCAAATGAGACCCTGCTCATCGACAATCTCACGATCGATACCGGGGCCGGCGAAGATACCGATGGTGATGGCCTGAGCAATGTTTACGAGATCCTTAACGGCCTCGATCCGGATGACGATGGCTCCGGCGACTCTGATAATGGCGCTGACGGAGACCCGGATATGGATAATTTGACTAATATCGAGGAGCGCGACCTGGGCACCAATCCACAGGAAGCAGACACCGATAGCGATGGCTATAACGACGACGTCGAGAACAACACCACCACCTGGGGCAGTGCGATGGCCACCGGGACCGATCCCATCAACGATGATTCTGACGGCGACGGCTTGCTCGACGGGGTCGAAAACCCAGACCTCCCCTTTGTCGATGCCGACCAGACTGGCTCTAATCCAAATATTGACGATACCGACGACGACGGCCTTGACGACGGATACGAGATCGCCAACTCGCTCGACCCGAGCGACGACGGCACCGGCGATCCTGATAACGGCGCTGCCGGAGATCCGGACATGGACAACTTGACCAATATCGAGGAGAACGCAATGGGCACCGATCCGCAGGACGAGGACACCGACATGGACGACTTCAACGACGGCGTGGAGACCAACACCGGAACTTGGGTGAGCGCAACTGACACTGGAACCGATCCACTCAACCCCGATTCTGACGGCGACGGCTTACTCGACGGGGTCGAAACCCCCGATCTTCCCTTTGTTGATGCAAGTCAGCCGGGCACCGATCCGAACAATTCCGATAGCGATGGCGATACCGTCGGTGATGGGAACGAGATCAACCAAGGCCGCAACCCGACCGTGGCCCAGGCGACCCCGGATGGCTATTTTCAAGACTTCGACGGCTTCGCTGATGGATCGACTGACGTCGAGGATGGCTCGGTGATGAATGGCACGGCAAACATCCAGGACGGAAAGCTCGAGCTGACCCGCGACGGCGTCGCCGGTGGGTCCGCTAGCTTTATGATCCCGGCAGAGGCAGTTCCCGGCTCGGAAGATGGCTGGACTGCGACCTTCGATCTTACCATCAGTGACGGACCCGGAGCGAACGAACCTGCCGATGGAATGTCCTTCAACTACGGAAACTTTGCCCTTACCGAACTCGGATCCGCCGAGGAAGGGATGGGCGCTGCGTTCGATGTCACCGAAAATATCTCATTCGAGATCGACACGTGGATGAATCTTGACGCCGAACAGGGTGTCAACATCGCC
Source organism: Akkermansiaceae bacterium (assembly GCA_028822935.1). Classification (GTDB taxonomy): domain Bacteria; phylum Verrucomicrobiota; class Verrucomicrobiia; order Verrucomicrobiales; family Akkermansiaceae; genus SW10. The sequence continues at coordinate 24,434 of JAPKCM010000059.1, forward strand.
GAAAAAGTGGGCGGCAACGATTTAGATCTTGGCTTTACCAACGGATCGATTCTTTCCGATGGCACCTCTGTGAGCGGTCCGGTCGTCTGCATCTACGATCCAGTCGACGGCCTTTCCTTCACAACCGAAGGGCTCCTAACCGATGCGGTCTTCGAAAATGTCGCAACCTCCTTCCTCGGGGACGACGCCTATAACTTCGGGTTCTCTGCCCGCGTCGGTGGTGCCAACCAGACCCTTACGATCGACAATCTGCGAATATCCTCCAGCAGCTCGCAGCAAGACCGCCTGCGTATTATCAGTATCGAGAAAGTCATAAGCGATGTCACCATCACCTGGACTTCGAGCGATCGGAGGACCTACGGTGTCTTTACCTCATCGGATCTGCAGGGCGAATGGGAGGAGCTGGACGACAGTGTGCCAGGTGCCGCGGGGATGACGACTACCACCTTCACCGACGTAGGAGTGCCGAATAGAGCTGTGCGTCGATTCTACCAGGTCCGGGAAACACCCTAATTAAGCGCGACGCTTGCGTCGTCGCTCAATTGGATTAGATCCGGGCTGAAGGCTTCCTCGAATGAGGGAGCCTTTGTTTTGGTAGTCGGGGCGGAATTGTGAATCGCAGAATCTCAAATCTTGAACGGGACGCACTTGAGAAGAACCTGTTCCTCTCGATCACGTTTCCCATGACATGGCCCGTGAAGGAGCTTGCCGCATCCCAATTCTCCAGGGCCTGGCCTGCCAATCTATCGATTGAAATGAGGCTCCGAAGAGCATCCCTCACCAAGTGAAGAATATTTTGTGACTCCTTTGCCTCCCTGTCGGACCGCCGGACTCGTTGCGGGCACCACTGGCGCCTCAGAACTCGGCGTGATGTAAGTCGGGTCTCATCATTCATCGCATCCTGGCAACAAACCCCGCGAATAGTGGCGGGTGATGGCATCGACGATTTCGTTGAACTCCAAGAGCCTCTTCTCGACGCCGTCAATTCCGCCGATGAGTTGCGTATGGGGAAGGTCCTGGTTCCCCGGCAAGGTCGGGGCCGTCTGGTGCATGTGCGCGGAAATGGCGATCTCCGCCTTTCTACAAAAAAGGGACTCTGGTTTCCCAGAGTCCCTTTGAAAATTAGATCAGGTGATAACCCCTAACGACGACGGCGCAAGAGAAAGCCGAGGCAGGAGAGTCCCAATAGAGCTGTTCCAGAAGGCTCAGGGATGGTTGTGATGGAAAGGTTGTCAATCAACACCGTCTGATTCGCACCACCCACTCGTGCACTAAGCCCGAACAAGTTAGCATCATCAGCTCCAAATGTTGTTGGAAGATTGGAGAAGGCGGCATTGGTAAGAAGGCCAGTCGTGCTGAACGACGCGCCATTCACCGGATCCCAACTCATTGTCGCAACACCACT
>JAPKCM010000060.1 GCA_028822935.1 Akkermansiaceae bacterium
AAGCAGCTAAGAAAAAGGTAGCCAAGAAAGCCGCACCTAAAAAAGCAGCTAAGAAAAAGGTAGCCAAGAAAGCCGCACCTAAAAAAGCAGCTAAGAAGCCAGCCAAGAAAGCCGCACCTAAAAAGGTCGCAAAAAAGGCTAAGAAGAAGGCTGCTAAGAAGAAAAAGTAGAGCGTGAACCTCCTGTTTCGTCAGGAATCACATTCACTAAAAATTTCAAGGGACACTCTCCGGAGTGTCCCTTTTCTTTTCCTACAAGATCAACGTCGATCCCGGACCTACCACTCGCGGGTGAGGTCATACTGATCAGCAAGCACCAGAAGCTCGTTACGCATGGGCCATTCGTCAGGTCGCTCACAGGGCCCTTCATGACGCACACTTGCCCCCTTGAGGCTCATGCAACCCGTGTTATCGCCAATCACACGGATCTGCTCGACTTCTTCGGCGGTGAAGCGGAAATCTTCGGGTAAAGACGCATAGTCACGGATCTTATTTTCGATCGGGACTGCATTCTCACCTGCTTCTTGAATCACAGTAGGCACAACGCACTTTACCGGATCCTGCGAGAGGTTCCAGGCTGAGGCAAATTGGATCATGCTCAAATCGTATTTCTCCGCAATCGGCTTCATCTGCTGCATCTTTTCCCAACCGCGCTCAATCCAGCCATCAGGACGATAGGACCGATGATCGCCCGGACGAAATTCATGCCCGGGTTTCATGTCTCCATGGAAAAGCCCACCGTAGTCGACCACTCGTGTAAGGAGATCGATGCCGTTTTCTTGTGCCGACGAGAGAACGTGCTGACCTGGCCATGGCTCCAAAGGATTTAGGATCACCATAGCCCAGTCGATCACTTCCCCGAAGTTTTCAAAGACATGCAGCAGATCGAGCGTAAAGCCATTCGCGGGTCCGGGAGCAATCCCCAACCGCTCGGAAAGGCCCTCCTGTTTCAGGGCATTCATTCCCTTCCAAACATCTTCATGAATGTATCCCGCCTCATCCGGATTATGAAGCATCACCAGGTCAAAGTGATCTGTCTGGCAATTCTTCAACGAAGCTTCACACGCTTCCCGGAGAAAATCGCGGTAACCAGCCGGGCTCCTAAACTGGGGATTTGTAAAACGTGGATAGCCGGCACTCCCCTGCCTCTCCTGGTCCATATCGTGACCCACCATTCCCACAAGGCAGTAGCTGTCACGAGGATAGCTAGAAAGCGCTTCCCCCAGAGCTTGGTCGGCACGACCTTGTCCGTAAACATCAGCGGTTACAAAGGTGCGAATGCCTGATTCGTAGGCCACTCGAATGCATTCACGATAGCGCTCTTCCTCTAAAACTTCTCCGAAGTGCATGTAGCGGCCACCGCTCCACGTGCCGTAGGCTGTTTGGGTCAAATTCATGAATGGAATAAGCGGTAGCTCGGCCAATTTTTCAAGAGAAAGACATCGCAAAGAAAATAGGCTGAACGAAAACGCTCAGACCTTGGAGAAATTGAGATCAATAATCACTACTCACTATCGGACAAATAGCGCTCCGCTTCGAGCGCCGCCGCACATCCTTGACCAGCTGCCGTGATGGCCTGTCGGTAGACGTGATCAGCCACATCGCCAGCAGCGAAGATCCCCGGGGTCTTGGTAGACGTACTATGAGCATTCTGAAGAATGTAGCCCCCCTCATCAAGTTCCACCAAATCGCCCACAAACTGACTGTTTGGCACATGACCGATGGCTACAAAGACACATTTCAGCTCAAGCTCGGACTCTTCTCCGCTTTTGAGGTTCTTTAAAGACACCGCACGTACTTCACCGGCATCGTCTGTGAGATATTCCGTGATTGCTGAATCCCAAACGGGCTCAACCTTATCATTCGCCAGAACCCGGTCCGCCATGATCTTGGAAGCACGCAGTTCATCGCGACGATGAATGAGATACACCTTCGAAGCAAAGCGCGTCAGGAAGTTCGCCTCTTCACAGGCAGAGTCTCCTCCACCAACCACCGCTACGGGAACGTCGCGGTAAAAGGCACCGTCACAAGTTGCACAAGAAGTGACGCCATGCCCCACCAACTTCATTTCGTTTTCCAAACCAAGATAGCGAGGCGCAGCTCCGGTTGCGATGATGACCGTTTTAGCCTGAACCGTCCCTACATCAGTAGTGAGAATAAAAGTTCCGTCATCGTTCTTGGCGATCTCATCGACCTTTTTGTATTCGACGCGGGCCCCGAATTTTTCTGCCTGTTGCTGCATCCGACCCATCAGCTCCGGTCCCATCACGCCTTCTGGAAAACCAGGAAAGTTCTCCACTTCTGTCGTGGTGGTGAGTTGGCCTCCCAATTGGGTGCCAGAAAGAACGAGGGGATTCAGATTTGCGCGAGCGGTGTAAATTGCAGCGGTCCAACCAGCACAGCCGGTTCCGATAATAACGACATTTTCCATAATTGTATGAGTGCGAACTTAGGAGAGAATTCCCAGAAATTATGCCGGAGCTCCGACGACTTCTCCAGCAAGTGGCCCATCGTCCTCATTCGCTTTTTCTTCTTCTACTTTTGGATTCTCTTTTTTCTCAAGATCCTGGGGAACATCGGGAGGAGTCGGGCGTGATGGAGGGTTCTTCATTTCGCCATGATCGACAATATCGTTGATGTGATGAGCATCGAGAGTCTCAAACTCAAGCAGCGCTTCAGAGATCTTATCGAGAAGATCACGTCGTTCGTTCAGAAGTTTGCTCGCTTCCTGGTAGGCTGAATCAGTAAGGCGCTTGATCTCCGAGTCAATTTTTTGCGCGGTCTGTTCAGAGTAATTCTTCGACTTCGAAATGTCGCGGGCCAAAAAGACTTCACCTCCTCCACCGTCGCCATACTCGATCATTCCAAGGCTATCGCTCATCCCCCACTCGCAGACCATTTTACGACAGAGGTTGGTCGCCATCCGGATATCTCCCATCGCTCCGTTGGTCACATCACCGAAGGCAATTTCCTCTGCAACTCGACCGCCCATGAGAACGATCAACTGTGACAGAAGCTCGTTCTTGCGGTGATTAAACTTGTCCTCACTAGGGAGAAACATCGTTGATCCCAAAGAAGGACCACGGGGAATAATCGTCACCTTGTGAAGTGGATCGGTATGATCCAGGAGCACATTAAGAATGGCATGTCCTGCCTCGTGATAAGCGGTATTCTTCTTTTCCTTATCGGAAAGAGCCAAACTGCGGCGCTCACGGCCCCAGCGTACTTTGTCCCGCGCTTCTTCCATTTCAGCCAGCGTGACTGCCTTGATTCCCTTTCGGGCTGCAAGGAGAGCAGATTCGTTAATAAGGTTTGCCAGTTCGGCACCGGAGAATCCCGGAGTTCCTCTGGCGATCACTCCCAGATCGACGTTGGCAGCGAGCTTAATCTTCTTCGCATGGACTACTAGGATCTGCTCGCGACCATTCACGTCGGGCAGTGAAATCGTGACCTGACGGTCAAATCGACCCGGGCGAAGAAGCGCGGGATCGAGAACATCGGGACGGTTCGTCGCGGCGATGATAATCACCCCCTCTTGGGTATCGAAACCATCCATCTCAACGAGAAGAGCGTTGAGAGTCTGCTCACGTTCATCATGGCCTCCTCCCATTCCGTGACCACGATGGCGACCTACGGCATCGATCTCATCGATAAAGATCAAGCAGGGAGCGTGCTTCTTTCCTTGCTCGAACATGTCACGGACACGGCTTGCACCTACTCCCACGAACATCTCTACGAAATCGGAACCACTAATAGAGAAGAAAGGAACATCAGCTTCACCCGCGATCGCACGAGCGAGGAGCGTTTTACCCGTTCCCGGAGATCCAACCATGAGAACCCCTTTCGGGATCGTTCCGCCGAGAGACTGGAATTTTTTAGGATCACGAAGGAAATCGACAATCTCGAAGAGCTCTTCCTTGGCCTCTTGGATTCCCGCAACATCTTTGAAAGTGACCGTTGCTTTGTCCACCGAGAGAAGCTTGGCCTTGGATTTACCAAAGCTCATCGCTCCGCGACCTGCGGACTTCATTTGGTGACGGAAGAGGAAGAAAATCAGCGCAATGAGGAGAAAAACAGGAAGAAAGCTAAATAGGACCTTACTGAAGGTATTGTCCTCGCGTCGCGGCATAACATTTGAATCAACGAGAATGGCGAGCTGGTCGCGCATAATCAAACTATCGGTGCGGACAACGAAGTCTTTCCCCATCGTTCTAATCTCCTCGATGGAATAACCTACAGGATCGCCCTTTGTTGCGACTAGGACGGCCTCCTCAGAGCTAGGAGTTTGATAGACCGTGATATTTTGATCCGGTCCAAGGACAATCTTGTTGTCGAAAAAGAGCTGCTTAAAGGCCGAGTAGGAGATCTTCTCACTCGCAACAGCAGGTTGATCGCTTATCTTTTCCCAAAGTAATCTCTCGCCAAAAGTGGACTCAAGTTCTTCTCCGTGGACCCCCAACTGGACGTTGACCTTTACAGAAGTCGGATTCGTCCACTCCCTCAAGAATGGCTCATTCTTGTGGTATTTACCACGAATCTCAGCGCGGGTCTCTCCGGAGAATGTGATGAGTTCCAGCTGACCCTTCTTGATATCGTCTGAGGCGGTCCGCAAAACTCGACCTTCAAGAAATGCTTTCCGGAATTCAGGGAAGGTCAGCTTATCAGAATCGCTTGCACCTCCGTATTTAAACGCGCCCCAGATGACAGCGAACGCGAGTGTGAAAAGGATGATCACTTTCCAATTCACCCCTCCTTCAGAGGCTCCTGGCGTCGATTTTTTCGGGCCTTCTGGCTCCTTATTTTGATGGTCGGACATGAACTTCGGTAGTTCGGACCCGATAAATATCGCGTCTCTGCGGGAATCTAGCCCAAGATTTGGAAATTAAAACGCCTTTTTTGTACAGTCTGGAGAGCTGTCAACTTGACCGAATGCGATGATCGCTCATCTTTCGACCGTCTGGATGCATTATCCAGCGCTTTAGAGTCCCTTTTTTGATGAGAATCGCCCTCCTCCACTACCATTTCCGAGCTGGAGGAGTGTCTAGAGTGATCGATTCACAGAAGCTTATTCTTAAGAACTTGGGGCACACGGTCACGATTCCTCAGGATCTTCCTTCGTTGGATTATTTGAGAGAACCCCAGGGCTCCGTCACCGACCTCCTCGAATCCTTGGATCGAGAAATTGGCGAGCCCGTCGATCTCTGGATCATTCACAATCCGACCTTGGGGAAAAACGCCCTCTTTCCTGATCTCATCGAAGCCCTTGCGCGGCGCGGAGACCGCTTGCTCCTACAATGTCATGACTTCGCCGAAGATGGGCGGCCCCAAAATTACGAACTCCTGAGGGGAAAAGAGAACGTCTATCCCGTTGCTGAGCACGTGCACTACGCTTTTATCAATAGTCGAGACCGGAACCATCTGATCAAAGCCGGACTCCCGAAAGAACGGTGCCATTTTCTCTTTAACGCAGTCACCGCACCTCAAATCGCGCCCTCGTCTTCGGAAGCGCTTTTGGTCTTCTATCCGGTGAGAGGAATTCGTCGCAAGAATCTTGGGGAGCTCTGCCTTTGGGCCAAGCATGCACCCGAGAATGTGAATTTCGCAATCGCCCGAGCCCCAAAAAATCCCGCTTGGACCAAGGTGCATGACGATTGGCAGCAGTTTGCAAAGCAACAAGGCCTTCCCATCGCATTTGATGCCGTCAGATCGCCCGCCGATTTCGCCCGGCTACTCGGTCGCGCCAGCCACATTGCAAGCACCTCAGTCGCCGAAGGATTCGGACTGACCTTCCTTGAACCCCATCTCATCAAAAAGCCGCTGATTGGTCGGGATCTACCTGAAATTACCGAAGACTTTAAAAGGGAGGGCATTTCTCTTGGCCAGACCTACGACTCAATCCCCGTGCCGCTCCATCTCCTGGACGAGGAAATGCTCAAGAAAAGTTTCCTCAGAGAAATCAAAAAAACCTATTCTTCTTACAGGCAAACGATTGATATCGAAAGGGCATGGTCCGATTTCGTGCAAAACAGAACCATCGACTTCGGAAACCTCCCCGAGGATCAGCAGCGGCAAGTCATCAAGCACCATCCGCTTCCCGAATTGAAAAATTGGCTTACTCGGGCCCTTCAACCCCACTTTCTCCCTCCGCAAGATCTCTCAGCATGGTCCCTGCCCCGCTATCAGGACCGGCTGTCTGCCATCGTCTCGAAAATTTCAGACTCGACTCCCGGCCGACTAAATTTTCTCGATAAAGACCGTGTCCTGGAGCGCTTTCTTGATCCCAAACGCTTCCATTTCTTGCGCACTTAATCTCATGTCCCCTCTCGCCCGGTTAATACGCGAAAACGCCCTCCCCATAGTGCCTCAACCTATCGACCTCTCCCCTTCTCTGAAAAAACTCGATGGTGTCCGCTATCTCGTTTGGGACCTCTACGGAACCCTCTTAATGTCGACCGCGGGAACCGATCAAAATGCCTCGCTTCATGAAACCAGTCTTCGCGCCCTTCTCTCGGATTCAAGCGAGCTGCCTCATTTTTCCCTCAGCGTTCATCTTCGAAATCTCATCGCACAAGACCACGCCCGTTCTCGCAAATCCGGAATCGATTTCCCCGAGGTCAACATCCTCGAGATTTGGAGCCGCTTCTTCAAATCCCTCGACCTTTCTCTCCCTTCCAATGTGGAAGAATTCGCCCTCCGGTTCGAGTTCATGACGAACCCCTGCCGACCTTTTCCCGGCGCTAAGAAGGCACTCTCCCACCCTGCCACGATCGGCTTGATCTCCAATGCTCAGTTTTACACCCCTCTTTTACTCGAGGCTTTCTCACTTCCAGTCCCTGAACTCACCTTCTACTCCTACCTAGATCGCCAAGCCAAACCAGGAATCTTTCTGTTCGAGGAATTCCTGAAAGACGGGCCGCCTCCCGAGGAAATCCTCTACATCGGAAACGACCTCCTGAACGATATCGCTCCCGCACACCGAGTCGGAATGCGTACCGTTCTCTTCGCCGGGGATGCGCGTTCGTTCCGCCCTCGGCCTAGGCGCTCGGACCTCCCACGTCCCGACGCGATCCTCACCTCCTTGGAGCAAGTCAAACAACTCCTCCACGAATGAGCTCTCGCATTTTTGCATAAATAAGGCAACTTCAAGAGTCGGAAGACGTTTAATCATTATGAACCGCAGCATAATTCTAGGCCTCTCCATTCTCTTGCTTGGAATTGGTGTGGGTTGGTTGATCACACGAGATGCAGTCGAGGCGAATTCTGAGGTCGCTGACAACGACCATAAAAAGGCGGCCGGCGAAAGCAACCATGCCGCCATCTCTCGTCTCCCCGAAAACCTCGGCCCTCGCGTGAAAAAAAATAGTCTGCTTGAAGACCTACTTTCGATCCGCAATGAAAGAATCATCAGCTTTTCCAGTGACGAGGCCTACCGCAAAGCCATCGCCCTTCTGGAAGGAAGTGATTTTAAGATCCTTGGAAAACTCAACCGCTTCCGCTCAATCCGCATCAGCGGAAAAGACCTCAGCAGCTTAGACGACCTCTTGGATGAAGACGCAACGATCGCCTCTAACTTCGTCGTCTCCATTCCGCTTGTTCCCGATCCCGAAACTGGCAACGCCGGAGTTGCCTTTGGCTCGGGGGCCCTCGAATTCCTCAATATTACGGGTGACAACTCCAAATGGGGAGAAGGTGTCAAGATCGCAATCATCGATACCGGTGTCGCTCCCCACATCGCCCTTCCTGATGGAATCCAGAAGATCGTCGTCGATGGTGTCGCAGAGGGAGAACTTCACGGCCATGGCACCGCAGTGGCCTCGTTAATTGTCGGGCAACACTCCCGTGTTCCAGGTATCGCCCCCAGCGCTCCGATTTTATCCATTCAAGTCGCGGATAGCACAGGATCATCAAATTCCTTTCTTTTAGCCAAAGGCATCATCGCTGCCGTCGATAACGGCGCTCAGGTGATTAACATTTCCATGGGGTCCTACGGAGACAGCGGACTGGTTCGAGAGGCGATCTCCTATGCACAAAGCGCCGGATCCGTTATTGTTGCTTCTGCAGGTAATGATGGATTCAATTTCGCGGCCAACCCAGCAGCCTACGCCGGCGTCATCTCCGTAGGTGCGATCGACGCTACAGGCGCTCATATGAGTTTTTCAAATCAAAGCGCCGATCTTTCTCTCACCGCCCCCGGCGTGGGCCCCACCGCAGCTTGGCCCGGAGACCAGTCCATCAGCTTCACCGGCACCTCTGCGAGTGCCCCATTCGTCTCTGGCACTCTGGCAGCCATTATTTCCGAAAGCCCTTATCCCATTACGGGGGCTCAGGCAGGAGAAATCCTTCTCAACTACACCAATGACGCAGGAGACTACGGAAACGACACCTCATACGGCAGTGGCTACCTCGACGTTGGCCGCGTCATGGAGCGTGACACTCCGGGCATCGTTGACCTCGCTGTTACGAGCTACAATTACGAACTCAACTCAATCGGCGCATTTGGAAATGGCCTGCAAATTGGCATTGAAAACCAAGGCACCGAGAGCGTCCAAGGAGGACAACTTACCGTGAATGTTGATGGCGGAAGCTACCCCGTTAATTTACCTACTTTGAGTGTCAACGAGCGTTACCTTGCGACCCTCCCGGTCGGGCAATCCACCCTCAACGACACAGGCTCTCTTCCGGTCAGCAGCAGCATCACCTTCAGCACGGAAACGACCGACGCCCAACCTTCTAACAATCGCCGTACCGAAATAATCACTCTTCCTAGTTCCTCGATCGATGGTCCTTAGACTCTTCTTCATTCTCTGCTGCACGCTCCCCCTCTCGGCACAGAACAACTGGCTCGCCGCGCCAAACCTCACTCCGTCGCCCATCAATCAACTCCGCGCCAGCGGAAACGCCTGCGGCCCGGCTTGCCTTCTCGACGCCTTCCAGTGTGGTTCGGAAAAATGGAGCGATTCAGCAAAAACCATCAAAGGCGAATCGGAACGCTCCCGCCTTATCAAGATCATCCAGAGCTACGGAGCGCGCCCTTCCAAGCTCATCCCGACCCGTCGCCGCTGGGACCAACGCGGCGGCGTGAATGCCGAAGACCTCACGGCCATGGCCAACGAAATGCGCACCCGTTCCTGGATGGGCACCGTCAAACAGGAAATCCTTTTCAAAGGCTCTCGCGAGACTCCGGCTAAACTTCTCCAGCGCAGCCATACCAAACTTCGCAAATCCCTAAAGAAAGGCCTTCCCCCGATCATGAGCATTCGCCGTGTTGCCCTTCGCCGCGTCAAGGGATCAAACGTCTCCACCTGGCTCACTCTCAAACGCCACTACCTCGTCCTCACTGGCCTCCCTGAATCCATCCCAAAAAATGCCACTTCCTTCCCCGTCTCCTACCGGGACCCCTGGGGAGGAAGATCACTCACCGGCACCGTGAAAATCGCCCCCGACTCACAAAATGGAATCGCAACTCTCGTCCTAGACTTCCCCAAATCTAACGTCGGAGAAAATCTCGTCCGCAAAGGAGAACCAGCGGCCCTCTCCTTCTCCTCCGCCATCGGCGTCTTCTAAAAAAGGAGTCGCGGCGCCCCTGCCGCTTGAAAAGCGAAGACAGAAAAATGCGATCTAATCTTCCGCATTCTCCCTCAACCATCTCATAAACTCACAGCGCAAACTTCGCCGCCTGCCACATCATCCCCTTCACTTCGGCCCGGCTCACTTTCACCCGCGCAACCCATTCTTCCCAGCTTACCCCCTCAAGCCGATTGAGCGTCTCCCTCCCAATCAGGGCCGGAAGAATCGTCGCAAAGCGCATTCGCTTTCCATTAAGCGCCTCGGCATAACGCTGCGCATCATCGAGCCCTTTCCTCGCCTCCGCAATCCACCTTCCCCGCTCACTCAAAAGAACATCCGGAGAAAGGTCTTCGCTCCCCGGAAGATAACAGCGCCCGCTTTCCAAATCCTCGGGCACATCCCTAAGAATGTTAATCAATTGAAGTGCCCGGCCATAGCTCTGCCCCCAGTCATCCATCTGAATCCGGCCCACCTGCGCAAACTGATTTTCTCCAGACTCCAAACCAAAACCCAGTTCCGTCCAAAATTCCCCCACGCACCCCGCCACCTGATAAGTATACTTCCGTAGTTCATCATCCTCCTCAAGTCGCACCACGCCATCCTTCTTAAAGCGTGCCAAATCCCAGGCCTGACCATCGGTGATAATCTCAACCACTCTCCTGATCGCCCCTTGCTGCCATTCCGGCACGAGCGAAAGCGCATCCAAACAATCGCCAGCTCGTTCAATCAAGACCTGCTCCCCCTCACTCACGCCCTTCAATTTCCGAAGATCTTCAAGCCAATCCCTCTCCCCGGTAAAAAGCGCATTCGTAAATGAATCCAGCAATTCCTGCCGCACTCCCACCAGTTCCTCCCCCGCATCCGCAATCGTATCACTCAGCCTCGCCAGCAAATACCCCAAGCTAGCCGGCTCCCGAAACCCCTTCGGCAAAAAGCGCAGGCTCAGATAAAAAGAACGCGAAACATCCTTCAAAACCTGCGTACTCAAATCGGATTGCATTGCCACCCCCCTTCTTCCCCCAAAATCCCACCCTTAACAAATTCAAAATCTCCTCCCTCCTCAACCACTTGTCACGTCGGAGCCCTCACGTAGGCGGAAGAAGCCCCCTAACAATCAGCGTTGATCTGCCGATAAACCTCCCCAACCAAGTTCCCTCTACCCAGGTCAAAACTTCAGAGTTCAATGTTCAACGTTCAACGTTCAGAGTTCGAAGAGTGCATCTCTACCTCCACGTCCCCTTTTGTCACCGCATCTGCCCCTACTGCTCATTCTACAAGCACACCCCGGGGGGCACCGATCTCGGTGCCTTCGTCGAAGCCCTTCTCGCCGAAGCCCGCTTCTCCGCAAAAAATGACCTCTCCCCACTCCAGACCATTTACTTGGGCGGCGGCACTCCCTCAATGCTCTCGCCCACCCATCTCACCCGCCTTTTCACCGGCCTCCGCGAGATCTTCAGCTTCGACCAACTCCAGGAAATCACCCTCGAAGCAAACCCCGCCACCTTCACTTGCCGCACCGCCCAACTCTACGCCGATCTCGGCATTACCCGCGTCTCCCTCGGCATCCAGTCCTTCCACCCCACTCATCTCAAAACCCTCGGCCGCGAGCACAGCGCCGGGCAAGCCCGCTCCTCCGTCGCCGCTCTCCGGGAAGCACCCTCACTCGAAGTCAACATAGACCTCATCTTCTCCGTTCCCGGCCAATCACTCGACGACTGGTCCTTCACCTTAAAAGAAGCCCTCGCCGCCCAGCCCGACCACCTCTCCGCCTACAACCTCACCTACGAAGAGGACACCGCCTTCTTCGAGCAGTTTAAAAAAGGGGCCTATCAGGACGACCCCGACCTCAACGCCGAAATGTTCACCCTCGGCCACCAACTCCTCACCAAGGCCGGCTACGAGCACTACGAAACTTCCAACTACGCGCTCCCCGGAAAACGATCCCGCCACAATCAAGGCTACTGGATCGGAAATGATTACCTCGGCCTCGGCCCCTCCGCTGTCTCCACCATCCGCCGCACCCGCCACCAAAACGTCTGCGACACCGCCGCCTACCTCAAGCGTATCACCGCAGTCGGCCACGCCCAGGAAACAAGCGAAATCCTCGACGACGAAGCTTGGCGCCTAGAACGAATTGCCCTCCAGCTGCGCACCACCGAAGGCCTCCCTAAAGAATACCTCCTCCCCGAAACCAACCTCTCCCACCTCGAAGCCCAAGGCCTCATCCAAAAAACCAAAACCCACCTCCGCCTCACCGGCGAAGGCCCCCTCCTGGTCGACGCCATCGCCGCCGAACTCGCCTAAATCGATCTCCGCGAAATCTCCCCCTCCCCAACCAAGCAGATCATATTTCGTGCTCACCTCTCAAATTTCAAATCTCATCCCCACACACCGCTCATCTCTGTCGCCACTACCGTGGCTGAGCCGCAGGGCCTAGATTCGTTCACAGGGATGTCCATTAAAAACACATCGGTCCTTTAACTGACACGAATCCCTCAACAACCCAAAAAAAACCGAACCTCGGGAACGGTCAGATCAGGAACAACCAAATCCGCACCACATTCACCCAACGCTTCCGCAGAAACACTTCCGGTCGCCACTGCGAGGCAAGGTGCTCCGATCGCTTTTGCGCATACGACATCTTTGCAAGTGTCACCGATGACAATGACGTCCCCTGCTGTAAAAGATTTCCCAGTATGCTTGTTCGCACGCTTAATCGCAATCGGCCCAAGCTTATTTCGATCCCAGTGATCATCACCATACGAACCAAACTGGAAATATTCGGCGAGGCCATAATGGGCCACTTTGATCAGTCCCCCACGTTCGATGTTCCCCGTAAGGAGGCCCAAAGTATGATCCGCTTCTTCGAGGTCTCCAAGGAGTTCGGGAACTCCCTTGAGAACACGACCACCAAAGCTCTCATCACGGAGATTCGCCTCCATCAAGGGGAGGTAAACTTTGTAAAAGGCTTCTTCAATCAAGGCATCATATTCGCGACCGAAGTGCCCGAAGATGCCACGGACAATCCCGCTGTCGGTACTGCCAGCGAGATCCAAAGGAGGCCCCTCACCGCCGAAGACTTCGACGATGGCCTGCTTCAGAGCCGAAATACCTGCACCGCCGGTGTTCACTAGGGTGCAGTCGACGTCAAAGAGAAGAAGTTTACTTCTCTTCGCCATTGCCATCAGCTTCGGCTTCTTCGACCGAGGCTCCGTCGCCCTCGCCCTCGATGTCGTCTGAATCCTCGAACTCTTCGTCCTTGGCTTCGTCTTCGTGGATGAGTTCCCCATGGGAGAGCATGAACTTGCGCACACGCTTCTCTTCCGGGATTGGTGCGAGAACCATTCCGATGGCACGACCAGCGAGCTTAGGCTCCATGTCGCAATGCGAAATTCCGGCAAGATCTTCCTTCACCTTCTGCATGACGACAAAGCCGATTTCACGGTGGGCATTTTCACGACCACGGAACTGAAGCTGAACCCGAACCTTGTTCCCCTCATCGAGAAATTTTTCGGCACGAGCACACTTGATATTGTAATCATGCTCCTCGGTCCGGACGCGAAATTTCACTTCCTTCATCTTGATCGGACCCTTGCTCTTAGAAGTTTTCTTCAGCTTGGATTGTTCGTATTTGTATTTGCCGTAATCGACAATACGACAAACCGGAGGATCAGCCTTTGCGGCAATCTCGACAAGATCAAGCCCTACGGACTTTGCCTTTGCGAGTGCCTCATGAGGAGTCATGACGCCGAGCTGTTGGCCTTCGCCATAAACAACACGGATTTTTGGAGCACGAATTTTCTCGTTCACGCGGGTCATATCCCGGCGCGCTCTCTTGAACTTCTTTTTCTTCTTAGCGATGACAGTAGCGGTTGTGTTTAGAGGTGATTCTCAAATGAGAATCGAAAGGGAGCAAAATAGCCCCCAAAGTTGGGACGATTGATCTGACAGGGTAATTCACGCCTCATCATGAAAAAGAGAGAGAGACACACCACCCGGACACCCGCTATAGGGAGCGGCTGGAGATGTCATTTTGAACCCTGGATACGAAATCATTCGTTGAAATACTTCCGAGATCACCTTGATCCCGATGGCGCACACTCACGGAATTTTCTTCCACTTCACGTGCTCCAATGACTGCAAGGTAAGGAACACGGTCCATTCGAGCAAGACGAATCTTGGCACCAATTTTGTCACCGGTATTATCGATCGCCACTCTGGCTCCCGCATCGGCGAGTGATTGCACGAGTGACTCGGCCTCTTTGGTGAACTTTTCCGAAATCGGAAGGACTCTTACCTGCTCTGGCGCAAGCCACACAGGGAACTTGCCCTCGAAGTGCTCAATGAGAAGCCCCACGAAACGCTCGAGCGAACCAAAGGGCGCTCGATGAATCATGACAGGACGGTGAGGAGCATTGTCCGAACCGATGTAACTAAGATCGAAGCGCTCTGGATTGTTGTAATCTACCTGCACCGTTCCCAGTTGCCAATCACGTCCAATCACGTCCTTCACCACGAAATCAATCTTCGGTCCGTAGAACGCGGCTTCTCCCGGCTCTTCGGTGTATTCTACGCCGAGCGTCTGAATCGCTTTACGAAGGGCATTCTCAGCCTTGTCCCAGCTTTCGGGATCGCCGACATATTTATCGGAATCAGGATCACGGAGAGAAAGGCGCACGCCGTAGTCTTCCATTCCCAGGGTCCCAAGCACCTTCTTCACAAGTCCAAGGCAGGCCTCAATTTCATCGCCCAATTGCTCATCGGTGCAGAAAATATGGGCATCATCCTGAGTGAAACTCCTAACGCGAGTGAGCCCGCCGAGTTCTCCCGACTGCTCCCAGCGGTATACCGTTCCGAACTCAGCAAGGCGGACCGGGAGGTCGCGGTAGCTGTGATGCTCACTATCAAAGATCTTGATGTGATGCGGGCAGTTCATCGGCTTGAGAAGGAAACCATCAACTTCGCCGGAGCGAACGGCATTCATGAGATCACCGCAGTCGCAGCCTTCATCGGCCAGCTTCTTGAGTGCCTCAGGCTCGATAATCGGAGGAAACTGAGAATCCTCATAGTAAGGGAAATGGCCCGACGTCCGGTAGAGGTCGAGCTTTCCAATGTGCGGAGTGAAGACTTGGAAGTAGCCCTGTTTGTCCAGTTCCTCGGTGATGAAGTCTTGCAGCGCACGACGAATGAGCCCGCCTTTGGGCTTCCAGAGAGGAAGCCCCTGCCCGACCGAGTCATCGAAGGTGAAAAGGTTCATCTCTTTTCCTAGGCGCCGATGATCACGCTTCTTGGCCTCTTCCAGACGCTCGAGATGCTCCTCAAGCATCGTCTTGTTCTTGAAACAGGTTCCGTAAATCCGCTGAAGTGATTGCTTGTCCTTGTCGCCTTTATAGAAGGCGCTTGCGATCGACATCACCTTGTAGGCTTTGCAATTCCCGGTTCGTCCTACGTGAGGACCAGCACAGAGATCCCAGAAATCACCGTTTTTGAAGATCGAAATCTCCTCGCCCTCGGGAATGTCAGTGAGAAGGTCGACCTTGAAAACCGACTCCACTTCCCGCTCAGCAACCGATGCGAGACGACCACTCTTGGCGAGTGCCATTGCTTCATCACGAGTGACGACCATCCGCTCGAAGGGTGAATTTTCCTTCACGACCTTCTTCATCTCGGTCTCGATTTTTTCAAAATCATCCGGCGTGATCCGGTGCTTCAGATCGACATCGTAGTAAAAGCCACCCTCGACAGGAGGACCTGCCGCAAATTGTGCATCGGGCCAAAGGCGCGAAACCGCGGTCGCGAGCACGTGGGCACAGGAGTGGCGCAAGCGTTCGAGATCCGACATTTGGTGTCGCACTTCAAGGGTCTTTCTTTCGTCAGCCATAGGAGGAGCGTGTTGAAGCATTCTCCCATGAGAAATGCAACCCCCGATGATCCCCCTAGCTTAGAGCGCGTAGAGCTTGCAATTCTTCTGCCGAGTGGCCACCTATCCCCTCATGACTGCTCCCTCTCTCGAAGAACGCCTCTCCTATCGAGAGCGTCCCAAGGGCATTCCCGTGATGCATCAGTGCTGGAGTGATCTTCTTTTTCTCCATTGGGAGATTGATCCCGACCTGCTTGCAGCGCGGATTCCCAAGCGTCTCAATGTCGACCTCCACGAGGGTAAGGCCTACATCGGGATCGTTCCATTCTTCATGAAAAACGTGCGACCCAAGTTTCTCCCCGCCTTCTCCAAATTTTCAAACTTTCTTGAACTCAATATCCGCACCTACGTTTTAGATCAAGACGGGAGACCTGGCGTGTGGTTCTTCTCGCTGGATTGCAACCAGTCACTTGCGGTCTCGATCGCGCGTTCATTTTTCCACCTCCCCTATCACAATGCGCAAATGAAGGCTCAGGAGTCCGGGTCTGGAATCACCTATCAATGCCGACGTCAGGGTGAGCTGCAGCCCGCTTCCTACGAGTATGAGAAGGTAACTTCCGGAGAAATTGCCCAGCCAGGAAGCCTCGAGTTCTTTCTGTTGGAGCGCTACCTCCTCTTTTCGAGAAAACGCGACGGAGAACTCTTCTGCGGCCGAGTCCACCACGAACCCTACCAGTTCAAATCCACGAATTGCTCCAAAATGAGCAAGGCTCCTTTCGACTGGGAGCACTTCAAATTACCAGCCCCGCCCGTTTCCTCGCTGGTGAGCCCCGGAGTCGACGTCGACGTCTTTTCTTTAAAAAGCATCGAGATGCAGAAAGAAAAAGAGCGGTAGAGTTACCTCTACCGCTCTTCACACCTACGATCCCAATCGCAATGGATTGTGTTATCTAACTTCAGCTGAGGCCTCTCGAAAGAGGCTCCAACATCGGCTTCTCTCTTTTTCGCAGAGTTTTACGCATCTTATCAAGCGCAATGTTCTGTAATTGGCGAATTCTTTCGCGAGTGACCCCGAATTCACGGCCCACTTCTTCCAAAGTCATCGGGGTTTTCCCCCCAATTCCGAAGCGTGCATCGATTATTTTGCTCTCCCGCTCGTCGAGAACCTCCATGAGATCGTCGAGCTGCCCATGCATGTTCTTGTCAGAAAGTGCGTCAAAAGGATTCACTGCGTGCTCATCACCGATGATCTCAGCGTAGCTAGAGCTGTCTTCATCACCCACAGGGGCGTCAAGAGAGGCTGGCCGCTGGGATGCCCGCTTAAGAAGCGAGAGCTTTTTCATCGCAATTCCAGTCTCTTCGGAGAGCTCCTCATCAGTCGGGTCACGACCATAGACCTCGGCGAGCATACCAGTAATCCGGCGCAATTTAGCGATCTTATCGCCCATATGGACCGGAAGGCGAATCGTTTTGCTCTGATTTGCCAAGGCGCGCTTAATCGCCTGCTTGATCCACCAGGCCGCATAAGTAGAGAGTTTCCCTCCCTTTTCCGGATCGAATCGCTCCACCGCTTTCATCAATCCGATGTTTCCTTCAGAAATGAGATCCTGAAGAGGGAGGCCGTAGTTGGAGTAATCTTGCGCAATTTTCACGACGAGCCGGAGATTGGCTTTGATCATGTGCTCACGTGCTTTCTTGTCGCCCTTTTTAATGCGTGCCGCGAGTTCGATCTCCTCCTTAGGCGTGAGAAGTTCGGTCTTTGAGATTTCTCTCATGTAAACCCGAAGGCTGCTGTCTGAATCGTATTTCGACATTGTTTTGGTGGGGTTGAGTGGTTGCTTACAAAGCTTTGCTCTTACGTATATGAGCGAAGCAGGAGTTGTTTTATTCAGAATAAACGTCACTACATTGTAATCTTTTCTTAATGCGTGATTGAGGAGATGCATGATTCATACCGAGTTGGAATATGGGTCATTTTGCTGTTATCAGAAGGGGAAAATCAGGATGATATTTCACAAAAACCTCACTAATATCTTATTTTTCAAGATGTTATAGAACATTAGAAAGATTCATCATTTCTCATCCTAAATCACAAGAACCCTAACACGAACCGCGTCATTATGTCTCATGTTTTACATATGGTGACAAAAAGGGGTGACAATCTGCGCTGGATATCGCCGCGATTTATTCGAGTAAAAAAGTGGATTCATCGCCCAAACATCGCTTTGTTTCGTCGATTTAGTCCTCTGCTTCGAAAACGAGCCCTGACCTTGAATCACCACTTTCCATCGCTAACTTGCCATGAATCAATGACCTATCAGGACTTCGGCGCACCAAGTTCGGAGCAAAAATTCTTCGCGCGTGCGCGCCTTCCTGAATAAGCGAATCTCACTTTAAAAACAAAAAATCGTGGTTTTTCGACCACGGGCTTTTTTTGTATCGTTTGAAAACGAACTAATGGCTCCAGTCCCAATCCCCGATCTCGCAGACCGAGGCCGTCAGGAGATCGATACAAGCCGCGATGTCCTTCTGATGGCACATTTCGATTACCTGATGAATATTGCGGGTCGGGATGGAAATGGCTCCTGCGATGGAACCTCCCGGCGACATCCGCTGGAGCCCCGCCGTGTCCGTCCCACCGGCCTTGAGAATCTCAGGTTGCCACTTGATCTTCTCTTTCTTCGCCGTGCTCTTTAAGAACTCCACCATGCGGTAGTCGCAAATGGTGGAGCTATCCATGATCTTGATCGCCGCCCCCCCGTTCAAGCTCGTTACGCGTTCTTGTGGTTGAGCGCCGGGGGTATCGAAGGCAATTGTCGTGTCCAATCCTAAACCAAAGTCTGGCTGGATCTCGAGAGCCGAAGCATGAGCCCCTCTCAGCCCCACTTCTTCTTGAACGGTGAATACGCCATAAAAGTCAAAGCTCGGCTTCCTTCGGCTCTTTTTAAGCTTTTTAAGGGCTTCTAGCAGAACAAAGACAGACGCTCTATTATCAAGTGACTTCACGTTCACGCACTCCCCCATTTCGATCAGTTCACGCTCACGCGTCACTGGGTTGCCAATCTCGACCAGCTTTTTCACTTCCTTTGCCGGCAGGCCAAGGTCGATAAAGAAATCCTCCAACTTCGGGGACTTGGTCCGCTCCTCCGGAGACATGATGTGGATGGGCTTCGCTCCCATGACACCCACAAGATCTTTCTTCCCATGCACAATCACCCGTTGCGCACTGAGAGTTTTGGGATCAAATCCTCCCAGTGGATTAAAGCGAATGAAACCCTGGTCATCGATATGCGTCACGATGAACCCAATCTCATCCATGTGAGCCGCGGCCATGATCTTCTTCTTGTCCGACTTTCCCTTTTTAAGAGCAACGACGTTTCCCATCGCATCGACTCGCACCTCGTCAGCCAACTTTCCCTTTTTAAGTTCTGCGAGAACCAGATTACGAATCTCTTTTTCAAATCCGGGAGCTCCCGGTGCCTTACAAATCCGCTCTAACAATTCAACATTGATCGCCATGGCAAAACGCTAACCCCCTGTGGAAACTCATCCAGCGTAAAGGAAGGATCAGCGCACAAAAAGGAGCAGAGTCCGAAGACTCTGCTCTCAAAGTTGAATTTAATTCTAACCGAATGGCTTAGAAGCCGTAGGAAAGAGAAAGACCACCGACGAGGTCGTCTCCTTCATTCGAAGCAGCACGAACACCTTCGGTGATCTCACCTGCGATGTAAATCGAACCAGTGAGGTTGTCTCCAAGTTCCTTGGAAAGAGCAGCCTTAAGACCATAGGTGACGTAGTCGTCACCGGCTCCACCATCGATGGTGGATCCAATAGTAGCAATGAGATTGAGGGTAGCACCTTCACCGACTTCATAGGACTTTCCTGCGGAAAGCTCTCCATACATATTACCGTCAGCGGCGTCGACGTCGTAGTAAGCAACAGCAGCAAGGCTAAGACCACAAAGTTCGGTGCCAGCACCAAGGAAAATTTCAGAAGTATCACCAGCGGCTCCGCTGCCGAAATCGTAGCGAATGAGACCGAGAGACAACTCAACAGCACCGAACTCCTTGGAGACCGATCCATAAATGTCAGTCTCTTCGGAGAGCCCGTCTGAGAAGTCAGCTCTCCAGACACCAGCATTCCAAGTGTTACCGCCGCTAGCGTCACCTGAGAAGTCAATGCCATACTCATAGAGGCCTTCGCCCTGATTCGCACCACGGAAAACGTAGTCTGTGCTGTAGCCAACGTGGAAGGAACTTTCGATCTCAGCTTGAGCAGAACCCAAGGCCAGAGCCGAACCGATTGCAAGAATAGTGAATGTCTTTTTCATGACAAAACGAGTAAATCAACGATCGTGCCAGAGCGCAACCATTACTTTCGTTTATTTTTAAGATTCACAAATTAATAACAATGCCTTTCAAATAGGGAGTTACGCGCCATTTGGAACATTTTAGAGATCCTTCTTTAAAGAAAATAGTTCTGAAATCTGAACAAAAAAAGCCGACCCCCTCAAAGGGACCGACTTGAAAAATGATCTCATGAATTAGTCTAGATTGTAAGCGGTCTCTCCGTGTTCAGCGGAATCAAGACCTTCATACTCGTCATCTTCACTCACGCGAAGGCCCACGGTAGCCTGGGTCACCTTCACAATAATAAAGGTGGCAATAGCGGACCACGCGATCGTGATGCCCAGAGACTTTAGCTGAACGGCTAACTGCTCCATACTGGAGTATACCTGACCATCAGGGCCTGAGTTCAAGCCGAGACCTCCGAGACTCTCCGCACCAAAGAAGGCCACGAGGATTGTTCCCATGATTCCTCCGACGCCATGAACGGCGAAAACGTCGAGCGAGTCGTCGATCTTCATCTTGTTCTTAACAAAACCGCACATGAAGTAGCAAACGAACCCGGCGCAGGCGCCAATTGCAATCGCCCCCATGGGACCGACGTTTCCAGATGCCGGCGTGATCGTAGCAAGTCCGGCAACCATTCCAGTCGCGATACCGACGACGCCAGTTTTTCCAGTCTTAAGCCTTTCCACGGTGCACCAGACAAGAGCAGCGGTCGCGGCGGAAAGGTGCGTGACGAGCATGGTCATTCCAGCGGCTCCGTTTGCTGCGAGCTGACTTCCCGCATTGAAACCAAACCAGCCAACCCAGAGAAGAGAAGCGCCGATCATCACGAGACCCGGGCTGTGAGGAGGATTGAGACTTTTCGGAAACCCTTTGCGAGGCCCAATCATCTTAGCCAGCACGAGAGCAGAAACACCTGCCGTGGCGTGAACCACGATTCCTCCCGCGAGGTCGATCGTTCCCCACTGAAACATAATGCCTCCGCCCCAAACCCAATAAACGGCCGGTGCATAAACAAGCACGAGCCAGAGAGCAGTGAAGACCATGATTGCGACAAACTTCATGCGCTCAACGAAGGCTCCCACAATGAGACCGGGAGTAATAATTGCGAAGGTCATTTGGAACATCACCATCACAGTCTCAGGAAATCCGCCAGCATCAGAATCAACCCCAACACCTTTTAAGAACAACTTTCCAAAACCACCCAACCATTTTCCACCCTCTTGATGATCAAAGGCCATCGTGTAGAGACCCACGGCCCACATGACGGAGGCAAGCGCCGCAATTGCGTAGCAGTGCATCAAGACTGAAAGGACATTCTTGGCTCTCACCAGCCCCCCGTAGAAAAGGGCCAGGCCAGGCAAGGTCATCAGGAGCACCAGCACCGTAGCAGTTAACATCCAGGCGGTGTTCCCGCTGTCGAAGGTTGTCTCAGCTTCCTCTGCCATTAGGGAACCAGCGCTGAGCAGGAAAGTCAGCAAGATGACCCAAAGGGATTTTCGATTCGTTGTCATAGTATCTTTAGATAAAGGCACCCGTCTTTGTGCAGTGGATCGGCATGAAGCATCATTCATGCCAATCATGAATCCCGTTCATGAAGGCTGGCATAGCCCTTGCTGACTCCGCCTTGGATTCAACCCAACAGAATAAAATAATGATCCCAAAAACGAAAACTCCACTGATTTGGCTGACTGCGCCGTTCGCATTGATCGCGAATAGTTTTGCTCAGGAAGAAGCAGTCGTGGACGAAACTAAGGCCGGCTATGATGCACTCATCGCAGGACAAGGCGACACCGCTTATGCCTTCGATTTCTTCACCACATCGATGCTATGGACGGTTATTGCCGCGGCAATGGTCTTCATCATGCACCTAGGCTTTGCCTCTCTTGAGGCCGGCCTAACTCAGAAAAAGAATACCGTTAACATTCTTTTCAAAAACGTGTGGATCATCTGCATCGGTCTCCTGACCTACGCCGCGATGGGCTTCAACACTCACTATCCCGGCGACTTCAATGGTTACTTCTCCATCGGAGGTCCCATCGGAGACCTGAACGCTGAAGGTGGAGGCACCTTCAGCTACGGAGGCGTGGGCCTCGCGATGACCGGATTCGGCGACTTCATCTTCCAGGCCATGTTCGCTGCTACGGCGGCCACGATTGTCTCTGGCGCGGTTGCTGAGCGGATCAAGCTCGGTTACTTCATGATCTACTCTACCATTCTCGTTGCCGTTGGATACACCGTTGCTGGTTCATGGCACTGGGGTGGTGGTTTTCTTGCAAGCCTTGAAGTGCCCTTCAAAGATTTCGCCGGATCAACTGTCGTGCACGGCTTTGGTGGAGCTGCCTCTCTGGCCGCCGTCATGATTCTCGGGCCACGTGCTGGAAAATATTCCGCAAATGGTGTGAAGCCAATCCTTGGACACAGCATGCCTCTGGCGGCAGTTGGAGTCTTCCTTCTCTTCTTCGGATGGTTTGGATTCAACGGAGGATCAGTCCTCTCTGCCGCACCCGGTCCACTTGGTCTCGTCTTCACCACAACCGCACTTGCAGCTGCTGCTGGTGGAGTTGCTTCAATCTTCACGGCAATGATCGTCCTCAAGAAGCCTGACCTTTCAATGGCACTCAATGGACTCCTTGCCGGACTCGTTTCCATCACCGCGGGAGCCGATGTCGTTGGACCTTGGGGCGCTGTCGCCATGGGAGCTGTCGGAGGTGTCATCGTGGTCTTCTCAATCCTCTTCTTCGACAAGGTCAAGATGGACGACCCCGTCGGAGCAATCTCGGTTCACGGAGTCTGCGGAATCTGGGGCACGATCTCTCTTGTCTTCTTCACCACTGAGCCAGCTGGAACCTTCAGTATCGTCTCTCAGTTCATCGGAGTGGTTGCAGTCTACGGATTTGCATTCGTCTTCTCACTGGTTCTCTTCCTTATCGGAAAAGCCGTCTGCGGAGTTCGCGTCAGTGCTGAAGAAGAAGCTGAAGGACTTGATATCGCAGAGCACGGAGCTCCTGCATACACCGACTAATTCGAAACCATCTCTTAAACTTGCAAGACCGCAGGTTCGCCTGCGGTCTTTTTCATTCCCCGCTAACTCATCTCAACGTCAGCCTGCTCAATCGCCCATTTTTTGAGCTGAGGATTCTTTTCCAACCTTGGATCATCCCGAAGCACTTCTTCCGCGACTTCTCTCGCTTCCCGAATGAGGCTCGTATCGGCTAGAAACTCGACAAATCGAAGTCCCCCCACACCACTTTGCTGAGTCCCCAGGATCTCGCCCGGACCTCGAAGCCGCAAATCTTCTTCCGCGATTTCGAAACCATCGAGTGTCCTTGCGAGGATGTTCAGCTTATCCAAGGCGTCACTACTTTTTCCATCTGTCACGAGCACGCAATAACTCTTGTGCTCTCCCCTGCCGATACGCCCTCTGAGCTGGTGAAGCTGGGCGAGACCAAAGCGTTCCGCGTTAAAAATGACCATCACGTTGGCATTCGGGACATCCACTCCCACTTCGATCACGGTGGTGGCAACAAGGACCTCCGTCTTGGCATCCCGAAAGCGGGTCATCACAGATTCTTTTTCCTCTGAGGGCATCTTCCCGTGAAGGAGACCAACCTCGAAGTGCTTAAAGCGCTTCTCCCACTTTGGATGCTCTGCCACAGCCGAGGCTGCCTTAATCGATTCGCTATCCTCCACGAGAGGATAAACCAAATAAAGCTGACGTCCCTTTTCGAGCTGCTCTTTGAGAAATTTTGTCATCTCGGAAACCTTCGGCCTCACTCGCACTCCTGTGATAATCTTCCCCCTGCCCGCCGGAAGCTCATCGAGTACCGAGACATCGAGATCACCATAAATCGTCAGGGTCAAGGTCCGGGGAATGGGAGTCGCCGTCATCACGAGGACATCCGGCATGATCCCCCGCTGGATCAGCTTGCCTCGTTGATGAACCCCAAATTTATGTTGTTCGTCGATCACCACGAGAGCGAGATCATCGAACTCCACTTTATCATAGAGGAGTGCATGGGTTCCGATGACGATCTGCGCATCGTGAATCTCTTCCCGCCGATCCGCCGTCGCCAGACCGATGCGCACGCCGAGCGGCTCCAGCCATTTTGCGAAGGTCAGGTAATGTTGCTCCGCAAGAATTTGGGTCGGGGCCATCAACGCAGCCTGCGCTCCCGAGTCGACCGCTAGGAGCATGGCGCACATCGCCACAAATGTTTTACCGCTTCCGACATCCCCCTGCAAAAGGCGATTCATCGGACGCGCCACCCGAAGATCACCAACAATTTCCTTCACACTGCGCTTTTGCGCACCAGTGAGATCGAAGGGCAGTGATTCGTAAAACTCCTTGAGGAGCGTCGTCTTCTTCCCAAGCACTCGCCCCGTCATTTCCTGACTACGCGCTCGCCGCCAAACCACACGGAGCTGCTGAAGAAAGAATTCTTCCTTGGCAAAGTAACGTCGTGCCGCATCCGTCTGAGAGAGCTCTCCTGGAAAGTGGACCTCCCGAAAAGCCTCCGCACGGGGATAGCTGACATCGACATTGTAAAGTGGCTCCAGCGCATCCGCCGAAACACCCTGCAAGGTCGCGTGCATGATTTCGCGCAATCGACGCTGGGGAATCCCACTGACATTCTTGTAAATCGGAACGATGCATTCGAGGTGAATCGAATCAAGCGCATCCTCACGCACCACTTCAAACTCGGGATGATCAATCACGACCCGCCCGGCACTTTCCTTGGGCTTCCCGTAAAGGACTACTTCGTGACCGGCCGCGATCATCTTGTGCATGAAGGGCATATTGAACCAACGACAAGTCATCCGGGAAAAGCCCCCGCCCCCGATATCTTCGATGATCGCTTCGTAAAACCCCTTCCCTCCAAATCTTTTCCGTTGAGTATCGATCACGGTTCCTCGAAGACAGACCGGAGGGCCACCCGCCTGCGCAGGGAAGGCGTCAAAACGACGTCGATCCTCATAGCGCTTGGGAAGCCATTCCAGCAAATCGAGGGCATTAGAAAATCCCGCCGCGAGGAGCGCTTCCTGCTCACGGCCTTTCAAAAACGAAAGCTCTTCGAACGTGGTCATTCCTTCTCCTCTGAAGCTCGCACATGCTGAATACTGATCTGTAAACTCACCCGACCACGGAAGACATTCCGATCCACGGTGAAGGCGATATCCCATGGAGGATCCGGCAGCGGTTTTGCTCCGCCCCCAAAGAAAATGGCATCGCGCTCATCGAAACCCTGACGCAAGAAAAGCCGAAGATGATTATTCTTCAAACGACGCGGCGGCTCAGTAAGCCAAACATTCTGCGCCATAAAAACAGGCTGGGGATTCGCACTCCCGAAGGGCTGCAGGAGATCATATTCATCAAGAAATCCAAGACTCAACTCACCCAACTCCACCTCGGCATCCATGTGCAACTTGGGACTCAAATCCACCCCTCCGCAATCTTCCGTCACATAACGACAAAAAGCCTCACGAAACGGCCCAATCGAGTCCTCCGCAATGCTCAAGCCAGCCGCCATGTGATGACCCCCTCCGACAATGAGATGCTCGCCACATTTCTGAATCGCGTCCACCAGAGAAACCCCGGCGATACTGCGACCACTCCCTTTTCCAACGCCGTCTTCGTCGATAGAAATGACAAAGGTCGGCTTATGATACATGCGCATCAAGCGTGACGCCACGATTCCAACCACCCCCGCATGCCACTTTCGCGAACCCACCACGATCGCCGGACCGTCGGCCTCGATTTCATCGCCATTCAGCATCTCCATCGCTTCCGCAAAAATCTGCTGCTCGACCGCCTGACGCGCCTTATTGAAATCATC
>JAPKCM010000017.1 GCA_028822935.1 Akkermansiaceae bacterium
TTCTTTTTAGGGCTGGGAGGAGTGTCTTGATCCAAACCTTCTGGGAGTGGAAGCTCGGGCTCTTGGGCTTCGTTCATGAATGATTAAATTACGTCAAAAAAGTGTTTCAATTGGGACTCCAGCACCTTTTCAGGCCCCTCGTTCCAAAAGACGATGTTTGCCAAGCCAACTTTTTCCAGAATGGGAAGCTGGGCTGCCAGAATTGAGGAGATCATCTCGTCATTGAAATGATTTCGCCCCTTGAGGCGCGAACGTTGTGTCTCCACAGAGGTGGCAACGACGAGATTCAGATCCTGATGGAAATCGAATCCCCCTTCGAAAAGAAGTGGAACGTCCGCGACAAAGATCGCCGATGAACTGGTTTTAAGCCATTCCTGCCGTTTCACAAGACATTCCTCACGAACCTTGGGGTGCAAAATCCCCTCTAGTTGCTTCCTCCTTTCGGGATTGGCAAAAACAAGATCTCTCAGCGCGCTCCGATTCAACGTTCCATCACGATGCTGAACTTCCGTTCCCAGGGACTCGGCGATACCCGAGATTACCTCAACAGAGGATAAAAGCCGCTGCACCACCTGATCAGCATCGAAGACGACGACTGATGCGTTACTCCTTTCAATCCACCTTATTGCCGTGGATTTCCCCGTGGCAATGCCCCCGGTCAGTCCGAACGCCAGCTTCTTTCCATCTGTCATTACCGCCATCTGTGCTACCCAGAAACAAAAAAAACGAGGCCCTGTCGAGGACCCCGTTTTGAGAGATTTAAAGAAATCGAGTTCTACTGAGGAGGAAGCATCGTCTCAGGACCAGTATCTGGCTGAGAGTTTGCGGCCTTCACACGACTGCCAGTCGCATCGATAATCTCAGCAGTCACGAAGATGATGAGGTTACTCTTGATGTGATTCTCAGCTTTGGTCTGGAAGAGACGACCAATGAAGGGAAGGTCTCCAAGAATGGGGACTTTATCTTCAACTGACTGAACATCTTCCCGCATGAGACCACCAACTGCGACAGTGTAGCCGTCATAAATGGTGATTCCTGTAGCGACCTTACGAGTCGAGAAAATCGGCATTTCGATCCGGTTCTCAGTAATCACGACCTGAACCGGGTTTCCGAGAGCATCGGAAGCTGGCGAGGTGATCGGACTTCCGTAGTTCACGAACCCCTCGAATTCAACGATCTCAGGAGCGAAGCGGAGGTCAATGACACTGTCATTGGCACCCACATTGGGCTCGATCTCGAGGATCACACCGGTCTTACGGGTGTCAAAAGTCGTCGGAGTTGCTGGCGTGACAGGGAAAATTCCTGCACCACCACCACCAGCCGCGCCCCCACCGACTCCACCGGTAGCACCGACAGAGTTAGGAAGTTCGGGTGGTTCATACTCAGTTGGGTAGATAAACTCACGAATGATCTCGATTGTTGCCTTGTCTCCAGGACGAGCCATCACACTTGGTGCGGTCATCACGTCAGTTCCTTTTTTCTGGGAGAGACCACGCATAATCATCTGAATCTGTCCCTGACTGAAAAGACCAGTAAGGGAAAGAATTCCAGGAGCCACGTTGGTGGACTGAGCAGTCCTCGATGGATTGTTGAGAATCGCATCGATATTGTTCCGGTTGATTGCGAAGTCACCACTGCGGTTTGAGGCAGTTGCGATTCCCTTGACCTGATCGCCAGTAGCAGCAGGAATTCCAGGAATGGTCGTGAAGTCGACAGGACTAATGAAGTCCGAACCGGTGCGGGTCGTTCCCGAACCAACGGTGCCACCACCTCCAAAGAGACGGTTGGTGCCGAATGGAGTGATCACCCAGTCAAATCCGAGTTCCTCGCCGTTCTCCTGAGAGACTTCGACGAACTTGGTGAGAATCTTGATCTGCCTTGGTGTGTCCGAGCGGGCCGCGGTCACGATCGCATCGACGAGCTCAAGCTGAGTCGGCGAGTTGCGCACAATGAGTGTCCCGGTAAGAATGTTTGCTGATGTTCCTTCACCAAACTTCACACCTTGTCCCTCAAGGAGAGTCTTCACGGGGAGGCGTGCCTTAATCACACCACCACCCGCGTCTCCGGCATCAGCAAATGGATCGAGTTCACCACCACCACCGCCGCCTTCGGAACCACTTTCAATGAAGTTCACGAAAGTAGGAGGAACGGACCAACGACGAGTGACAACGTCCTCGGATTGGTCGGAACTCAGCGGGAGGAGTGTCACCGCAAATTCGTCTACCTTATAGCGGAGGCGAGCCTTTTCACAGATATACTGAAGCGCAACACCGAGTGGAACGTTAGTGATGTTCAGTGAGTCAATACGATCTCCACCGGCATCTGCCGCTCCACCGAGAGCACCGGCCTCAGCGTCAATGACTGCATCAGCTGCTCCGGAGACGGTAGCACCTTTGACCACGAAGTTGATCCCTTTTTCAGACTCAATGAGAGTGGTGGTATCAAGCTCCTTGGAACGGATACGCAAGAAATCAACAGCCTCCTGAACGGTCGTGTCCTGAAAGTCGATGACTGGAATGATGATCTGCTGCAACTTCGAAGCGATCGAAGTCTTTCCGGTATTTTCTTCAAACTCGAAAAACCCACCCGGATTTTCCAATCCTACTGGAGGAAGAGCAAGTTCCCAAGCCCGATCGACTTGCATGAGCATACGGGCGCGGTTCTCATCATAAGCAGCGCGAAAGTAGTCCGCTTTGATGGTGGCGCAACGCTCAAGCCAACGGCGAGCAGCTTTGTTATAGGGGTCAACGCGGAGGACATCATGGAAATGCTCCTCGGCTTTGTCATAAAGACCCAGATCGTAAGCGCCTTCTCCACGATAGAGTGACTGTGTTACCTCCTCGATGCTTTTGGTGTGATCGTAGTTCAGCGCCTGGTTGGTGCGAATAGGATCATCAAGAAACTCCAGTTGTTCCTTGGCCGAGGTATTTCCGGGGTCGGATTCAGCTACCTCAGTGAGGAGACTGCGCGCTTCCTCATACTTACCGACGCTGCGGTGCTGCTGAGATAGCGCGACGCTTCCGTCATCTAAGTGCTGGTTGAGAATGGCTCGACGCTCGGTTGTCGCTGTGCCATAGGGCAAGTCGCTGAGTGCCTGACGGTATTTCTGAACCGCCGTTTCGTAGTCTGCCTCAGCGTAAGCCTTACGGCCTTCGATAAGAAGCTCATCGGCATTGGACACCGCAGCTTGGCGGCGAATCAATTCCTGAGCGGGAAGACTACCTTCTCCATGCGCCATGGGCGAAACAGCGAGTGCCGCGAGGGCCATAACTGTGTAATTGGTGAGGTGTGTTGGTCTTTTCTGCATGATCTTGTTAAACAATCGTTAAAATATGAGGGGGGAGGAAGCTTTTTTTCCACTTCTCCCGAAAAATTCGTTACTTTTCTTTAATGTCAGGGTGATTTTACTCGGAAATTGGGATTCGGCGGGTCGCTTTTTGACCATTGTCGTCGTATTCCACAATCGCGGCAAGAGGCTTCAAGTTGGGACGTTGCCCCATATCGATCTCCACTAGCTTATATTCGAGGGTCTTGCCATGCGCAGTCACCTTGAAGCTCGTATTCTCTGGGACGACGATTTCCTTATCCCCTTGCCCAACGGCGTCGAGAATGAAGGTCACGGTGTTATCGAACTGATAAAACCCTGGTTTTTCGAATGCCTTTGGTCGGAACGGAGCCTTGAATTGATTCTTGTCTTTATTGGGCTTCAGATCCTCCACGAGAGCAAACTTCTTCGCCACTTGCCTCCCCTTTTCTTCCACCATATCAGAGCCCGTTTCGATGACCTTGAAACGGTTTTCGACAGGAGCTTCCTGGAAGAATAAATCTCCAGCCTTCACATTCTGGGCGGCTCCCATACGGAGATTAGCTCCCTTACTGTCCGCAAAGCGAAACTGGAGGTTACCATTCCCGAGGGTTGAATTGAGCTCGAGCAACCAGTAGGTGCTATCGACACTCTTCACGACGAGCTTGTTCACCAGAGGAGGATACTTCGTATCATCTGAAGGATCGGTCTTGTCTGTGAATTCCTCGAGATTGGAAAATCCGTCTCCGTCCTTATCGCGACTGAGCGAGTCCGAAAAGCTGGGATCAACCCGGTTCTCAACCCACCATGGATTGGGAATGGGCAAATGAATGGGAGGCAAGTCAGGATCGAGAAGATCGATCGGCTCATCCACTTCTCCATTGGCGACAAACATATTGACACTGGTGAAGAGATCAACGGTTCGACCTTCAGGCGTCTTCTTCGCATTGAACTTGTCCAGCACTTTCAAAGACTTAGCGGTAGCATCAACGAGGTCTCCACCTTGGGCCGAGGCATCAGGATTGCCTGTCCCAATGGGATCGGCATCAAAGCCCTGCTGAATTTCAGCTCCTTTGCTCCAAGACAAATAGCCTACGGCAACGAGCACAACAACTCCACCTCCAAGGGCGGCTTTATGATAATTTTCTGACATCCAGGACATGATTATTTAATGGCTGGGAATTTAAGGGATTCTTCAAAAAGAAGAAGGTCGAGACGAATGTAGGCAGCGACATCGTTGCCACCCGAGACACGCTGAAGAACTTCGGAAGAACCGACAGGCGCTTCAGCGACCGGTTCTTCATCATCTCCTTCGACCACTCCAAACTCATCATCGACGAGCGGCGCTACGTCCGTCGTCGGTGCGGCTTTCTTGATCCCCTGCGAAGAGGGCACCCCAGCATTATTCTTGATTCGAGCGATGCGCGCATCGAAGAAAAATTGATCCGAGTTCGCGATCGCTTCGATCACTTTGCGTATGGAGGGCTCCGGACCTGCTATCGTCAATGCGATGGGGAGTCGCTTAGCGACACTCACCGTGGGCAATGATGGCTTAGAGGACTTGCTGGGAGCTGACTTCCCTCTGGAACTCTTGCTTCTAGATCTGGGTTTGGACTTGGAAGATTTCCCTCGCTTTGCTGAAGCGTCAGATTTGCCCCAATCTTTTCCTTCCTCAGGAGGGAGAACCTCACGAGTGAAGTTACCTACCTTTGAAACACCTGCTGCGGCAAACTCCCGGAAGAGCCAGTCGATGGCAGCAAGCTCATAGGCGAGAACGCCAGTGGCACTGTTCTTGGGAAGACTTCCCTTATACTGCTCGAAACCCAGGTAAGTCTGCTCAGGAATAGCGACATTCTTTTCCACAAAGAGAGCGCGTACTTCGGCGTCTGATTTCTTAAGACGATCGGAGAAGGTGCTGACTGTGATGTTTGCCAGGCTTTCCGGACGGAAGCTATTGAACTGTGCCTGCATCGCCTCGGCTTTTGCAACCACGGCTTTCAAGTTTGCCTTCTTTTCAGCCACCGATTCGATGGTGGGATAAGGAGTCATGCTCTTCATCTTCTTGATGGAGGCCTTTCGAGCCGCGACCTCTTCCGCATTGGCGTCACGCTCGGTAGCTGTGCTGAGTCCAGCGTAGATGAGGAGCGCTGCAAACGCGGAGGTTACGACGATTAGAACGCCGAGGAATGTGTTTTCTTTGAACCAATTCATGGTTGATATCGGGAAATAATTACTTAAGTGAGATAGAATTTTTGAGCGGAATAATGAGCTCGAAAGGAGCAGCGTAATTCCCCTCGGCAGGCGCTGCCTCCAAGGTTTTTACGATTTGTCCTTCCGTGAGATCCTTACCATTCCAAGTGAAGTCAAAATACTCGGAACTACGGAGTTTGGCGATCAAGGCCAGAACGTCGTTTCGATCGCTCCGGTAAAAGCCACGAATGGCAACGCTGTTCGCGCTATTTTGCTCTTTGGGAGAATAGACATTCTTTCCAAAAGGAACGGAAGCAAATGCTTCATTGATGACCTGTTCATTTCCTTCATCTAGGACGGGCGCGTAATCTGCCAGCGGCTCAAGATCGGTGATCCAGACTTGGTCACTGACCATGTAGTCTGAAATATCATCAAGAAGATTCAGCAAGGAGAGACGCCCTGTTTCAGCTCCAGCATAAGAACGAATCAAGGTATTTGACTGATCTTCCACCTTCAGGAGCTTTTCCAGATCCTTGGCAGGACCCGTCAGTGCCTGCACTTCTTGTGCGGACTTCTTAAGGAAAGCTTCTCCATCAGAGGTAGTGAGCACGTTAAAGACGGGCCACAAGGCGAGACCTCCAAGGAAGAGGGCTGCTGCCGCGATGAGAGTGGGCTTCCGACGAGTGATATCACGCTCGGCCTGAACAACGTCGGGAACAAGATCGATATTAATGGTCGCCTTATCCGCAGCACGCACGCCAAGGCCCACGATTTCACCCAACATGTGCGCTTGAGCACCAAGAGCTTCAACATCGACACCGTTTCCAACTGAAATACGTTGGAGCGGATTGAAGATTTCAACCGGTAGATTGAGCTTCTCTTCAAGGAACTCCTTCATGTAGGGGAGGTTTGCACCACCACCCGCAAGAAGAACCCTCTTAGGAGCAGTGCCCCCATGCTGGCTGCGGAAAAGCTGGCTTGTCCGAGCAATTTCCGAGGTAAGACGCGTTAAGCCGTTACGAATCACCGTGCCGAGTGCGGCAGTGGCTTCATCAAGCTGGGCCGCGTGTCCCCCACCCAAGGTCACGAGACCGTTTGTGAGCTTAGTATTCTCCGCTTCAGCAAAGGAAACATGGTAGTCCTTGGCAATCGCGCTGGTGAGCGAAGAACCGCCGACCGATACCGTCCTCGTGAAGAACTTCTCGCCGTCGGCGTAGATGAGGTTGGACGTTTTCGCCCCCACATCAAGAAGGAGAGTGCATTCGCTAAGATCAGGGTAGTTGTAGCGAAGTGCGTTATAAAGAGCGGTTGGAGCAGCGTCTACCAGACGTGTCCCCAAGCCCGTTTCCGCGACTACTTCGTTAAGATCGTTAAGAGAGTCAGATTTGATCGCGACGAGAATAACCTCAGTCTCGATTCCCCCACCCGCGAGGGCTTGCCAATCCCAGACGACTTCGTCGATAGGAAACGGAACGTTTTGTTGCGCCTCGAAGCGAACGAGTTCATCAACGTTTTCTTCCTCAAGAGGTGGCAGCTTCACAAAGCGGACAAAGACCGACTGCCCAGAAAGGGAGTAAGCGGTCTTCTGCTTTGCGAGCTTGAGGCTCTTTGCGAGTTCCTTGATGGCGAGCTGAACCTGCGGAATGCGCGCGGCTTCAGTTGCCGGGTCGGCAAGGATACTTGTTGCTCCCTGGGATTTCAATACCAAGCCTTTCTTGGTTTGGGCAAAAACGCCCATAGAAATCCGTTGGGATCCAATGTTTAGTGCGATGATCGACTGTGAATCAGCCATGGTGGTGTGTGTTCTGCGTAATTTGTCAGATTTTTGCCAGAGTAATCAGAGGCTCAGGCGAAAATGATTAGCGACCCCTCTAGGCCACGGCTCTTTCGAAAAGAGCCAGAAAAATTATTTCTTCGGTGCGATCTCGGCATAGCGGTCATACCAGAGAAATTCAAAAGGTGTTTCGCTTTTATTGAGAAGGGGAAACTTGGAGGTGCGCTCAACACTCTTGAGGTCTTCACGCCACCATCCTTTGCGTTGGCCATGGCTGAAGAACCCAACCATTTCGCCATTGTAATGAATCTCGCCGCCCACTGCTTCAAGATCGCTTTTACCCGCGGAGGAGTTTCCAGTGATGCGACGCAAGGTGTTGGGAGAAATATAAACAGAGGCAATCATCTCCTCATCAATGGGAATATTCACGTGGTTGACAGTCTTCTCCATCAGATAGGCTTTTCTGTCCTGCCCCTTGACCACGATCCACCACTTGACATCGACAGAGTCGAGATACTCGTCTTTCGGTGGGCTCTTGAGCTTCTGAACCTTGAATTTGACTTCGATCTCAAGCCAGTCCTTGGGTTTGAACTTCTTGCTGGCGCCCGTAGAGATATTTGGTGAAGGAAGTTCATCGAAATCAGGACTCCCGACAGCAAACTTATTGTCCTTGCTCGACTTAATCTCATCAGCCTGGCCGAAAACGGAGGCCATTGTGAGGCCGAGAACGGCAACTGTGTTTAAAATTTTATTCCCCTTCATGATGTAACCGATGTGATTTCTATGAAGCTAGGGAATCGGATGACGGGTCGGCTAGCAAAAAGCTGAAAAATGGTGATATTTTTCGCGATTGACAGCGTAAGCCGAGTCTGAACGATGGTCGTTTGACAGTCTTGATCTGGCAGCGCAAAGTGCCGTCGTGCAGAGAAGAAAGATAATCAGTGATGCCATTAGATCTCGCAGGGCGCTTGTGGTCGGCGCCATTTCGGAGGCCTCCACCCTCTCTCTTTCCCATGATGCTTGTGATGTCATTGAGCTCCGTTTGGACTCACTTGGGACAGGAGAAGAAACTTTAAGTTATGCGAAGCAAAGCGCTATCCCTCTGCTAGTTACCGCAAGAGGATCCCTGGAAGGCGGTGTGAATCAGCTTTCAATTTCTGATCGTATCGAAGCCTATCAACGGCTCATGCCCTATGCCGCGGCCATCGATATTGAAATCAGTTCATTCCCGGAATTGATGGGGATTGTCGAGCAGGCGAAACGGGAAAATGTTAGCGTTGTGGGATCCTTCCATGACTTCGAAAAGACCCCTCCCCTAGACGCTTTGAAAGCACGAATCGGAACGGTCGCCGACCTGCACAAATTTGCCACCATGGTGACGGAAGAGAGCGACCTAGACGTTCATCGTACACTTTTATGCAGATTCCCACCACTTTCCGTAATGGGCATGGGGCCTCAGGGAGCGGACGCCAGACCTGAAATGATGACCTTGGGCTCTGTTCTCAACTATGGATATCTGGGCAATACACCCACCGCGCCCAATCAGTGGCCGGTTTCGAAACTACGGGAATGCCTCCGCGATTAATCGACGATTTTCACCGGAGCATTCGGCAAAGCAGCTAGGAAGGTTTTCCCATAGCGCTTAGTGACCACTCGATTGTCGAGGATCACGACCATCCCGCTGTCCTTTTTTGATCTAATCAATCTCCCCACTCCCTGACGCAGCTTAATGACCGCCTCAGGCACGGAGTAATCCATGAAGGAATTCCCCCCTTCCGCCTCGATCTCCTCCATACGGGCCGCGGTCAGCGGATGATCAGGCACCGCGAAAGGAATGCGAGTGACGATGACATTGCTGAGCGCTTCACCCGGAACATCGACCCCTGCCCAGAAGCTATCGGTCCCAAAGAGGACACTATGGATATCCTCCCGAAACGTTTCCACCATCTTCTGCCGGGGCATGCCAGCTCCCTGCACCAGCAGCGTCCAATCGTGATCTTCGAAAAAATCTTCCATTTCTTCCGCCACTGAGCGGAGCAAACGATGACTGGTGAAGAGAACGAAAGCTTTTCCCTCCGTCTTAATCAGCACGCGCTCAATCCAATGGATGAGCATTTTTTGGTAGTCGTCATCGCGAGGATCAGGCATCGATTTAATGACGTAAATCGACATCTGTTTTTGATAGTCAAAGGGACTGCCGATTTTCACCGCCGGAACATGTTCGGCTCCCACTCGCTCGCGAAAATAACGCAATTCTTCATCACCTGCTCCTAAGGTGGCACTCGTCGTGATACAGGATTTATTCGGACCAAAAAGGAGCGGGCGTAAACGATCCGCAACATTTATCGGTGCTGCGTTGAGGCTAAATGAAGTCCCCTCATTTCCTCCCTTCTCGACCCAATAGACGCTTTCATCGTCCTCCTGGTCCAAGAACATTTTTAAGCCCCCGTGAAGCTCGCGCAATCGTCGTGCTCCATCCATGAGTTCATTGCGCTTGGGCTCATCTTCGATCCCTTCAGCGGCCTTCTCAATCGCGCTCCAGCACTCTCGTAAGGGCTCGGAAAGGGTGTTATCCACGATCTCTGGTTCACGCACCCGAAACTCTCGGGACCAATCTTTAAAGGTCGACTCTTGCCCCACCGATTCGAAGAAGATCTCGGACTGCTCCAACACGTGCCGCGCTGCATGCATTGCATCGGTCGCTCCGGCATATTTCAAAAGCCCCTTCCCCGTTTTGTGGTGATACAGCCGCTGGAGATCGAAGCGCAAACCCGCTTGGCTGACTCGCAAGCCCAGCGATTTGGCCGCCACACTTTCTAAAGTGTGCGCCTCATCGAAAATAACGAAATCATTGGGCACTAAGAAGCCAGTTTCCTTTTCATGCCACTCATCTTCCGGATTGAAAAGAGAGAAAAAGAGGCTGTGATTGACGACAAGAACAGTCGCCGCCGCCGCCCTCTTGCGGGCTTCCTGAAAGAAGCAATTACCACGCGGCGCGCAGGTCTTCTGCGTGCAGATGTGCGCCTCACTGCAGACCTGCAACCAGACCTTGAGCGCGGGCTCGAAATCGAGATCGCTCCGCGTTCCATCGTGAGTCGTTTCCGACCACTTCCAGATCGCCATGAGTTCCTCCCGCTCACTCGTCGTAAAAAGATCCCCGCCGTTGTCCATCGCCCGACGCAAGCGCAGCGGACAGAGATAGTTTCCTCTTCCTTTTAAAAGGGCGGCGTCGAAATCAGAGGTAAGGAGCTTGCGGACAATTGGAAGATCCTTCCCCATCAACTGCTCCTGTAGATTGATGGTGTGAGTCGAAAGCACCGCTTTCTTCCCATTCCGCACCGCGTATTGAATTGCAGGAATGAGGTAGGCCAATGACTTACCTACCCCTGTCCCCGCTTCGATCACGAGCGAGCGCTCCCCTTCCAGAGCCTCCGCGACTTCACCCGCCATTTGCTGCTGCTCCGCACGGTATTCGAAGTCGGGAGATTTCGACAGAAGCCCAGTCTCCGAGAATATCTCCCGGATCTCATCTCCAAAGTTACCACCTCCACCGAGCGAAATCACGCACGTCACTACTCCCTCTTCCACTCTAGATCAATCGCCATTCAATAATGCTATTTTTCCAACATTTCCATTGCGGTTTTTCCAGCAGCTGGTAGGAGTAACTCATGAATCGTTTGGAAAAAGGTCAAGTCTCCCGCCGCGAGCGTCAGATTCTCGATATTCTCTATCGTCTGGGAGAAGCCACCGCCCAGGATGTCCTCGAGGAACTCCCCGATCCTCCTTCCTATTCGGCAGTGAGAGCGCTCCTTGCAACTCTCGAAAATAAGGAAATGGTGAAACATACTAAAAATGGGCGACGCTACCTTTATGCGCCCATGATTACCGAACGCAAAGCAAAGCGCACGGCACTCAAAGGTCTCCTCCACACCTTTTTCCAAGGAAAACCCCAAAACCTCGTCGCCGCTCTCCTCGACCCCTCGGATCAAAATCTCAGTCGCGAAGAAATCAAAGAAATCCGCAAGCTGGTAGAATAGCCGAATCATGTTCCTTCCTTCGCTCCTCTTTTCCCTCCTGACCGCAACGGCGATCTGGCTTCTTTCGCGGCGTCACCCCGCCCGAGACCCTCGTTTCGTCGGAGGAGCGATGACCCTCTTACTTCTTCTGCCCGCCCTCAGCTTTTTTCCAAAGGTGACGGTCGCCGTCTCTTCCGCACCCATTGGGGAAAGCTCGACCTCTTGGCTCCTTCTCGCCTGGATCGCCGGAGCCTTTTTCTTCTTAGTACGGAAACTTTCCGACTTCTCCGCTTTACTCCGTTGGAAAAGAGAAGCGAGCCCCTGCGATTTGGGCGACCTTTTTGAAAAGAGCCAACGTGAACTCGGCTTTCAAAAGCCCACGCAAGTGCGCGTCCACCCTGAGCTCTCGTCACCGGTCGTCACGGGTTTGATCTCCCCCACTATTTTCCTCCCCACCACCTGCCACCAATGGTCCGAGAGCACTCTTAAAATGGCCCTCCTCCATGAACTTTCGCACCTTCAGCGTCGTGATCTTTGGATGGCTCTTCTCGCCGACCTTGCCTGCATCGTTCATTGGTTCAATCCTGCCGTTTGGTGGATGCGCAGCACCATGCTAACTCAGTGTGAGTATGCCTGCGATGCGCACCTCTTAGAAAAAGGGACCGACCCCAAGAGCTATGCTAATGCGCTCTGTGATGTCGCCGAATCCTCGACCTATCCCCCTCTCACTCTCGCCATGGCCGGGCATGCTCCACTCCGCGAGCGAATCCAGCAGATCGCGACCCCGAAAATTCACCGCTCAACCTGGCTCGGAATCTTCATCGTGGCGACCTCACTTCCGGCCATCGCGCTCAGCGTGATTCGCTTCGCACCCGGCGTCCTCCCGGTCTATTCCCCGGCGGAAATCGAGCTGCGCTTTTCGGCCTCTCCCTTTCCCGGCGACGCATAAAATCTAAAAAAGTTCTAAGGCATTTTGGAGAGACGGTGTTCCCCCTCATACCGATGAGCCTACACGCCCAACTCTCGCCTGAGTCCGCCCAACGTCTCGCTGCCCGTGATCGCAGCACGAGCATTTCGAGCTTCGTCATCGCCCTCATGGCGACTGCTCTGATTGGAGTCATCCTCTTCATCATCGCCATCGGATTTCCGGAAAAGGAATTTCCAGAGATGGCATTCGTCAAAGGCACTTCGATCGATGAACCGAGCACTACTACATTTCCCAGGTCATGATGAACGAAGGATCCTTGGCCTGGGATCGGTATCGCCAAGGCTTCATCCCCCGCCTGTTGAATTCACAACGCGATGAAGGCTACTGGACGAATCTTAAGCCCGCAAAATACTCTGTTGGCCCGATCTACGACACCGCGCTGGCCGTTCTCATTCTCGAGACTCACTTCCGCTTTCTCCCCGGGACGATGAAGGTTCGCTAGTGAGTTATACCAAGTAGCAGAACAGAAGAGACAAATGCCGGAGTGATTTTACGAGAGGGCAAGGCGCTGCGAGTAACGTGACCGAGCAGGAACGCAGCCATCTCGCAAAAGCACCCGGCTTTCTCCATCTCCGCGAAGCGCTAGGATTGAGAACTTTAAAATAAACATTTGTCTCTTCTGTTTTGCGGAGTGGTATTACTTCGGCTCCGGAATGGAAGCATAAGTATCGTAAATTTTCGCAGACTGACCCGACCAAACCGGTGAAGATCCCCAGAGAGGAACCGTCGCCAGCGAGAATTCCCAATCTCCCAAAACCTGAAAAAGCTCGGCATATTTTTGAGCCTCGCTTGCTGCCAGATCATTCTGCTCTCCCAAGTCCTTCGCGGGAGCAAAAAGCTGAGCGGAACGATGTGACAGCTTGATCAACTTACGGTCCCCCGCGAGAACCGCCGACTGGCCCTGCAAACGCCAAAAGAGCAGACGTGGGTCCGCCTTCTTTTCTCCAGTGAGAATCGGAAGCAGATTCAATCCATCATAAGCCCCGTAGGTTTTGGCCGCCCGATTGCGATTCCTCTTATCCTCATACGAGGGTGCCTCTTTCAAAGGAAGTGGCGCTGCCCCGGCCGCCGCCATGAAGGTTGGCAGGAGGTCCAGAGCCGAAACTGGCTCGGTGTAAGTCTTTCCTTTGGGCAACCTTTCCGGCCAGGAAACTAAAAAGGGAACCCGCACGCCCCCTTCGAGGAGACACCCTTTCCTCCCGGAGAAAGGACCGTTCCAAGAACCGTTGTTGGTCGCCCCACCATTGTCGGAGAAGAAAACAATCAAAGTATTTTCAAACTGCCCGCTCTTTTTCAGGTGATCAATCACTCTTCCAACTCCACGATCCA
This sequence comes from Akkermansiaceae bacterium, assembly GCA_028822935.1. Classification (GTDB taxonomy): domain Bacteria; phylum Verrucomicrobiota; class Verrucomicrobiia; order Verrucomicrobiales; family Akkermansiaceae; genus SW10. Next base: position 13,602 of record JAPKCM010000017.1, read on the forward strand.
AAGCGTGCATCATGGCTGCATAGGTGCGGCGCTTCTTGTCCTTCACATGCGCATAAACCGCGAGATCTTCCTCAGTCGCCTGCATCGGCGTGTGAGGAGCATTGTAGGAAAGGAACATGAAGAAAGGCGCCTCTTCTTCCTTCGGCCGCTCCTCCACCCATGCGAGGGCCTCGTCCGTAAAAAAATCCGTAACGTAGTTTGAGGTCACCTTTGTCAGTGGAGCTCCATTCTTCTCCAGGTGATGTTTTTCGTCGCTGATGAAATAATTGTGCGAGCCACTCAGCATTCCCATGAAGTGATCGAAGCCACGCACATTGGGATGAAAGGGAGCACTGGTGCCTTGATGCCACTTCCCAATAAGCGCCGTTTCATAACCCACCGATTTGAGATGATCGGCAAGGGTCCACTCGCTCGGAGGGAGGCCCTGCAGAGAGAGTTTTGTCGCGTAAGCATCACCGCCCTTGTTGAGATTTCCCTCATAACCAAAACGGCGCGGATCCCGGCCGGTCAAAATCCCCGCCCTCGATGGCGAACAAACCGAGGATGGCACATAGCCCTGCGTGCAGAGCACTCCCTCTTTCGCAATGGAATCAATATGGGGCGTCTTGATCAACTCCGACCCCGTGCAGCCCAAGTCCCCATACCCCATGTCATCGGCAAGAATCATGAGAATATTCGGCTTCTCGGCCTGCGCCGAAAAACTGGTCACTAAAAAGACGAGAGCAAGGAGTGGCTGCATTCGGCGAAGAAAGCAAAACGATCCTCGCTTCACGATCAAAATCTACCGCGTAAGACCGCCTCCGAAAGCGCGTTGGAAGAACTCGATGCGCTTGCGCCTCATGTAAGAACTTTCGCCCACCCCGTGCCTGCCATTCGGCACGTGATGGAATTCAAAATCTTTATCGGCGCGAATCAGGGCATCGACGACTTGCATCGTGGAGCTCGGATCGACGTTGGTATCGACTTCTCCGACCGACAAAAACAGTTTTCCTTTTAGGAGCTTCACATGCTCCGTGTTGGAGTTCGCTGCGTAGCTCTCGTCGAGGGGCCAGTCCATCCACTGCTCGTTCCACCAGATCTTATCCATCCGGTTGTCATGGCAGCCGCAATCCGCCGCACCGGCTTGGTAAAACTCGGGATGCCACAAGAGCGCCGCCAAGGTACTTTGTCCTCCGGCTGATCCGCCATAAAGTCCGACTCGTTCAAGATCCATCCACGGACGACTTTCGGCTGCTTCGCTGATCCACTTTTTGCGATCAGGAAAGCCCGAGTCCTTGAGGTTCTTATAAGCGAACTGCTGGAACTCCTTCCCCCGGTAGTTCGTGCCGCGCCCATCCAGCTTCACCACGACAAACCCTGAAGCCGCCATCTCGGAAATATGACCATGCCAGCTCCGCCAGTCCTTTGGCACAAAAGCGCCGTGCGGTCCCGCGTAGATGTTCTCAACGACAGGATACTTCTTCGCCGGATCAAACCCCACCGGCTTCCAAATGAGGCCATGGATATCGTAGCGACCCTCCCGATCCTTCGTCACAAATCGCTCGGGATTGATGGCATCCTTGCTACTCGCACGAGACAACTCCGCGATGAGCTTCCCATCCGCTTTGCGACGGAGTTCATGAACCGGAGGATGATCCGGACGCGACCAGCGATCAACGTAGGAGCTTCCATCCGGTGACCACTGAAGATCATGAGTGCCGTCACCTTCGGTGAGCATCATCATCTTTCCACTACGCCAGTTCAGCGTTGCCCAATGCTTTTGGTAAGGATCTTGATCAGCGTGATAGCCGCTCAGCGAAAAGATCACCTCGTCTCCCTTCACCTGATTGATTCCCCGGACGACCCACTTCCCTTTCGTGAGCTGCTTTCGCTCGCCACTTTTTTCATCGATGAGATAGAGATGACTCCAGCCATCCCGCTCGGACCTCCAAAGGATCTTTCCTCCCGCAAGCGACCACCATCCGCATTTGTCAAAGACGTGAATGAACTTCTCGTCCACTTCTTCCGCCACCACCCGGGTGGCTCCGGTCTCCACATTGAGTTCCAGAAGTCGATATTTCCCAAATCCGCGTTCGATGAACTCGAGGCGCAGTCGATTCTCATCAAGCCAATGAACTTTCGAAATTGAGTAAGGATTCTCGATCATCTTGGGATCGACTTCGATCTTCTTACCATCGATTCTAAAGATCACCGGAACCCGATCACGGAGTTCATCGCCTGCTTTCGGATAACGATTGATGAAGTGCTCCGGTTGGAGCGAATCCTTGGGCGATGAGCGGACGTAGTGCACCTCGCGCTCGCTCACATCCCGGACGCGGGTGATCTGGAAAAAGCGCGAGTTTTTCGACCACTGGATGCGTTTATCCCAGATCCAGCCCTCAGGAGCTTCAGCCTTCCAATCGCCGAGGGAGACGGTCTTCCCTTTCTCGATCGAAACGCTGTGCTTCTCATCCCATGAGCGGAAGCCGGACCAATCCTTAAAGCCTGATTTCGATTCCAGCTTGAGCGACTCCTTCCCCATGCCCCCCTTTCGCTCGGCGCGGGAGCCATCCGCGCAAGAGACTTCCGCTTTTCCCTGTGAGTCATTGAAAAGGCAAAACCAAGTCCCCTCGCGCTCCTCCCAAGTCACCGGGAGCCGCTCGTCCTTAACCAAAGCACGGCGCTCATCAGCCAACTTTCGAAACCCTTCCATCAAGGAATCGGTCGAACCATGCTCCCCCTGCGCCACCAAGGCACCCGCCATCAACATCAAACAAGCAAATCGCATCGCCTAGATACACCGCAAGGCTCAGCCGAATTACAAGCAATCTCGCGCCCCGCCCCAGCTCGAGAATCTCGAACGCAATCGGAACGCAGTGAAGATAGCCAACGACAAATCTTCGCGAATTCTTTATGAAGGTTTCAAATCCAAATCCCCTCAACTGCAGAAGTCATGGAATTCGCGTCTATTTGCTAAATTCGCGTTCGAAAAATCCGGCAGTAGATTCTTAATATCCTATTCGTCTTTCTTGGCCTTCTTGATCGTCACGCTCCCTGAGCCGACGACCTTGGTGACGTAGACGCTGATGATCGTCATCTTTTCGCGTTGGTAGCCGATGGTGATGGCATCGCCGACCTTGATCTCTTTCGCGGTCGCCAACGTGCCAGCCCACCACTTCATGCTCCGGGCCTTCATTTCTTCCGACATGTGATCGGGTCCCGATCCGGGAACTCCTGCCACGTCACTCCGCTTGTGGTACGGGATGATTTCGAACTGACAGTCGGTCACCTTGGCGTGAAGCATTTGTGCCGGTTGACCAAAGACCGAGCTATCGCCGTGCTCCGCATCGCTCATCACGCGCTTCCGTAGCATCCCGCTCCCGACGATGATAATCCTCTCCGACTCGATCTTAATGGAGCTGATCTTGTCGAGGTCGACAATCGAGGAATTGCCTCCCGCGAAAGAAAGCTGAAACGTTGCCGCGAGGAAGGCGAGGATGAGAAGCGATTTTTTCATGCAAGAGAGGATAGCATCCCGAGCCGTGGATGTGTGTAACTGAATTGTAAAAGGATAAGGGCTCCGTGTTTCCCAAACTACCGAAGTTTCGGGTTTACCTTAAAAATCACTCTTAGGAAAAACGCGATAATTTCTCACGGCACCTTCGGCGTAGGTTGTCATCGGTTTACGCCGGCTTTACTTGTGAAATTCCATCTCAGGTCATCAACCAAATACAATCCTAGCGGGATTCGAATTGTTGACCCAAGTCTCCAATACTGTTCATCACATCGATCCCGAATGTTTGAAATTACGTTCAAATCTCTTTCTTTCACAAGTTTGATCGGAACGAGATTGTGGTCTCATGTGCCATCATGGACCAGGCCAACGAAAAGATAGATTGGCAGATAAACGAGGCAAACTATCAGAGCACCCACGCGATTGAGGTTGCTACCATCATCCGCGACTTATTCTTCATCGGTTGCCAAACGTTCGCGGACCCAGGAAAACACCGCTTCCGCTTCGCCAACCTGGCTCGCTCCACCACCAATCACAACAGGCTGTTCGTCCTCAGGGACTTGGTCGCGGCCGTGGGAGCCCTTCACTAAATTTGCGTCGAGAGGAATGACATCCATAAGCCCCCGGAGACCCAATTTCTTCTTCAGAAGGAAGCCTCCGATCCTCGCGATGGGAAACTTAATCTTCGGATCAAGGAAGAGCTCAACGGGGTCGTAGCCCGGCTTGCGATGGATATCGATGCAGCGGGCATAGTCCGGCGCTTTGGTATCATCATTCCAAAAGTAATACGTGAACCAGGCATCGGCTTCCGAAACCGCGACGAAGTCTCCTCCGCGCTCGCGTCCGATTCCCTCAGGCCAAAGATCGCTTCCTTCACGAATCTCCTCCACCCCATCGGTGGCGAGGACCACTTCACGGACTTCTTTTTCAATGGCAGGATCGTTCACGTAAATGTGCGCGACTTGATGATCCGCCACCGCGAAGGCCTGGCAACCGCCGCAGTCGAGCGTCTCGAGACCGAGTTCATCCTTCACTTGGATCCAGCCCTTCTCGCGGAAAACCCGATTGAGGTGGATCGCTTTCGAGACTTTCGAAATGCCATACTCCGAGAGCACGAGCACTTCGACTCCCGCAGCTTCGAGTTCCTCGATGAGGTCGCAAGTCACCTGATCGATCGCTTCATATTCGGCCGCCATTTCAGGCGCACCGGGACCAAATTTCTGCAGGCCATAATCCAAGTGCGGCAGGTAGACGAGATTGAGATCGGGCTTCTCTTTTTTCTCAATCCACCTCGCACTCTCGGCGATCCACTGCGACGAGGGAATCCCGGCATTGGGGCCCCAAAAAGAAGGAAAGGGAAAGTCCCCAAGGTCCGCCTTGATCTCCTCCCGCATCGCCATGGGCTGGGTGTGGATATCGAAAGCCTTCCGGCCATCGGCAGGATAAAGCGGACGCGGCGTCGCGGCAAAGTCGGCACTGGCATACATGTTATACCACCAGAACATCTTGGCACATTTGATCCCAAGATTCTCCCAAACCTTTTCGCCTTTCACGAGGTGGTTGCTTTGCTTCCAAAACTTCACCTCGGCCGCCTCACGATCATACCAACCGTTTCCGACGATTCCGTGTTCTCCCACCGGTTTCCCGGTGAGGTAAGAACTTTGCGCGGTGCAGGTGACCGCTGGGAAAGCAGGCTTAAAACTCTGAACCTCGCGTGACTCCGACCACGCTTTAAGGCGCGGCATCTCACGAAGGACACTCTGAGTGAGGCCCACGACATTGAGAACAGAGACGCGTTTCATCTAGGCGGTCGCGAGCGCACGCTCCTTCAGTTCCTCCGCACACGCTTCCCAAACTGCTTCGTCGATCTCATGGGCATCGATCCCCGTGCCAAGCTTCTCCAGAAGGAGCACAGTCAGTTCTCCGCCAAGGTGCTCGCGAAATTCCTCAAGCCCTTTGAAGACACGTCGCTTCCCGCTGGGATCACGAAGCTCGAGAGCCTCATGCCAAAGCGGAAGACCGAGGCCTTCGACGACTTTCAAAACCCGTTCGGCATCGGCCTCGGGAAGGAGGCCAATTTTAGCGGCATAAAGAGTATCCAAGGCCAAACCGACCGAAACCGCTTCGCCATGGCTGAGTTCAAAATCGGTGAGCTGCTCCAGCTTGTGCGCCGCCCAATGCCCGTAGTCGAGCGGCCGACTGCTCCCCAGTTCAAAAGGATCACCGCCCAGCGCAATATGGCGGGCATGATGAACGGCGGAGCGCTGAACCGCCTCTTCGAGCACCAAAGGCTCGAGCGATCGGAGTTCTTCGACATGGCTTTCCATCCAGCTGAAAAACTCGCCATCTTTCACGAGGGCGACCTTGACCGCTTCGATCAAGCCTTCACGGCGGATCTGCTCAGGCTGGGTGTGGAGAAATTGGAAATCATTCACGACCGCATAGGGCACAGCGAAGGCGCCAATAAAATTCTTTTTGCCAAAAGCGTTGATCCCGTTTTTCACCCCTACCCCGCTATCGTCTTGCGAAAGCGTCGTGGTGGGAAAGCGCACCAGTCGCACGCCCCGGTGTCCGGTCGCTGCGGCATAGCCGATGACATCGAGAAATGCGCCCCCGCCAATCACCATGATGTAGGAGTGGCGGTCGATATGATGTCGCTCGATAGCAGACATCGCCTTTTGGTAAACTTGATCGTCCCTTTTGGCGACTTCAGCTCCAGGGAGCCATTCGACTCCGGTTAAGCGAATGCCATTGAGATCAGAAAAATAGTCCTGAATCTCGCCTTCCAACTGCGGAAAGTGCTCTCGGATCCCGTTTTCAATAAAAACGAGCACCTTGCTGTGCCCCCTCGTCTCCAGCAATCCGGACAAAAGGTCATTCCCCGAAGAAAAAGCCCCCCGGGTAAAACGAATGCGGTGACGAAAGCTCACCTGAATGTCAAAATCTTCGCCTTTCATGCTGCGGTCCATGCTTCTTAATTCAGACTACGGAGAATTGCCACCGAATCTTAGAAGAGTAATGTCTCTTTATGGAAATAATTTCTCACTTCGAAGGCCGCTACCTCTCGCTCCGTGAAATCGACGACTGGCAATTCGCCACCCGCCCGAATGCCACCTCGGTCGTCGGGGTGCTTGCGATGACTCCAGATCGTGAGTTTATCTTGATCGAACAATACCGTCGGCCGGTCCAAGCCCGGGTCCTGGAGATCTGCGCCGGCCTCGTGGGCGATGAACCCGAATTTGCGGGCGAATCCCTGGCAGACACGGCCCGTCGGGAGCTTCTCGAGGAGACTGGCTACGTTGCCGAAGAAATGATCCCGCTCCTTTCCTCGCCCACTTCAGCAGGGATGACCGACGAAATGACCCATCTATTTTTCGCGAAGAATTCGATAAAGTCGGGACCGGGAGGTGGAGTGGCAGGCGAAGAAATCATCACTCACCTGGTCCCCTTCGATGAACTTGAATCGTTTCTTAAAGAAAATCTTAAAAAGGGTCTCCTCATTGATTTCAAGATTCATGCCGCTCTCGCTGCGACAAACTGGCTCTAGTTCCCGCGAAATATCTGTATAACTTCCTCAAAATCATCGTAGATTCAGCATCAATATGAAGTGCTGGATCACCCTCCTCCTCACCCAACAGGCTTTCGCCGCGATTCCTGAAACTGTCGACTTCAATGACCACGTTCAGCCGATCTTGTCCGAATATTGCTATCAATGCCACGGGCCTGACTCTTCCACGCGAGCGCCAAAGTCGGCTCCCCTGCGTCTGGACCGGGAGGAATTTGCCTTCGAGGTCCGTGATGGACGTCCGGTTATTATTAAAGGCGACCCCGAGAAGTCCGAGCTCATCAAACGCATTTCGACCAAGGACGAGGATGATATCATGCCTCCGCCCGATGGCCATAAACCACCTCTCAAACCCGAACAGATCGCTCTTTTATCCAAGTGGATCGAGCAAGGTGCACCTTACGAAGAACACTGGTCCTTCCTCAAACCGACTCGCCCGGTCGTCCCAAAGAAAAAATGGGGCTACAACACGATCGACGCCTTCATCTCTGAAAAACACGAGAAATTCAATCTAAAGCCCAACGAACCTGAAGAGCCCCATCGGCTGATTCGTCGAATCAGCTTCGACCTCACCGGCCTGCCACCCACTCCGGAGCAGGTGAAAAGCTTTCAGGAAGCAGCCTCCATGGATCTCGGCACCGCGGTTCAACTGGCAGCCTCCGAGTTTTTAGGAACAGATGCCTACGCCGAGAACTTCTCACGTCACTGGCTCGATGCCGCCCGCTATGCCGACACTCACGGAATCCACATCGACAACTACCGCTCGATCTGGCCCTACCGAGATTGGGTCATTCAGTCCTTCAGGAAGAACCAGTCGTTCAAAGACTTCACCATCGAGCAGATCTCCGGCGACCTCCTTCCCAACCCAAGCCTCGATCAAATCGTGGCCACGGGATTCAACCGCTGCCTGCCCACGACCGGCGAAGGCGGCGCAATCGACGAAGAATACCTCGCCATTTATGCCAAGGATCAGGTGGAAACAACTTCCGCCATCTGGCTCGGCCTCACTGCCGGATGTGCCGCATGCCACGATCATAAATTCGACCCCATTTCACAGAAGGATTTCTACGCCCTCACCGCCTTCTTCCGAAATTCCACCATGCCCGCGATGGATCGGAACAAAGCCGATCACCCACCTACTACTTTCGTCCCTTTACCTGAAGATCGAAAGATCTGGGACGCCCTCAAGGGACAGCTTGAAGCCAAGAAAAACGAAATCAAGGCACGTCAAAAATCAGCACGCCCCGATCACGACACCTGGTTGGCCTCGCTCAACCCAGCGGACCTCGAATCTCTGGTCGACCACCCTGATCTCGCCCTCCCACTTGATGTCGTCAACGGGAAACTCAACCTTGGCTCGCGCGAGATCGACTTTAACAAACCAACCGTCGCAAGCGACACCGGAGCTGCCCCTCAACTTCATGACATCAATCTTGAACTCGGAGATCTCGCGTCATTCGACGCCCGGGATCAAGTCACCTTCGGAGGCTATCTTCGGCTTGGCGCAGAATCACGTGGCTCCATTATTTCCCGCATGAACACCGATAATGATTTCCGAGGTTGGGATCTCTGGCTCGAAGGCTCCCGGATCGGAAGCCATATCATCGATGTCTGGCCCGCCAATGCTATCAAGGCCATGACCAAGGATGAACTCCCCCTCAACAAGTGGCTCCATATCATGGTCTCCTACGATGGAAAAGCCGAGGCAAAGAAGAGCCTCACCGTCTACCTCGATGGCAAGTCCATGCCCATCGATTACACTCAGGACGGCAAGGTCAACTCGACCATTTCCACCGCCCCGCTCCGTCTTGGTGGACGTCATCCAAGTAGCCCATTCAGCGGGAATGCCGCCTTCCATGATTTCCAATTCTACCAACGGGTGCTCACTGCCACCGAGGTGGAGCAAGTTGCCAAAAAGAGCGGTATCACTCACCTCCTCTCCCTTGACGTTGACGAGCGCTTACCGAAACAAAAGGAAGCGATCTACTCCTACTTCTTGTCTCAGATCGATCCCGCTTCCAAGCAGCTGAAGACCGCAGAAAGCGAGCTTCTCAACAATCAAAGCACCATTAGGAAAAAAGGTTCGCTCACCCTCGTCATGGAAGAGAAGAAGGAAGCCGCCTTCGCCCACATTCTTGACCGAGGCGAATACAGCCTGAAGAAAGAAAAAATCGACGCCGCCATCCCAGAACTCTTCCAAGGTGATGCCGCTTCAGCACCTCAGTCCCGCAAAGAACTCGCGGAGTGGCTTGTGAGCGAGGAGAACCCTCTCACCGCCAGAGTCACCGTAAACCGAGTTTGGTATTATTTCTTCGGCCGCGGTCTCGTCGAAACTACCGAGAACTTCGGCATCATGGGTGCCCGTCCCACTCACCCCGAACTGCTCGATTGGCTCGCCGTCGAATTCATGGAATCAGGATGGGATCTCCAACATGTTATCAAGTTGATCACCGCCTCAGCGACCTACCAGCAATCTAGCAAAGTCACCTCGAATCATCGCGAGAAAGATCCCACCAATCTCTACCTCGCCCGGCACCCTCGTCATCGACTCGAAGCAGAACAAATCCGGGACCTCGCCCTCTCCGCCTCTGCTCTTCTTTCTCACAAAATTGGCGGACCCTCGGTGAAGCCCTATCAACCGGGTGGAGTCTGGGAAGCGGTCGCGATGAACCAATCAAATACGCGCGTCTACAAACAAGGGAGCGGGGATGATCTTTATCGCCGTTCTCTTTATACCTTCTGGAAGAGAACCGCACCGAATCCCGCGATGGAAATTCTTAACGCGCCCTCTCGTGAAGTCTTCTGTGTCCGACGCGATCGCACCAACACCCCGCTGCAAGCCTTCGTCACTCTCAATGACCCGCAGTTTGTCGAAGCAGCACGCAACCTTGCTGCTCTGGCTCTGCGTGCCAGCGATTCCTTCGACCATCGCCTCGATTTCATCACCCAGCGACTCATTAGCCGGAGCTTGGAAAATGACGAACGAGAGATTGTCAAAACGACCCTCCACAACGTTTCCGGAGAATACAAAGCAGCGCCCGAGAAAGCGGCCGAGCTCATCACCGTGGGTGAATCCCCCACTCCGGATTCTCTCGATCCTCAGGCACTCGCCAGCTGGACGATTCTCGCATCGCAAATTCTCAACCTCGACGAAACCCTTACCAAGTAGGCCCTCAGACCATGGACAACATTCTCGATTTCAACGCCGCCGTTTCCCGTCGCCAATTTTTCCGTAAGAGCGGAACCGGACTTGGTGCCGCCGCCCTGGCCTCCCTTCTGCCTTCTGCCGCTTCCGGACTGAGCAACAGCAAAGTCCCGGAGCACCTGCAGAAGCTCGCACCCAAGGCGAAGCGCGTCATTTACCTCTCGATGCTCGGCGCTCCCAGCCAGCTTGACACCTTCGACCACAAGCCCAAGCTCCAGGAACGCTTTGCGGAGGATCTAACAGGCTACCTCGAGGACCAAGGGCAGCGACTCACCGGAATGACCTCGGGGCAGGCCAAAAAGCCTCTCGCCCCGACTGCTTTTAAATTTAAGCAGCATGGGCAATCTGGAGCGTGGCTCTCCGACCTCCTCCCACACACCGCGAAAATGGCGGACGATCTCGCCATCGTCAAATCGATGTACACCGAGGCTATCAATCATGAACCTGCGAACCAACTCTGCTACACCGGCAGCCAGCAAAATGGAAAACCCTCAATTGGTTCCTGGCTCTCTTATGGTCTTGGTTCCACAAATGAAGATCTCCCCTCTTTTGTCGTCCTCCACGCTCAGCACACCGGCCAGGGAGGCGTCCAAGCCATTTCTTCCCGACTCTGGGGTCCTGGCTTCCTCGAAGGAAAGCATGCCGGAGTGGCACTTCGCTCGAAAGGTGACCCCGTTCTCTATCTCAAAGACGCCCCTGGAATCGATCGTAAGATCCGCCGCCAGATGCTCGACGGTCTCAATGCCCTCAATCAGAAAAGCTATGATGCCGTCGGGAGCCCTGAGACCCAAACACGCATGCAGCAATTTGAAATGGCCTTCCGCATGCAAGCCTCGGTTCCCGAATTGACTGACCTCAGCCAAGAGACCGAAAAGACCTACGAGATGTATGGTCCGCAGGCCAAGACCCCCGGGTCGTTTGCCAGCTCCTGCTTGCTCGCCCGTCGCATGATGGAACGAGGGGTCCAGTTCGTGCAGATTTTCCACCGTGGCTGGGACCAACACGGCAACCTCCCCGCTCACATCAAGGACCAGTGCAAAGATGTCGATCAACCCGCTTGGGCCCTCATCCAAGATCTCAAGCAGCGCGGCATGCTCGACGACACCCTTGTCATCTGGGGTGGCGAATTCGGCCGCACCGTCTACTGCCAGGGCGGTCTTACGCGGGAAAACTACGGCCGGGATCACCACCCTCGTTGTTTCACAATGTGGATGGCGGGCGGTGGCATCAAGGGCGGCCAAACCTATGGCGAGACCGACGATTTCTCCTTCAACATCACCGAAAACCCCGTCCACATTCGTGATCTCCACGCGACCATGCTTCACCAGCTGGGCCTCGACCACAATCTCCTCACCTTCCAGTATCAGGGCCTCGACCAAAAGTTGACCGGAGTTCTGCCGACCAAGGTAATAAAGGACCTCCTTCTTTAGTGAGATCAGGCTGGAGGAGACCCCTTGACCCCTATCAGCGAATTGATAGCCTCGCAGAAATGACAAAGCATCTTTTCGCCCTCCTTCTCCCATCTCTCCTCTCCGCGCAAGAAATCCGTCCCACCTTGGGGACGATCGAGGTTCGCGATCCTTCTCTAAAAAACCTCATCGCGGTAGACGCCACAATCGAAGTTCTCGCTTCCGGCTTCGACTGGTCGGAGGGTCCGGCTTGGGACAAAAAAAACTCACGCATCCTCTTTTCGGACGTCCCTCAGAACACAATCTACCAATGGTCCGAGAAAGACGGGATCTCAGTCTACCTGACTCCCTCCGGATACACCGGACCAGCTGAATACAGCAGCGAGCCCGGCTCAAACGGCCTCGCCTTTGACCAAAAAGGCCGCCTTCACTTCTGCGAGCATGGAGACCGCCGACTCTCGGTTCTCACGGACCAAGATGGGGGTAAAATGACCATTGCTGATCGCGTCGATGGCAAGCGCTTTAATTCGCCCAACGACCTCTGCCACCACCCCGATGGCAGCATTTACTTCACTGACCCTCCCTACGGGCTTCCTCAAAAGGAAAAGGATCCGCGTCGTGAAACCGGCATCTTCGGCGTCTACCGCGTCGCTCCCGATGGAAAGGTCACCACAGTTATCAGCAATCTCGATCGTCCCAATGGCGTCACCCTCTCGCCAGACTCAAAAACCCTCTACATCGCTCAGTCACAAGGCGGGAAAGCATGGCTCCTTTCCTACCCCGTCAAGCCCGACGGCTCCCTTGGAAAAGAAAACCTTCTCTATGATGCCACCCCTCTCAGCAAGGAACTTCCCGGCATGCCTGATGGCCTAAAAACCGATAAACAAGGGAACATTTGGTGCACCGGACCAGGGGGCGTCCTCATCCTTAACAAAGAAGGAAAACTCCTCGGAAGAATCCTCACCGGACAGCGCACGGCCAACTGCGCCTTCGGCGATGATGGCTCTACGCTTTACATGACGGCAGATTCCTATCTTCTTAGGGTGGACACTAAAGTCATCGGGACCGGTTTTTAATCTTTCCGCCTCTTCATATTATGGCCCACCGCAGCTCTGAAATTGTCAAAGTCCTCGAACTCGAAATCATGGATGGCCGGCTTTCGCCCGGTGAACGCCTGAGTTCTGAAGAGAAATTGTGCAGCCGCTTCAGTGTGAGCAGAACGGTCATTCGCGAAGCGATTCAGCAATTGCGCGGCCGTGGCCTCATTCGCACTCTCAAAGGGTCGGGTTCCTACATCGCGGACCCCAGCTTGGACAATCTTGCAGACGCAATCGGCGCTTACACCGTCCTCTCTAATCCCGACACCTACCTTGAACTCATCGACTTTCGCATCCTTCTGGAAACCGAATGCGCCCGCCTCGCCGCGCTGTATGCAGGTGAAAAGATGATCGAAACGATGGAGATGGCCCAGAAAAAGATGGAGGGAAGCCGCGGTGACCAATTCCGTTTCAGCTCGGCCGACATCGCCTTCCACTTGGCGATCGCCGCAGGTTCAAAACACAATCTTTACGCCACTGTCCTAAGTGCTCTGGAAAAACCAGCCATCGAATACGCTACGAAAAACCGCGGCGATGCCAGCTGGTATGACAGTGTGATTCAGACCCACCAGGAGATCCTGACCGCGATCAAAAATGGCGCAAGCGATGAAGCAGCCACCGCAATGAAGCGTCACCTCATCCTCTCCCGTCGCCACTACGTGGATCAAGAAGAGGAATAACCGCTACAGCCAGGATTTCAGCGTCTTCACTTCGCGGGCCACATTTGCAACGGCTTCCATCACTTTGTCCTTCGGGTAGATCGATGATTCACCCCACTCCATGTGGACCGACATCGGCAGGGGCTTCTGGCCCTTTCGGACTTCGTCAAAAGTGGCCTTATCCACGAATCCGGTATCAAGTGGAACGTTCTTAAGCTTGTTGGTCCGAGGGCCTGTCCAAACAGCATCCTTCACATAAATCGCCTGGATGTGCTTCCGAGCCACCTGCAAGGCCGCCTTCCAGGAGAGTCCTGAGTCCGTTCGAAAATGGCGCAGATCGTAACCGATGCCAATCTCAGCTGGATCGATATCCTGTAAAAGAAGAGCCAAATCCCAACTCATCCCGCCGAGCAATTTCGCGCCGGAGTGAAGTTGGTAAATCGCCTGCATCCCGTTCTCCCGATTGTAGGCGGCCAGCTCCTTGGCCTTCGTGGTGTAATCCTTGACCTGCTGAAGCATGTCTCCCTTCAGGTTGTAGCGATAATACTCCATGCGATACCTCGTGATCCCATTATCCTTCAGCACCTTGAGATACTTTTCATTCTCCGGCGTAATCTCACCCACGTTGCACGCCACGAGATAGGCCTTCTGATCGTTCTTAGCGAGCGACGCGACCATTTTGGGAACCTCTTCCGCTGCGTTCTTCTGTTCGATATGGCCACCTTTTCGAATGGTGGCCTCAATTCCCTGAATTCCCATCTTGGCCAATTCTTCGCCCATGCGGTCATAATCGAGTGCCTGAAAGGGTTTCTCGAAGGCCACGATCGGCCCGTCTTTCTTGGGAAGCGGAGCCTTGCCCTGGGACACACTCATTCCTGCCATCATCGCGCCGCTTTTCAGTAGAAATTCCCTTCGTTCCATCGTCTCCAAATCAAGACGTTTTCAGGCCTCGATGGCAATTTCTTTTCCTAAGACAAATTCTCCTCACTTCCCCGCTTTCCCTCCGACCTCGCTTATTCTAGCGTCCCTCAATCTTATGAAGTTCCTTATTCCGCTTGCGGCCCTTTGCCTTCTCCCCCTTCACGCCAATCCGGTAGCCGGAGATGGCTCGGACCTGAAACCCGACCCCACGGCCGTCTTCGGCTCGATGGACAATGGCTTCAAATATGTCATTTATCCGAACTCGGAACCTCCTGGACGCTTCTCGGTGCGACTCCACATCGCCGCAGGCTCCCTCATGGAAGCCGACAACCAACGCGGGCTCGCCCACTTCCTTGAGCATATGGTTTTCAATGGTTCTCGCAATTTCACCTCCGCCGAACTGATTCCGAAAATGCAGCGCCTGGGCATCGCCTTTGGAGCCCACGCCAACGCTTACACCTCTTTCGATGAAACAGTCTACATGCTGGACCTTCCCAACATGATGGACGACACCGTCGACCTCACCTTCACCGTGATGCGCGACTTCGCCGATGGCGCCCTTCTCAAGAAAGAAGAGATCGACAAGGAACGTGGCGTCATTATTTCCGAAAAAACCTCACGCGACTCAGTAGGCTACCGCATGATGTTGAAGCAGTTCGAATATCTCCTACCCGGTTCCCGCTTGATGCAGCGCGTTCCCATCGGAACCGAAGAAGTCATCAAAAATGCCCCTCGCGAGCGCTTCACTGAGTTCTACAACGGCTTCTACACCCCGGAGCGCATGACCTTTATCGTCGTTGGTGACTTTGATGCCGAGGAAATGGAGAAACGAGTGCGTGAAACCTTCATCTCACTGGAGAATCCAAAAAATCCCGGAGCCACCCCCCCCACTGATAAAGCGCCCAAAGGCTTTGGCCTGCGCAGTGAAGTCTTCACCGACAAGGAAATCTCCTCCGACGATGTCACCCTCTATGCCCTCCGGGACTATTCTCCCAAGCCAGACACCAAAGCAGAACGTCTCAAAGGATATCCGCTCAGTGTAGGCCACGCCATTTTGAACCGCCGCTTCGAGATCCTTTCCAAAAAAGAGAACTCTCCCATTCTCGGTGGCGGAGGAGGACGCAGTGTTTATTTTAATCAAGTCGAATCAGGCGCGCTCGCAGTCAGCCCTGCCGAGAACCAGTGGGAACAAGCGGTGCCCGTTCTCGAACAAGAATTCCGCCGCGCTCTCCTCCATGGTTTCACCCAAGCTGAGATCGACGAGGTGGCAGCTCGGATCATCAATGCCGCCGAGCAAGCCGTCAAACGTGCCCCAACCCGTGAATCCGCTGGCCTCGCGATGGCCTTCGTCGGAGCCATCGGCGAAAAGAATGTCTTCACCACCCCGGAAACAGGATTGGAAATCGCCAAGCAAGGTGTCGCTTCACTGACTCCCGAGAAAGTGCACGCTGCCTTCAAAGACTTCTGGTCAGGAAATGATCGCTCTCTCGTCCTCACCACCAAGGAAGCCAAGGACGGAACGGCAACCCGCCTCAAGAAGCTTTTCCTCCAAAGCGAGAAGGTCGAAGTCACCCCACCAAAAAAGAAAGAGACCGCCGCCTTCGCCTACACCGACTTCGGTGCCGCCGGAACTGTTGTCTCCAGGAAGGAACTCCCTGAGCTGGGCGCAACGCAACTGATTCTCTCGAACGGCATCCGCGTCAACTTTAAGAAAACTGATTTCAAGAAAAACAGCATCAGCTTGAACGCACGATTCGGTTCCGGCCAATTCACGATGCCCAGGGAGATGCCCGGCCTCGATCAGTTCGTCGGAATGACCTTCGAGAGCGGCGGCCTTGGAAAGCACTCTGCCGATGATCTCCAGCGTATCCTTGCTGGTAAAAATGTCGGCGTTGGTTTCGGCGTGGGTGATGATGCCTTCTCCTTGGCAGGACGCACCACTCCCGAAGATCTCGAGCTACAGCTCCAATTGATGACCGCCTACCTTTCGGACCCCGGTTTCCGCCCCGAAGCCGAGCGCCAGTTCCAAAAATCCCTGCCCTCGATCTACAATCAACTCAAGCACACCATGCAGGGAGCGATGATGGAAATGAATCGCCAACTCCATGGCGGAGATTTCCGCTTCACCTTCCCCAAGCAGGAAAAGCTCGCCAGCTATAACAGCGAAGCTGCCAAAACGTGGCTCATGCCTCAGTTCAAGGAAGGAGCACTTGAGCTCAGCATCGTCGGTGACTTTGATCCCGAAATCCTCGTGCCTCTCGTGACCAAAACCTTTGGCTCTCTCCCCCAGCGAAAGACGGAAAAGCCAGACTTCGCGGAACTGCGCAAGATTTACATGCCCGCCAGCCCGGGACAGGAAAAAATCGGCTTCGATTCCAAAATCCCCAACGCCGCCGCCGCTGCTATTTGGAAGATTCCAGCAACCGGAAAGGACGTGAGCACCTCTCGCCGCTTCAATATTCTCAGTGCTATTCTGAGCGATCGCATGCGCGAGGAAATCCGCGAAAAACTAGGCGGTTCTTACAGCCCCCGCGCCAGCGCCGCGCCCAGCGATACGCTCGACATCGGGGTCCTGCAGGCCATCGCCAAGGTGAAGCCTGAGGAAACGAAAAAGTATGGTGAGCTCATGATCAAACTTGCCGACGCCATGGCAAAGGATGGGGTGAGTCAGGACGAACTCGAGCGCGCGCTCAAGCCGATCCAATCCAACCTTAAGGAATCACTCCGCAGCAATGGCTACTGGCTCGGATCGGTCCTCTCCGAAAGCCAAGAGAAGCCCCATAAAGTTGAGTGGGCCATGAATCGAGACGCAGACTACGCAGCCATCACCGTTGAAGAACTCAACGCGCTGGCCAAAAAATACCTCAACTCCGGAAACGCCCTCCTCTACGAAATTGTTCCTGAAGGCGGAGAATAAGAATTAAGCTTGGCTGTCCAAAAGCTTGCGGAGTTCCTCCTGGAACACCGCCAAGTCTTCTTGGCTCGGCTGATAGCCCGCAGTATCTGGATCGACCGAAGGACGGCCTTCTTGGTCGATCATCCACATACCATTTTCTCCATCGGAAAAAGTCACCTTCCCTGAGACCATCGCGCCTTGACGGGCTAGCTGATCAAGACTCACCGTGACCGGCTGAAAACCTCCGGGAGGCGGCATGCGCGCCACTTCCTCCCGAGGTGGTAGAGACTCTTCTTCCCCACTTGGAATCTCGGCCTCAATTTCCGGCTCGGGCTCTTCTTCCTTAATGAACTGAAGATCGAGATCAAGTGAGAGAAAGCGCGTGTCCATGTAGGTCACAGAGAGATCAAACTCTTCCTTAAGACGCTTCTGCACATCCGACATCTGGGCCCCCTCAGCGACCCATCCATGAATAGTTTCTTTTTGCTCCTCGGTAAGTTGGCTCGCGCTGAACATGCGAGGAGAGGTAGTCGAATCACGCAAAAAAGAAAGACCGATCTCAAGAAGTCACCTTGACCACGAATTCCTTCATCGCCTCTTCCTGACTCTCAATCGACCGAACCATAGCCAGCTGATTTCGACAGCGTTCCAGATTGTGACCCTCGTGGTGGATCTTAAAATAGACATCCCCTTCCAAATAATCGGTCAGGAAGCGAATAGCGATCTCAAGCGAAATCAAGCGCCCCGAGAAAGGCAGCAGCTCAATTTCAAGCGGTGAGAGGAAATTTTTCGCCGTTTCAAAATAGCCTTCAAGAAGTGGTTCAAACATCGACATGCGCATTTCCACCTTGGAGAGATCCGTCTCATCCTCCTCTGCGGTAGAGGTCGCCGTGCGGATGAGATCACCAAAATCGTAAAGCGGGAGCCCCGGCATCACGGTATCGAGATCGATGACGCAAACCGCTTCATCGGTCTTTTTATCGATCATGACATTATTGAGCTTCGTATCATTGTGAGTGATCCGTGCAATGAGTTCTCCCTTCGCAAGATAATCAAGTAAGAGATCCACGATCCCCTCGCGATCCTTGATGGAAGCGATCTCCACCGTCACTCCATTCACCCGTCCGAAGCGATCCTCGGCAATCACTTCCATGAGTCGGTCGTAACGAACCCTCGTATTGTGAAAATTTGGAATCGTTTCCACAATGCGATCGGTCTCCAAGTCGCTCACGAGGTTCTGAAACGCACCAAAAGCCTTCCCGGCTTGATAAGCCTGACGCGAGTTCTCGATCACATCATACGTGGCACAGCCTTCAATGTAATTGTAGCAGCGCCAAACTCCGCCTGAAGGCCCTTCGATGGAAACTTTGCCATCGCGACCAGGATAGAGATTCAGTGTCTGCCCGCCCGCGTCCTGTTTTTCCAAGAGAACCTTGCGATTAATGTGACGGGTGACTCGCGAAACGTTCTGAATCACCGCGTGGGGATCCTTGAAGACATTCTCATTGATCCGCTGGAGAATGTAGCGCACGACACCTTCTCCTTCAACGTCGTAGGATGCCAAATAAGTAGAGTTGATGTGCCCGCTCTCAATCTCCTTACCTTCAATAAAGGTGCCATTGATCGCAAAATGAGCCCCAATTTCGGAAATATGTTCAGTCGATTCACTCATTTTGATGACCATGGATAGGAAAAAAATTCCAACAACTCAAGCCAGCAAGCCCGTTCCATCTCCCTTGAGAACAAAGGCAGCCGTTTCGCAGCCAAACGGGTCCATTCTGAAAGATCGATTTCTCTTCCGAGAATTTTCGCCAAAAGGAGGTCCATCGCTCCATTCTCGAAGTAACCGGGGTAATCATCACCGAGCAGAAGGCGGTTTCCCTCGATGTCGCTGGCAAGCACCGGAACATGTATCGTCATAGCCTCCAGAACTGCGTTCGCGCCCCCTTCCAGACGAGAGCTATTGATCGTAAGCTGACTCTGGGCGCAGCGCTCGAGCGACTCTTCCCGCGGCAAACCTCCGAACCAACGATAACGCTTGTCCTTTTTAGTCCAATCACGAGCGATTTTTTCGCAAGCGGAGTCAAGTGCTTCACCCAGTTGCCACACTTCCACATTCTCCCATTCCGGATGCTTTGCCACCGCTTCAATCGTTGCAAATGACTGCTTCACCGGACGAAGATGACCCACCACCGAAATCACAAAGGGACCGCTCTGAGGCTTCGCCCGGAGTTTAATCTCATCCAAACTGCAAGGCACCACAAACGCTTTGCCGCGAAAGTTCTCGGGGAGGCTGGGAATCGATCTCTCGCTCACCACCGCGATTCGATCAACCCTTTCAAGACAGGCCATTCCAGTGGGCGATCCTTCCGGGAGCTGCTCATAAATATCCGTCCCTGTGATGAGAACAACGCTCTTCCCGGCTGGCATTGCTTTCTGAAAATCAGCGACCGCTTGCGCGCCCTTCACCGCGTGGAGAGAAATGAGGACATCTGCCGCTTCGCCATCGAATCCATGGGACGCACGCGCTTCAATACCCGCCTCACGAAGAATCCCGACGATCCGATCAGCCGTCACTGAGTTCCCCTTCAATTCTTCAAGAGGATAGGGAGTCGCAACACAAACCTTCATGAGGGCACAACTTCGTAACCATCGTTCCCGTCTTTAACGACCCAACCTTGAGCTACCAGATCATCGCGAAGTTGGTCGGAGGCCGCCCAATCCTTCGCTTGGCGCGCTTCCCAACGGCGTTTTGCAAGTTCTTGAATCTCCGCAGGAACTTCCGCAGCTTCGACCTTGGGAAGAGTGAGGCCCAAAGCTGCCAGAACCGCAAAAAATCCATGCCAGTCCGCATCACTCCCGGCGGATTTCAAATGACTAAACAACTCACCTAAAGCTCCGGCCGTGTTCAAATCTTCGTTCAGCTTTTCAAGAGCAGGAGCAAAGACACCGTAGTCGTCCCCTTTCAGTGACTCGCGATAATTTGGAACATCACGCCCGGTTGCCGCTCTCGCCAATTTAGCAAGGGCTTCCTGAGCAGCATGGAGGGAATCGAGGGTGAAGTTGATCGGCTTGCGGTAATGCCCGCTCAGAAGCACGTAGCGCACCTCCATCGCACTGTGCCCCTTCGCTTCTAAATCGGCGAGGGTGTAGAGGTTCCCTTTCGACTTCGACATCTTGGCACCATCGACCCGCAGGTGCGTGATGTGGAACCAGTGCTTCGCAAACTCGCCCCCACAGGAGCATTTCGACTGCGCGATTTCGTTGTCGTGATGCGGGAAAATGAGATCCACCCCGCCACTATGAAGATCAAAAGTTTCACCGAGATACTTCCGAATCATGGCGGAACACTCAAGGTGCCACCCGGGGCGCCCTTGCCCCCAAGGACTTTCCCAGTAGTTCTCTCCATCTTCGTCCCGGCGCACTTTCCAGAGCACAAAATCTGCCGCGTTGTCCTTGTCGTATTCGTCGGAATTCGCCCGCTCGTTTTGCGTTTTTCCCAGAGCCAGTTCGCGGGTGTCGAGCCGGGACAATTTGCCGTAGCCCTCATAAGACGAAATTTTGAAATAAACCGAGCCATCGTCAGAGGCATAAGCATTCCCTTTTTCGATGAGTTCCTCGATCATCGCAATCTGCTCCGGAATGTGCTTCACCGCACTTGGTTCGATATGCGGCTTGAGGCAATTCAACGCCTCGCAGTCGACGTGAAATTGATCCCGCCACTGCGCCGTGAATCCCTCCAGAGTCTGCCCGGCCGCCACTGAATCCCGAATCGTCTTATCGTCCACATCCGTGATATTACGAACATGCTTCGTCTTCAGTCCTCCGATTTCCAATGCGCGCCGGAGCACGTCCTGCAACACGAAGGTCCGAAAATTCCCGATGTGCGCCGGGCCATAAACCGTCGGTCCACAGCAGTAAAAACGATACGTTTTTCCATCGACCGGCTCCAGAGGGAGAATTTCGCGCTTTTCGGTATCAAACAACCTCACGCAGCGAGCTTTACCCTTCTCCCCGCCTTCGGGCAAGGCTTGCATTTACCGACGCACCAGACCTTCCAACAGGCGATTGCGCTCCCCGACGTAGAAGGGATTCAAAAAAGAGGCCGATGATCCAATGATCCCGCGTAAAACCATTCCCCGCCATTGCAATTTTCCCATATTTTGGGACAGTACCTTTGTGAATAAGAAAACTAAGACGATCTTGAAGGGCATGATCCCGATCATCGGCGTAGCCCTGGTCCTGGTCATCTTTTCCCTTCTGGCCAACCGACCCGGATTGACGGGCGAAATTTTTGCCAAAATTCTCGGCATCATGTTCACCCCGATCTTCATGGAGTGCTCCCTCGCCTTTCTGGGGCTCATCGCGCTTCTCTGGGTGAATCACGTCCGCTTGAAGGCCGAAGGCGATGACTACGTCACTTTGGAAATCGAAGACGAATCAGACGACCCCCGGTCATGAACCTCGGCGAACTTCGCGAAAATTATACTCAAAACGGCCTCCGCACTTTCGAGATGGAGGCGGATCCGTTTCTACCGTTTGAAAAATGGATCATCCAGGCTCAGGAAGCTCAAATTATTGAGCCCAATGCCATAGGGTCTCGACGAGCAATTCCACCGGCGACGTTTCCAACCGCACCGTTCTCCTGAAAGGGCTCGAAGAGCGCGACGCCGAGCTGCGCAAAAAGCATCCCGAAGGCGCGGTCGTCCCTCTCCCCGATTTCTGGGGAGGATATCGCCTGATCCCCACCGTCATCAAATTCTAGCAGGGGCGTCCCAGCCGCCTGCACAATCGCTTAAGCGATCGAAATAGCGGCAGATCATCGAAGATTTAACGTCTTAGCCCTTAAAAGCCGTTTTTCTATTGCCAATTCTGGCTCCCGACTTTATCAACCGCCCGCAGCAAAACTGCATGGCTCATTAGCTCAGTTGGTAGAGCAGCGGATTGAAAATCCGCGTGTCCTTGGTTCAAATCCGAGATGAGCCACCACTTTTTTCTAAAACCCTGACGTCTTCATGACCTCAGGGTTTTGTCTTTTTGACATCCCGATAAATCCCTCGACAGCCAGACCTCCAATGTCAGCGTCCTGATCTACTAAGATGTCATCCTTTATTGCTTCCTCTTCCAGGAACTCTGACCGCAGCAACTTCTGCCCTGAAATTAATGGGCTTCGAGCGATCGCCGCAGTGGCCGTGATCATTTTTCACCTCACGAAAGTTGGCTTCCTTTGGGCTACCTTGGAGTAGACATCTTCTTTGTCCTCTCTGGCTTCTTGATCACCAAAATCATCTTGATGGGATATTGATTCCGGAAAATTCAAGCTGAGCAATTTCATCTCCCGCAGTATTAAGAGAATTTTCCCAGCGCTCTTCGTGGTCCTCTTCATCTCTTCTCTCGTCGCCATCCTCGTATTCTCGAGCGCGGATCATCGCTGGCACTTTCGCTCGCTCCGTTATGCCGGCGCGCAAGGATCGAACTTTTTCTTCGCCGAAAACAGCGGCTATTTTGACGTCTCCAATCAATTCAAATCACTCTTGCATACTTGGTCGCTCGGAGTTGAAGAACAATTCTACCTCTTCTGGCCCATCCTCTTATTGGAGCGCAGCAAGGCATCCCCTGTTACTCCGATAATTCTCATCTCAACTCCCACGGATCGCTCTATTTCGTTCCTTATTTCGACTACCCCATCGAACAAGGTAAAGAGCGGACCCCTTAATTTCTCAGGACATCTTCCCCTTCGCTTTTCGCCACCACGACCGCTGCGCAGCTATCGCCCCAGACGTTCACCGCCGTGCGAGACATGTCGAGAAGTCGATCCACCGAGAGAAGAGCGACCACCGCTGTCTCTGCTCCGGGAATCCCTGAGTTTTTCAGAATGACAAAAATCGCCACCAACGAGGCCGAAGGAATCCCCGCCACCCCGACGCTCGTCAGCAAAGCCGCCGCCACCACCATGAACTGCGCCGCAAAGGTCATCTCGATTCCCATAACTTGGGCCACGAAGATCACCGCCACGCATTCGTAAAGTGCCGTTCCGTCCATGTTCACGGTCGCCCCTAGTGGAAGCGTGAAACTGGCGGTCCCTTTTGAAACTCCGGCATTTTCCTGAATGCAGCGCATTGTCACGGGAAGAGTTGCGGAGGAGGAAGCCGTCGAAAATGCCGTCATCAATGCCGTTCGCATGGCCCGAAAATGAGCGAGTGGATTCACGCCTGCGAGAATACGAATCAAAAGTGGCATCACTACGAACATGTGAATCCCAAGAGCGAGAAGCACGGTGACGAAATACTTCCCAAGATTATAAAAGATCTCACCCCCAGTCTGAGCCACGACGGGAACCAGAAGCCCAAAAACCCCAATCGGAGCGAGCTTCATGATGAAGTTTGTCAGGACAATCATCACGTCATTGAAAGAGACGAAGACATCTTTCAAGGTCGTCATCTTTTCCTTCTCCAAGCGAGTCATCGCCAGCGCGAAGCAGAGACTAAAAAAGATGAGCCCGAGCATCTGACCATTATTCGTGGCTGCCGAGAAAATATTAGGGGGCACCATCCGTAAAAAGAAGCCGCTCAACTGCGCATAGGAACCACTTTGCTCCTCACCGGCAGCTTTCGCTCCATCTACTTTCTTCAGTTCAGAATCGCTGGCCTCGTAAGAACTGAAGGCGTCCCTGATGGTCCCATTCGGCTGACCATCGACGAGTCCCGGCTGAACGAGATTGACGAGCGTAAGTCCCAGAATGATCGCGAGAAGACTACTGAGCGCATAGAATCCTGCGGTCTTACCCAGAAGACGGCCAAAGCCCTTCACCCCATGCAAGCTCGCGATTCCAGCGATGACCGAGGACACCACTAGGGGCACGATAATCATCTTGAGAAGATTCATGAAGAGCTTCCCCACCAAGGAGCAGATCTCGATGACCCACGAGAAAAAGCCTCCATCAAGAG
Source organism: Akkermansiaceae bacterium (assembly GCA_028822935.1). GTDB lineage: Bacteria > Verrucomicrobiota > Verrucomicrobiia > Verrucomicrobiales > Akkermansiaceae > SW10. The sequence continues at coordinate 37,794 of JAPKCM010000017.1, forward strand.
GCCCCATCATCTTGATAGACCAACCCACGATGACAGCGAGCGCGAGCGAAATGAGAATCTGCCAATGTGGCGCAAGTTTCATGCACACACGCTAGCTCTCCGGCGTGACGATGAAAAGTCAGGATTTTCGTCCGGCCACCGCCACGAGAAAGCGAACTTGCAGTCGGCGGCTTTCCAGATCTTCCACAACGTCCATCGCGTCAGCTGGGGAAACGCCACTAGCGAGAGTGGTTGCCACCGAATCCAAGGTCATCGCACGTTCGCTGGGACCCCTAATGTAGTGAATCGTTTGGACCGCAAGACGGCTTTCGCCCGTTACTGAAGCTCGGCTGGCAATTTTACGAAAAGTCGCTTCACGAAGTTCGGAATCGCCAATCAAGTTGGCGATATTTCGATCAGCAAGACGTCGAGAGAGTTCATCGGAGGTCACCAACGTGGTCATCTCGCTCTTTTCAGCGCAAGAAAAACCCCGGCGCACAGGAGCACCGCGGCGGCGGCGAGCTGGGGATTCGATGGCTTAAAGGTGACCATTGTGAGAGAAACTACGGGATTGTTAAAAAGTCCTTTCATCACAACTCCTCAGCATTCTCTCATCGAACTCCTTGGCTTCAGTGAAGGGATCGTTTAGCTTCCGCCACCTTGGATTCCCAATCCCTTCTTAAACGCTTCCTACCGATGATCGTCTTGGCGATGGTCGGCGCGGCTTTGGCGGCTGTTTTGGGGCCAATGGAACAGGAAGCGGTCAATGACCACTTGGCTGGTTTTCCTGATTCCAATACGATGGCTCATTCGCTGCGCCCTGTCGTTCTCGGCGTCATCTGCTTCCTTCCGGCAGTCGGCGGGCTCTATTATGGTCTCGTCCGCTCCTTGGATCGCTACCTCATTCGGGAGTTTTTTGGATCCTTTCTCCTCTGCTTCCTGGCTCTCTATGCCATCTACACGCTTCTGGATCTCACCGACCATATGGGAGACTTCAAGGATGCCGATAATGGATCGGCACTGATGGCTCGCTATTATGCCATTCTATTTCCAGTCGCCTTCGTCCTCCTCGCCCCTTTTTCCCTCCTACTTGCCCTCCTTTACTGCCTCGGAAAATTGTCCCGTAGCCAGGAAATCGTTTCGATGATTCAAACCGGTCGGGGTGTTATTCGTTTAATTCTCCCCCTCGCATGTGTCGGAGTCATCGCGAGTCTGATCTGCCTCGGCTTCAATTATCAGTGGGCTCCGTGGGCCGAAGGCTACAAGGACGCAATCATCGAACAAGCGCAGGAAGGATCGTCCAGCCAAGCGCGCAACGTCGTTTACCACAATGAAGAAGAGAGGCGTCAGTGGTTCATCGGAAGCTTCCCCTACGACTTCAACAAAGGCGAACCCCTTCAAAATGTCGTGGTCCGGACCTTCACCAAAGAGGGCCATCCCAAAATGCGCCTCCAAGCCAAGAGCGCGAGCTGGAACCGAGATCGAACTTACTGGGTATTCGAAGGTGTCGAAATTCAACATCTTGATCGTCGCATCTTTGAAAACGGCCCTCTGATGCCCGAATACGAAATTCCCGAAGGACCCGTCTCTTTCCAAAAATGGACTGAACCACCCTGGCAGATCATCCGCCCAGGACTGGATGCCGTAAATCTCGGAGTGCCCGACCTCTACAGCTGGCTTCAGGCCAATCGAGACGAATCCTGGGCCAACAAACGGCGCTTCCTCACCCAGTGGCACTACCGCTGGGCCCAGCCCGGAATCTGCCTCGCCCTAGTTCTCCTTGCCGCGCCTCTCGGGATTGTCTTTACTCGGCGAGGAGCCGCCGGTGGCATCGCTCTCGCCGTTTTCCTTTGTGCCGGGATGATGTTCACCACCACGGTCTTCCTCGCGCTTGGCGAGTCCGGCTATCTTCCTCCGATCTGGGCCGCTTGGGGAACCAATGTCCTTGCCAGTTGCCTCGCCCTTGTGCTCATTCAACGACGATTGGTGGGCCGGCCAATTTATCAAACCCTTAAGAAACTCCTTCCATTCTAAGCAACGATGCCCGAAGGAAATGTCGCAATATGAAAGAACCCTGGAGCATCAAGTCCCGCGCCCGTGTCTGCGCCGGAACGGAGCAATCATTCGAAGATGGCCAAGCGATTCATGCCGCCATTTTCCCAGATGCAGATGCCGAGGGATATCTCCGAAAAGATTTCTCCGAAGAAGCCTGGAAGGAACTCGATAAGGAGGGCGAAGTCCCATTCTCTCACTGGAAAACCGTTTTCAAACTCCCGGTCGCCGATGAAAAGACAGAGGATGTCGTGAAGGACGACCCCGAAACCCTTCTACGCCGTCTCGTCGAAGAAGAAGAAGAGCACACCGAAAATGCACGCTACATTCTCGCGGTAATGCTGGAGCGCCAAAAACTTCTCCGTGAAACCGACACCCAGAAACTCCCCTCCGGGCTGCTCCGAGTCTACGAACATCGTAAGACAGGAGACGTTTTCATCATCAAGGATCCACAAATCGCACTCGCCGATGTCGAAAAGGTGCAAGACGAGATCAGAGAACTTCTCGACCCGCAACCTGTCATTGGAGAGGAGGAGGAGATCGATTCGGATTCCTCAACAGAAGAAAACGAGTCAGACGACAAAAAGGAATAATGCTCCCTTGGTTCCAAGATCAGTTCCCCATCTATCTCGCTCCCATGGCGGGGGTGACCGATGTTACCTTCCGTACTCTTTGCAAGGAGCTGGGGGCCGACGTCATGGTGACAGAGTTCGTTTCAGCCGAGGGAATCCTACAAGCGGACCATCGAACCCGCCGCTACACCACCTTCACCGATGAGCAACGCCCGCTTGGGATCCAGCTCTTTGGCGCCGATGGAACCCGCATGGGTGAGGCCGCAAAAAAAATCATCGATTGGAAACGCCCCGACTTCATTGACCTCAACTTCGGTTGCCCCGTCAACAAGGTGGTCTCAAAGAACGGAGGCTCCTCCCTTCTCCGAAACTGCCCCCTTCTCGTCGATACTGCCGAAAAAATTGTCGCCGCCGTAGGACACGAAGTTCCCGTCACTGGAAAAATCCGCATCGGCTGGGACACCCAGTCCATCAACGGACCGGAAGTGTGCCGCCTGCTGGAGAACTCGGGTATTCAAGCAATCTCTGTTCACGGCAGAACCCGGGCACAATCCTATCGCGGCGAGGCCGATTGGGAGGTGATCGACGAATGCGCTCAAAGCGTCAACATTCCCGTGATTGGAAACGGTGATATCAATTCCGCCGAGATGATCAAAAAGCGGAAGGAAACAACCGCAGTTTCCGGAGTCATGATTGGGCGGGCCGCGATGCAAAACCCCTGGCTGTTCAAAGAGGCTAAACATTTTTTAAAAACCGGGGAACTTTTATCTCCTCCAAGCGTGAAGGAACGCTGGTCCTTCGTCATTCGGCACTGTGAACTGGCCGTCGGATCGGATCGCTATGGCGACGAGCGCCACACTTTGATGGCGATGAGATCTCGCCTAATGACCTATTGCAAGGGGTTTCCAGGGGCCAAACCACTGCGCCAAAAGCTCTCACAGGTCAAATCGGTTGATGAAGTGCGTCAGATTGCGCTAGAATCAGGAAATCTTTGAAAGTTTTTAAAAATTTAATTAATTTTATTGAACTATTTAGAATAGTTGGGTAATGTCCTCCTTGTTCTATGAAGACTCTCACCCTTCTTTCCCTTAGTTTTTTGGCTTTCTCGGAGCCTCTTCTCGCTGCCTCGCAAGAGCAACGCATCGGCAAGCTGGAGCAAGAAGTCTCCTCGTTGCGCTCCAAAGTCGCTTCAATCAGTGAAAGACTTGCTACTTCCGGCAAGCCCACTCAGCGCAGCACTTCAAGCTCAAGCGAATCCGGTTATCGCATCAAGAAAGGTGACACCCTCTGGGGAATCGCAAAATCTCGCGGACTCTCAGTCTCAGCACTTCAAAAGGCCAATCCAGGCCTCAATCCCTCCCGGCTCAAAATTGGAAAGTCCCTTTGCCTTCCCCGAGCCAGTAAATCGACTTCGGTCTCTACTTCGAGCCACTCCAGCCCGACTTCGAGCTACGCAATCAAATCAGGCGACACCCTCGGAGAAGTCGCGAACCGGCACGGAACCTCACTGAGAAAGTTGATGGCCTCAAATCCCGGATTGAACCCACGAAAGCTTCAAATTGGTCGGAAAATTAAAGTGCCCGGTAACAATCGGAGTATCGTCGCTACCAAACCTGCTCCAGAGCCCAGACAACGAGTCGCAGAAGCTCCCAGAGCGACGCCTCCCCCACGAATTGCGGCCGCTGGTCACTCCAGCAGACCTGAACTTGTCACCGTGAGCCAGAATCGACGACTCGATGACATCGCCCGCTTCTACGGCACGGATGTTCCTACCATTAACTCTCTGAACCAGGTTTCACTCAGTCCAGCTCAAGTCATCAAGATGGGTTCCCAGATATACGTCCCGCAGCAGTAGCTTGCACCTCGGTAGAATTTTAACTAGTCTGTCGCCTATGGAATCACACGAGATTTTCAAAGAGGCCTTTAAAAAAAGCAGCCCTAAAGAGGTCGCCTCTGAACTCGGAGTCTCCCTCTCTCTCGTTTACAAATGGGCGCAAGAGCAATCCGAAAGCGGCAGCGGCTCACGCAACCCGCTGGATCGCCTTTTGGAAATCATCAGACTCACTGATGAACCGCGCATCATCGAATGGCTCTGTCAGAAAACCGGCGGCTACTTTGTCAGAAACCCAGAAAGCACCTGTCAGCAGGGCTTCGAATACCTCCCGGCCACCAACGAGATTGTTGCCCAATTTGGCAGTCTGCTCACTCGCATCTCCCAAGCCGCGCACGATAACTCCATCACCCAGGATGAAGCCGCGGAAATCCGAACTGATTGGGATAAGCTGAAATGCTTTGGCGAAGATTTCGTTCGCTGCTGCGAAGAAGGAGATTTCGTGAAAATGGCCGTCGAAGCGAAAAAAGAAAAGGAAGAGCCTCGCAAAACTCTCTACTAGGGAAAGCGTCGCAAAGCTGCGGATTCCCGTTTGCCCGGATCGACAGAGCAGGCTATAGCTCACTGTGATGTCCGCGCCTGTCCGCACCCGCTTTGCCCCCTCGCCCACCGGCTACCTCCACCTTGGTGGAGCCCGCACCGCTCTTTTCAACTGGCTCTATGCCAAAAAGCTTGGGGGCACCTTCGTCCTCCGCGTCGAAGATACCGATGAAGCACGGAACACCGAAGAGGCCCGTGCTGCAATCTTCGAGGGCATGGAATGGATGGGACTCGACTGGGAGGGTCCCTTTTATCAGAGCGAGCGGAGTGACATTTATCTCGAGTGGTTCGAAAAGCTGGTAGCCGCTGACCGTGTCTATGAAGATGATGGCGCGTGGCGCTTCCGCTTCGTTCGGAAGCCCATCACGATACAAGACATGGTGTGTGGAGAAGTCACCATCGACTACACCGACGAATCGAACACGCCCGACATGGTGGTCCGGCGATCCGACGGCTCCTTCGTTTTTCACTTCGTCAATGTCGTAGACGATCTCACCATGGGAATCACCCACGTCATCCGTGGTGAGGACCACCTCATGAATACCCCGAAACACCTTCAGCTCATTGAAGCTTTCGGCAAAACGGCACCGCAATATGCCCACATTCCGCTTATTCTAAATGGCGATGGCTCCAAGATGTCGAAGCGTGACGTGGGTGCCGCGCTAGGTGACTACCCCAAACAGGGCTTCTACTCCCCCGCTGTCGTCAACTTCATCGCGCTTCTCGGATGGTCACCCAAGGATGATTCCGAAATTTTTTCTCCCGAGGAATTGATCGAAAAATTCTCCTTGGAGGCGATCAACCGATCGCCCGGTCGATTCGATGCTGAAAAGTGCAAATGGGTAAACCAACAACACCTCTTGGCACTCACCCCGGACAAATTTGTGGAAGTCGCCGAAGCCTACTGTGAAACCACTCCCACTCCTGAGATGCTCAAATCGATTCAGGAAAAAGTCTCTCTCCTCACTCAGGCTCCGGACGCCGTTTCTTTCTACCTCGATCCAGAATATCCCATCGATAGCGAGCCCTTGGCGAAAGTGAAAGGAAACGACTCTGCAGGCGCTCTTTTGACCGCTCTTGCCGAGACCATCCAAGGTCTGACTGACTGGAGCGATCCAAAGTCCGTCATCGGATCCACCGCGAAGGCTCACGGAGCCAAACCCGGACAATTGATGTTCCCCCTCCGCATCGCGCTTTCCGGAAAAGCTGGAGGACCGGATCTCGGGGCCATCCTTGAAATTCTCGGACAAGAAGAATGCCTCCGACGTATCCAACGCTTCACCGCCCTACTTTCATGACCCACTACCATCTCGACGACCTCTCTTCCATCAACACAAACGCGCCAAAGCCCGCTCGCTTCGCGGTCATCGGAAATCCGGTTGCCCACTCTCTTTCCCCCCAACTTCACCAACCCGCTCTCGACGCCCTCGAGCTGAATGTCCGCTACATCCGTGTCGAAGTTCCCGAGGGTCGTGTGGCAGAGGCTTTCGAAAAAATGCACGAGATAGGGATTCAAGGGATCAATGTCACCGTGCCCCACAAGCTTGAAGCCCTTGATGCATGTGACGAAGTTGGAAAAGGAGCCCGCTTGATGGGCGCCGTAAACACCATCGTTTTCGAGGGAGAGAAGAAGGTCGGTTTTAATACCGATGGCCCAGGATTTGTGCGCGCCATCCGGGAAGACTTCGGTCTTGATCTAGGCGATCTTCGCATCGTCATCATTGGTGCCGGCGGAGGAGCGGGGCGCGCCATCGCCACCCAGTGCTGCCTGGAAGATTGCCCGCAGTTGACCCTCGCCAATCGGACTGTTGAAAAGCTTACCTCGATGCAGACTCTACTCGATCCCCTTCTCCACGGTGAAAAGTTAGAGGGCCCTGGTGATCGACTGTCCATCCACTCTCTTGACGATCCAGCTCTCCAGGAAGCCATTGCCAATAGCGAGCTGATCATCAACACCACCTCGGTCGGGCTCAAACAAAGTGATCCCTCCCCCTTGCCATCGCATTGGATCGAACCTCATCACCTCGTTTACGACACGATCTACAATCCTTCCTGCACCAGACTCCTGCGTGACTCCCAAGCTCAAGGAGCCCGGATCGCAAATGGAATCTCGCTACTCCTTCATCAAGGTGCGCTTTCTCTGGAATACTGGACAAATCGTGACGCCCCGATTGACGCGATGCGCCAAGGTCTCGCAGAAGCGATCAGGGCCTGACCCACTTATCGTGAACAAGGTCGACAATCTCGAAGCGCTTGCCTCCTCCTTTTCCATCTCCAAAGCGAACACGAAGAGTGACCGGAAGGTCCTTCAAAAGAGGACCCACAAATCGCTTATAATTTAGAATCGTTTTGATGCGCGTATCATCGAGTCGTTGCTTGTCTGAGTCCAAAGGCACATAGCAAAAAATAAACTCGGATCCATCATCGCTGGCCAAGAGATAACCTGAATAGGTAATTCCTCCGATCACACTGTCATAAATTGGCTTTTTTTCGATTTTACCCCTGATGATCGCCACGCTGCGAGACTCTTCCTCGATAAACTCAACAAACGGAATTTCACACCAGTTGGTAGTAGCGTCCCAATCGAGAAGCAATTCTCCGTCCTCTTCCACGAAGTAAGCCGAGAATGGCTCGAAATTCTCACGTTGCCCACTGACGACGACATATCCTCGCTCTTGTCCCCCACCGGGTGGCGACACTGTCGGCAAGCGCCATGTCACGTCATACATCGTATCTAAGATCATGGGAGAGGACCAACGATTGGGTTCAAGCGGGTTTAACGTTGCGTATGGAGAAGGTCGCACAAATGCGAGCACCTCGTCGGGCGATTTCGCGGTATTAAAAGCTTTTAAAATATCAACGGCTTTCCCCAGCCACACCGTAGAATCACCGTCGAACCAATTGTGAGAACTCGTTTTCTCCACATCGGAACCACTGAACATTTCGATTGGATGACCTCCATTCTCATCCTCTGTTTGATTCTGGGTGAGCATGGAGATCCCCACGCCAACGCCAATGAGAGGGATAATCACCGCCAAGAGACTGACCCACAACCATGAAGTGGAGCGCTTTTTACTTCCCCAAACCTCATCAAGAGTTTCAATAGGACCCTTCTTCTTCAGGCGGCGAACCTGCTCCGCAACGTCCACATGACCGGAATCATCATCATCGGCCTGAATCCCATGCAGAAGCTCTTTCCCTTTATTCAGGAGAGAATCACTCGCGCTTGAACCCTTCGTCTGCTTGGAGCGTCGCCCTTTTTTAACACGGCGTAGTTTTTTGACCCTTTCCTCAGGAATCTCGCGCGCTTCCGGTTCGGGCTGATCTTCACTCATTCGCTTTCCACCGTAGGTTCAAGAACAGGCTCATTCAAGTCTGACTTGGAATCAGCCTCACTTGAGTCTTGATTTGAAAGCAATTCTTGAATTCGCTTACCATACCAGGATATTCCATTGATTTGCTTGAGAACCATCTGCGGCTCTCCGGTTTCGTCTTCCTCCCATGCGAGAGAGACAAACACTCGCGCCATCCCAGAAAGATCATCGATTCCCAAAATGCTCTCCATGGGACGCTTTTTTTCCTCAACGTCAGAGAGGATTTGAGACAAGCGTTCTCCAACTTCACTCTTTCGATCCACAACTATTTCGGGAGACTCTGTTGCCCGGATGGCTTCCGGTGATTTATCACCCGCATAAGGGGGGGCGTAAAACAGAAGAGCCAAATTTTTAGAAGCATCTCCAGCTTCCCTGCGTCGAACCAAGAGACGAAAATCCCCCTCTTGCTTACCAACTCCGGATCGAAAGAGCGTCCACGGGACTGTCGAGTAAGGCGCATAACACTCCCAGTCCAATCTCCATTCCTTTCCATCCCAGACATGAACGGCCTCGGACCTCTTGCCCTCTAAATCCTGCCAAAGAGTCTCCACCGCCAAAACTAATGGATCCTCCTGTAATTCCAGAATATGCCGAGCTCTGAGTCTCATCTTTCCTTTAAAGGCAGGAATCGAATGGGTTTGACTGAAGCGAGAAAACTTTGCCGCCATCTGTGATGAACGATCAATAGACTGCTGTTTTGCAGGTAGAGAAGGAGCTTGAATGAAACTGTTATAGTTTTTGCTGATCGATTCGAGGTGGGAACGATCGAACTCGCGCATCCATGGCGGCATTCCAGTATTTGCAGCAGCCCTAGTATTTTTCTTCCCGTCGTCGCTTTTAATCTGAAAAATGAACAACAACGTGACAATTACACCGATCCAAGCAGTGATAAAAATGTAGAGCTTTTTGTGTTTCTCCTCTTTCCTCCGTTTTTTCCGGCGCTTCACTTGCCGGCTCCCGTCAGAGAGAATCGACTCCTCGTCCCTGCTCCCTTCCTCCGTCGTCTCCAACTCTTTCGACTTGAAATTTCCCAACTTTTCTGGCGAACCAAAAGACACTGGGAGTGAAGCCCCCTTACGATTTTTCATGACATCGCGAAGAATGCTCGGACTAGCAGCACTATTAGGACGAGGTCGTTTGGGCGCTGCGGTGCCGCTGCCGCCAAAACTGGAACCACAAGAGTCACACTTTAGCCCCTCGGAAACATCCCGATCAGATCGAATAACCGACTGACAGGAGGGACATAGGTAAACTTTTGATTCACTCATTTTAAATAGACTGCAGGACTCTGGCGGATATCACTACGCAAAGTCAATCCCCCTGCGGGGAAAAAAGTGATATACTCGCCTTTTCAATGAGGAGCGTTGCCATTGATTCGGTCGCCCGATCCAGACATTCGACCCCTTCCTTAAGAAGAGCCGACTGATTCCCTAAAAGTGCCTTTTCCACCTTCGCCCTCGCCTCGGCAATTTCCTGCAACTCACTCTGATCAAGGAGGTCCCCCACCTGAGAGAGAGCCATCTCGACCGCTGGCAAAAGTTCGTTCGCCTTGAGTCGCGCCTCCTCAAAGACGCGCGCATTCATATCCTCAAAGGCAAACTCTACGCTCTCGCTGACCATTCTCTCCACTTTGGCCTCAGTCACATCCACCGCCGAACTCCCGACCTCGATCACGGTATCCTTTCCTGTGGCCACATCCCGCGCGAGAACCGAAAGAATCCCATCCGCATCAATTCGAAATTCTACTCCCACCCTGGCTTGACCTCTTCCGGAAGCTTCAAAAGGGAGTTCGAAGCCCCCAAGCACCCAATTGTCTTTTGCGAGTTCCCGCTCCCCCTGCAAAACCTGAATTTTCATCGAGCGCTGAAAATCGACAGCATTGGTAAACATTTCCCCCGCCTTGCATGGAATCGTCGTATTCCGAGGGATCAAGATGTTCATGAGTCCTCCCATCGTCTCAATCCCAAGACTTAAAGGTGTCACGTCCAGCAGCAAAACCTCCCGAACCGTCCCAGCCAGTATACCAGCCTGAATGGCAGCCCCACGAGCGATCGCCTCGTCGGGATGCTGACTTAAATCAGGTTCCTTCCCAAAAATTGCCGCCACCTTTTTCCGCACCATGGGAATACGGCTGCTGCCACCTACCATGAGAACAGAATCCAGATCTCCTAATTCAACCCGCGCATCAAGCAAGGCTCTCCGACAACAACTCTCCATGCGGCCTAAGTGATCGGATAGCAATTTCCTGAATCGATCCTGACTCACTGAGATCTCGCCGACGAAGGGAACCCGAAAGGTCGCCTCCTCGGCCGAAGACAGCACATGCTTGACCCGTCGTCCTTCAGAAAGCCACATCACCCGTGCCATCGCATCCAGGTCACCCCATCTCATTCCGAGCTGATCAGCCGCAAAGAGCGTGAGAGCCTCGTCGAAATCGTCTCCACCCAATGAAGTATCCCCGGCGGTCGCCAGCACCTCAAACACGCCCTCTCTCATTTCGAGCACCGAAACATCAAAGGTCCCTCCCCCTAGATCGAAGACGACCACCTTGGACGATTCATCCAGCCGGTCCAAGCCATAGGACAGGGCAGCAGCGGTCGGCTCACTGAGAACCCGAACCACTTCCAGTCCCGCCATTTCTCCCGCCTTCTTGGTCGCTGCCCGTTGCCCGTCGTTAAAATATGCCGGGACCGTAATCACCGCCTTTGAAATCTCGCCTTCGAGCTGCATTTCCGCGACAGATTTCAACTTCTTCAAAATCTCAGCCGAAACTTCCTCGGGTGACTTGGGTCCAGCGGCGCTTTCCAGAAGCAATCCCTCGCCATTTCTCACGACTCTTTCGGACTCATCCACTTCATCGAAGCGTCGACCCATTAAACTCTTCACACTCGTGATGACATGATCGACACCCTGACGGCGCAGTGCCAATGCCCCCACCTCGACTTCACCAGATTCACCATACCAGACCGCGCTTGGAGTGAGCCTTGAACCTTCTTCATTCGCAAGCAGGATCGGAAATCCAGATTCAACCACGCCCACCGCAGACTGCGTTGTCCCTAAATCAATCCCTACAATCACCTCATTCATCGCTTCCATATTCATGGATTAGGACATCCCTCCTAGCAAGGCTTCGAACAACTTTCCCGTCGCCTCTCGAATCTGGGCCTGCCATTTCTCTAAAAACACCAAGCCCCGGGCCACCTCACCCATCTCAGCTTCACAAGCATCCCACCCCTTTTTATCAAAAAATGGAAACCAGGCGATCAAACCCGATTCCAAAACTCCAAGTTTTTCGGCGAGATCTTCCAGTGATTTCCTGAGTGCCGGGATCTTAGCGTCCAGCACCGCACGTCCCAATCCGCTTCGAGCAACCGCTCGTTCCTTGAGAAATTGCTCCACCGCCTCCATGGCTTCAGCGACAGATCCAAAAAGATCCATCACCTCTCCCGGGACCGACCCTCGGGATTCGGCTTCGCCCACCATCGCTCGTATTCTCTTCGCTGGCGATTTCACCACTTCATACGCAGAACGCAATCGCTCGAAGTCCGCAGCCGAACCCCCACGATCAGGATGCGCCTCCTTTCCCAATCTCCGAAAATGTTCCTCAAGCTGACTCGTATCGACCGCCAATCGCTCCGGCAAGCCAAGGATTAAAAATGGATCCATGGGCTCCTTCACAATGATTCAGAAAATGTCATGCCCTTTTGCTAGGCCGCAAAGCTCTCACCGCATGAACAGGTCACCAAGGCATTTGGGTTACTCACCTTAAACCCACCCTGCTGCAAGTCGTCGGAGTAATCCAATTCACTCCCGCTGACAAACAAAGCGCTTTTGGGATCAATAACGACCTTCACCCCATTGCTTTCCACCATGATGTCACGGTCCCTTGGGCCATCGACAAGGTCCATTTGGTATTGCAGACCACTGCAACCGCCACCAATTACCGCAATTCGCAGGGCTCCTTCTTCCTTTCCTTGTTTTTTCCAAAGGCCCAAAAGGTGGCAGGAAGCGCCTTGAAGCACTTTCACCAATTTTTCGTTCCCTATTGTATATCCCTTTTTCACTTTGCAACGTATCTTTAACAGAGCCAAGGATTCTCGCAACTCTTCATCAAGAACTCTGGGGCTATTTTCCCCTCGTCCAGCCCTCCTCAATTAATTACAATCAACGTAATTCTTTTTCCAATAGAAAAAGAGCCGCCAGGAGAATTTATCGAAGAATTTATCGAATTTTCCTAGTGACTTCGGTCCAACTCCCTGCGCAATCTGTTCATGAGTTTAATCCCCATGAAAAAAACCATCACTCTCCTCTCCAGCTTTATGGTTCTGCCGCTTTGCGGACAGACATTGGCATACACTGCCCCTTCGGGTTACGTGAAATCTGATCTCGTTGTTGGCTTCAATCCCATTGGAATTAATCTCCATGGTGATATATTGGTATCCGGAATCATTGATTCTGAGGCCGCTAACGTTATTACTGATGCTGATGTCGACTTCACGGCAACCTTAACCGACCCAAACGCAACCTACCTCCTCGAAGTCTCCAATGGAGCACAAAACGGAGCGGTCGCTGTAGTCACTACATCCACTGCAACAACAATCACCATCGAAGGTTCAGGAATAGCAGCAGGCGCTGCGAGCTATGCCGTTCGTCAGGCCAAGACGCTTAACGAGGTTTTTGGAACAGGGACGAGTGCAACTCTTACAGGATCGTTCAACTCTGTAGTATCGGACATCGTCTGGGTTCCAGACGGAGCAGGCGACTACGATCGCTACTATTACAACGCTAACTTCAACGAGTTCCGTTCGACCGAAAATCAATTTAGCTCCCCCCCTAAACCCATCGCTTTCTTCTACCCCGATGGTGCGTTTGTGGAGGTTAAGAGTTCCCCAAAAACGATTACTCTTTTCGGTGAGGTTAAGAAGACTGGCACGATCATCGCAGCAACGGCTGGATTCAGTATCTTTACAGTTCCCAGTCCTGCAGGACAAACTCTCGATGAGCTCGGCCTCAAGGACGATTTAACCCAATCATTCAGTTCCGCAGCGGCCGATGTATTTTGGGTGCCCGACGGCGCTGGCGGATACGTCCGCTACTTTGTCCACACTACCGGTGGTGGCACCTGGCGCTTAACAACCAGTCAATTTTCCGGAAATGAAGGAGCAACTGTTGTCACTGGAGCTATCTCCATCGAACGCAAGTCTGCTTCCACATCAGCACTCGCCGAACTTCCGGCATTCTTCTCGACTCTTTAAAATCACACACCACTATCAGACATATTTTATGAAACGACTTATAGTAATCGCTGCCGCATTGACAGCATCAGCACATGGAGCATCGATCACCATCGCTAATATCACAGGAAGTGGTGAGGATCTCGCCTTCGGCAATCTCATTGGGGAACCCCTCAACAGCGGATTTGTCGCGCTTTACACCTTTGCTCCGGGTAGCATTCCAGCCACTGCGACGGATTTACAAACTAACGGACTAAACGGGTTTCTTGGACTCACGCAATTCGACGCCAGCCAGGCTATCAATTCACCCGACGCTGGTGCCTTTTCTTTCGACTTCACTATTGACAATACCGTCGCGAATAGTGATCTCTTTGTCGTCATTGGAAATATGACGGGTGTTGCTGATTCAACCGGCTTGAGCCTTCTGAATACTGGGATTCAACTTGATGGCGAAGATACCGGCCCTACTGGAGACTCAGCTTCCTTCAGCGCGATGGGAGCACCTGGAGAAGTTTTATTCGGAGACGTCGGTCGTGATGACGTTGATTGGGGGAACACTGTTGGTTCCTCCTACAATACCAATATCCTCTCTCTAGAAGCCGTCCCAGAGCCATCCAGCGCTCTCTTACTTGGTCTGAGCCTCCTTGCTCTCGCCGGTAACCGCCGCCGCAAGTAACTAGACTTCGATCTATTTTTTACAATCCCCTCGCTCTACCGAGCTTGGGGATTTTTTTGTCCTCAGGATCCAATCACTCTAGAATATCGGACATCCCACTAAAGAAGCCACGGAGATCATCCTCGCTCGCCTCCTGATTCATGAGATCGTCATAGTCCTCCTCGGAGAGCCAATCGAAATTCAACTCTAGCAGAAATTTGCTAGGCTCACAGGACTCCTTGTTTCCCCACTTCACGCGAGTCGAGCAGCAGGTCATTGAAAGCCTTTCCTTTGCTCTCGTAATCCCGACATAAAGGAGACGGCGCTCCTCATCAATCGTGCCCTCATCGACACTCCTCTTATGAGGCAGGATCCCTTGTTCCAGCCCCAGAAGATAAACGATAGGATATTCCAGCCCCTTCGAAGCATGCAGGGTGATCAGCGTGACTCCTGATTTCTTATCAAGATCATCATCCTTCTTATCACGATCGAGCGCAATTTTGTCGAGGTAGACCCGTAGCTCCACTCCCTTCTTCGTGGCAGCGGTAAGATCCCCCACCGTGCTCGCGACCGCTTCCCGTCGGGCATCACGCTCTTTATCAGCTTTGCACTGGCGCATGAGCCACTCCATGAAATCCATTTCACGAAGCCAACGATCCAGAACGACGCCGGGATTGTCACCATTCACGATTTGGCGTTGATGATCCTCGAGCTGCTCCACAAAGCGATTAATCGAGCCCACCGCACGTGTCGAAAGCCCTGCCAAAAATTGCGGGTCAATGAGACTTTTCCAAATCCCCTGGTCTCGCTCGCGGCTCCACTCCCCGGCCATCATCGCCGTGTTCTGACTGATCCCTCGAGGTGGCGTATTGAGAACTCTGAGGAGGGAAACATCCATCTCAGTGCTATCGAGGAGCTGGGCATAGCCCAAAACATCGCGAACTTCCTTCCGATCGTAGAAGCTCTGCGCTCCCACCATTCGATAAGGAACTTTCTCCTCGCGGAGGACTTCCTCCATCTTGCGGATCTGCGCATTGGTGCGGAAGAGAATCGCAAAATCCTCTAGCTCCCTGCCCTCATCCCGGATCGCTAAAATATCCTGAACGACCCACTCGGCTTCTTCCTGCTCGCCAGGCATCGTCACCAGCCTCACCAAATCGCCCCCTGGAATCGTGTGTTTGAGTTCCTTTTCGCGACGGCCCACATTGTGCTTAATCAGACTATTGGCAACTTCCAACACCGCCTGGGTGCTGCGATAGTTCTCCTCAAGCCGAATCACCTTGGGATTCGGGAAGAAGCGCTCAAATTGCAGGATGTTGGTCACGTCCGCTCCGCGCCAGCCGTAGATCGATTGATCGTCATCGCCCACCACGCAGATATTGTAGGGCTTTTGCACGAGCTGCTGGATGAGCCTCATCTGCAGGCTGTTGGTGTCCTGAAACTCGTCCACCGTGATATACTGGAAAAGCTCCTGCCAGTAGAGGCGCGCCTCCGAGTGTTCGCGCAGGATCTTTTCACCCAAAATAAGGAGATCATCAAAATCAACGGCATTCTGCGCCCGCAATTCGTTCTGGTAGGCCACCGCGATCGCAGCAATGAGATTGTCTTCAATCTCATTGAGGGGCTTTTCATAGCTCTTCGCCTTGGAAATCTCCGCCATCACTTCGAACGGCTTGAGTTTTTCCTTCGCTCCCCCTTTTCGGATAATCAGCTGACGGATGATTCCCGTCTGGTCTCCACCGGCCATCACCACGAATTTCTTTCCGTAACCGACCCGTTCGATATCGCGACGGAGAATCCGCACACAGAGAGAGTGGAAGGTGCAGACTGTCAGGTCCTTTCCTCTCTTCTTTCCCACCATCCCGATCACCCGCTCGCGCATCTCGGCCGCCGACTTATTCGTGAAAGTGACGGCGAGGATATTTTCGGCAGCAACGCCATTTTCCAGAAGGGCTGACATTCGACACGTCACCGTCCTGGTTTTCCCGGTTCCTGCACCCGCCAGAATCAGAACAGGACCATCCAAACAACGCACCGCTTCCTGCTGTGCTTTGTTCAGTGATTCAATCGAAAATTCCCCTGCCATCGTGCTGCGCGGAGGAAACCCGGGAGCGAGAGGAAATGCAAGCGCGCGAAGCGCTTTCGCAGAACAGAAATGGTGTTACTTTCCCTTGATTCGCGCTATTTTACCTCTATTTTCCCACCAAACATAAAATCATGAACGCTCAAGATATCTACGGAAGCCCAAACAGTGTCGCTTTGGCACCAGAAGATGCCCGCGCCGCCTTTATTCGACGCACCTACGGCCACCTTGCCGGAGCGATCGCCGCCTTCATCGTCGTCGAAGCGATGCTCTTCAGCATCAAGGACATCGATATTATGGTCTTCTCGCTTCTGGGCAAGAGCTCGTTCAGCTGGCTCATCGTTCTTGGTGCCTTCATGCTTGCCTCCTCGGTTGCCAATAAGTGGGCCATGTCAGGAGCGAGCAAAACGACCCAGTATATGGGATTAGGTCTCTACGTTGTTGCGCAAGCAATTATCATGCTCCCCCTTCTCTTGATGGCTTTCAGAATGACTGGAGGAACCGCCGAGTTGATCACTGAAGCAGGGATCATCACCGCAGGCCTCGTCGTTGGAATCACCTTCATCGCATTCACCACTAAAAAAGATTTCTCCTTCTTGGGAGGATTCCTAAAAATCGTTGGATTCATTGCGATGGGTCTCATTGCTGCCTCCTTCTTTGTTGAGAGCCTCAGCCTCGGACTTTGGTTCTCCGCCGCCATGGTCGTGTTTGCCGGAGCTGCCATCCTCCACCAGACGAGCAACATCATTCACCATTACCGTCCTGATCAGCACGTGGCGGCCTCACTGGGCCTCTTTGCGAGCGTCGCGCTTCTCTTCTGGTATGTCCTCCAGGTCCTGATGTCCTTAGCGGGGCGTGACTAAAGGGCATCCGAGCGCCCACGCGTTCGGTTTTTGACATTTAGGCCCTGATTGCCCTAAAACACGAGAACACCTATGAATACCACGAATATCCTGCTAGCCACGACCAGCATTCTGGTTGTCGTCGCATTCCTTCTGTCTTTCGGGAAGTTCTCCGAAAATTCAGATTCGAACGAGGCCCTGAAAGAGCGCCTCAGGTTGGAACAAGAGCTCACGGCTCTCCAAGCAGAGCGTAATGCGCTCCAGACTCCGGTTTATCGCCCGTCCTACCCTTATCCCGCTCCTGCACCGCCAAGCGTTCCGGCAACTCCCGCCGTCACAGAGGTCTCCGATGAAACCTCTGCCGACATTGAACGTATCAAGAAGCAACTTGCCGAAGTCACTGAAGAGAAGGCGAAGATTGAACGCAAAAATGAGGTCCTCGAAAAGGAAACGACCTTTATTCATGAGCGTGAGACGAAAGAAGCTCAACGCGCCGAGCGCGCCGAAAATCGGATCCGGATCGCCCTCGTCATGGGAAAAGTCAATTTTGTGAATACCGAACTCGGCTTTATCACCTTCCAATCACAGAATGGCATGACCTTCCTAAAAGGTGATAAACTCGGCATTCGCCGCGGATCGGGCGTCCTCGGCCGAGTCGCTATTTTGAGTGAAGATGCCGGACAATATTCCGCAGAGCTCAAGCCAAACGCCTATGCCGGTGCCAGTGGCCTGCCACCCGTGAAAATTGGAGATGAGCTGATTCGTCTTCCAGATAACTACAACACGACCGAGCTTGAAGGGAAATAGAATCACTTAAGCCAAACTCTGAAGCCATCTATGAAAGGTGGCTTCATCCGGCTTCATCTGAATCGCCACTTTTTCTCGATCTGCGAGGCAGGCGAGACGCTCAGGGATCTCAATCGTTCCCTCACCCAGCTCCTCTTCCATCACGTCGAGAAATTTAGACGGATGCGCGGTCTCAAGAAGGATCGTTTCATCCTGGCGATTCCCCTCTTCTTCTCGCCACGCTTCAGCCGCAAGCCAGCCTACGGCGCCGTGAGGCTCAAGCATGTATCCCGTATCCAGCATCACGCGGCCAATCGTTGCCCGGGTGAGTTCGTCCGAAAAAGCGTAGCCTCGGATCCGGGAAATCATACCCTCCCAAGTTCCCCCAAAAAGGTTTTCCATCCGCGCAAAATTACTCGGAGCGCCCACATCCATCGCGTTTGAAATGGTCGCGACACTTTCCCGTGGCTCATATTTGCCGCTTTCCAGATAAGCGGGCACGACATCGTTGGCATTGGTAGCCGCAACAAAGTGCTTCACTTTTAAGCCCATCTTTTCAGCGAGAAGACCGGCGGTCAGATTTCCAAAGTTCCCGCTGGGAATGACAAAGACCGGAGCATTTTCAAATTGGCGAGCCGCTTCAAAATAGTAGAAGCTCTGCGGAACGAGCCGGGAAATATTAATGGAATTGGCCGAAGTGAGATTGAGGCGCTCGGACATTTCTCGATCGAGAAAGGCCGACTTCACCATCCGTTGGCAATCATCAAAGGTGCCCTCAATTTCTAAGGCGGTGATATTTCCGCCCAGAGTGGTGAGCTGTTTCTCCTGAAGCCCACTGACCTTCCCCTTGGGATAAAGAATGATGACTCGTGTTCCCTCGACATTGTGGAAAGCACTTGCCACCGCACCGCCGGTATCGCCGCTTGTTGCAACGAGCACGGTGAGGAGGCCCTCATCATTGCGCGTGAGGTAGCACATGAGACGGGCCATGAAACGGGCTCCAAAATCTTTGAATGCCAACGTTGGCCCATGGAAGAGTTCGAGAACATGTGCATTCGCCGTCGCCTTCACCACGGGCACTTCAAAAGAAAGAGTCTCTTTAACAATCCGTCGCAGTTCCTCCTCCGGAACACTGTCCCGGAAAATCTGCCGTGCGATATGAAAGCCCATTTCGGAGAAACTCATTTCCCGCCAGTTCTCCCAAAACTCCGCCGGGAGTTCTTCAAGATGCTCGGGCATGTAGAGCCCGTTGTCGGATGGAAGCGAACGAAGAACCGCCTCCTTGACGTCGACAAAAATCTCAGGACTTTTGGTGCTGTAAAATCGCTGGCTCATTTATCCGATCACTTTGACGCCAGAGCGGTTCACTTTCGAAATGTAGAGTTGGTTACCGAGATTAATCTTGGAAAAGACCTCTTCGATGGCCGCACCCACTTTCTTCGCCGACTCCTCCCCTTCGCAAAGCGCAAAGACGCTGGGTCCTGCTCCGGAAATACTGAAGCCGAGCGCTCCGGAAGCCAAAGCAGCGCGCTTCGCTTTATAAAATTCAGGAATGAGCTTTTGTCGACGAGGCTCGGCAATGACGTCATGCACGGAGCGACTAATCATGCCATAGTCTTCTTGGATGAGGCCACAAATGAGCCCTCCTAGGTTTCCGATCTGCTGCGTGACATTTTCGAGAGGGATTTCGGTCGGAAGAATTCCCCGCGCGACCTTCGTTAAAATTTCGATATCAGGATGCACCACCGCCGCCCAAAGATTTTTGGGAACCGGAAGATTGGCGATATCAAGTTCCTGATTATCGCGAATGAAAACGATCCCTCCCAGAAGACAAGGACCCACGTTGTCCGCGTGCCAGGCTCCATCGGCACTCGCCTCTCCGGTCATCGCAAAAGGAAGAAGCTGCTTCTTGGTGAGCGGCTCTCCAATGAGACAATTGACTGCGTAAGCTCCGGCAACGGCACTCGCCGCACTGGATCCGAGACCACTTCCGAAAGGCATCTTTTTGTGAATCTCCAATTCGATTCCAAGGTCCAGCATTCCAAGGTGTTTCAAAAGATCGAGTGCCGCGACTCCCGCGGTATTCTTCTCCGCTTCGAGAGGAAGCTTACCATCGTCTCCGGTGATTTTAGTGATCCGAAGTCCTGGTTCGTCCGAGTGCCTCGCCACCACTTCATCGCCCGGAGCATCAATTGCGAAGCCCAGCACATCATAGCCGCAGGCCACATTAGCCACCGTCGCCGGCGCAAAGACACGCACTTCCTTTCTTTCTTCGCTCTTCATGAGGCGCGCTAGCTACCAAACTAGAGGCTGCCGAGCAATGCTTACCTGAAGAGTATCAGCACTCTTTTGAACGCTTACTACGGGCGTAAATCAAGAAAGCGAGACCGATCAAGATCATGAAACTGGAGTAGAACTGCCCCTTGGTCACCCCAAGGACACGCTCGGCATCTGGCTCACGCACATTTTCCACCAAGATGCGGAAGAGAGCGTAGAAGATAAAAAAGAGCCCCGTGATCGTTCCATGGACCAACTTGGGAAAGCGGACCCGAATGAAATAGAGAATGGCAAAGATGAGCGCGCCTTCAAGAAATCCTTCGTAAAGTTGGGAAGCGTGGCGGGGTGCAATATGATTTCCGAGCGCCTTGAGAACTTCTGGATCTTCCCGGGAAATTTCAATCACGCGATGATACAAGCCATGCGTGATGGGACCGTCTGCCTGGATCATCAACTGCTCGACCTCAGTGTTGACCATCGCCGCTTCATTAAGCGCATACTCGATGTCATCAATGCCCCCCTTTTCCCACAAAGCAGCAGGAAACTTCACGCCATACCACGCATCGGAAGACGTCTTGGTCCCGTAAAGCTCACCGTTGATAAAGTTAGCCATCCGCCCGAAGAACACACCCAGGGGAGCGACGATCGCAATTCCATCGCCCAGAGCAGGCCAGGACAGCTTATGTTTCCACGCGTAAAAAAGAGTGAAGAACATGATCCCGAGAATCCCTCCATGCGACGACATTCCTCCGTCCCAAACCCGAATGATTTGAATCGGGTCACTCAGCACTGCGGAAAGCCCCTCTTTGGGAATCATGTAGAAAAGGACATAGCCAAGGCGTCCTCCGATAAAGACGCCAAAGACTGCGGTGTAGGTCACGACATCCGAAACTTTCTCTTCAGGAACGACCCAGAACTCGCGTCGAGAGAGACGCAGAAGAATCGAGTAGGCGACCATGAAGCCCGCCACATAGGACAAGCCATACCAGCGTAGTTTAATGGTATCGGTGAAGTCCACGATCACCGGCGAGAGATCGTGCACGTAGTTGGCTAAAAGAGCTTCCACGGCGCTAGTCCATACCATGCGCCCTCTGCGGGCAAGTCGCGAGCTAGTTAACTACTCGCGATGACGGTCCAGCCGAGATAGCCAAAGTATCCGCTCAAAAGCAAAAATCCCTCGATTCGATTGATATTGAAACGATACCACATCAGAGGGAGAACTAAAATACTCACCCCCACCATCACTGCGACATCAACCGTGGAAATGCCTTCAGCTTTAAGCGGAGAAATCGAACCGGTGATACCCACGACAGCAAGGATATTAAAGATACAAGAACCGACGGCATTCCCTACAATAATGTCGCCCTGTTTTTTTAGAGCACCGACAATGGAAGTCGCCAACTCCGGAAGCGACGTCCCGAACGCAACAATGGTAAGACCGATCAAAGTTTCACTGACGCCGAACTTCATCGCGATCTCTCTTGCTCCATAAACCATCAGTTCTGCGCCACCGACGAGAACCAGGATTCCTACTGTTATCATGAAGAGATTCCACATCGTGCGCTTCGCCCCTCCGGTTTTTGCGGCCTCAATCAGATCTTCAGGAATATCATCCGAAACCACGAAAGTCGGTTCCTTTCTTGCCTGAATCAGCGAAGTAACGACATAAAGAATGATACCCACTGTTAACGTTCCACCCTCGATCAGAGAGATCAAGCCGTCGCTCAACATCCAGACAAACACTCCTGTCGCAACAATCAGAATCGGCATCTCCCGCCGAATCACTTGTCGCTGAATCCCCAGAGGCCAAATGATAGCCGCAGCTCCAAGCACGAGGCAGATATTACAGATATTGGAGCCCACGACATTTCCGATCGCCAGGCCCCCACTCCCTTTTAGATTCGATCCGATGCTCACTGCGAGTTCAGGAGCACTGGTGCCAAAGGCGACGACTGTTAGGCCCACCACCAAAGGCGTGATTCCTAGGCGCACTGCCAACTCGGAAGCGCCCGCGACAAGCCACTCGGCTCCGAAGTAAAGGAGAACGAGCCCTAGAATAATCCACGCAATATCAAGCACGTGACGAGGCTGCACCACATCCGGAAAAACGCCAATCTTGAAACAAATTTAGCGCTCCCAGATGAGGGTTAATTTAGCTTAGCCAATTTTAATCAACTCAACCTCGAAGACGAGCATCCCGGAAGGAGCGCCAGGTTGGGTCGGAGTGTCACCGTAGGCCAGTTTTCCAGGAATCCAGAAGCGACGTTTCTCCCCTTCCACCATGAGCTGAACTCCTTCGGTCCAGCCGGGAATGACCCCATTGAGCGGGAAAGAAATGGGCTCTCCTCGCACAACCGAACTATCAAACATCTCTCCATCGATGGTCCAGCCAGTGTAATGGACGAGCACTTCTTCCGTCGCCTTCGGATGCGTGCTGCCCGATCCTTTTTCGAGAATCTTGGAAGCAAGTCCGGACGAAGTTGTCTCAGCATCGTCAGGTGCAGCAGCGACATCATCAGGAGCCGGAAGTGGCTCCGGCTGTTTCGGGGCCGATTGAATTTCGAGAAGCTCGAAGTCAAAGACGAGATCTCCCTGAGGAGCTCCTTCCGGAGCATTTTCTCCGAAGGCCAGTGCCGCTGGAATCCAAAGGCGACGCTTCTCTCCCTGAGTCATGAGCTGAAGTCCCTCGGCCCAGCCCTTGATGGAAACTTGATCCAATTTGAATTGTGCAGGGCCATCGTGCAGACGGGTGCTTTCAAGGAACTCGCCCTTACTGGTCCAGCCACTGAAATGGGTTTTGACAATATCGGTAGGACCAGGCGTTGCTCCCCCGTCGCCTTTCTCAAGACACTTGGAAGCCAAGCCGGAATCCGTTGCCTCGGCATCGTCGGGTGCCGTAAGATCACCGGGAGTCTCAGGCAGTTCAGGAGCTTTCTTGATGCTGAAAAGTTCGACATCAAAAACCAGAGCTCCGGAAGGCGCTCCGGGTTGGGAAGCAGTTTCGCCGTAAGCGAGTTCCGCGGGAATCCAAAAGCGACGCTTCTCCCCGACTGCCATGAGCTGAAGCCCTTCGGTCCAGCCTGGAATGACCTGATTCAGGGGGAAGGAAATCTTTTCGTCACGTTGCACCGAGCTATCAAAGAGCGTTCCATCGGAGGACTGCCATCCGCTGTAGTGGACTTCTACCGTGTCACGGCTCGAGGGGTTTTCGTCACCTGATCCCTCTTGTAAAACAATCGAGGCAAGACCGGAATCGGTCACTTCAGCAGCTGCCGGGGCAGCGGCGACATCGGCGGGCGCAGTAAGCTCTTCACTCATGGAAAGCGAGGTAACTTTTTCCGCGGAAAAGGCGAAGCAAAAACGACCCTTCAGCGAACTGAAGGGCCGTTTGTAAAAGAAATACGAGCCGTTATTGGTCGATCTTGATGAGCTGAACATCGAAGACCAGCATCCCGGCAGGCTTGCCTGGCTGACCTTGATAAGCGAGCTCAACAGGAATCCAGAAACGGCGGGACTCTCCCTCAACCATCAGCTGAAGTCCTTCGGTCCAACCTTTGATCACTTGATTGAGACCAAAGCTGCTGGGCTCTCCGCGCGCGACCGAGCTATCGAACATTTTCCCATCAGTCGTCCAACCGGTGTAGTGGACCGTGACCTGGGACGTCGCTCCAGGCTTCTTCACACCCTCTCCTTTGATGAGAACTTTGGAAGCAAGACCAGAAGCGGTCTTCTCGGCATCCGCTGGCGCAGCGGCCACGTCAGCGGGAGCAGTAGGTGCTGGCGGTGGGGTTTTAAAATCAAGAAGTTCGACATCAAAAACAAGCGCATCTTCTTGGGGAGATCCTTTGAAGCCAAGTGCGGCAGGAAGCCAAAAACGACGCTTCTCTCCCTTGGCCATCAACTGAATTCCTTCAGTCCAACCCAGGATCGGCGCATCGCTCAGTTTCACATTCATGGGGCGACCTTGTTGCTCACTCCCACCGATAAACTCTCCGGTGGCTTTCCAGCCCGTGAAGGCAAAAGTGACCATATCATCAGCTTTTGGCTTTTCGGTGCTCTCGGAAGCCTTGAGGACCTTCGAAGCGAGGCCGGACTCGGACTTGGTTGCGTCGGCCGGAGCAGCAGCGACATCCGCAGGAGCGGGGAAAGGATCGACGTAATTCTCGAAGCTCACCAACTCGACATCAAACACGAGTGGACCCATTGGAGGGCCATTTGGAACCGGGGGTGTTCCTTCCGCAGGAAGCTCACCGAAGCCGAGGCTGGCAGGGATCCAGAGACGGCGTTTCTCACCAGCGACCATCTGCTGCACTCCTTCGGAAAGACCTTTTACCGGGAATTGGTCAAGCTTCACCTCGCCAGGACCTTGTCCATTCATGGCGGTGTCCACGATAAATTCACCATCAGGCTTCCATCCGGTGAAACTAAGTTTCGTGACATCCTGTGGACCAGGCTTCTCTTTTCCTTCTCCCGCTTTCAGGACCTTGGAAACAAGACCAGAGGGCAACTTCTCCCCATCTGCAGGAGCAGCGGCAAGATCAGCTGGTGCCTCCGGGCGAGTAATGATCTTTACGAGTTCGACGTCAAAGACGAGGTCTCCCTGAGGTCCGCGAGGATTACCCTCATAAGCGAGTTGCGCGGGAATCCAGAAGCGACGCTTCTCGCCTTCCACCATCAGCTGGAGCCCTTCGGTCCATCCCTTAATCACCCCTTCGAGAACGAACGTCGTGGGCTCGCCACGCTTGACCGAGCTATCAAACATCTTGCCATCGCTGACAGTCCAACCGGTGTAGTGCACCGTGGTGGCATCAATAGCGCGTGGCTTTTGCGTTCCCGTTCCGGCTTTAAGAACCTTGGAAGCGAGGCCGGAGTCCGACTTCACCGCATCAGCAGGTGCAGCGGCCACATCGGCAGGTGCTTTAAAAGGATCTTCAACAGCGGCAGTTGGCACCGCGACCGGAGGGGTCACCTTGGGTGCTACTTCAGCTGGTTTTGCAGCGGGCTCTTGAGCGAAAGCGGAAAGTCCGACAACGCCACTTAACATGCCGGTCAGGACCCGGCGCTTTGTGTTTATCATTACGCGGGGACGCTCCACCAAGTGTCGTGCCCTGTCAACGCCACATCTCACAAGAATGAGCCGCAAATCCGGCTCCAAAACTCGTCAGCCAGTAGCGACGATCCCCCTCCGACTGCTCCAGACGGTCCTCGAGAGCGAAAAGCACACAAGGACTACTGCAGTTTCCATAATCTCTCAGCACCTTGCGAGCCTCCGCTAAATCCCACTCCATGCGTTCTTCCAGAGCCTCGATAACATCCCGCCCACCCGTGTGACTGAGAACTCGATCCGGCTCCGTGCTTCTTTTTTTCCAAAGCGATTCAACTGCTTCTGCCGCGAGCCTCGGGACGGCGCGATGAAGCTTGTTTTGCAACTTTCCTCCCCCATTCACGAAACGGATTTTCTCTCGCTCTTCAGGGAGATGAATTGTTTCAAACTGCCCGACCTGCCATTTATCTTCACCCGGATCGTCACTCCAAATCGCCGCTGATGCGCCGTCGCCAAAGAGACAAAGGCTAATCAAGACGCCAGGATCGTCATTCACAAAAAGAGCAGCCGAGCACACCTCCACCGCGATGGTGGCCACCTTACTTCCCGGATTTGCTGCGAGAAAGCCTTGGGTCGCCCGCATCGTGGGGATGGCGGCGCCGCATCCAAGCCCCACGATATCTTGCAAGTAAGCATCGCTGCGCATCTGAAGTTGCTCCGCAACATGGCTTGTCACCCCCGGACAAAGGTAGCCGGTACAGGTGCAAATGATGAGCGCGTCCAGATCACTTGCCGTAATACCGGCATTTTCGAGCGCCTTGCCAAGAGCTTCACAAGAAATCTTGGGCGCTTCCTTTTCAAAGTATTCGCTCAACTCCTGCGCCGTGGCCTCAAACATCGAGGCGGGATCAGCTGTTGCAAAATGACGTCGATCGATCCCTGAATCACCCAGCAACACCTTCCGCAATAAAGCCTTTGACCTTATATCGAGAGATTTCACCGGCGCGCTTTGGCTCGAAAAATCGTAGCACTCGGGCTGGGAAAAAGAAGAGGCCGGAAAGGCACTCGCGATCGACTCCAAAAACATCATCCTATGTTCCTCGAATAATCACATTTGCCAACCCACGATCTTAGGAAAGTTGGCGATGAAGCCAATGAAACGGGAGCAAGCCACTTCGCGCAGCGAGCGCAAGCCCCATCCGCCCCCCTGAATTCGTGAGAAAACGATGCAGCCCCATTGCCAGCCGAACCCTCCGGGAAAAGCGTTCATCCAGCGCAATTCGAATCATCTTTCGACAATCATTCCATTCCGTCTGCCCTTTGCAATACGACACCAGGGGCTCAAGCGCGCACTCTGCCGACTCAAAGGCCATCGACATTCCATTCCCGGTAAAAGGGGGAATCATGCGCTCAGCATCTCCGAGACTGCAAATCCCCTCGTCTTGCTGCTGACGCCCCAATTCCAAGCCACTCACGCCAGTCACCGATGATCGATCCAGTTCACCTTCCTTCAATCGAGCCGCCAACCCGCCCAAACCACACGCCTTGAGATAAGAAAGAATGACTTCATCCCCGCCAAGAGATCGCCGTCGAAAAAGTCCACACACATTCACCCTTCCTCCGTCCTCATGGATCGGCGTCACCCCCACGTAGCCTCCATTCCCAATGTGCATTTCCAAGCCGCCCTCCAGGGGGACATTTTCAAAATGTCCCTTCAGTCCCAACCACTCACTTTCCTTCTTCAAACGCCGACCTGCCGTCCAAACGAGCCCCTCCCTGTCATCCAAACTCGCGCGATCTCTGATCCTAAGTTCGCCTCCGAGATTTAGAAAAAGCTCACGCAAAGCTTCGTCCATTTCCCATCGAGACATCCCAAGAGCGGGAACTTCTAGGTTTGCATCGAGGACTTTACGTTCTCCGATCCACCAACGGGTCCTGGTGTGATGCAGCGCCTCTTCAAAAATCTCATCAATTCCCAGCTCCTGAAGCGTCTCCATCGTCACCCCATTAACAAATTCACCGCAGACCTTATGCCGAGGATAGGTCCCTGCCTCACGAACAAGCACTGGAACTTCCATCCTACGAAGAGCAATTCCCAGAGAAAGTCCCGCCAAACCTCCTCCCGCAATTTCAATCCCTTTCATACCCTCCACGCTAGCACACGAATCCCGCCCAGCAATGAGACCTCTTCTTTCCATTCCCAATCATTCCCAAGCTTGAGCAATCTTGGCAGTTCCCCTCTGCGAAACCCTGCCCGAATGCTCACCATCATATCGTGCCTCGTCACCTGATTGACAAGAGGCCAGAGTGCATAGCCTTCCGCAAGCGCCACGCGGGAACGCCACGGCTCCACCATCACCAAACGTTTTCTCTTTCTCAAAAGCTCACCGAGTTCCCCCAAAGCATCGTCTTGAAAATGATGCAAAATCAAATTCGCCACTACCGTGTTCCCCTCTACCTCCTCAAGAGTCTCAAAAAGATCTCCAGAAATCCATTCGTCTTCCAACCCGGGAGGGGCGGTTTGCAGATCCAGTCCGATCACCTTTCCCTTCTCTCTCAGCTTTATCGTCAGATCCCCACTCCCGGCTCCCAGCTCTACACTCCCTCCATCGAATTCTTGACGCCGAATCCAGCGCTCATTTCCCATCAAAAAATTGATCATCCGTAGGTCTCTTCGACTCCTGATCGCACGTGGATCGTCGCCAGAAAGCTCGTCCAATATTTCCGACTCGACCTCCCTCTGCATAGGGAATCCATACGACAAACGAGCGAAAGCGAAAGAAGAAGCTCCTTCCGACGAAGGGATTCCCACAATTCCACCAACAAATTAAGGAACATTTATGACTTGCTCTCCTAAAATAACGTGGTTTGTTTAGTGAATGAAAATTCGTCTTTCTCTTCTCCTTGTCGTCAGCGCTGCTGCAGCCCTCTTCCTTTCCTCCTGCAATACCTTCGTCGGGATGGGCCGGGATTTCCAACGTTTGGGACAAGGATTTGAAAACACTGCTTACGGGAAGAAATTCTAAGCTATTCCTATTTTTACCGAAAAAGCGACCCTGCCGAGGCAAGGTCGCTTTCAGTTTAAGGGTATTCGTAAAAAGAATTAAGCAAGCGCTTGAAGCTTTTCCGAGATCTGACCTTGGGTCACTGCTGCACCCACAATTTGGTCTTTCACCTCACCATCTTTAAAAAAGAGAAGGGTCGGAATCGACTTGATACCATACTTGGCAGCAATAGCCTGGCCATCGTCGAGATTGCACTTACCGACTTTTGCAACGCCTTCCACTTCCGCGGAAACAGCGTCGACCATCGGGGCGATCATTTTGCAGGGACCGCACCACTCGGCCCAAAAGTCGACGAGGACGGGAACATCAGAATTGAGAACTTCGGCTTCGAAGTTGTCTTCGGTAATCGTTAATGCCATGCCCAGAATATGTACACAAAAAGGGTGGCGTCAAGAGCCACCCTGAAAGAGTCCGTTGAAAGACCGATGATTTTTAAAAAACCTTTCTTAGAGTCCGTTCGCAAGGAATTGAATCGCTGCGACGGTGGCTCCGAGAAGGATCAAAATAACGGGAAGTGCCATAATGGTTTTTTCTGGAAAAAAGGTTTAGGAGAAGAGACCTCCGATTTCGTTGATGTCGTTCAACGTCCAAGTCATGATTCCGATCGCAATAATGACAATAGCCAGAACAAATGCGAGGATCGAGGTGATCGTTGGGATGGTGTCGCTCTCTTCGTCATCCTCATCCGTAGTATTGATGGTACCCATCTGTGGAGCGGTAGGAGCGGTAGGAGCACCAAGAGGCTGGGTATTTTGAAGCTGTACAGTTGCCTGTGGAAGAGGCTGCGTTCCTCCGGGACCAGATAGCGCTACCGTAGCAGCTTGAGTCTTGAGAGGAATCGTGGGCGCAGGTGCTGGCGCTCCGGATGGACTAGGAGCCCCGGCAACGGGAGCTGTCCTAAGAGGAATTGTAGGAGCCGGCGCAGGGGGTGTGGGCGCAGCAGGCGGACCTGGCTGGGTTGGTTCTGCCTTAAGAGTCACGCGTACGGTCTCTTTCTTAAGGGGGACCGCAGAAGTTCTCTTCATTGGTGCCGGCGGCTTGGGTGGCTGCTTGTCGTCGCTCATGGTGTGTGTTTTTTTGATTGAGATTGAAATGGTTGAGATGAAGTCGTCCAACTCTTTGAAAGAGTAAACAAAAGTTGACGATGCCATGTCAAACACGCATCTCCAAAAAATGCTCCCTTTCGACTCTCCGGTCTTCGTCTATTTGGGATCCAGGCCAAAAAAGGCCCTTCCACCGCTATCCGATAGAAGTTTACTCCTCTTCTTCCAAAGGTGCCGTCGGGAGCTTCTCTACCTCGTCGAGAAGATTAACAACCTCCACTCCCCTGGCCGCCGAAGTATCGACGCGGAAATTAAGGACTGGAGTATTCTTTAGAACGACCCTTTTAGAGACCGTCTTTTGGATTTCACCGTGCTTTTTGTTAAGGCGTCCAACCACCTCTTTAGCATTCCCCGCTAAAACACTAATGAAGACCTTCCCCTCTTTAAGGTCCTGAGTCACGACAACATCTGTTACCGTGACGAGGCTACCTTTCCATTCGAAGTCACGCTGAATCACCGCGCTGATTTCCCGGCGCATCAATGCGTTCACTCGATCGAGACGTTTAGCCATAAAATTAGAGAGTCACCGGAACCTTATCGAGAGTGTAGCACTCAATGACATCGCCTTCTTCATACTCATCGAAGGACCCGAGACGAATACCGCACTCGATGCCGTTCTTGACCTCGTCCACCTCATCGAGGTGACGACGAAGCGTCGACATCTTGCCGTCAAAGACAGGCTGCTTACCACGAAGGACTCTAGCGTGCGCTACCCTGGAAACTTTTCCGCTCTTAATGATACAACCTGCAGCACGGCCCTTGTTGACTTTGAAGACCTTCTGAACGAGCGCCTTGCCGATGACAGTCTCGCGAACTTCTGGAACGAGGAGACCGAGCATCGATTCTGTCACCTGATCAATGAGCTCGTAAACGATGGAGTAGAGTTTCACCTGCACTCCCTCAGCCTTGGCGGCTTTCACCGCCTTGCTTTCAACTTTTACATTGAAACCAAGAACGATCGCATCAGCGGAGCTGGCCATGAGAATATCTGACTCTGTGATGGCTCCGGCACCTGCGATGAGGAAATTCGCTTCTACTTTCTCAGACTCGATGTCTTCGATAGCATTCTTGATCGCCTCGGCTGTTCCCTGCACATCAGAGCGCAGGATCAGCTTCAACTGTGATTTACCACCGCCAGTGACGGTCTGCATCATGTCCTCAAGACGACTCTTCTTCGGCTGCACCAAGCGCTTCTGGCGGCGCTCGGTCTGACGCTCATCGGAAAGCTTTTTAGCAGCCCTTTCGTTGTCCATTCCCACCAGGGAATCGCCAACATTTGGAAGCTCGGCAAAGCCCAAGACCTCGACCGGCATGGAAGGTCCAGCTTCCTTGACGCTCTCGCCTTTATCGTTATTGAGTAATTTCACCTTCCCGGAGAATGGGCCGCAAATAAAGGCCTGTCCGACCTTCAATGTGCCATTTTCAACAATCACGGTAGCAGTAACACCTCTGCCCTGCTTCACGCTCGCTTCAATAACAGAAGCACGCACGTTCGCTTTCGGGTTGGCCCGGAGTTCGAGAACCTCGGCTTGCAGAGCCATGAGATCTAGGAGTTCATCCACCCCTGCGCCGGTGGACGCGGAAACTTTAATACACTCAATATCGCCACCCATCTCGGAGGGCACGAGTTCATGCTCCATCAATTGGGTCATTACCCGCATCGGATCAGCAGCGGGAAGATCCATCTTATTGATGGCCACGATGATTGTTTTGCCCGCTTTCTTCGCATGCTCAATCGCTTCTCTCGTCTGAGGCATGATCCCATCATCGGCTGCCACAATAACGACCACGATATCGGTGACATCTGCACCACGCGAACGCATCTTGCTGAAAATGGCGTGACCCGGAGTATCCAGGAAAGTGACGCTACTTTCTCCCACGGGAACGCTGTAAGCACCCACGTGCTGCGTGATGCCCCCTGCCTCACCGGAAGCGACCTTGCTTTTCCGGATGTAGTCCAAGAGCGATGTCTTGCCGTGATCGACATGGCCCATGAAGGTGATGATCGGCGGACGATAAGCCATCTGCACCTCTGGAGTTTCCTTCTCGCGCTCTGGCTCAACGATGACCTCTTGTTCCTTGTGCACGCCACCGCCTTTTTCACGCTTCTCACGCTCAAAGACGAATCCATGAATCTCACAAATCTTCTCCGCGATATCAGGCTCAATCGCCTGATTGGGAGCCGCAAAAATCTCAAGACTGATGAGATCCTTCATCAATTCGAATCCTTTCAAACCCATCTTCTCGGCAAGATCGCTGATGATGATGGGCGGCTTAATGCTAATGACATTGCCCTCAATCGACCCTGACTCATCTTCCACCTCTTCGGCCGGAGCTTCAGATGCAGCTACGTCCTTGGACGCTTTAATAAAATCGGGATCCCTTTCCGCCGTTGGTAACCCGGAAATGGAAGGGAAAATATCCTTACCTGAATTCTCGGTCTTTCGAACTGTCGACTTTTTCTTGGGCGAATCATCATCGATCCCCAAGTCCAAAGCTTCCTTTTTTTTGTCGTCTACCGTTTTGACCATTGAAGCCTCTTCCCGCTGACGCTCACGGCGCGACGGCTTCTTGTCCTCGTCACTTATCAGATCGAGCGATTCTTTTTTTGCCTTTGGAGCTTTGTCTTGATCAGCCATACGGATGGTATCTTAAAATGGGGCGCGTAAATGGGTATTTTCACCGGCTTACGCTTCGGTGGTTTTTTCTTCGGTCGCTTCAGACGGAGAATTGTCTTCAGCAGGTGCAGCTTCTACTTCAGCAGGCGCTTCCTCTTCGGCAGGCGCTTCCTCTTCGGCAGGCGCTTCCTCTTCGG
>JAPKCM010000061.1 GCA_028822935.1 Akkermansiaceae bacterium
TCCATGGTCTCGATATCGAAGGGCGGTGGGGGCGGGCGTGGAAGCTGGATGATACGTTGATGTCGCTTCGCTCCACCCCTCGCGGGGCTGCCCTCCGGGCACTCTATCTCCGCTTCGCTCCGGTTCCCAGAGGCCGCTTTGTAAATTATCTGAACCTTTAAAGGCAGCCTACTCCTGCCCCGTTGGTATTATAAAACGCCGCCGTTTGACCGAATTCATCCTCTTCATGAAGGAGCCTTAGCCAGCTGTGAGGAACGAGGGCAAGGGATTCTCTGTAAAGTGTCTGAAACTTTAAACGGACACTTTAAACGGAATCTTCTTCTGGCTCATCTGTTGGTATCTATACCGGCAAAAGATTTTCGTGCGGATTTGATAACCTCCACCATTCGTAGATTGGTATCGGCATCTTTAACCGCGATACGAATCAAGCGATTGCTTGGTATGTTTCCCATGCTGCCTGGGTCGCGTAAATATAGTCCCTGCTCTCGACATCGCGTAACCAGTTCACTGGCATCCAGACCATCGGCGGGAAGTTCACACAATAAAAAATTTGCCACTGACGGCAAAACAAACCAGCCCAATGCCGACAATTCTCCTGCCAATTGTTCTCGTAGAGTTCTCGTCTCAGCACAACGAGCCATATAATATTTCGGATTCTCCAAAGCTTTTACCGCCGCCACTTGCGCCAGCAGACTGACGGCCCAGGGAGGAGTCACTGCTCGCAAGTCTTCCAGTTGATGCGCTCCGGCACAAAGATAGGCCACACGGGCACCGCTTAAGGCATACACTTTGGACATCGATTTGCACACAATCACGTTTTCAGTAGTGGCTGCAAAAGTTTCCAAAGACTGCTCGCTGCTGACGTAATCCACATAAGTTTCATCCACCCACACCCGAGTTTGCACAGCTACACGACTCAATAAAGGCTCGAGTTGTTCACGCGCAACGTGCTGCCCGGTCGGACTATTGGGATTCACCAGCACCACCAAATCGTATCCTACAGAGAGCGCGATATCGAGCCGATCCAAATCCACTGTAAAATGCTCATCCCAATTCAGTTGGAAACGATCCACGTGACATCCAATCACTTGCTCCAACACATGATTGTATTCGCCATACGTTGGATCAAGAATCAAAACTCTGGAATTTTTATCGAGCCAATGACGCAGGGCGCGAAATATCAAATCTGACGATCCTGCTCCCGGTAAAATATTTTCCTCCTTCACATGCCTGCGCTCCGCGATCGTACGAAGCAAACCTTCGCAGGCCGTCGGTGGCGACGTGCGTAACAACCAAGGCAAATATTCACTTAACACCTGCATCACTTCCGGAGCCGGAGGAAACCACGCATCAAGCACATCGGCATTGATCACTGACTCTCGACGTTCCAGAGTTTTAAAAGTATCGCCGATGGCATCAAAAAAAGCACCCCCATGAAAACAAACCGCAGGCTTTCTCATTGGGAAAGCAAGCTCCCATTCTGTTCGTGATTCGATCCGCTCCAGAATATTCGAATAAGCCTTTGCTCGATCAGCAAGTCGGCCAATCTCTGCGTGCATCAAATCATAAGTGACCGCGCCAGCCTGAATACTGGGTCCCGCGACCTGCAAGCCCACACGCTGGTACAATTGAAGCACTTCACGACGACCTATGCCCACCA
Source organism: Akkermansiaceae bacterium (assembly GCA_028822935.1). Classification (GTDB taxonomy): domain Bacteria; phylum Verrucomicrobiota; class Verrucomicrobiia; order Verrucomicrobiales; family Akkermansiaceae; genus SW10. Next base: position 1,661 of record JAPKCM010000061.1, read on the forward strand.
CATGAGTGCCTCCGTGAGCCTCTACCCAACGGTAAGCCGCGTAGATCAGCAAAAGGGATAATTCTCGATTTCGATGAGAATCAAGAACTGTAAGAAGGCGTATTTCATAAAGTCGGTCATGAAATTGAATCGGTAGTTCGTCGCGATCGAAATATTTATCTACCGAATATGGGCCTTTTCTAGGCGGCGTGATGCTGACAAATCCGAGTATCTTTCCGGCCACTTTGACAATCACATAACTATTGTAATCATCCAATTTGTCCTGCAGTCGGCCCACTGAATTTTCAACATGTTGTCCAAGCTCGGATGCATAGACGTCATGCCGTATACGATAAATTTCTTCGCGATCCTCATTCGTGGCCAGAGTTACTGAAAAACGACTGTTAGATTTTCGCCTCAACATTGATGTGTTCGAGGAATCAGAATAGTCAGCAGAAACAACTGTTTCGGAAGGGTGAAGTGTATTCATGTCGCGAATACTACGATCATAGCCACTTTAAGGTCGAATCGATTATACAAATACAATCATCACTCCCAGTGATCATTGATTTCATCTTACCGATGACTGCTAGGAATTTGCTTTTGAGGTGAGGAGCTTGAGGGGATCGGAGAGGGGTGAAAGGGTGAGTCCTGAAAGGGCGATCAAACCATTGCGTGGTGCAGAAAATTAGATCGCCCTTTCAGGGCTCTCCTATTTCCGCGTGGGGGACCCAGGGCGTTGCCCTGGGCTTGTGTCGTTTGCCCCGATTGGGGCTGAGACCGGACGACGGTGGGAGGGTTCTATTTTTGTGAAATTTAGTGCGTTGTCTTGCTGCGATCGTTTAGCCCTTAGGGACTGAATCCGGATGACCGAGATTTTCGTTCCGCTAAGCCAGAATTTCTTTCACGATTTTTCCGTGGACGTCGGTGAGACGGAAGTCTCTTCCCTGGAAGCGGTAGGTGAGTTGTTCGTGGTCGAAGCCGAGGAGGTGGAGGAGGGTGGCGTGGAGGTCGTGGACGTGGACTTTGCCGTCGACCACTCCGAAGCCGAGTTCGTCGCTTTGACCGTGGATGTACCCTTGCTTGAGGCCGGCGCCGGCCATCCACATCGTGAAGGCTTCGATGTGGTGGTCGCGGCCGACGGTCTTGCGGTTTTCGCCCATTGGGGTGCGGCCGAATTCTCCGCCCCAGATGACGAGGGTGTCTTCTAACATTCCGCGCTCTTTGAGATCGAGAACGAGGGCGGCGCTCGCTTGGTCGACATCTTTGCAGACTTTTTCGAAGTCGCTGTTGAGGTTCTCGCCGGGGCCGCCGTGGCTGTCCCAGTTGGTGTGGTAAAGTTGCACGAAGCGGGAGCCACGTTCGATGAGTCGTCGGGCGAGGAGGCAGTTTGAAGCGAAGGAAGATTCACCGGGTTTCACGCCGTAGCTGTCGAGGGTGCTCTTGGATTCGCCGGTGAGATCCATGAGCTCGGGGGCGCTGGTCTGCATGCGGTAGGCCATTTCGTAGGCGTTAAGGCGGGTCAGGATTTCGGGATCGCCGGTCTCTTTGAGGCGGGCGCGGTTGAGAGCTCCGACGGTGTCGTAGAAGCTGCGCTCACGTTCGCGGGTGATCCCTTCGGGGCTGCGGAGGTGGAGGATGGGATCGCCCTTGCCTCGGAAGGGAACGCCTTGAAAGGAGGTCGGGAGGAAGCCGCTGGCCCAGAGGGAATTGCCGGCGCGGGGGCCGCGCGGTCCGCTTTGGAGGACGACGAAGCCGGGGAGGTTTTCTGATTCGCTGCCGAGTCCGTAGGTGACCCACGAGCCCATGCTGGGTCGGCCGGGGGCTTGGAAGCCGGTGTTCATGAAGAGCTTGGCGGGCCCGTGATTGAAGACGTCGGTGGTCATGCCGCGCAGCCAGACGACTTCGTCGACGATCTTCTGGTGGTGCGGGAAGAGTTCGCTGATCGACATTCCGCACTCGCCGTAGCGCTCGAACTTGCGCTGGCTGCCGAGGAGGGTTTCGTTGCCCTTGAGGAAGGCGAAGCGCTTGCCCTCCATGAGGCTTTCGGGCGGGGTCTTGCCGTGATATTCGCGGAGCTTGGGCTTGTCCTCGAAGAGATCGAGTTGGCTGGGGGCTCCGGCCATGTGGAGGAAAATGACGTTCTTGGCCTTCGCCGGAAGGGGCGGTTTGCGGGCGCTCATCGGATTGGCCGGATCGATGGCGGGAAGTTCACCGGCCTGCAGTTGCCCGAGCATGGAGTTGATGGCGATGGAGCCGAGGCCGACTCCGCAGTCGCGGAAGAAGTGGCGGCGGGTGCGCTCGGCGAGCCAGCGATTTTCGAAGTCGTTCATGGGAATGTTACTCGCGGGTGATGAAGTTGTCGGTGTTTAAAAGAGCGCGGGCGAGGCCGACGAGGGCGGCGGCTTCGGCGGGCGGGACTTGGGAGGAGAGGAGTTCGTCGGAGAGGAGGGCGCGGGCGGCGGTTTCGTCTTGGGCAAAATCCTCGCTCTGTTGGCGGAGGTAGCTGGTGAGAATGGAGAGTTCCTCAGGGCTGGGCTCACGGCAGAGGGTGAGTTGGCAGGCGCGGAGGATGCGGGGTTCGAGTCCGCCGGGGACGTCGCGCAGAAGGCGGGCCGCGAGGCCTTGGGCGATCTCGAGAAAGGCGGGGTCGTTGGCGATGGTGAGGGCTTGCAAGGGCGTGTTGGAACGGACGCGGTGGGTGCAGACCGTTTGGAAGTCGGGGGCATCGAAAGTGGAGAGGAGCGGGTAGGGCGCGCTGCGGTAGAAGACGGTGTACATCGCACGGCGGTAGCGGTCCGGTCCGGAACTGGTTTTCCAGCTTTTGCGGTTCTGGGTGAAGGCGTAGATGCCAGCGGGTTGGGGAGGGAAGACGCCGGGTCCGCCGATCACGGGGGAGAAGAGGCCGCTGGCGCTGAGGGCGGCGTCGCGGATGATTTCGGCATCGAGACGCAGGCGGCTTTGGCGGGCGAGGAGGAGGTTGCGGGGATCGAGGTCGGCGAGATCGGGGCGGGACTTCGAGGAGCGGCGGTAGGTTTTGCTCGTGACGATGAGGCGGTGGAGTTTCTTCATGGACCAGCCGTCTTCGATGAAACGGCGGCTGAGATAGTCGAGGAGATTGGGGTGGCTTGGGGGAGATCCTTGGGTGCCGAAGTCTTCTTCGGTCTCGACGAGTCCGCGCCCAAAGTAGCGCATCCAGGTGCGGTTGACGGTGACGCGGGAGGTGAGTGGGTTGGCGGGGTCGACGAGCCACTTGGCGAGGTCGAGTCGGTTGCGGCGGGAGGTGGGCTCGGGAAGGGCGGGTTTCACCTTGGAAAGGACGCCGGGGGTGAGTTCACCGATCTCCTTGTCGGGGCGCGTGAAGTCGCCGCGAGTGAGGATGAAGGTGGGGCGAGGCTTGGCAAGTTCACGCATCACCATGAGTTTCCCGGTGCGGAGCTTGATTGCGCCGGGAGCTTTGCCCTCCGGCACGGGAGGAGCGGTGGCGGAAAGATCAATTGCGAAGCGGCCCACGAGGTAGTTGTCGTTGAGGTTGTGCTCCATGCGGATTGTTAGAGGCTTGCCCTTGGTCGGAATTGGTTTTTCGAAGAGGAAAGTGACCTCGTGTTCAGCGTTCATCTTGGCCTTTTTTCCGCCGCCGGTGTTGATGGCCCAGCCGGAGTTCTTGTCCCGGTTGATGATGGAGGAAGCGGGGAACTTGGGCTGTTCGTGGTCGGCGAAGGCGGCGGTGAGGCGGACCGGTTTGCCATCGATGGTGACACGCAGGTTGGTGAGGACGAAGTTGCCATTGCTGGCGGTGCCAGGGCCGTTCTTGGGAAGGGACTTATCGGGGAGGACGCGCAGGCGGAGGGCGGCGACGGTCTTGAGGTTGGTCGCGACGGATAGGTCGTAGGCTTCCTGGGGTTTGGCGGATTTGTCGATGAGGAGGGAATTATCCTCGAGGAGTTTTAAGGGTGCGCCGGAGGATGTACGATGTTCGTCGTAGTGAACCGGGAACCACTTGGCGGGTTGGCTTGATTCAGACTTCGGCGGAGCGGGTGGCTTGGGCGGATTGCCGAGGACTTCATATTGTTTTACCTCCACGGTGGGGCCGGTGCTGTTGGCATCCTCGGTGTTGTTGAAGAAGGCGAAGAGTTGGTAATATTCCCGGTGCGTGATGGGATCGAACTTGTGGGTGTGGCACTGGGCGCAGCCCACGGTGAGTCCGAGCCATACGGCGCCGGTGGTGTTGACGCGATCGATGACGGATTCGACGCGGAATTGTTCGCGGTCCGATCCGCCCTCCTGGTTGATGAGAGTGTTGCGGTGGAAGGCGGAGGCGATGAGCTGGGATTTGGTGGCGTTGGGAAGGAGGTCGCCGGCGAGTTGTTCGACGGTGAATTGGTCGAAAGGGAGGTCGTCGTTGAGGGCCTTGATGACCCAATCGCGGTAGGGCCACATGTCGCGGCCGCCATCGACCGAGTAGCCGTGGGAGTCGGCATAGCGGGCCTGGTCGAGCCAGTGCCGCCCCCAGCGCTCGCCGTAGTGCGGGCTGGCAAGGAGGCGATCGACAAGGCGCGGCCAGGCGTCGGGGCGCTCGTCGTTGACGAAGGCAGCGGTTTCTTCAGGAGTTGGGAGGAGGCCGGTGAGGTCGAGGGAGATTCTGCGAATGAGGGTGGCGGGGTCCGCGGCGGGTGAAGGTGTGATCTCGAGGCGGGCGAGGGAGGTCTCGACGAAGGAGTCGATGGGGTTGCCGGTCCAGGAAGCGGGTGGTTTGGTTTCGGCGAGGGGTTCGAAGGACCAGTGGCCTTGGTAGGGCGCGCCTTGCTCGATCCAGCGGCGGAGGAGGGCGATCTCGGACTTGGTGAGGGGATCTTTCTTGGCCTCGGGCGGCGGCATGAGTTCGTCGGGATCGTCGTGCGCGACGCGGTAGAGCAGTTCGCTGTCGTCCGGATTGCCAGGGACTACGGCGGAGAAGCCGTCTTGGTCGGCGAGAGCACCTGCGCGGGTGTCGAGGCGGAGGCCGGCTTCGCGTTTGTTCTCGTCAGGGCCGTGGCAGAAGAAGCACTTGTTTGAGAGGATGGGCCGGATGTCGCGGTTGAAGCTCACTTCCTGCGCCGGGGCGAGGGAAGTGAGAGCGAGGATGAGAAAGAGGAAGAGGCGCGCCATGGGGTGAGAGCTTAATTAGAGGTGGATTTGGGTTGGGAGTAATCTGTAGGGATGAGAAAGGGGGAGAACGTCGAACGCTCAACACTGATCAATTGACGTTAAATGTGGAGTGTTGAATGTCCAATTTTGAATATCCAATTTTGAATGGTTTTGTTGAGGGGCGGAAGAGAGGATGCTTCTTCTCGAGCAGCATCGTGATCGGAATCTCCACCTCCTTGGCTGTCGAACCGGGGATCGCTCAATTGCTCCCTAGCATAGCCAAGAGCGCCCGCCAATGTCGTCGTTCTTGCAGTAAAGAGGGAGTCGATCTCGAAAGGGGGGGGATGGCGGGCCGGGGGGAATTTAAAGACACTTGTAATATCCAGTGAAAGTTAGGCGTAATGCATGCAGCTGTCTCTGCCGCATTACCGTGTTACAAACCAAGTTTCGCATTCCGATCTTCGTCTTTTTTCTAACGAGCGGAATTTCCGCGTCGGCATCCGATTTCGACTTCTTTGAGTCCAAGATTCGCCCGGTCTTGGTCGCAAACTGCTATGAATGCCACTCCGCGCAAGCGGCCAAGCGCGGTAAGCAAAAAGGGGGGCTTCTTCTAGATACCAAGGACGGGATCCGCACCGGCGGCGACACCGGACCGGCAGTCGTCCCGGGGAATGTTTCCGAGAGCCTCTTGTTGAATGCGTTGCGCCAAGAGGATTTGGAAATGCCCCCCAAGGGCAAGCTTTCAGATGAGATCATTGCAGACTTTTCCCGATGGATTGAAATGGGGGCGGTTGACCCACGGGAGCGTTCTGCAACACCCCTCAAGAGCACGACCGCCGACTCGTCGGATCACTGGGCATTTAAGGCCCCGCAAAAGCCAAGTCTCCCCATCGTGACTGATTCAAAATGGGGTCGGTCCGAACTGGATCGCTTCATTTTACACCAGTTGGAGGCACGTCAACTCAGCCCTGTTCCCTCGGCCTCAGCAAGAGTATTGGTTCGGAGGATTTACTTCAATTTGCTGGGGCTGCCCCCGACTCCCGAACAAGTTGAGGAGTTCCTGAAGGCCTCTGCAGAGGATCATGATTCCGCGATTGCAACGCTTGTTGATTCACTGTTGGACTCTCCCCATTATGGCGAACGTTGGGGGCGACACTGGCTCGATGTTGCCCGATATGCCGAGGATCAGGCTCACACTTTTGGAGTGAAGAAACGGGAAAATGCCCATCAGTATCGTGATTGGGTCATTCGAATGTTCAACGAAGACCTTCCCTTCGACGAGTTTATCAAACTCCAATTGGCGGGCGACCTGATGGAGGGGCAGTCGGATGATCGTTTTCGACAATTTTCCGGACTGGGATTCCTGGGGCTTGGAGCGCACTACTACAAGAATTCCGACAAAGCCCAAGCCGAAGCGGACGAACTTGACGACACCATCGATACCTTGACCCGGGGATTCATGGGGCTAACCGTGTCATGTGCGAGGTGCCACGATCATAAATTCGATCCCATCCCGACGAAAGACTACTATGCCTTGGCTGGAATCTTCAATGGCCGGCGATATACCGAAATCCCTTTGGCCGCTGAAGACGCGGTCAAAGCCTACAATAGCGAGCAACAAGTCATCAAAGAGCTGGAATCAAGACATAAGAGTTCTCTGAAAGTGATCGGGAAAGAACTTGGTAGAGAAAAGCTCAATCAAGTCAGTCGATACCTTCAGGAAGGCTGGCGGATGACCGCTTTAAAGTCTCAGGGGATTCAAATCTCGGACGAGGAATTCGCCAAAAAAATGGGACTTCATCCCCACTACGCCCGACGCTTCCGGGACCTCCTTGAGGAGAGTCGTAAAGGTGACCTTCTGAAGCGCTTGCCTGAGCTCGAGGGGTGGCATCAAATCAAGGTGAACTTTAAAGAGAAACCGACTCTTGAAACCCTCAAGGTACCGAAAGAAATCGTCGCTCTAGCTGATCAACTACAACTTCTAGTAGATGACGCTGAAAAAGCATTTTCTCAAATTGAAGTCGAGAAGGCCGAGGAGTTTGCCAAGGCCCGCAATGAAGAAGACCGGCTCAATAAAGTCATGGGCAAGATGGAGAAGGACCAGAAGCGCCTTCTCAAAAACATCTGGTTTGATGGGCATGCTCCCTTCTTTGCTTCCGAGAACGATGTTCACAAAAGCTTCCTGAATCAGGAAGAGAAGAAGGAGGCCGACGGAAAGATGGCCGAATTTAAGGACCTTCGCAAAAACGCAGCCCCCAAGTATCCGGTGGCACATGCCATTCAAGGAGGAGGAAAAGCGATGCAAGTCTACATTCGTGGCAATCCTGCCAACAAAGGAGAATGGGTCGCCCGGGGCACCCTCGAGCTTCTGGATGATGAACCGAGGCCCTCCGATCCAGAGGAAGCCCAAAAGCATTCATACACGCGGCTTGATCTCGCTGAGGACATTGCTTCTGCGAAGAATCCCCTGACAGCCCGGGTCATCGTCAATCGGATCTGGCAGTGGCACTTCGGGAGGGGACTCGTCGCCTCTTCAAGTAACTTTGGACTTCTGGGCGATCGTCCGACCCATCCTAAATTGCTCGATTGGCTGACCGTTAATTTCATGGAAAATGGCTGGTCCATTAAGTGGTTGCATCGTGAGATTTTAAAATCGGCGACCTATCAACTTTCAAGTGAGCGACATTACCAGAATGAGGAACTGGATGCCGATAATCTCTTCCGTTGGCGATTCGATCGCCGCCGCCTTGACGTCGAAGCATTGCGGGATGCTTTACTCGCGATCTCCGGGAAACTTGATCCTGCGATGGGTGGCCCCACCTTCGATCTCAAAACCAACAACACCCGCCGGACGGTCTACGCCAGTATTAGCCGTCATCAACTCGATGGCATGTTAAGAATCTTTGATTTCCCTGATGCCAATGTCTCCGCCGCATCCCGCACGGAAACGACCGTTCCCCAACAGCAACTTTTTGTTCTGAATAGTGATTTTATCATCGAACAGGCCAAAGCCTTTGCCAAGCGAGTCACCGGGGAAGAGCACGATTTATCCGGGCAAGTGAATTTCGCTTATCGTCTCGCCTTCGGACGTCCCCCTTCTGACGATGAATGGACATTGGCGGAAGCCTACCTGAGCAGAGGGAACGAAAAAGACGACAAACTTTCCCGCTGGGAACAGTATTGTCAGGCGCTCCTTGCGAGCAATGAACTGATGTATCTTGATTGAAACCGGACATGCAACACAGACCCTTCCAGCAGCCAACCATGAACCGCCGAGATATGCTGAGACGCACCGGTGGGGGATTCGCCTCGCTCGGACTTGCGGGAGTCCTTGCGGATCAGGGCTTATTGGCTTCGGACAGTCCCTTGGTCCCGAAGTCACCCCATTTCCAACCCAAGGCGAAGCGCATCATTCACCTTTTCATGAATGGCGGTCCTTCTCAGGTGGATACTTTTGATCCCAAACCTGCGCTGGAAAAATACCATGGCCAACGGCCTCCGGGAGCCGATCGCAAAACCGAGAGACAAACCGGTGGGCTTTTTAAATCGCCTTTCGCGTTCAAGCGTTCGGGACAATCCGGGATTCCCGTCAGCGAGATTTTTCCAGAGGTCGCCAAATGCATTGACGACATCTGTGTCATTCGCTCCATGCACACCGATGTCCCGAATCATGAGCCTTCGCTCCTCATGATGAACTCCGGAATTACCCAACCGATCCGTCCCAGTATGGGGTCGTGGCTCTGCTACGGCCTGGGGGTCGAAAATCAGAATCTTCCGGGCTTCGTTGTTCTTTGCCCGGGAAAACCCGTGGTGGGTCCCCAACTTTGGAGTAGCGGATTTCTGCCCGGGATTTATCAGGGCTGTCACATTGGGAAACTCGACCCCAAAAATATCGTCGATCACATTAAGAACAAGCATCTCACGCCCCAAACCCAGCGCCAGCAGCTGGACTTGATCAACCGGCTCAATGATCTTCATTCGGGGCAACGGTCCGGAGGCGATCAACTCGAATCCCGGATCCAGTCGCTCGAAGTGGCCTTCAGGATGCAGACCGAAGCCCCGGAAGCCTTCGACATCACCCAGGAAACCGAGGCCACCCGAAAACTCTATGGCGAGGGGCAGTTTGCCGATTCCTGCCTTGCGGCCCGCCGTCTCGTGGAACGCGGGGTTCGTATGGTGCAGGTTTATTACGGCGGCGGACAGCCTTGGGATGACCACGGCAATATCGAAAAAGGTCACCGCGACAAGGGCCAGAAAAGTGACCAAGCAATCGCAGGTCTCCTTCGTGATCTAAAATCACGCGGCCTCCTCGATGATACCTTGGTCCTTTGGGGAGGCGAATTTGGCCGAACCCCGGTTTCCGAAGGCGGAAATGGACGGGATCACAACCACCACGGATTTTCGGTCTGGCTGGCCGGAGGGGGCATCAAAGGCGGGATGACCTACGGCTCAACCGACGAATTCGGTTTCGCGGCGGTCGAAAACAAAGTTCACGTCCACGATCTCCACGCTACCATTCTTCACCTCATGGGGCTTGATCACGAAAACCTGACCTATCGATACTCAGGCCGGGATTTCCGTCTCACCGATGTCCACGGGCAGGTCGTTCATGATATCCTGGCATGATTCCCGTTTTGAAAAATCGAGCTTGCTGACTCTGAGGATTCTTGAAAACGTGCTTCCGTAGGATGCTTTGTGAATCAACTGCAAGCGATGGTCGTATTGCAGGGTTCACGTGATCGTTGATCGCGACGCCAAGCTCATCAGCCCCCGTAAACTCACCAACTTCCTCGCCTGGAAACCTCCCGGCTTCAAGGCCCTCCCGCCAGAAGTAAATTCCTAGCAGTCTCTCGTCCTGCTCTATTCCGCATTCAGGTTCCTCACGCGAAAGAACAGCGTCTCAAATTGATTCGGAGAAACCAGGATTTCAGCGCTCGTGCTTGTGGCAACGGCGCTGACCAAATCAGATACATCGGTCCACGAGTCTTTCCGTAGGCTTGGGCTTTGTTGGACGAGGTAAACTTCTCCGGGAATGCTTTCCCAGGTCAGCAGGAGTATCCCGGGAGCGGGGCTACTCACCTCCAGGATCCGGAACGGAACGATATTGGCCGCGCCAGGCGATGTGGTGGGGAGGGGGATGGGCGGGTTTCGCGTGCCGTTGGGAAGACGCCCCATGCTGACATCCGTTTCCTGGGCGCCAAACTCGACGGCATCGACGCGGACGCCATCGGCGCTGAAGAGGCCAATACTCTCCCCTGAACTGCTGAGTGAAAAGCTTGCGTGAAACTGGCCATTGCCGACCTCCTGTTGTTCGATGTTCCCATCAAGCCAGACAAAGAAGTATCCACCGGGCTCGATCACGGAATTTGCTGGGAAGGTCCAGCGACCGGGGATCTTCAAGTCGTCGGTTAGAGTGTATCCCGCAAGGTTGATGGCTGAATCTCCGGCGTTGAACAGCTCCAGCCAGTCTTCGAAGCGACCGTCGGCCGGATCGGAAAGCCCTGATTGGTTCGATGCCATCCATTCGTTCAGCACGATGTTGCCGCCCACCGGATCGATGTCGCCGGTGAACGTGACGGACAGGGACGCCGAGGACAGTCCGGCCAGGTTGTCGAAGCGATCGAAGCCCTCGATGAGGATTTCGCTCTCCGCCTGGAAGAGTGGGATCTGGATTTCCCATTCATTAACATCCGTCCAGACCGGTGTCACGGGTAAGCCGTTGACTCTAATGGTCTGCACCGAAACCGCTGCGCTGCCCCGGACGACCAGCGGAGAAGAGTCCGTTTCAAAATCGAGCGTTGCCGGAGTGAGAATCTCAAACTGAGCTGCGGCCTGACTTGCGAGTTGTTGCAGGATGTAATTCCGGCGCTGCCCCATGTAGGATTTGATGGCAGTCGGAGCTTGAATCGAACCGCCGAAACTCGCCCTCAAGGCGTCAAACTTGGGGTCAAGGTAAGCATCGACACGGGCGGCGATCATCGGCCCGTTGGCTGCCTCTTCGAGGGTGCGCCAGTAGGCACGAACGAACTCGGGATTTTGATACATCCGGCCGACGATTTTCGGGTCGCCATTGACGATGGGGAACAGAGTGTTGGTAAGGGCAAAGAGCGATCGCGTGGCACCGTCGCCGAGGCCGGATCCGGATCCGATATCGAGATCCCACATCATCAGCTGCCATTGACCGTCAACGGGTTTGTAGGCGTACATGTTTTGCCCATTCCCATAACCGTAGCTATCCCAGTTGCCTACGGTATGTTCGAAGGCAAAGGTTCTCATCCACTGCTCGATATCGAGGAGTGAACGGACCGCTTGAGTGTAGGCCGCTCCGTCTTGGGTATCGAGGGTCTCCACCAACTGGAATATGCTATCGAAGCGATTCACGGAATTGCCGATCGCCTGCGGTGTCCAGTTCCAGCGGTAGCTCGCGGTGCGATGACTCCCCCCGGTGTCGGTGAAAGGTTGCAGGGTGGCAGCTTCTGTCGCCGCGAGAACCAGATCGGTCGAGGCGTCATTGCCCTCGTATCGGATCTGTGTTTTAAAAAGCTCGCCGTCGCTGTCTCCCGGAAACCATTGCTTCAGCATGTCGGAGCTCGGTCTCTGGGTGTCTTCCATGACAGTTCCCCGGCGCACCCCGTTGACGATCACAGTCACATAGCGGCGATGGTTGAATGGGAGGCCGAGTTGCGACGCCAGCCAGTAGGCGAACTGCTCGTGCTGGGCGGTATTGTCAGGTGTTCCGGTCAGGCCCGGCCACGAAAGAATGATCTTGGATGCACCGAGGAAGAGCTCGTCCCCGGAAAACCGGCAGGAGTAGTCGCATGGCCGACCGGTGGGACCATTGTAGTCGGGGCTGTTGAAGAAGCTGCCCGAGTAGGTTGCGCCGACATTGTAGATGGCGCGTTCTCCATTGGAGATAAAGGTCACATCGAGTGGCAGGTTGCTCGCCTTGGCCCGGGAACCTGCAGTCCATTTGCGGTGGGTGTCACGCGTGAACCAGAGACGGTAATCTCCGAATCCGTCCGTCGCCGCGCCGTCTCCAAAGCGGACAAGGCACTCTTGCTCCGAAACCTCTTCGGGAAATGTCCGAGAAGTGGGCGATAATTGGTGGCTGTCCATCGCTTCTATGGAAAACGCCACCATGCGCCCGGTGGATTGCCCGGGAATAGTGCCGGAAAAAATTCCGTCGCCGGCCCATTTGTCCGGAGCGATTCCATTGTCTACCATCTCAATAGCACCGGTAGCACCGCCGCTGATGTCGACTCGATAGTTGAGGGTAACCTCTCCCACTCCGTCCGGATCGCTGACGGTGGCGGTCACCGTGACGGATTCGGAGGCATCGGGAAGAACGGGCGAGTGCGAGACCTCGCGAATCACCGGAGGAGCATTTCCCTGCCACCGGCTGTTGCGCAATCCAGGCGATCCCAGGTCTGTCGGCAGCTGCGCCGTGCCGACCGCTTCCATGTAGTTTCCGTGCAGCCGGAGTAGAATCTCGGGATGCCCACGCAACCAGCGGATTTTGGCGCGCAAGCTTGCTTGTCCGGGCGTCGCCAGCCCGCTCAAAATTGTCTGCCGGATCCGATTCGAATGGGTGTCGCCGCGGCCGGGAGATCTCACCAACAAGGCCCGGCTGTCGTTGCCTTCACCCGGAGCATCGAGGTAGATCGATCCTTCATGGTTTCCTTGAAATACCCAGTTCGCTGTCGATTCGAAATCGCCGTTTCTCACCCGGTTGCTTGATCCCGGCCGAAAAAGTTCGACGTCATCGACGAGCATCTCTCCCGCGCCCAGCAGCATGATCTGGAGCGATCTCGGCGTGAGACCGAAGATTGTGGTGATGTCTTCAGTAACCTCCACATCGGTCCATTCGGATTTTTGCGATTCATCGCTGTCTGCCCAGTTTGCGGCGAGGTCGTTGTTGCTGTGTGGATCGACCAATTCGAGGCTACTACCACCACCGTCCGCCCACCGGCTCAAGCGGCTTTCATCCTGATAACTGATCTCGTCAACCAAGAGGAGTGGGAGATCCGCCGGATCCACAGGGACTTGCCAGCCCGCTGGTCGCAAGAGTTGTAAGGACTCGCCACTGTCGGACAATTTTCCTTTATAGTTTCCGATCGAGTTTGCGACATTCAGGTGGGGATGACTTTGTCTGAGCCGGTCTACGTCTTTGGCGATAACGAAGTAGCCGGAGGATGGAATGGAGGCGCCTTCAGGAAAGGTGAAATTGATTCCTCCGGCAACCTGCCACCCGCCGAGATTGACCGGATCTGGCGTCCGATTGAAGAATTCGAGGTACTCGTCTTCGGCCAAGCCCGAGATCGGATGAAACATGATTTCGTTGAAGATGATCGTCGGCTCAATGGCCGGGCCGTTTTCGGATCCGGAGGTAGCATTTGCCAGAACTTGCCAGTTTTCGGATCCATCGGGAACCCGTGCAAAACTCGTTCCGAGATCGTTTGGAAGATAGCGAATCGCATCGATTACTCTGGTGCCATTCGGATTCGTTAGCCCGAGGAGGATCTGCCTTCCATCGAGGAGCAGGTCGGGGGCCTGTGCCTCGACCACGAGTCGCTCACCAGGCGCGAGACTTGTGTCTGGCTGGATCACGAAGGCGGTGTCGCGATTCACCGAGAGTCGCGCTCCCCCGATCTCGATTGTTGTCTTACCGCGATTGAATATTTCGACAAAACCAGATCCAACCTGGGTTGGATGACCACCGACCTCATTAATTACCAACTGGCTCCGAGGATCTGGATCTGGCTCTTCGGCGGCTCCCGGGGAACCATCGATCGAGCGGCTTGGGGCCCAGGCCATTGGGTTTGACTCACCATGTGAGGGGCGAGTCAGGACCAGGGAATGGCCGAGACCATCGGCAGCGAGTGGCCAGGGCGAACCATCCATGTAGGACACTTCCAGCAACAAGGCTCCACCGGAATTGCGAAGCCGCAAGGTTTCCCCTTCGTTGGAGAGCTGACCCTCATAGGGGCCCAGCACATTCTCGATTCCAAAGACGGCTTCCACCGCAACCGGAGTTTTTGCCACAACGAGTAATCCACCCGCAGGGATAAGCGTGTCTGCGGGAAATTCGTAGTCCACGGCACCCGACAGGCGGAATCCGGAAATGTTCTCCTCCCACGGCTGCGAGTTGTGGAGCTCGATAAATTCACTTTCCAACCCATCTGGTTTCGGCACCGGATGGTACATGATCTCGGAAATGACAAGCGCGGTTCGTCGGCTGGATGGCCCCAGTGATTCACTTGCCACAATCACATTACAGAGGAAGAAAATAGCCGTCGCAACAAATCTGATCGCTACGAGTTTGGGACTGATAATCATTGCTCGAAACTAGCGCAACTGAGCAGAGATTAAATCCTAAAAACCGGCCAAGAAGTTCCGGGAAATGCCCCTTCCAATGCTGCTGGAATAAAATATGCCATACATGTGAGATATGTTTAATCCAGTCCGCGCGGAAATCGTGGAGGATTCCATGCTTTATGAATGGAGCGGGTATGGCTAAGCGACGGGTGGGAGTCGTCGGGCGCGGCGCGGGCTTTGCAAGGCGTTGAGCCCTCTGCGAAGTTCTTGGGAGGTCAGATGTTTGGTGCGCTACCGATTGTTTTTATATCACGACGGTATGTCGATTGAGCCTGACCCGAGCCTGTCTCCATTTTAGATCGAAAGCAGGTTGCCGGAGGCACCCCTAAATTTTTTTTCACGATAAGCTTTCCATGGCCCGCTGGGCAACCGCCCTGGTGTCTTATCTGTGACGAAGCAAAACCTTTCGACTACTGACTCAAACTGTCTCACGCTAAGCCCTGTCTCCAATATGAATTCCAAGTATCCTCAAATAACCGAAGGCGTTGGTGTCATGTCAGGCACCTCATTGGACGGGTTGGATTTGGCGCACTGTCGTTTCGAGGAGAACTCTGAAGGTCAAGTAATCTGGGAGATTGTCTGTGCAGAGACCATCCCTTTGCCTGACTCTTGGAAGAAGCGACTTTCACGACTCCCTGAATCGAATGCCGCAACCTTTGCTCGCACCGACGTTGAATTGGGGCATTTCATCGGCGAACAGGTCGCTGAATTTGTGCAAGATCACCAGCTTTCTCCGGGATTTGTGGCGAGTCATGGACAGACGGTTTTTCATCAACCTGATCAGGGATTCACGTCGCAGATTGGCGATGGGGAAACTCTGGGCAGCCATCTGTCGTGTCCCGTGGTGAGCAATTTTCGAAACAAGGATGTGGCATTGGGAGGACAGGGGGCGCCGCTGGTTCCGTGTGCGGAACGAGCTTTATTTCCAGAGATCCAGCTCTTTCTCAATCTCGGAGGCATCGCCAATATTTCGATCGGTGACTCCGCCTTCGATGTTTGTGTCTGCAACATGGCCCTTAATTGGTTGGCGTCACGGAGCGAACCTTCTCTTGATTACGACGCCAATGGCCAATTGGCCGAAAAGGGCGCAGTGTCCCAGGATCTGCTGGAGGGACTCGAGTCTATCGAGTGGTATCAAACACCTCCACCTCGTTCGCTGGGAGCAGAATGGTTTGAAGAGCAGTTGCGGCCGATCCTGAACGATCCCTCCCTCTCAATCGAGAACCGGCTGGCGACCTATTGCCGACACATCGCTTTACGGGTTCGTGATTCCTTGAAAGCCAGCGAGGCAGCCGGTGAGATCCTGATCACCGGGGGAGGGGCGCACAATCTTCACCTGTTCAACGAATTGAAACACGAGTTCGCTTCCATTGGTGTGGTGGTGCAAGTTGAAGTGGACCGCCAAGTGATCGATTTCAAGGAGGCCTTGTCTTTTGCCTATCTGGGTTGGCTGACATTACAAGGTAAGTTTAACACCATGCCCAGCGTCACGGGTGCCCGAAGGGCCGCCGTTTCTGGAAGTATTCACTTGCCATCAGGGGGTGGTTTCCACTTGAGTAAAAGCCCTGCATGAATGGGTATTTGGTGGCCTTCGGCATGATTGGGACATCTCTGTCCGGCGTGACCTTTATCTCGGTGCCGCAATTCTGATCCTGATAAACTTCCAAATTATTTCCAACCAAGGCCCCAGCCATGGAAATAGAGAAAAAGACATCAGCCACATCTTAAGAAATTCTCACGAATACAGTTGCTGGCATCCGAATCGTGATATTTAAGGGTAATTAGAATCCTATGGATATCAACGCACCCTGCATCTCATCAACCATCGATGAGCACGGCCCAATTCATGTTTACCAAACAAGAACCGGCCTGATTCTGAGCTTTGATGGGAAGATCTATCAGAGCTACATGAAGCTCAAAAATGTGAATGGATTAGCGCTCGATTACACTCAGGCCATGATGACGGGTTTGCTATTTATCCCGGTCGTGAAAACCGCCACGATCATGGGGCTGGGCGCAGGCTCAATGGTGAAGAACCTGCTCAGTAGCTTCTCCGACTTGAAGGTGCACGTGGTTGAATACCGTGAAGAAGTGGTGAAGGTCGCGAAAAAATATTTTCACGTGCCCGATACAGATCGCCTTGTCATTCATATCGACGAGGCTGCGAACTATCTCAAAAACACCGACGTGAAAAGCGACATCATCTTTTCAGATCTCTACAGCTCGGAAGGGATGGATCCGCACCAAGTGCACTCATCATACTTACGCGATTGTAAAGATGCCCTCAATCAACACGGTGTCCTCGTGCTCAATATCTGCCATACGGCATTGAAATCAGAGAAGGAGTTGGATGGATTACTCGCACTCGAATTTGAGAACCGGCTCCTCAGTTTCGAAGTCGAAGGAGGCAACACGGTCGTGCTCGCCTTCAAAAACGAGATCCCCTCGATCACAAGAGAGGAACTTCTTGCGAAAGCGCAATGCTTGCAGGTTAAGATGAACATTGAGCTGGAGCCTTATGCTCAACGATTCTGCGATGCACAGGATTTATGAGGGCAGTCCTTTTTACGATTAGGTAGATGACGCCGCTTGTTTTTCAATCAGTCGGAGCCAAGGTCTTGCTCCTTTGAGTCTGTCGGGTTATCCAGCGGGTCTTATCGACCTCATTCCCATGCTCTTGAGTCAAGCCTCGTTCAGGTGTGTGAAGTGAAATCGAAAGCTGAAAAGGCACTTTGTGAACCGTCATGAAACGGGTGAGTTCCATAATATAACAGAGAAAATGGGTCATCGAAAATGAGTGAAAAATTGGAATTATTAGCGCCCGGTGGTGATGTTGAAGCCATCAAAGCTGCCATTGTCGCTGGAGCCAACGCGGTCTACTGTGGGCTGGATGCATTCAATGCGAGAAACCGGGCCTCGAACCTCTCCATGGATGAACTCTATGGCGTCATCAGGCTTGCTCATAAATACAACTGTGAAGTCTTCCTAACTCTCAATGTGGTGATTCTAGAGCACGAAGTTCCAGTTCTCGTGAAGTTGTTAAACCAGGTTGTGAATAGTGGGATTGATGGGCTGATCGTTCAGGATATGGGGGTCTTTAATATTGTGAAGAAGTATTTCCCGACTCTTCACATCCACGCCTCGACTCAGATGACGACTCACAATGAAGGGCAAATCTTATTTCTAGGGAAACTTGGGGCAAATCGGGTCAACCTTTCTCGGGAATTGAACCTTCCGGAAATCACGAAATTGACGGCCCTGGCCCATGAAAATAATATTCTGACCGAGGTCTTTGTTCATGGGGCTCTTTGTATCGCGTTTTCTGGGCAATGCTATTCGAGTTCAGTGAGCGTGGGGAACTCTGGGAACCGTGGTCGTTGTAGCCAGGCTTGCCGCGATAAGTATGAACCCACTGCGGCCGGAAATGAGTATCCCCTCAATTTAAAAGACAATTCAGCGATCTTTGAACTCCCGCAGTTGATCGAGGCCAAAGTCGATTCTCTCAAGATTGAGGGTCGTATCAAAGGGGCTCACTACGTTTATACCGTCACTGATACTTGGCGAAAGAAGATCAATCGCTTTGTCGAATCGGGAGAGATTTCTAATGATGATTCAAACTTAAATAAAGTCTTCAATCGAAGTTTCACCAGTTCCTTCCTCACGGGAAAGCTTTCCAAGGACATGTTCATCGATAGCCCGAAAGACTACAGTGCGAAGCATGCCCTTGAGAAAAGTGGAGCGATTACTGAGCAAGAGCGTCAAGGGGTTCAACAAAATCTCTATAATGAGAAACAGGCTCTCGGCGTCACTCTTGCTGATAAAGTAAAAGGCCTGAATATCGACAAGGCCAACTTGGTAATCTCAATCAAAGCCGAGCTCGATGAGAAACTGATTTTCGCGGCCCAAACAGGGGGGAGAGATTTTGTCGTCACTTCAACTTCTCTCCTGCGCCCATCCAAAGATTCCTCGATTACGGCGGAACTGCTGACGAAGCGTTTGAAAAGTTTTAATAACGAAAGTTATCTCTTAACAGCGGTCGACGTCTCCCTTCTCAATGAAGGCTTAGGTGTTCCGTTTAAAGAACTCACGGCGATGAAGAATGAGCTGGCGTTTATTCTGAACGGATCGGTCGAGCTTGTGCCCCATGCCGATGTGCCAAAGCTTGCGCAAAATCCCAAAGTGGAAGCGTCTCCAAAGCTTTCCCTTCTCATTAGTGATGAAAAAGATGCCCATCTGTGTGATGTGACTGATGCGGATATCTATTTTAAAATTCCAGAAAGTTTAAAAAAGGGCTGTGATAAACACCGCGACATTCTTCTTCGAAATCCGAGGTTCATCCCATGGTTTCCCGCTGTGCTGATCGGTAAGGATTATCTTGAGGCCGTCAGAATCTTAGAGTTAACAAAGCCAAAAAGAATCGTCACAAATAATTCAGGCGTGGCCTACAAGGCCTTTGAGATGGGGATCGAGTGGATTGCGGGTCCCTTTCTAAATACAACAAACTCTCATGCTCTCCTCGAGATGCAGGTCCTTGATTGTAAAGGCGCATTCATTTCAAATGAAATCAATCGTCATCAAATAAGGAACATTAGGCGCCCAAAGAACTTCAAGCTTCTCTATAGCATTTATCATCCAATCTTGATGATGACTTCTCGCCAATGTTTCTTCCAAAGAACCGTGGGCTGTAAAAAAGCGGCGATTGAAGATGACTGCATGCTGAGTTGTAAAAAGGCCACCACGATTACGAATGTCAAAGGAATCTCTTTTGCGGTAGATAAGCAAAAAGGGGGCTACCCGAGTATCTACAATCACGAACAATTCTTAAACCTTGAAGCGGTGAGAGATTTTTCTGATCTCTTTGATGAATTCTTTATTGATTTGACTGATATTGGCTCGGGATCAAAAGAGAAGCTGGATAAAGTGAGACTTGTTCGAGAATTTGAGAAGTTCCTTGTTGATGAGGATCAAACAAAAGAAGCCCTCCATGACATGGTGGAGGTGAAAACAAATGCTCAATACGTGCAGGGTCTTTAATTCAAAAAGTGAAGTGGCCCCAGGAAACGGAGCCAGTGGTTTATTGACGAATTGAGCTGATTTTTGAGGGCGACCACCCCGAAATAAGACCAAAATGAGCAAACGAAAACGACGGCATCTCAGTGCCGAATTCAAAGCCCGCATCGCCAGAGAAGCGATGGGAAATCAGAAGACGATTCAACAGATCGCCAAAGATAATGACATCGCGCCGACGCAAGTCAGCGCATGGAAGAAGGAACTCGAGAGTCGCGTCAGCGAAATCTTCGAACGCAAGAATGCGACCAACGAGGCCGCCGTGAACTTCGAAAAGAAGTCAGCGCGACTTGAACGTAGAATCGGTCAACTCCTCATCGAGAAAGAATTTACTGGCTACAATAACGGGACCACTTCACACTTCCGTTGTTGAGGAGAGGGGGAGAAAGGGGGGTGTCTATTTGCTTTTTAACAACTCGACCATGGCTTTCCCCATCGCTTCACCAACATTATGATAGGTTTCGGCGTGGCTACTGTAGTGACCACTTGAACTACCGCCCTTGCTTAAGGGGTGTGAGTAGACGGTAGCGACCTTGTGTTTGTTTTTAGGGTACTTGCCCGATTCTCCAGCAACGTTGAACATGGCATTGATGATTTGACCATGTGTGCCTCCGGCGTCCTTCTTTGTTTGACCGAGAGTAGCGATGACCATTTTAGCTTCAGGGGCATTGAAATCCTTACGCAATGCTTCGAGTAAGGCGATGAGGTTCTCTTCATACTTGCTGGCATGTGCTTTGTTGCGGAAATCCTTGTCACCTTGCCACCAGAAGAAACCGGCCACTTCATATTTGGTGGCACCAGGATAGTAAGTTCCCAGATCGGCCAAAACTGTTTTGGCATTGCGAATGTCGACGTCGTATTGAAGCCCGGCATGCCACCCGATGGGCCTGGGTTCAGTTCCTTTGGCCCATGACTCGGGTGATTCTTTGTAGCCAGGGTAGATCCTGCCTTCAAACTCATACTGCTTGCTGCCCGGTGGTAAGAGATCCCAACCGAGGCTGCGGTTACCGGTGCAACTTTTGAGAATCAACACAGGTGCCGTTACGGCGTGGCCCAAATAATGACCAATCCCAACTTCAGGGCCGATGTTTCCGCCTTGGAGAGTCAACCAGTCATTGGTAAAAACCTTCATGGTCCTCCCATTGACACGGACATTGCGGACATCTTTACGCGCCGTCCAATTGCCTTCGTCATCAATGAGATAAGGGTAGAGTTTTTTGTTCTTGCAGGCATTTTCCAGAGCGCCTTCATTGCCTCCAGAAACGCGGCCAGCGCCCAGCATGTTGGATTGCCCCATGAGGATGTAGACTTGGACCGGCTTGGACGTATCGGCCTCTTCACCGTCCGGATCCGGGAGTTCGTCAGGCAGTTCCTTGATCTCGGAGGTGCTTCCCCCCGATCGGCTGCCGTTCTTCTTCAGCCACGCGATGTCCTCCGCCGAGAGCTTGTCCAGGGTGAAGGTCATCCGCTTGCGGTTTGGCAGGGTTACGGCGACCTTTCCGCTCGCGGGGTCGTAGGATTGCAGTTCGGCCTCGAAGGTTTTCGCTCCGTCGGCGCTGGTCCAAGTGCGGGCCTGGACGCCCAGGACTAGTAGGAACGCGGCGGCTAGTTGTAATAGGAGTTGGGTTCGGGTTCGTGTCATCATGGTGGTATTTAATATAAGTTCGCAGGTGGTGGACAACCCGGCCCCCAGATCCGCCGGCGCAAGTCCCTAGCGCTGGAGAAGTTGTCGCCGATTCATGGCTCTTCTCGTTCTTTATTTGCTCAGCAACTCGACCATCGACTTGCCCATTGACTCGCCGACGTTCATGTAGGTTTCCGGGTTGCCACCGTAGTGACCGCTGGAGCTTCCGCCCTTTGAGAGTGGGTGCGCGTAAACGAAGCCCACCTTGTCCTCGAGTTCGGGGTCGTCGCTCTTGGAAACGGCTTCCATCGCGTCGAGAATCTTTCCGTCGCCCCCTTGGGAACCTTTCTTCGTCTGACCGAGAGATGACGTGACGAACCTGGCATCGGGCGCATCGAAGTCCTTGCGCAGCGCCTTGATAAGGAGGATCAGGTTTTCTTCATACTGTTCGCAGTGCGTGGCGTTGCGCATGTCCTTGTCGCCCTGCCACCAGAAGAATCCGGCGACTTCGTAATCCTTGGCGCCCGGGTAGTAGTCGTCGAGATTATCGAGCACCTTCTTGGCGGCGGCCACGTCGCCGTCGTACTGGCAACCGGCATACCAGCCCCCCTTTTTGGCTGCATCCTTTCCCTCATAACCGGCAGCACCTGGTGGTAGCAGGTCGTAACCCAGACTGCGGTTGCCGCAGCAGCTCTTGAGGATCAGAACCGGCGCGTCGGTGACATGACCAACATGGTGGCCAATGCCGATTTCGGGACCGATGTTGCCACTGATGGTCATCCACTCATTCTTGTAATCCTTGGCCGGAGCATTTCCGGAACACAAAACAAAGACGTTGCGGACGTCCTTGCGCACGGTCCAGCCACCGGCCTCGTCGACCAGGTAGGGGTATTTTTTCTCGGCGATCCCTTGCAAATTGCCCGTCTTTCCAGCGCCGACCATGTTCGATTGCCCCAGCAGGATGTAGACCTGAACAGGCTTGCTCATGTCCGCCTCCTCGCCATCGGGATCCGGCAACTCATCAGGCAGTTCACCAATCTCGGTGGAACTCCCCCCGCCGGATCGGTCGCCGTTCTTCTTTAGCCACGCGATGTCGTCCTCCGAGAGCTTGTCCAGGGTGAAGGTCATCCGCTTGCCGTTGGGGAAGGTCACGCTGACTTTTCCGCTGGCGGCGTCATAGGATTGCAGTTCGCCTTCGAAGGTCTTGCTGCCGTCGGCGCTGGTCCAGGTGCGGGCCTGGACGCCCAGGATGAGTAGGAACGCGGCGCTGAGTTGCAAAAGGAGCTGGGCTCGGTTTCGTGTCATCATGCTAGTATTTGCTTTGTGTTTTTTCGGTTGTTGTCAGAAAAGTGAATGGTTCGGTCGGAAATCTGGGTCTTCAGCTCATCTCTCCACTGCCGCATTTACCCCTTCAAGCTTCACGGGTTTCAGTTTGAAATACTTGATGCTCACACCTTTATTCGGGGCGTACTGGGTAAATGAGATCCGGTTGCGTCCCTCTTTCAATTCGAGTTCAACCGGTTCGGTATCCATCCAGTCGGCTTTGGTGTAGGGAATGTCGACATCCACGAGAGTTCTCCTGTTGACGCGAAGCAGGAATTTCCGTTCCATTGTCACGGTACATACATGGGCACAGAATTCGTATTTGCCGGCCTTGAGAATATCTACCGTGTAACTGAGCAACTCCGGGCGTTGGCCGATCAAACCGTAGTGCACTTGCATCCCGCCATCGATGCTTTCCATGAAGAGTATCTTCTCACCGTTCTCCGGTGATTTGCATGCCGCTACGGGGATGGTGATGGTGCCATCCTCGGCCGTGGTGATCGTCCGGAACTTCTCAGGGATCACGATCTGTTTGATCTCTTCCTTCTCGGTACTCACATTGGATTCCGCGAGTTCTGCACCCGTGGCCCCGATGTCTTCTATTTTTTGATCTTCGACGATGGCCTGTCGTTTGTAAAAACCAAGCACTCGCCAGAACCCCCCGCTTGATCCGAAGTTACGCGGGGCCTCTTCGGCCAGTGCCTGCCCCAGCCACTTGCACATCAGCGCCTGTTTGAACCCCTTGGGATCTTCTTGCGCCTGTGAGTGCAGCAGGAACTCCATGGGAGGCATTCCATTGATGTGTTTGCAGAAATAGAAGTGTGGCCCCAGGACGGTGGTCCATCCGTCCGGAGTCCAGTGCGCCATGGCTCCATGCCCCGGGGAGGGTGCACGACGAGAAGGTATGCCAAAAGCGTAGCCCGAGATCTGCCCGACAAAAGCACGGGGGCCGCAAATACCGCCTTTGAGAAAGAACTTCTGAATATTGCTCAGCTCGGCCGGCATGCCGCTTCTGTCGACGCTGTTTGTATAGGGAATGTCGGATCTAACGATACGGCAGTAGCGCCATCTGTATTCCAGGCGCGTGTGATCGGGACGGTAGTTGCGCAACACCTTTCTGATCCACTCGATATCTTCAAGCGTGTAGGAGTCTGGAAAGACAAAGCGATAGTTCCAACCGGTACCGCCCAATTCAGAAAAGGCGGGATCCAGTATGCCGTCGTCGTATGCCTTCAAGTAATTCAGGTAGTACTTGACCAGGGACTCGGCCGCGGGAACGTCGGGATAGACATAGGTCTCGCCCGTATACTGAAGGGATGCAGCCAGGGCCCAAACCTGAAAGAAACCCTCGTGAGAACGTTCAGTGGCTTTCTGGATGGCTGCGTAGCTTCGCATCGCCTGGCCGTAATT
>JAPKCM010000062.1 GCA_028822935.1 Akkermansiaceae bacterium
TCGGACCAAGCGTCGGATCTGGCCCGCCTTTGTATTCCCCCTCTTGTTCATTGGGCTTTCAGTAGCCGTCATCTACTTGATTCTTGATATGATGAAAGTATTTGAGCCGGTGGTTCAACCTGAACCGGAGCTCACTCCAAACGAATCTCTTATAAGCGAGACTCTTTCTACCCCACCTGCGCGGGTCCCCGTTGAGGCTCCAGAAGTAACTCCCCCTCTCCCCGTCACGGATCCTTCTGTGGGACCCACTCTTCCAACCGAGGTAACGCCCGATTCTCCTGAAATCCCGAAGGAACTGGAGCATGACAAGCGGGATGTAAATACTCCTGATGAAGTTCCCTCTGAACTTCCACTAGCGGCTAAAAAAAAAGAAAAAGTCGATACTGAGTTAGGGGCTCTTCATCAAGCAGGAGTAGAGAATACCCGTTTCATTGTCGCTAGCGAAGGAATACTAAGGCAATTTTTGTCTGCAAAGACTTTTGAGGAGCGTCTCCCGTTCATGACGAAATCGCGGCGTAATCCCGAAGAACTTCGTAGTAGCGCTCTCGCAGGACCGCTTCCGAGGGTTATTATTTCCCGGCCTGAAACTTCCTTCCCTCCCCCCAGTGGACACGTGATGGATTCTTATCATTCTGTCGCTTTTGACATGCCCAGTGAAGAGAGGAAGGGCCGGATTATCACGCTGCGTCTCGTTTCTTATGCAGAGAATGAACCCCCAAGAGTCCAAACTGACGTATTTTTGGACCTCTACGACGGTAATGCAGGTAAGTTTGCGGAGAAACCGGTAGAGGGGCTGCTCACGGTTCACGCGGTCGTTAAGGTGTCGTCATTTTGCTTTGTCGATGGCATCCCAGATGCAGCTTCCAAAGCAACGGTTTCTCTCTTGCAGAATGTTACGGCGGCTTCAAATATCATCGCCAAGGCCTTTTTAAGGGCAGAATCTGATCTCTTTAAAAAATTACGGAACCTAATCTCGGGGGATTCTCATGCTGCTGTTTCGCTCACGTTGGAATGGAACACCACCGAGGATCCCACGAAACCTTACCTGGAAATCGTTAAGCTCAATGCTCTGAATTGGTCAATTGACTAAGCCCGCATCAGCCAAGGCCTTCCAGCCACCATAGAGAACATAGACGTCGAATCCCATCATCTCGGCGAATTTCTCCTTAAGTAAGGCGGCAATCGCCTTACTGGAACCACATCCTTCTTCATTGCAATAGATCAACACCCGGAGAAAGGGGTCACCTTCACGATAAACTGCCTGCATGAAGGCTTCTTCCAATGCAAGAAAGTCCTCTGCATCGTCGTCCGTCAGGAGGATTGATCCTTCGATTCCATTGTTTTCCCAAATGTTTCGTGGTCGCGCATCGACCCAAAGATAAGATTGATTATCCCAACCCTGGACCTCAGAAAGACAAATTTGCCCGTCCTCAAGAAGATCTTCCGAGCAAGTGATCGAACGGTCAGGAGGGCCTACTATTTGCCAAGTGCCTAAAGCTCCGAGCGATGCGAGTGCAACGATCCCGAAAGCACCCATTAGAAACATCTTCATTTCCGCTCCTTCTTAACGACAACAAAGACCTGATGCCGCTCATGGCGCTTGATCGCGCAATCTGTCTTCAAACGGATCATCCCCATTCCCGGCTTCTCAGTGCTGGATGGTTTAACTTTTATTTCATACTCCCATCCTTCTTTGATGGTCTTCACTTCGTAGGGGAAGTTGCTACTCGTTCCCGAATTTTCGATAAGTTTAATCGGCTGATTGTGATTCACTTTGATCTTAAAGGTCTTCTCCTTCGGCGTCTCTCCGATCTCCCACTTTAAGGTAGAAGGTTGAATTTCGAACAAGATAGGGATCGTCACTCTCACGACCAACTGAATGGGCTTATCGACCCCTTTCATTTTCAAGACGATAGCTTTGTCCACCGTCCCCTTGAAATTACCCATCTTGAAACGGCCGAAAATTCTTCCATTCTCCCCGATATCCCATCTTAACTTAGTGGATCGATCGGGATTGAGCGGCTCAACCCGAGCGGTCAAGCAGGTGCAGGGCGCCTCGTATTCAATGATTTCAGCTACCGACCCCTTGACTTCAAAAGGGAATTCAGCAGTGATCTCAGTGACATCGGGCTTGGCGGTAATTTCAACGAGCTTTGTTTTAAATACCATTTCCGCATTCATCAAACTGCTGAGGCCGAAGAGAAGGACGATCGCAAATTTCATATTATTCCGTTAATTGAAGAAGTTCGACCTGAAGAATCAAACGCCCCCCTCTCCATTCAGGTCCGAGGAGGTAGAGTGGTTTTCCCTTCACTAAGGTCGGATTGGTCTGGAAGAGCTTCCGCTTTGATTGCCAATACTCGAGTGCCATTTGAATACGGCCCTTCCCTTCCCTCTTAAGTGGCTCAAAGCTAATCAACATTTCCTTCGATGGACGAAGAGGTGTTGCCCAGCTCTCGTAGCTTCTTAGAATCTCCGGATTCTCAACACCTAAAGTGCGATAATGCTTGAAGCGTAACACCTCGATCTCCTTCATTGCCGTCACTTGCGCTTCAGGAATCACTTTTCCTCTCGGTCCGGCACGATCACCATCTTCGTTCGTGGCAAAGATCATTTCGACCCGGAGAGAGCCAATCTTCTCCTTCCCTGGATCGTCTCCAAAAGCAACGCCAATCAAGGAAAGAAAGGTAACAATAAGCAGAGATTTCATGAGTCTAGTGGAATCGTTTTGCTTGATCGCGTTGGTAACTCACCGGAAGTTCTCCCTTCTTAATCTCTGCGAAACTCGCATCATCCGAAATCGCACTTAATCCTGTCACGACAATCGCTGAAACATCACCTTCCGCATCAGGGATGATCTCGGCATTTAAGGAATCTTCAGAAAAATAAACTGAAGGCAACGAACGCGTCACCACTGGTGTCGCTATCGATTCGGCCCCTTGGCCAAGTCGCTGCCCTGCCAGAAATGCGAGCACGAGCGCCATTGCCCCGGCTGGAGCCCAGGCCCACTGCAACCTCTTCCACCAGCGTTTCGCCTTCTCCTTGGGTAGCCGCGACACTTGATCCAGAGTCACTTTCCGCATCAATTGGTTGTTAAAGAAGTCCGGATAAGGAGGTTCAACAGATGCTGGGATCTCCTTTTGAATCTTCGCCTTTACGCTCCGCATCGCTGCAAGCTCACCTGCAAGCTCTGAGTCCTCTACGAGGAGTATTTCTAGCTCTGTGTGTTCAGCGGCAGTCAACTTGTGATCCACCCACTTCACCATGAGTTCATCAGTAATTTCCTTGTTCATCAGTTAACAATATTTGGAGTTTCTTTCGGGCATAATAAAGGCGGCTCATCACCGTCCCCAAGGAGCAGTCCATCGCTTTCGCAATCTCCTTGTAATCAAATCCTTGCACTTCACGCAGGAGAATCGTTTCGCGGTGCTCTGCTGACAATGTCGCCATCGCCGCATTGATCTTTTCTCCCAACTCGGAATTCTCAAGTGCTCGATCGGGGCGAAGATCTTGATTGGGTGTCGTCATCGAGTCCACTGCGACCGAGCCTTCGCTTAAAATGGTGTCGTCAAACTCCCCTGCAGAATCAATTTTGCGCTTCCGCAGCCAGTCGTAGACTACATTGTGGGTGATGCGATAGAGCCAGGTCGAAAACTTCGCCCGCGCTTCAAATTTCGGCAAAGCCTTCCAAACCTTCAGGAAAACCTCTTGCGAGAGATCCCAGGCATCGGCTTCATTTTTGATCATATTTTGAACCATCGCATAAACCTTTCCACGATGGCGGGTTACGAGTGTCTCGAAAGCCCGGGTATCCCCTGATTGGCAGGACTTGATCAATTCATGATCGGAAGGTTCACCTTCCGAAAGTCCTGCATCGGAGGACGCCCCAACAGGCGCCATCAATGAGTTAAACGTGACCCTTCGAGAAAAATTCATCAAGAAAGACAAAAAATTAGCGGAACCGATACGAACTGACGACTTTAAAAGCTGGGAATTTGCGTCAATCAGAGCCGATTGAACGATAAAATGGATTCGCCGTCCTCAAAAAATTCAACCATCGGTTCGCCTCCGGCTTCTCAGGAGCAAAGACCGAGAGCTTCTTTCCGGTTGAGCGGAAGTTGATTTCTTGCGTGCGCCCCCATAGCTCCCCGTCGATTTCCACTGGGATTGCCTCAGCGCTGGTGACTCTGATCCTTGCCGCCTGAAGATACTCAACCGACCCTCCTGGCGAGAGCGGGTCAATCCCTCCTTTTACCAATCCTCGCAACGAATCTTTGATGAACTGAAATCCAGACTCTTTAAAAAGCACTACATCAAGGAGTTCGTCTGTATTTCTCGCCGTTCTAAAAAGGGGGAAATGTCCCCCATAGAGAGAGCCGTTTCCGATCAAAAGACAAACTCCGCGCAGCTCCCTCCCTTCTTCGGTAAGAACGGTCATTTTGGGAAGAGCAGTCCTTAATACCCGGACACCGGCAAGGAGGTAAGCCAGCGGCCCAAGTCGTCTTTTACTTTCCCAGCTCGTAGCCTCAATCACCTGGGCATCGAAACCGACTCCAGCCATTTGAACAAAAGGGACTCCGTTCATCTCAAAAAGATCCACTTCCTTTCGGCATCCATCATCGATCACTGCCATCGACTTCTCCAGCCGATCAAATGGAATCCCCATTTCGCGTGCGAAAACATTCATTGTTCCCGTTGGGAATACTCCTAGTATCGTGGAGGATCCTGCCAGTCCTTCAATAGCGGCGTTGACTGTCCCGTCCCCGCCGGCAGTGATCACAACATCCTCTCCTGCTTTTGCGAACTTCCTGGTCAACTCGATTGCCTCTTCTCTGCTTTGCGTCCGATAAATCTCAAATCGATGCGAATGAGCCTCGATAAACTCCATCGCCCGATACCCTCTTTCGCTTTTTGCGCGAGGATTCACGATGAGAGGGTATCGGCGTCGATTCTCAGAGGGGTCAGGCATATTTCTGGGCGAGATTAAAGCCCATTTCGTTTAGCTTCGCGAGGACCTTTGTAATCGGAAGTCCCACGATATTTTCATAGTCCCCATCAATTTTCTCAACGAGCCACTCGCCGTGATCTTGAATGGCGTAGCCGCCCGCCTTATCGAGAACAGGAACGATGTTAAGGTAGTCATCAATAACCGAGTCCGAGTATTCTCTGAAAGTAACCCGCGAAACTTCAATGAAAGTAGACTTTATTTCACCTTTTTGAAGGGCAACACCGGTCATTACCTCGTGTGTTTTTCCCCGGAAGCGCTTCAAGTTCCCGGCTGCTTCGATAAGATCTCTGGGCTTCCCGTATACCGTGCCGTCCATTGTAACGACTGTGTCTGAGGCAATAATCAAATCATCAGGATTCGATCGCGATATTACACCGGCTTTTAAAAGGGCGTTTGTGAGGCAGAGGTCTCGAGCTGGCAAGACTCCCGCCTCAAGCTCATCGACATCTGGGACTTCAACCGTAAACGTCAGTCCGGCAGCCCTCAGCAATTCCTTTCGACGAGGGGAGCCCGATGCTAGAATTAAGCGCATAGTGAAAATTGAGGGAAAAAGGGATGTCTAGTATCCTAGTTCAGTAACCAGTCAACTTTCCTGCACATCATCCCCTTCCAAGCTCATTTGGTGGCCATTGAGGACGAAGAATCTACCGACCCCTAATCCGGCAACAACAAAAGCACCCAGCAAAGAGAGTCCCCATTGCCTCTTTTTTCCTGCGCCCTGATGCTCGGTTGATTGCTGGCTCTCGGGAGTTTGCATGAATTTTCTATTCACGTTGGCTGTCGTTGCGGGATAAAAACGGGTGACCCCGGTGCGTTGAAACGGCTGAACTATCACCGCTTTGGAACCTCCGGTGTTTCTTTGAGAGGCTGATAAGCGTGGTTGCGGCTCTATTCGAGCGGGCGCAGCACCCCCTGCTTGCACCAATTCGGGTGTCGTCAGCGCAGTATTCCAAGCCAACTCAGGAGATGTCTGTGGAGTCCTGTTCACTCGCTCCTGCGGGGTGACCTTCCGGAATGGATTTACAGGCTCCGGCTGAAAGTCTTGAGACGTGAAAATCTGATGCGAATCAGAGGGCCCTGCGAAATCTACATCATTTGGCAAAGGTCGGCGTCCGGGAGTAGGAGGCAAGGCTCGACTCCATTTGTCTGTGATCAGCTCGTAACCACAAATGGGGCAAAGTCCACGGCCCCCTCTCATTTTCGCGGGAATACGAACCTGACCGCGACAATGGCAACATACAACCACTTCGCTCGAAGGTGTATCAACGACTGATGGGATAACCTTCACCGCTACGGAAGTTAGCTGTTTCTCCTTAGCTTGTCAAAACAATCAAATAATAATGATATTAACAAAAATTAGATATCGTTGATACCCGCAATACTCTCATGCATCAAGAGCGATGCTCCTATTTATTCACAAGTTACCCACAGCCCATCACCACAGCATTAGCGGCCGCATAGTGCTGAGCATGAGACAAACTCACCTTAACTTCTGTTGCTCCACATTTTTTGGCGAGGATTGTGGCATCACCATGAAGACGAACCTCAGGCTCACCGGTATCCCTTCGGATGATTTCTATATCAAGCCAACCAATTTCCTTTCCAATTCCCGTTCCGAAGGCCTTCGAGATCGCTTCCTTGGCCGCAAATCTCGCAGCGAGATGGATTTCAGGGCGTTTTTGGCGGTTGCAGTATTCCTGCTCTGCTGGGGTGAAAATACGATGCAGGAATCGCTCGCCAAATTCGTCGAGGGACGACTTTACGCGGCTCACCTCAACAACATCGATTCCTATTCCAATCAGCTTCATTCTACATCCCCTTGGTAAGCAGCCATGAGCGCCTTCATTTCCGCGACCGCTGCCCTCAAGCCAATGAATAAAGCCCTTGAAACAAGGGTGTGGCCAATGTTGATTTCTTTTAAGTGTTTCACGGAAAAAAGAGCGTTAATGTTTTGACGATGAATACCATGGCCCGCGTTCACTTGAAGACCAAGGCTCGCGCCTAAATCCGCACTAAGCTGGAGACGCGAGAGTTCGTTTTGATGAGGTTCGCCCTCCGCTAGAGCGAAGGATCCGGTGTGAAGCTCGATCATTTCAGCACCTAATTTTGCGGCAGCTTCGATCTGCTCTTCCTCCGGATCAATAAATAGACTCACCTTAATCCCCGACCCCTGAAGGGCGCTTATCGTATCCTTCAGTGAGTCAAAATGACCAGCTACATCAAGCCCTCCTTCAGTGGTAATCTCTTCGCGACTCTCGGGAACGAGACAGGCAAAGTCAGGCTTCAGGTCGCAAGCGAAGGACACCATTTCCACTGTGTTCGCGAGTTCAAAGTTTAGCGGGAGATCTACTTCCATGCGCACAAGACGCGCGTCAGCATTCTGCATATGACGCCGATCCTCTCGAACGTGGATCGTAATCGAGTCGGCTCCACCCTTTTGAGCCTCTCTCGCAGCATCAAGAATCGATGGCTCAAGAATAGGCGCATCCGGGTTCAAAGCATAGCGGGCCTGCCGCAGTGTGGCGACATGGTCAATATTGACTCCTAAAAGTAAGCTCATTGGAAAGGAGGGCCTCTAGTGGCGGAAATGCCGGTGATTGGTGAAGACCATTGTCATGCCAGCCTCATCGGCAGCCGCGATCACCTCTTCGTCGCGGATAGAACCGCCAGGCTGAATGCAAGCTGTCGCACCCGCATTGATAGCGGCATCAAGACCGTCAGCGAATGGGAAAAGCCCATCAGAAGCAATCACGCTTCCCTTGAGAGAAAGTCCAGCTTCCTTTGCCTTCCAAACCGCAATTCGAGCCGAATCAACTCGGCTCATCTGCCCCGCACCGATACCAAGGGTCCGATCCGTCGAACCAAAGACAATTGCGTTGGATTTCACATGCTTCACCACGCGCCACGAAAAGCGCATCGCCATCATTTCCTGCTCAGTCGGAGGACGCTTCGTGACCACTTTTGATTCGAGATCATCGATCCCCATGACAGTGTGATCTTTGTCCATGACCATCAAGCCGCCTGGCGCGGAGCGTACGACAGGATCCTTGCGATACCTCTCATAGCCTGGCTCGAGCTTCATAATCCGAAGGTTCTTCTTCTTCTGAAGAATCGCCCGGGCCTCGGGCTCGAAGTCAGGAGCAATAATGACATCGGTAAAAATACCGGAAATCACGCGAGCCAGAGCTTCAGTCAATGGCCGATTCATCACGATTACCCCGCCAAAGGGTGCCTGCCGGTCCGTTTCGAAGGCTTTATCCCAAGCCACCCGTAAATCTTTGTCGTCCTGCCCCACTCCGCAAGGATTAGTGTGCTTGAGGATCGCGACGGTTGGGCGGCGATAATCGAGAATAATGTCCGCCGCTGCTTCGAGATCGAGAATATTGGTGTAACTCAACTCTTTGCCCTGAAGTTGGGAGAAGCACTCGCCAAAAGCGCCATAAAGACGTGATTTTTGATGCGGGTTGTCGCCGTAACGGAGATCCCGATCCAGAGGAAGGTTGATCGCAAAGCTGCACGCCGTTCCTTGGTCGCACTTGCCCAGGAAGTTGGAAATAGCGCCGTCATAAGCTGCCGTCCGACGGAATACCTTAATCGCAAGCTCCTCACGGAGCCGGAGCGTAGTGTCGCCCTCATGCTCCCCCATCTCAGAAAGAACACGGGAATAGTCGCCAGGGTCGGCTACAACAGTTACTGCCGCGTAGTTTTTAGAGGCACTGCGAAGCATCGAAGGCCCGCCGATATCAATATTCTCAATCGCCTCATCAAGGGTGACCCCCTCCTTTTCGACCGTTTGCTCGAACGGATAGAGATTCACGACCACAAGGTCGATCGTCGGAATGCCATGTTTTTTACCTTGAGCAACATGATCATCACTATCACGGCGTTGCAGAAGCCCGCCGTGCACCTTTGGATGAAGAGTCTTCAGGCGTCCTTCAAAAAGCTCAGGAGCGCCAGTGTAGTCAGCAACATCGATCACTGGAAGACCCGCTTCCCGCAGCACTGCCGCAGTTCCACCGGTCGAAAGCAGCTCGACGCCATGATCCTCGTGGAGGGATTTTGCAAATTCAACCAATCCAGATTTATCGGAAACCGACAAGAGTGCGCGTGCAATCGCCATAGTATAGTGATGTTTTGAGTCGATACGACTCGCCATAGGGCTATTCCAGAGAACGAAAGGGAGCAAGAGGAATGTAGGAAGCTTCTCCGTGTTGTGAACAACTAGCGACTTTTACCATTCCTAATTTACTCCAAAACATAAGGTCATTTCTAACCTGAGCGTAAATGCCGTAAAGCCACACACGCATTTCCCCTCATCCCCAAGAGCCATCGCCCAACGAGCTTTGCGGCACTAAGCCAAGCAATCTCCCCTTCCGATCTCTATCTCATTTCCATCGGCCGCCTTGAGTCATAGGGTGCGCTTAACACTTCATGCCCGCTCCCACATCGCTCCCTATCTGGAAGATCCAAGCCGACATCTTGCGCACGCTGGAAGTTGGTAACCGTCTCGTGCTCGTCGCCCCCACAGGCTCAGGCAAGACCACGCAGGTGCCGCAAATGCTGCTCGATGCCGGTCTCGCGGAAGACAAGATGATCGTGGTCCTGCAACCCCGCCGCGTCGCGGCCCGCACCGTGGCCACCCGGGTCGCCTCGGAGCGCAATGTCAAACTCGGTGCCGAGGTCGGCTATCAAATCCGCTTCGACGATCACACCAGCACTGCCACCCGCATCTGCTTTGTCACCGAAGGTATCTTGCTACGCTGGTTGCAGGACGACCGCACCCTCTCAAAGATCGGTGCCGTCCTCTTCGATGAATTCCACGAGCGGAACTTGCTCAGTGATGTCGCCCTCGCCTTGGTGAAAGATCTCCAGCAAAACCAGCGCCCTGATTTGGCAATGCTCGTGATGTCAGCCACCCTCGATGCCGAACCCGTCGCCGAGTATTTGGACCA
Source organism: Akkermansiaceae bacterium (assembly GCA_028822935.1). GTDB lineage: Bacteria > Verrucomicrobiota > Verrucomicrobiia > Verrucomicrobiales > Akkermansiaceae > SW10. Next base: position 9,961 of record JAPKCM010000062.1, read on the forward strand.
GTGTCCCATCCTCATTTCCGAAGGGCAAAGCTATCCCGTCGAGGTCGATTATCTTCCCCTCCCCGATGACCGTTACCTCACCACGCAGGCCGCTGAAGCGGTCGAGCGTATCATCAATGAAGATGGCCCCGGCGACATCCTCGTCTTCATGCCGGGACGCGGCGAGATCAACGGAACATTGGACGTGCTGAGCGGATTAAGAACGCAGGAACGTGTCGCATTTATCCCCTTGCACGGTGCCCTCGAACCACAGGAGCAAGACCGTGCCTTTGCCCCGAACAAGTTACGTAAAGTTATCGTCGCCACCAACGTCGCCGAGACCAGTATCACCATCGACGGCATCCGCCACGTCGTCGACAGCGGTGTCGCCCGCGTGGCACGCTACGATGCTGAACGCGGGATCGGCACCCTGCAACTGGAGCCCATCAGCCGCGCCAGCGCCGACCAACGCAAAGGGCGCGCCGGCCGAACCGCGCGCGGCAGCTGTCATCGCTTGTGGACCGAGATCAGCCACAAGAGCCGCGAGGAACGCAACACGCCGGAGATTCAGCGCAGCGACCTCGCCGAGGTTGTCCTGCTCTTACATTCGCTCGGCATCCGGGAAGCCGTCACTTTTGACTGGCTCGATAAACCCGATACCCAAGCGGTCGAACGCGCCGAGCGCCTCCTCACCATGCTCGGTGCCCTGCTCGATGCCGACCTCACCGAGATCGGTCGCCAAATGCTCCGCCTCCCCATGCACCCGCGCTACTCACGCATGTTGATCGAGGCTAGCAAGCGCGACTGCGTGCCGGATGCCGCCTTGTGCGCCGCCCTCGTCAGTGGCCGAGATCTGCTCACCCGTCTGGGTCGCGATGATTCCAAGAGCCAAAGCACGCGCGAAATGTTCGAGGACAGCGATGACTCCGACTTCATTACCCTGATGCGAGCCTTCGACTTCGCCAAATCGAACCGCTTTAGCTTTGACCGCTGCCGCAGCCACGGCATCAACGCCCAAGTCGCCCGCCAAGTGGACGAGACCTACAAACAGATCCTCCACGCCGCCCACCAGCAGCGTCTCTACGACCGTAAAGAAACCCCTTCCGCTCCATCAAAAAACGACGACTCCCTCCTTCGCTGCCTCATGGCCGGCTTCATCGATCAGCTCGCCAAACGACGCGAGCCCGCCAAATTCGTCTGCGACCTCACAGAGCAAAGGGAAGGCCAGCTCGTGCGCGAAAGCGTCGTGCAAGATGCGCCGTATTTCGTCGCTGCCAACCTCCACCAGGTGCCCTCGCGCGGCCCCATCCCCTTGACCCTCCTCAGCCTCGCCACCGCCGTGAAACCCGAGTGGATCGCCGAAATGTTTCCCCAACATCTCAGCACCACCCTGGAGCACCTCTTCGATCCAAAAAACAAACGAGTCGGTGCCGTGAAACTCGTCCGCTTTCACGACCTCGTCATCGAGCAAAAGGCCCAGCAAAGCGACCTCAACCCCCACGAGAGCGGGCGCTGCCTCGCCGAAGTTCAACGAAGCAGAGCCTTCGACCTCCCACTCCTGGATCAGCGCATCAAAGAATTCATGGCCCGCGTCGACCTCCTCCACGCCACCATGCCCGAACTCGAATTCGTCCCCTTCGACGAAGCCGCCATCACCGCCTGTCTCGCCCGCGCCTTCAAAGGCCTCTCGCTTGTCAAAGAAGCCCAAGCCGCCCCTCTCTTAAACGCCTTCCATCGTCACCTCGAAAAAGGCCAACTCGAATGGCTCAATGAATTACTCCCGCCCACCATCCCATGGCTCGACAGAGGAAAAGCCAAAGTCTCCTACACCAGCGGCTCCCCCGAAACCCAAGTGAAACTTTTGGAATGCTGGGCCCTCGAAGAACACCCCACCCTCTGCGAAGGCCGCCTCCCCATCCTCCTAAAACTCTCCCCCCCAAAAGGGAAAGTCCTCACAACCACCACAGATTGGCCCCGCTTCCTCACCCGCGAGTGGCGCAAACACCGCCCGATCATGGAGAGAAAATTCCCCGGCAATATTTGGCGCTAACCCTCCTCCCCTGAGGCAATAAAAAACCACCAAGCTGAATGGAGCAGGGGATCACTAAATCTCCCTAAACGATCTCAGGGATAAGACAACCTTGCCAACAGAGGAGCAAACGTGAAACCTCCGAACGGCAATGGAGACTGATCGAATACTGACTGCATACCACGAAGCCGGCCATGCCGTGATGGCCCTGCTCATGGGGCGGTCCGTTAAAAAAGTCAGCATCATCCCATCGCAGAACCGGCTTGGAGCTTGCACCATCCAAAAAGGCCGAGCGAAGCAAGTTCAAGATAAGCTCGAGGCTGAAATCCTCATTCTTCTCGCTGGTATGGCCGCCGAGAGTCGGAAGTCCGGCCGCTACAATGTGCAAGGCGCAAGCCAAGATCTTCGTGGCGTCGAAAAACTCGCAATGGCTCGCTCCGGCAATCCCCGCCAAGCCCAAAAGCTCGTTCATAAGATGCTCGATAAAACCCAGCACTTGCTCCGCAACAAAGCAGTTTGGAGTGCCGTCAAAGTGATCGCCTCCGAACTCATTGAACACAAATCCATCAGCGGACGGGCAGCCAAACACCACCTCAGTCTCGCCCAAAATCAAAAAAGTTAAACCCGGCCGCAGGCCGAGGTCGCAGGCCGAGGTCGCTTTTGTCCCGGAACAGTCCACCCTGAAGAAGAGCGCGGGACCTTGATCTGGCATCCATACACGACCAGTTCCCTCCACTCGACTGAGTGCCAATCACTGCTCCAATATCTCAGGAAAATGATAGCCGCCAGCAAGCCCGTTCAATTCCCCGCACTCTCGCTGCTCTCCCCACTCCTTCTGCTCCTGACCGGTCCAGAAAGTCGCGCCGAGGATCAGAACGCTCCGCCACGAAACTACTCGATTCCAGTTCTCGGCCTCAGCGATCAGCCCTCTTTTCACACCGTCGTCGCCAAGGACATCGACAAAGCCAACCAATACCTCGGCCACCCGAGCACCGTCCTCCTCGACGATCAAAAAACCATCCTTGCCGCTTTCCCCACCGGTCATGGCCGGGGAGCCTTGCGCCTGCGTCGCAGTCCCGACGGAGGGAAAAGTTGGAAGGCCGGACCAAACCTGAACGTCGCCCTCGACGAGCTGCCGACTCTTTTCACCACGAAGCTCCCCAACGGAAAAACCCGCATCGTCTTGATCACCTGTGTCCCCAAAACCGGCGAACTGCAATGAATGGATTTCGACGATCAGGGCGTAACCTGGAGCCCCTTGAAAGAACAACAACTAATGGGAAACCAGGGGATCATCGTCGCTTGCGCTTCGATGTGGCGGGTGCAGGACAAATCAGGGAAACCAACCGCCACCTGGCGCGGAATTTTTCACGACTACAACTTCGACAACTTCACCATCGACCTGACCTTCAAACCGGTTGGCAACGGATGGAAAACAACTACGGCAACTCCTCCAACCGCAATGTCGGTGACTGTGGATACGCCGCCATCGAACTCCTTCCGAACGACACCTTTGTCTTCACCTCCTACGGCCACTGGGACCTTGCCCCCGGACAAAAATACCCCGACGGTCGCGGACGATCCCCCTACATAATCGCCACCCGATTCAATCTCTCCGACACCGAAAAAATGGTGAGGAAGGATCAGCACCTCCTCGCCATCCCTCAACGTTGATCCAGGCGACGCCATCATTCGCAGACGGCTGAAGAACCCGTTACGGGCCTCGATCCGACATCAATCGCAATAATTTTCGACAATCATAGCAATACAGGCTCTTAACTTGACACGAATGCCCAGTCAGCTCCCCCACATGCTGCTTGCCCGAGCCTTTAAAGTCCCGTGTTCTTTGCTGTTTTCCTCAAGCAAGGCCACAGCATTAATTTTGTTCCATCCGAAAATTTTGGAGGGATCCAGCACGAGCTTGAGGTGAAGAGTTTTCCGGAGTCTGGCTCGAATGGAAGGTGCTGTCCTTCGCCTTCATTTCACGTAAAATCCAGAAGGGGTTCGGCCTGGATCTCGCCGACATCATCTACGAACTCTCCGGTGGAAAGCAGCCGAAAGACCATATTTACTTCAACGTGGCGCACACCGTCGACGGGACCTGGAACCTCGACGGACAGGCTCAAACCGACTTGCGCACTTCCACTTTGAATCCAAGTGTGAAAAAATGAGACTTGGCTAGACTGACCCTCCCTACTGATTATTTAAGCGGAGAAACGCGGATGATCAAGGCCACTCAACCCGCCACGATTGCCGATTCTTCAATCTCCCATCGATAGTAAGCGTCGGCATAAGCCGGACATTGATCAACGAGATCCTCGTGCACCCCATCGCCAGCGAGCTTTCCTTTTTCAAGAAAGAGGATGCGCGGAGCCTGCCGCAGTAAATCGATGCGGTGAGTTACCAAAATGGTCGTCCCCTCGCCCTCTCTCGTCCGTGAGAGGATAGCATCATGTATCAAGGATTCACTCTCGGGCTCCACGGAAGCCGTCGGCTCATCCAGTAGGAGAATGCGAGGAACGGTCAAAAAGGCCCGCGCAAGACTCAGCCGCTGGCGCTGCCCTCCGGAGAGCTTCACCCCATTCTGACCGACCTGCGTCTCATAACCCCGTGGCATTGCGAGGATGAACTCGTGAGCATTGGCCAACTCCGCCGCGGAGATGATTTCACCCTTTGACGCTCCAGGTCGCCCATAACTCAGGTTCTCCCGAATCGTCCCATCAAACAAATAATTATCCTGCCCTACATAGCCGGTCTGTTTTCGAAGCGAGGCCAGCGTGACTTCCCGGATGTCACGTCCATCGATCGCCACCGATCCAGCATCGATGTCATAGAAGCGGGGAATCAAATTGAGCAAGGTACTCTTTCCAGAACCACTCCCACCTGCCACCGCCACAAATTCTCCGGGCTGAATCGAAAAGCTGACTCCATCTAAAACAGGCTTGTCCGGGACGTAAGAAAAATCGACGTTCCTGAAATCGATCGCTCCCTTCGAGCCTTCCAGCGACCGGGCACCCTCTCGGTCCGTAATCGTAATCGGTTCGTCGAGCAGTTCCATGATACGGGTGGCAGCGGCTCTTGCGCGCTGCAAGATATCGCTGGTCTGCGCAATTGTCCGGATCGGACTCTGCAGTCGCCACCAGAATCCACGATAGGCAATCAAGGCTCCGAGGCTGAACATGTCACTACCCGTCATGATCAACCAGGCTCCCAACCCGAGCATGATGAGGTTATTGATAAACCCGAAGATCGAAACAATCGGAAAATAAGTGTTCCTGAGTCGACTCGCCTGGACACTCGACTCATAAAAACCATCCGCATTCTCCTTAAATTCAGCGCTTTCATTCTTCTCCCGACCAAACGACTGCGTCACCAAGATCCCCGCCAGTCGGTCTTGCACGAAGGAGCCGATATTCCCGAGTTTCTTCCTCACTCCCGCATAGATCGATTTTACCTTCCGGTTGTATTTCCGAATAAAAATGAAGGCGAAAGCGAGCGGCAGGATCGAGGCCGCTCCCACTACTGGGCTGATCCAAAGCACCATCCCCGCCACCACAAAAAAGGTCACGATTTCCTCGAGTAAAGAAGTTAGTCCCTGAAGCACCGATTGCTCCATTGCATCAACATCGCTGGTGATGCGAGTGACGAGCTCCCCCGTGCTGCGATCCCGATGGTAGGCGAGTGATTGAAATTCGAATTTTGAAAAGAGCTCCTCCCGAATATCTCTAACAAAGGCCTGACCGGTTTTTTCTAACAAGTAACTTTGAACTGCCCCGGCCCCGAGGCCGACCAAATAGGTCAGGAACATCACCACCAGCCAAACGGCGAGAACGCCCGGCGTAAGCGTTTTTTCTACAAGCGCATCAGCCACGAATCCCCAAACGAGGGGGTGAAAATTAATGAAAGGAACGGCCAGTACCAAGAGGGTAAGCGCCCACACAATTCGCTTCCGATAAGGTTGTAGGCGTGACCAGATGCAACTCGCCAGTTCGCGGTCTGTCAGATCATAGTTGGATTCACTTTCTGCCATTTGCTCTACCTTACCTTGGCCAACGGAAACGCAACTCACAAACTTTATGGATCATCGCCACCACCACCGTCTGCCCCCTTCTCCCCTCAATGGTGCCCGAAGGTAGGCTCCACCCAACAAAGAAAATTTCATACGCTAAGGCAAGGCGGAAACCCGAGGCAGGTGGCTATGGCACTACTCAAGCGGCCGCCATGAAATGAGAGATCTAAACTTCCTGAACTCCTGTGTTCGTAAGATTAGTGATCATTATAACTCTTTGAATACCAATAATTTATATTTTTAAACTCTTGAGGAAATCACCCCAAGAAATATAATGCTCGATCCGCCCGTATTAATCCTGCTCGTCCGGCGGCACCTCGGCCCCTTAGACCTCCAAGTAATATGAAAATACCCCCACGATTCCGCCCAGCCATTTTTGGCTTGGCCTTTGGCCTCACGACCTCCGCGAGCCAAGCGCAAGCCGACTACACGACACTGATCGAAGCCCTTCAGACGAAGAATAGACAAGCGACCATCCTCCTTGAAGAAGCCGATTTGCTCATGCAGGGCTATCAGGATTACCTCGATGACCCTGAGATCGAAGCCACCGAAAAGCCGGCTCTCCGGAAGGCTCTTCTCAAGCAAAAGACCCGGCAGACCCTCAGTCAAAGTGAGATCAAGCAGTTCAAGGGTGCCATGCGTGATCTCCGTCGGCTTCAAAAAAATGGCTCTGTCGATCCCACTGGCTTCAGAAATTCCTATGAGGGGCTCGAGGAACTTGCGAAGCAAGCACATGGAGCTTGGGAGGAAATCCTCTCAATTAGAAAACAACTCCAATCGGATCTTCTCTCTGAATATCAAACGAAGCTCATCGTCGCCGAAGGAATATTGCAAGATCTCAAGACTCAAGAGAATGTCAGCAAGCGCCTTCTTGATTCTGTCAATTCCCGTCGTGCAGGTTCCGATAACGGCGAATTCGAGCTCGCCCTGAAATTACCGTATCTCAAGATGGCTACCGCGAGAGGTTTTGGTATCAGCTACCAGCGTGAAGACGAAGAGCGTCATGCTCAACTCATCCTTGTCGCTCTCACCGCGTATTCGAATTACTTTTGGGATCACTTCGATGGAAGCCGCGCTGCCGGAGGAAAAGCGCCCTCGGATCGGGATCGCAACATCTTTGGAATTCCGGATGGACGGATCTTGATGAGTCACGCTATTTCTCACAATGAGAGCAATTACTACCACCTCTCTGACGATACCCGGATTCGTTTCAATTCTCGTGTCAGAAAGGTCTGGGGCTCCGGAAGCCTTCAGGTGAAAACATGGAACCAGAACTACTCGAATCCCTTTAAGCAGGCTTGCCAGAAGCTCACTCTTTCGGCCAAGGAAGGCGGAGTACAGCCGAACGAAACGATCATATCCCTCATTAAGGAGATCGACGAATTGCTCAAGATTGACGACGACGCTCGCCAAGCGATCACGCAGATTCATTCTCAGCATCAACTCAAGTTGTCCGAAGCTGAAGCTTTCGGTGAAAATGTCTGGCTCTCGACGGCGGCCTACAATGCGGCCATTTGGGCGTCAGAGTCGAAGGAGCTTCTTCCTTTGTTTAACCTCGCTGGCGTCCGACTCGCGAAGCAGAGCGAACTGTGCAACCTTCCAGACTGGAAGCCGGATACGCACGGCATTCAGATGAGCGTCCGCGCTATCAACCAAGCCTCCCAGCGTTACCCGTCGGTCGTCAAACTACGCCGTGACATTAAAGGTTACCTTAGCGATTCAGACAAAGGAAATAGGGATGAAAATATTGAGCCTCCTGTAATCGATTTCGAGAAATCAAAGGAGTTCATTGGAGAACCTCCGGCTGAAGGTCCTGAGAAAAAGGACGCGTGAAGATTCCGAAGAACCCGAAAACCACGTTGAAGGTGCGGGCGAGCTACCATCCTCACGGCGACTAACAACTGCGAATTCTGGCGAATAAGGAAGTGCTCCACGATCAAATCGTCAGCGCCAAAACCGTGAAAACCGAATGGCTCGACCTCGAAATTGACCTCTCTAAATTTGCCGGGAAATCCATCAACCTCATTCTCGAGAACAAGGCCAACAACTGGATGAACGAGTTTGGTTACTGGGGAAGTATCCAGGTGGTCAGTGAATAGAGCTACTCCCCATTCTAAAAAAGCAACACAGCATGAAATCCCTCAAGTTAATCCTAGCTGCGGCGATCCTGATCGCTAATCCTCTCACTGGCGCACAGATAGAACAGCGACCTCCGAACATTGTCTTCTTTCTTGTCGACGATCTTGGGCAGCGGGATGTGGGTTGCTATGGCAGCCAGTTCTATGAAACTCCTGCGATCGATCAGTTGGCAAAAGAAGGCATCCTTTTCAACAATGCCTACTCGACATGCCACGTCTGCTCACCGAGCCGCGCAAGTATCCTCACGGGGAAATATCCGGCACGCACGAATTTGACGGAATGGCTGGGGGGTCGCCCTGAAAGGGAATATGAAAAGCTGCACCACGCTGAAAAACTGACGTCGTTGCCGGACGAAGAGATCACCTTGGCGGAAACGCTGAAGCAACACGGATACGCCACCGCGAATTACGGAAAAGCGCATTTAAGCAAAGACCCGAAAACTTACGGCTTCGATGAAGCCGTTACCGGCTGGGTGCGGTCGTATTATCATCCCTTCGGCGGTGAGTATAACAAAACGTTGCCCGCAAAAGAGGGCGATTACTACACGGATAAGCTGACGGATGCCGCCATTGATTTCATTGAACGAAACAAAGACAAGCCGTTCTTTGTACACCTTGAACACTTTTCCGTTCACGATCCGATTCAAGGCCGCAAGGATCTGGTTCAGAAATACGAAAAGAAACTCGCAACGATGCCTCATCAGGAAGGCTCTGATTACATTCTGGAGCCGAACCCCGATGGACCCGCGATCTCAGAGGATAAACTCAAGGCCATCGAAGAAAACGATAGCAGCACATCGCACCAGAGTGAGCGCGTGTGGTGGGTGAAGCAAAAGCAGGACAACGTCGAGTTTGCCGGAATGGTTGAGGCGACGGATGAAAGCCTCGGTCGAATCCGCGCGAAGCTAAAAGGACTCGGGCTGGAAAAGAACACTATCGTCATTTTCACAGCTGACAACGGAGGCATGGCGGCCTCGAACCAGTATCGCGGAATCAATCATTCTCGCGAGTCACTGAATTCGCAATACGCAAGCTCAAACCTGCCGCTTCGTGGTGCCAAAGGTTGGAACTACGAAGGCGGAATCCGAGTGCCTTTGATTGTGCATTGGCCTGGCAAGACTCAACCCAACTCCACTTCACAGGCGATCGTCACAGGAACGGATTACTACCCAACCTTGCTCGAAATGTTGGACCTCCCCGCGTTACCAGATCAACATATAGACGGACGAAGCTTTGTCCCTGCTTTGCGCGCTGAAGCCTACGATCGTGGGCCCATCTACTGGCACTTCCCTCACTACAGCAATCATGGTTTCCAAAGTCCGGGTGGTGCCATTCGTTCCGGGCGATACAAATTGCTCGAATACTACGAAAACGGAACCGTTCAGCTCTTCGACTTGGAAAATGACATCGGCGAACGTAACGACCTCGCGGAGTCACAACCAGAGATTGCCCAAAAGCTGAAGAAGATGCTCCACGACTGGCGTAACGAAGTCGACGCCAAGATGCCCTATCCAAAAACCGCAACTTCCAGTCCCGCACCGGGAGCGAGGGTTACTAAACCGGTTGCCAAGCCCAACAACAGCTTGCCTGCAGATGTCGAAAAGTTTGCTCCGGGATGGACAATCAAAAACTGGGGCGGACCAGGGATAGAACCAGGCTTACGAAAGGAATGGGCCGGGCGCAAAAATGTTCTGTTGACTCACCCAAGCAGTCGCGATACTCCATGCGTTTTATCTCGTAGCGTTGAAATACCCGTCGGGAAAAAGACGGCACTTCAATTCGCAGTCAACAATCACCCAAAAGGAAACTGGAGACTGGTCGTCAGGATCGATGGTGACGAAGTTCTGCGAAAATCCATCGAAGGCTCATCCTGGCAAGAGTTTCAATTTGATCTCACGAAACACGCGGGAGGGACGATCAAGATCGAACTGGAAAACCAAGCCAGCGACTGGGCCTTCGAGGCCGCTTACTGGAGCCGGATTGAACTAGTTGAGTAGGACGCAGGGAGCAGAAAACGGTGTCTGAAACCAATCATGAAGCCCTTCCTCATTACCCTCCTATCCTCTTTCCTCTTTCTCACCGCTCAGGGAAAAGATCAACCCAACGTGCTGTTTATCGCGGTCGATGATTTGCGTGATTGGGTCGGGCATCTGGGAGGCCATCCCAATGCGAAAACGCCCAATATCGACCGTCTCGCAAAGCGAGGGGTTTCCTTCGCACACGCCTACTGCTCGGCTCCCCTGTGCAATCCTTCCCGCATCAGTCTGCTAACCGGCATTGCCCCGTCCAGGTCGGGCGTTTACGGCAATGGAGAGAGGCTCAGGGATAAGCTCCCGGATGCCGTCACCCTGATGCAGCACTTCCGGGCGTCCGGCTACTCGACGCGGGGTGGCGGCAAGATCTTCCATGGGACATCTGCGTATGATAAAGACTCCTGGGATTTCTACTTCAAACCTTCCGGCTCGAAAAAGCACCACACCAAACACGATACCAGTTTGCCAAAGTCGGCATGGGTCCCCTGGGCTCCCCTCGATTGCGGCGACGCGGACATCTTTGATGGCAAGGTCGCCAGTTGGATCGTCTCCGAATTGGAGAAGTCTCAGTCGAAGCCTTTTTTCCTGGCCTACGGACTGACAAAGCCGCATTTGACGTGGGAAGTTCCACAAAAGTATTTCGACCTTCACCCAATCGATGGGATTGAACTGCCCCCGATCACGGAAGGAGACTTGGACGACGTTCCAGGCTTTGGAAAGAAGTTGGCGAGGGAAGTCTATGATCCTTCCGGTGAGAGGAACTTCGCAGTAAAACCGGCTGGAGACCACGCAAACGTGATCGCGAATAGGCAATGGAGCAAAGCGGTTCAAGCCTATCTCGCCACGATCAGCTTTGCCGATGCCCAGATCGGGCGGGTGCTGGACGCTCTGGACCGGAGCAGGCATGCCGACAACACCATTATCGTACTGTGGGGAGACCACGGTTGGCACTTGGGCGAGAAGGAGCATTGGCGCAAGCATGCCTTGTGGGATGTCTCAACGCGAACTCCTCTCATTTTTTCAGCCCCGAAAGGTATAGCGAAAAACAAGCTCTGCCAGCGTCCGGTCAGCTTGATCGACATCTACCCCACACTCATCGACCTGTGCGGCCTGCCGGAACGGAAGGGGTTGGACGGGCAAAGCCTTAAACCCCTTCTGGAAAATCCAAAGAAGGAATGGGATCGCCCGGTCGTGATGACCTACGGCTTCAACAACCACGCCATCCAAACAGAACGCTGGCGCTATATCCAGTACCACGACGGAGGGCAGGAGCTCTACGACCATGACCGCGATCCCAATGAATGGACCAACCTCGCCTCCATCCCCGAATACGCGCCCGTAATGGCCAAGCTTGCCAAATCGCTACCAACAACAAACGTCGAACCTGTCGGGGAACGGAATAACTATAAACCGACGGTTTCGGACAAGACATCTAAACCGTGAGTGCCAGCACACCCATGAATGCGACCCCGATGAAACACCTCAACTGTCCCCTTTCAACTCTGACGCTCATTCTCTGGGCATTTTTCGCAACATTGTTGGTTGCCGAAACCAAACCCAATGTCCTGATTATCATGACGGATGATCAGGGATACCCCGAGCTCTCGGTTCACGGAAACCCCGTCCTCCAGACACCTAATTTAGACAAGCTACACGGGCAAAGCCTCCGTCTGACCGATTACCATGTCACTCCTATGTGCACGCCAACACGCGGGCAATTGTTGACCGGAATCGACGCGGCTCGGAATGGTGCTGCCAATGTCAGTAGCGGCCGCGCCCTTCTTCGGACGGAGATCCCGACGATGGCCAACTACTTCGGCGATGCCGGTTTTACCACCGGCATATTCGGAAAATGGCACCTCGGGGCAAATTACCCATTTCGACCTCAGGACCGGGGATTTCAGGAAAGCGTTTGGTTTCCGTCTTCATCAATCCCATCGGTGCCCGCCTATTGGGGGAACGACTACTTCGACGATGTCTACACCAAGAATGGCAAGCCCGAGCAGTTCAAAGGCTACTGTACCGATGTGTTTTTCAATGAAGCGAAGGCGTTTATGGCGAATGCGGTGAAAGCCGAAAAGCCGTTCCTTTGCTATCTCGCAACCAACACGCCCCATGGTCCGTTCATTCCAAAGCCTGAAGATCGGGCCGTGATTGCTAAAAGACTCAAAGACCCACAGTTTGATCACCTCAATGACGGCCTCAAGAAACGCCTCGCCGCTTACCTCGGCATGATTGTCAATATCGACAAGAACATGGGTGGCTTGTTGCAATTTCTCGATGACGAAGGCCTCGCTGACAATACGATCCTAATTTTCCAAACGGACAACGGCAGCCTGCTCGGGCCTCAGTATTTCAACGCCGGGATGCGCGGTAAGAAAACGGAACTCTGGGAAGGCGGACATCGCGTTCCATGCTTCATTCGCTGGCCGAAAGGCGGCCTCGCAAAGCCGCAAGACATCAGCGGGCTGACTCAGGTGCAGGACATTTTGCCGACCCTGTTGGACTTATGCCAAATCAAACCGGGAAACGGACCCGCGTTTGACGGCATGAGTCTCGCGCCAATATTGCGCGGGGAAGAAACGGTTTCCGACGACCGGGTTCTCATCATGAATTACAGCAGGATGCCGGGGTTCTCGAATTACCCGTCTCCTCATAGCCAAACCCAGATGCGAGCCGATCAGGCGGGCATGCTGTGGAAGCGGTGGCGCCTCTTAGAAAATCGCGAACTCTACAATCTTGACACCGATCCCCTTCAGAAAACCAACGTCATCGATCAACACCCGAAGGTGGTGGAAAAACTGAGAGAACACCTCGGCGCCTGGTGGAAAGAAGTCGGCCCAACCGCCAATGAGGAACAGCGAATCATCATCGGCACCAAATACGAAAACCCTACGAAGCTGAGCGGAACCGAATGGCTGGATGTCTTTATCGATCAACAGGGACAGATTCTCAGAGGCCAGCAGAAGAGCGGCTACTGGCTGCTCGACGTGGCGCAAGCGGGCGAGTATGATATCGATCTTCGCCGCTGGCCCAAAGAAGCAGATGGCACCATCAGCGGAACCTTGCCGGATGGAACGGGAAAAGCTCTGCCCATCAATCAAGCGAGTCTTTACATGTCTGGGCACAATCACATGAGCATTAGTAAAAAACGCGCCTACGGTTTTGAGGGCCTGACCAAACAAGTCAGGAAAGAGGACAAAGGTGTTGTTTTTACGATGAATTTAAAGAAAGGGCCTACCGCATTGCACACCTGGTTTAAAGGCAAGGATGATACGATGCTGAGCGCCTACTATGTCTACGTAACGAAAAAATAGTGATAATGAAGAGACTGTTAAATCTATCACGGAATGATCACTCAATGAAACCGAACTCAATGAAACCCTTTCTCATTTCTCTTGTATCCCCTTTCTTATTCCTTGTTTCCATCAGCATGGGAGACACGCGCCCCAATATCCTTTTCTGTATCTCGGATGACCAGAGTTACGCCCACACCGGTGCCAACGGTGACCCCGTGATTCAAACCCCGGCCTTCGACCGCATCGCCAGAGAAGGCCTACGTTTCACCAACGCCTTCTGCGATGCTCCCACCTGCGGCCCTTCTCGCAGCGCCATTCTCACCGGCCAAGCCATCTGGCGTCTTGAAGAAGCCGGCAACATTCACAGCACCCTTCCCGCCAAATTCGCGACCTATACCGAAGAGCTTCAGAAATCAGGTTATCAACTTGGTTATACCGGAAAGGCCTGGAGCCCTGGCAGACTCGAACCCGGAGGGCGCAGCGAAAACCCCGCCGGCCCGGCATTTGACCGTAAAAAACTCAAACCGGCTTACCACGGAATACGCAATATCGACTATGCGGGAAACTTTGAAGACTTCCTTGCTAAGACTTCTGATAAAAAACCGTTCTGCTTCTGGCTGGGAACGAGCGAGCCCCATCGCCACTACCAAAAAGGATCGGGAAAGCTGAGCGGAAAGGATCCCGCCAAGGTCGTGGTGCCCCCGATTTTTCCTGATCATGAAATCGTAAGAAACGACCTCCTCGATTACTTCGTGGAAATCGAGCACTTCGATAAAATGGTCGCACAGGCCATCATTGCCTTGGAAAAATCAGGGCAACTGGACAATACTATTGTGGTTGTTACCAGCGACCACGGCATGCCATTCCCTCGAGCCAAAGCCACTCTTTATGACGCCGGTTCAAAAGTTCCTCTGGCAATTCGCTGGCCGGGCGGCATCAAGAATCCCGGTCGCGATGTGAATGCTTTTGTCAATCTCAGTGACGTCGCTCCCACATTTTTGGAAGCGGCCGGTTTGCCGGCGCCGAAGATGATGAGCGCACGAAGTTTAATCGATCTTTTTGCAGATCAGAAAACACATGAACGTAAGGCCGCCTACATCGCAATGGAGCGTCACGATGGATGTCGTAAAGGAGGTAAGGGATATCCCTGCCGCGCGATCCGCACCACTGACTACCTCTACATTCATAATTTCGAGCCCACTCGCTGGCCATCAGGTTCTCCGGACCCTTCCGTCTGCGCCCGTTCGATTCCCTATGGAGAAATCGATGACTCCCCCACCAAAACCTTCATGATGGAGCACCAGACTGAACACGGAACTGCCCGCCTGGCAGCCTTGGCATTCGGCATGCGACCCGCTGAAGAACTGTATGATTTAAAAAACGATCCCGCTCAAATGAGCAACTTGGCAGGAACCACGGTAACGGCAGCGATACAAAAATCCTTGCGTCAACGATTGTTTGATCATTTGGGAAAAACAAAAGATCCTCGTGTCATCGGCGGGCCCGTTGATTGGGACTACTATCCCTACTACGGGAAAATCAGCACCAAAGGCTGGTCCGTTGCTAAAAAGCCCAAGTAAACTTGAGCGACAAGGAACAACTTGGCTCCCGTTATTTCAGAACCACCCGCTGAAAAGGGCCCGATGCCTCCCGGGCGCGCCCGTCGAAAGACATCGGTGATACTTCGAGTATCATTCAGGTTATGAGAGGACCCAACAAATCAAAATCGCGCCGCGATTTTCTCGGCAGTGTCGACCGCGGCATGATCGCGGCCAGTGTCGGCGGGACGATTGAAGTAGTCCTGTTATTGTAGCCAGTAAATTCTGGAGTTTGTTGATGATCCAGCTGATCTGCGGGGCAAGGTTTTATGCTGCGGTTTTAAGGGTTATTTCAGGTTCGTAGACAGCCCATGGAGACTCTCCTCCATGAGTCGAATGTGATCTGACCTCCAAAAACTGGACCATTTGAGATGTTAGGTTTGGGTTCGTAGAA
>JAPKCM010000018.1 GCA_028822935.1 Akkermansiaceae bacterium
CGGATGCCGTGGATTCAAGATGTTCAATACGCCGATATCTCAAACCTATCCCTCATTGCTTCGGAAAGAGGGCTACTTTGTCGGGCACGTCGGCAAGTGGCACAATGGCAAGATCCCAGCAGAGGAGTTCGACTTCAGTCGCTCGTACTTCGGTCGGCACTGGTATAAGGTCGATGGTAAAAGGGTCCATGTGACTCAAAGGAACGAAATGGATTCGCTCCAGTTCTTAGAAGAGCGGCCCAAGGATCAGCCGTTCTGCCTGACGGTCGCCTTTTTCGCGACACATGCTGAGGATTCGCACAAGGATCAGTTTCTTCCCCAACCAGAGAGCATGAAGCTTTATCGGGATGTCAACGTTCCTGTTCCGGCCAATGCGACGGAGGAATCGTGGAAGCGCTTACCGAAGTTTTTTGATGAGAAGAACGAAGGGCGCAATCGCTGGCACTGGCGCTTTGATTCGCCCGAGAAATATCAGCGGATGATGAAGAACTACTATCGCTTGGCGACAGAGGTCGATCGCACCTGTGGTAAGATCCTCAAAGAACTCGAGCGCCAGGGTGAGCTTAATAACACCCTCGTTATCTTCACGACTGACAATGGCTACTATCATGCCGAGCACGGATTAGCGGACAAGTGGTATCCCCATCAGGAGAGCATACGGGTTCCCCTTATCATTCGGGATCCTCGGATGTCTGCCGAAAAGAAAGGGAAGACGAACTCCGATTTCACCTTAAGTGTTGATTTAGCCCCCACTCTTTTGGCGGCGGCCGGAGTTGAGGCTCCAGCGGGAATGCAAGGAACCGATATTGCTCCCCTCTATCTCGCGAGCAAGAAACCCAAATGGCGCGAGGAGTTCTTTTATGAACACCCCACCTTGCGGAACGCCAGTTTCATCCCGGCTTCTGAAGCGCTGGTGCGTAAAGATTGGAAGTATTTCTATTGGCCAGAGAGCAAGACCGAACAGCTCTTTGACATCAAGAATGATCCTCACGAGGAAAATGATCTCGCCAATGATCCTAAGCAGGAAAAACGAGTGGAAGAGATGCGCACTCGTTTCAATCAGCTCAAACTAGCAGCTCAGTAATTTGACCTCCTTCGTGCCTATACTCTGGTATTCAAGCTCCGTGGGGATCCGGATGAAACGCTCCTTGGTATCAGTCGCGCGCGACTGAAGCGCTTAGCGTTTTTTGTTGGCAAGCCAGTCCCAGAGCTTGGGGCTGGCGTAGGCATCGGACCAGGAATTGTGTCCGACGTCTTTGAGTCTGGTGAAAGTGATCTTTTTACCGCCGGCTATTTTGACTGCTTCCACCATTTCCTCTGACTTTGAAATAGGGACGACGGTGTCGGCGTCTCCGTGCCAGTTCCAAATAGGGATGTCGACTAGCTTGGCCGCGTTCTTGGGATTTCCTCCGCCACAGATGGGGACGACGGCGGCAAAGGTGTCTGGCAGCCGGCTCGCCAGCTCCCAGGACCCGAAGCCTCCCATGCTCAGACCCGTGAGGTAAATGCGTGAGTCATTGATAGGAAACTGCTTCCGGACCTGGGCGAGCAGTTTGATGAGGATCTCCTGTTGATCATCGTTGGACCACCACGAAGATTTCGGGCATTGTGGAGAAATGAGGATGTAAGGAAGCCCTTTTTCGGATTCGGCGAGCTTGGGTGGCCCCCATTTCTTTACAATGGAAAGAGGGCCATTGCTCTCCCCGCGTCCGTGGAGAAACAGGATCAGGGGATATTTTTGTTCCTTCTTGGAAGGATCAAATCCTTTTGGGAGATACTGAAGGTAGGGCACCGAGGTCTTTTCATCGATTTTCAGCGAGGTTTCGATTTGTTTGCCAGATTGGGCGCAAAGTGGGAGAGACATGAGAAAAAGGGCAATTGAGGACTTAAGCATGCCGCCTTTTAAAGGCGGACGCAGGAAAGGGGAACCTCCAAGTGCGGGAGATTTTCGGGCTCTTTGTAGTTCTTAACAAGTCTCTTGCTCCCATCGCCAATTGGTCCTAGAGTCCCCCCCAGCGCCTCGCGCTTATCCATAACCCGAACTTTCTCGTGGACCTCTCTGAAATCCGAAAAATCGTTAAGCTCATGGATGATCATGGGCTCTCCGTCTTCCAGTTCGAAAAGGAAGATTTTAGTATCAAGCTTAAGAAGGGCGCTGACCTGGAAGACCTCCAGAGGGCTCTGGCGTCTGCTCAGGTGGCCCCAGCGGTTGCCGTTCCGGCACCTGTCTCTTATCCTGCCGTCGATTCCGCTCCTCCCACTGAGAGTGAGAGTGGCGAAGCAATCAACTCTCCCATGGTGGGAACCTTCTATCGCAAATCTTCTCCTGAAACTCCTTCCTTTGTGAACGTGGGTGATTCCATTTCCGAAGGGCAGACTTTGTGCATCATTGAAGCAATGAAGGTGATGAATGAGATCAAGGCGGAGACCTCGGGGACGATTACCGAGATATGCATTGAAGACGGGAATTCCGTCCAATTCGGTGACGTTCTTTTCCGAATTAAGTAATTAAATTTTGCTGCTCCTTCGTATTTGAGGAAAGTAGCGCACCTTATCTATTCGCCATGTTTAAGCGAGTTCTTGTAGCAAACCGGGGGGAAATTGCCCTTCGAATCATCCGCTCCTGTCGTGAGTTGGGAGTCGAATCTGTCGCCGTTTACTCGGAGGCCGATGTGGATTCAATGCACGTCCATCTCGCCGATGAGGCGGTCTGCATCGGCAGGTGGCCGAGTAGCGAAAGCTATCTCAAGCCTGATCGAATCATCGCGGCTGCCGAGATCACCGAGGCGGACGCCATTCATCCCGGTTACGGATTCTTATCCGAAAATGCCCGCTTTGCTGAGATCTGCGAGAGTTGCAATATCCAGTTTATCGGACCCTCGGCTGAGGTGATCCGCACCATGGGTGACAAAAACACGGCCCGAGCCACTGCTGCGGCCCATGGGGTTCCGGCGACGCCCGGATCTGATGGAATTCTTTCCGGAGTCAAAGAAGGGCTCAAAGTCGCTGCCGAAGTCGGCTATCCCGTGATGATTAAAGCCACGGCAGGGGGGGGCGGTCGGGGAATGCGGCCTGCCATGAACGAGGGTGAATTTGAGGCGATGTTTAACGCCGCTTCGCAGGAGGCGATCGCTTGTTTCGGCAACGGTGATTGCTATATCGAGAAATTCGTTCTCAACCCACATCACATCGAGTTTCAAGTCCTCGGTGATAGTCATGGGAATTACATTCATCTCGGTGAGCGCGATTGTTCGATGCAGCGCAGGAATCAAAAGATCATTGAGGAGTGTCCAAGCCCGCTCATTTCCGAGGAGCTTCGTCAGCGTATGGGCGACGCCTCGCAGCGCTTGATTGAGGCAATTGATTATCAAAATGCCGGGACGATCGAGTATCTCGTCGATGAGAAGGCTGAGAATTTTTACTTCATGGAGATGAACACCCGGATCCAGGTGGAGCATCCCGTGACCGAAGAGGTGATGGGTTGCGAGCTGATTAAGGAGCAGATCCGAATTGCGGCTGGAGAGCCGATGTCCGATCACGTGTTGGACGCAACGCCGCGGGGTCATTCGATCGAGTGCCGTATTAACGCCGAAGATCCTTACAATAATTTCTGCCCCAGTCCTGGAACGATTGATCTGTGGTATGCCCCTGGAGGAAAAGGGGTGCGGGTCGATACCCACGTTTATGCGGGTTACACCGTGCCTCCCTATTACGACTCGATGATTGCCAAACTAATTGTCACGGCGTCCTCGCGAGAGGTGGCCATTGCCCGCATGAAGCGTGCTTTGTCCGAGTTCCGGATTAGGGGTATCAAAACGACGATTCCTTTTCAGCAGGAAATCATCGATCATCCCGATTTCATCAACGGGAAGTATGACATCGCATGGGTGTCTAGGTTTCTCGAAGGGAAATCCCTGTCCTGATGACCCTCTCCCCCGACGCCCTTCTCTACGGCATCCTCGATCTCGGCTATGTCGAAAGAGAACGTGCCTTGGAAGTCGCGGAGCAGCTCATCCTCGGAGGAGTGAGTCTCCTCCAGCTTCGGGCAAAAGGTCACGATCCCGAAACTCTTCTCAACCTTGCAAAGGAACTCACGACCCTTTGCTCAAAGCATCACGTGCCCTTCATCGTGAACGACCATGTTCAGCTGGCAAAGGATTGCGGCGCACCCGGTCTCCATTTGGGCCAGGACGATGGCTCCTTGGACGAAGCCCGATCCATTCTAGGTCAGCATGTCCTGGTCGGACGCTCGACTCACTCGGTAGCGCAGGCTCAGGCCGCTTTGGCGGAAGGTGCCGATTACATTGGCTTCGGGCCACTCTTTCCAACGCCAACCAAGAAAGGGCGCCCCGGCATTGGTTTGGAGAATATCGGCATCGTCGAAGAAACGGTGGGCTATGCCATTCCGGTCTTCTGTATCGGCGGAATTAAGCCAGGCAACCTTGCCGAGGTAAAAGCTGCTGGTGCAAAGCGTGTCGTCGTCGTCTCCCATCTTTTGCAAACCGCAGATGTGGCTGCTGAAACTCGAAATATCCTCAAGCAATTATCCTCATGAAAATTCTCGTCGGCGGCTCGGTCGCTATTGATAACGTTAAAACCCCTTCCGCAGATGAAAAGAACCTCCTCGGTGGTTCGGCATCTTACGCGGCCCTCGCCGCTTCCAAGCTTTCTTCGCCAGTTCATCTAGTCGGAGTGGTAGGTCACGATTTTCCGGAGGAGCACCTTGAAATGCTTTCCTCAAAGGGAGTGGACCTTTCGGGTCTGGAGCGTTCCGAAAAAGCCTCCTTCACCTGGACCGGAGAATACCATGAAAACATGAACGATCGCACCACTCACGAAGTGGCGATCAACGTTCTGGAAGACTGGCAGGTGAAGGTTCCCTCCGATCTCAAGGATGCCGAATTCGTCCTCCTCGCCAACATGGCTCCGCTAAACCAGCTTCAAATGCTCGATCAGTGCAACGCCAAGGAGAAATTTGTCCTCGCCGACACGATGGATCTTTGGATCACAGTGGCAAACGCCGAGCTGCACCAAGTTCTCAAGCGCATTGATTTGCTGGTGATCAACGAAGGGGAAGCACGTGAGTTTGCTGGGACCAATAATTTGGTCCTCGCGGGTGAAATTCTTCGAGAAAAAGGTCCTGAGTTCGTGGTGATCAAGCTCGGTGAGTTTGGCGCGCTTCTTTTTGGACCGGGAGAGAAAGACTTCTTCCGCTGTGGTGCCTGGCCTCTGCGTGAGCTCGCTGATCCGACTGGAGCAGGCGATACCTTTCTTGGTGGGATGGCCGGATATCTTGCCAAAGAGAAAGCGACAAAGCCGACCTTCGATCAACTTCGCAAAGCGGTGGTTCAAGGTTCGATGCTCGCGTCCTTCACTTGCGAAGCGTTCTCGACCCGCGCCTTGGAAGACATCGATTCAGATATTCTGAACAAGCGGCTTGCGACCTTCCGCGAGATTTCCGCCTGGTAGTCCCCGAAGGAGGAGGTGCGGAGCCACGGTGTTTTGCGAGAGTTGACGGAGTAGCGTTGCTTTTTGAAAGAGGCCATGCAGGGTCGCTTCTGTGCCGTCCCTCGATCCTTCTCGCGTCGCTGATCCGTCTTCGAACTCCGAAATTCTTGATGCGTTTCTTGAGTTCCTGATCGAGAGCGGAATCGAGCCGTATGATCATCAAGAGGAGGCGATTCTTGAGCTCTACGAGGGGAAGAATGTTATTCTGAATACCCCGACGGGATCGGGGAAATCGTTGGTGGCGCTGGCCTTGCACTTTCGCGCGATCTGTCAGAAGCGGCGGTCGTATTACACCGTGCCGATCAAGGCGCTCGCGAATGAGAAGTTTCTATCGCTGTGCGAAAGCTTCGGGCCGGAGAACGTGGGGATGATTACGGGAGACGCGACGGTCAACGCGCAGGCTCCGGTGATTTGCTGCACGGCGGAGATTCTATCGAACCTCGCGCTGCGTGAGGGGTCGCGGGCGCAGGTGGATGAGGTGATCATGGACGAGTTCCATTATTACTCGGACTTGGAGCGTGGCGTGGCGTGGCAGGTGCCCTTGCTGACGATGTCACAGGCGAGATTTCTACTGATGTCGGCGACGCTCGGGGATACTTCGTTTTTTGAGAAAGAGCTGACCGAATTGACGGGAGTGGAAACGGTGTTGGTAAAGTCGGAGATTCGACCGGTGCCGCTGGAGTTTGAGTATAGCCTCACTCCGCTGGAGGAAAAGGTTGAGGAGTTGGTTGATGCCGGGAGAGCGCCGATTTACTTGGTACATTTCACCCAACTGGCGTGTGCGCGGACGGCGCAGAATTTGATGAGCCGGAATTTCTGCTCGAAGGAGGAGAAGGCTGGAATTGCAGAGGTGCTGGAGGGAGCGGATTTTCGAAGTCCCTATGGCAAGGAGATGAAGAAGCTCCTGCGGCACGGGCTGGGGATTCATCATGCGGGCTTGCTGCCGAAGTATCGCGTGCTGGTGGAGAAGCTGGCGCAGCGGGGGTTGATGAAGGTGATTTGTGGGACCGATACCCTGGGGGTTGGCGTGAATGTGCCGATTCGGACAGTCTTATTTACGCAGCTCTATAAATTTGGGGGTCAAAGTACGAAAATTCTCGCTGTGCGGGATTTTCGGCAGATTTGTGGTCGAGCCGGACGGAAGGGGTTTGACGATGTGGGCTACGTGGTGGCGCAGGCTCCGGAATATGTCATCGATAACAAACGGGCCGGCGAGAAGGCCGCAGCGAAGGGGAAGAAGAGCAAGGGAGCGAAGAAGAAGCCTCCTGAGAGGGGCTTTGTGAACTGGGATGAGAAAACTTTCCAAAAGCTCCAGGTAGCACCGCCGGAGAAATTGATTTCGAGCTTCAACGTGCGGCACGGCACTTTGCTGAATGTGCTGAGTCGGAGTGAAGAGGATGGGTGCGCGGAGTTGCGTCGGATGATCACGGCGTCGCATGAGACCGAGACCAAGAAGAAGGGCCTGCGGCGAAAGGCTTTTGCGCTCTTTAAAGGATTGGTGGAAGGCAAGGTGCTCACGATTATTCCGAAGGAGGAGCGGAGTGGGTCGGCGAAGGTGAAGTTGAATGTGGAGTTGCAGGATGACTTCACGATGAACCAGGCGCTGGGCTTGTATTTGCTGGAGACAATTCCGCAGTTGGAACAGGAAGGATCGGAATTCACGCTAAATGTGCTGTCCTTGGTGGAGGCAATTTTGGAGGACCCGACGGTGGTGCTGCGGAAGCAGACGGATAAGGTTAAGACGGCGCTGGTGACACAGATGAAGGCGGATGGGGTGGAATACGATGACCGGATGGAGGCGCTTGATGAAGTGGAGCACCCGAAGCCGGGGAAGGATTTCATTTACGACACTTATAATCAGTTTGTCCTCCTGAATCCGTGGGCGAAGGAAGCGGGAGTGCGGCCGAAGTCGGTGGCACGGGAGATGTTTGAGAACTGGTTGAGCTTCGAGGACTACGTGAAGATTTATGGCTTGGAGCGGAGTGAGGCGGTGCTCCTCCGACATCTTTCTGAAGTTTACAAAGTGCTGGCGCAAACGGTGCCTCCGGCGCTGAAGACTGAGGAGATGGAAGAAGCAGAAGCTTTCTTTGGTGAGATGCTACGCGGGGTGGACTCGAGTTTGATTGATGAGTGGGAGAAGCTGAAGGATCCGGAGGGAGAAGTGACCAAGAAGGTGGCGGAGCCCAAGAGGGTGGTGCCGTTTACACGGAAGAAACTGGAGTTCGAGCGCGCAGTGCGGCGGACAGTCTTTGATTTTGTGAAGCTGCTCTCAAGAGAGGATTGCGAGGGAGCGCTTTCTCTCGTGGAGGGGGAATGGAAGATTCCCCAGCTTAAGGCGCGGCTTACGGATTACCACGAAGAGCACGGGATGATCCGGCTTGATCCGGAGGCGCGGAGTACGAAGTTCTTCCGAAAAGAGGGGGGCAAAGTCGAGCAGATGCTCGTCGATGACCAAGAACTCAACGACTGGCAGGTCGTGCTTGAGGTGGACTTCGTAAAGTCAGACGAGGAAGAGCGAGCCGTCCTCGATCTCGTAGAACTGGGCCCCCTCGTTTGAGCCACCCACCAGCTCTCAGCTTCAGCGTCGGGAACCAAAACCAGAATCAGGGAAACTCGATCCGCCGATTACGCCGATGATCGCAGATTAGGTTGAGGACCTTGGTTGCCGAGTTCATGAAAAAACTGCGGACCACCAGCTCTGCATCATTCTCCAAATTAGCCCGGCAAAGCGCGGTAGTAGGCACCACGCCCTTTGCCTCGGCGTTCGGCATGGCCACTCTCCACGAGTTCTGTGAATTTGTCCTTCAGGGTGTTTCGGTTCGCATTGAGTTGCTCAACCGCTTCCCGAACCGTGAGACTGCCCTGCGTCTTCAGCAGATCAAGCAAGCGACCTGCCAGTGGGGAAAGGTTGTCAGAAATAGGCGAAACTGAAGGCGTTTCTCTCGATCTTTCCAAGCGCTCCTTAAGGCGTCCGATTTGAGACTTCATTGCTCTCAGGAAAAAGATGACCCACGGTTCCCAATCCGATGTCTTGCCAAAGGATATCTGAGTCCTCCGGAGAGCGAGGTAGTAAGCTTCCTTATTATGCTCCACGACGCTTTCGAGCGAGGCATACGAAGCGTAGGTATATCCCGAACGGAGAAGCATCAGGTTGGTGAGCACGCGAGAAAGTCTTCCATTTCCGTCCTGGAACGGATGAATCGCGAGGAACACCACGTTGAAGATCGCGATGCGTATGAGCGGATGAAGGATCGGATCGGCTTCTTCCTTGGTATTCCAATTTAGAAGGAACTCCATCAGCTGGGATGTTTTGAATGGCGAAGCGGTCTCAAAGACGATCCCGATCTGCTGGCCTTCGGCATCGAAGGCGGCGACGTGATTGTCGAGGGTCTTCCATTGCCCGCGATGCCGTTCATCCTTGTCGCTATACCTCAGAAGATCACGGTGGAGTTGAAAGAGAATATTCTCGGAGATACGCAGGTCTTGCCACGTGGTCTGAACCGAATCCATGACGTAGGCATAGCCTACCACCTCCTGTTCATCGCGAGACTGAAAGGACTCCTTCCCGAGATCGCCAATGAGCGTTTCGACCTCACTATCACTGAGCTTCGCCCCCTCAATTCGAGTCGATGACCCAGCACTCTCGATCGTCGCGATCCGGCGAAGGGAGCGTAGTGTTTCTCTCCCGAGATCACCCAGTGCTCTCCATTCGCCTTTGAACTCGTCGATCCCGGCAATCAAGGTGAGCATCTCATTGCTTGGCTGGAAATCGGGTGGAAGCGGAGTTGAAAGCAGATGGCACGGGAGTTGCCTCGCTCTGAAGCAGCGACGCTCAACCTGAAAGAATTTGAAGGGGTTCCCAATCTTTCGCTCGCGAAGGTTGGACCTTATGAGCTTGGAGCCTGAAGTGAGGCGGAAGAATGAGGGACTCGAGGCTTTGGTTTAGGCGAAGATGTTTAGGGCGGGTTTTCCGATGCCGTCTTTGGTGGCGTAGAAGGGGCGGCCTTCGATGTCGAAGTTGGTTTTGGGCGAGATGCCCATGGAGTGGAAGATGGTGGCGTGGAGGTCTTCGATGCCGAGGGGGTTTTCGATGGCGATGAAGGGGCGTTCGTTGGCGGTTTTACCGTATTGGAATCCTTTTTTGACGCCGCCCCCGAACATGAGGACGCTGGTTCCGCCGGTGAAGTGGCGGTGTTGGCCGTAGTGCTTCATCTCGGTGATGATGTCGACTTTGTGGGAGGTTTGATCGCGGGCATTGGAGCCCGGGACGCCTTCGATCATCATGTCGCGGCTGAACTCGCTGGCGACGATGACGAGGGTGCGGTCGAGCATGCCGCGCTCTTCGAGGTCCCGGATGAGTTGGGCGATGGGGAGATCGATCTCCGACTTGACGCGCTTGACCGTTTCGTGACCTTTTTCGTGAGTGTCCCAAGTTTTGAAGGGCTGGTATTCGGTGGTGACTTCGATGAAGCGAGCACCGGATTCGGCGAGGCGGCGCGCGAGGAGGCAGCCTTGGCCGAAGCGGCCCTTACCGTATGGGGTGGCGGATTTTTCGGGTTCCTGGGTGAGGTCAAAGGCGGAAGCTTCCTTGGAGCTGAGGAGGCGGTGGGCTTTGTCCATGGAGCGGAGCATGGATTCCTGCTGGAAGGCGCCGGCGCTCTTGCCGGCTTTACTTTCGGCGACGAGTTTTTGGTAGAACTTGTAGCGATTGGCGAAGCGGCCGGGGGTCATGCCTTCGGGTGGCTGGACCGCTCCGATCGCTTGGTCGGGGTAGGGGAGGAGGAAGGGGCCGAATTCGCTGCCGAAGAATCCGCCGGTGTGGAAGGCCTTGAGTTCTTCTTTTTCGCCCACGCCTTCGAGTCGCTGTCCGATATCGATGAAGGCGGGCATGGCGTCATTTTGCTGGCCGAGGACCTTGGCCATCCAGGCACCGATGTGGGGGGCGGCGACGGTTTGGGGCGGGACGTATCCGGTGTGCCAATGATACTGGTGGCGTGAGTGGAGGATGTGGCCGAGGTCGGGTTGGACGGCGGAGCGGATGAGGGTGCCGCGGTCCATCACTTTGGCGAGTTCCTCGAAGCCTTCGGTGAAATTGATCCCGCTGACGGCGGTGGGGATGGCGGGGAAAGTGCTGCCGACGTCGGCGACGGGGAGGCCTTTTCTAAAGGGCTCGTAGTGTTTGGGGTCGAAGGTGTCGGGTGCGGCCATGCCTCCGGCCATCCAGATGAGGATGCAGCAGTCGGCCTTGGCGGCGGGCTGGTCGATCGCTTCGTTGCCGAAGAGGCGGGGCGCGCCCATAGTGAGGGTGGCGGCGGATGCGGCACCGAGTTTTTTGAGGAAGTCCCGGCGGTTTTCGAATTCGAGTGGAGTGGACATGGCGACGTTAGTTGATGAATTGGAATTCGGGGAGCATGAGGACCGTCCAGAGGAGATCGGCAACACGTTCCTGGGTGTATTTTGCGCCGAGGATTTCATGGGCGACGGAGATTTCGAATTCGGTGGGCGGGCGGGAAAGGGCGGTGAGGTAGAGATCTTCGATGAGGCTGCCTTTTTGGAGAATGAGTTTGGAGGAACCACGATTCAGGTAGTTGACGAACTCGGCTCCGTTGTTGAGTTCAAGCGCCTGGAGGGTGGTGAGATCGGAGGGTCGGGAGGTGACCACTTGTTCGCGATTGGGGCGTCCGAGGGCGCGCATGAGGAGGGTGGAATTGACGAGAGAGGCGCGGACGCTGCGGGCGAAGGATCGCTCTTGATCGGCTGGGCGGGGAAGGAGATTGGTGATGTGTTGATTGACTTGGGAGGCCCAGATGTCGCTGGGCATTTCGACGGCGGGTTTTCCGTCGGCGAGCCACTTTGAGTCGGTAGTCACGGTGGTGGATTTCCCTTCGGAAATGAGATGGAGGTGGGCGTAGAGGGCTGAGGCGTTGGGGGCGTTGCCGAGGTTTGTCCCTTGGATCGTGATGGTGTTTTTTCCGGGGCGGAGGGCCGGGGAGAGGTCGTAGGATTCGACGCTGGTCCATTCGTCGTCCTGGCCAATTTGTTGTCCGTTGACGCTGAGGGTGTATTGGTTGTCGCAGGTGATGACGATCTTGGCGGTGACCTCGGCCGGGAGCTTGAGGGTGCGGGTGAAGGTCACCTTTTCACCGACGGGACGGGCGCCGGGGGCGGACCAAATCCACTTGCCGGGGATCGTGGTGGTCGGGGATGCGGAGCCGCGTGCGACCTTGGCATTGATCTTTCCGGGGGCGGTTCCGGTGATGCCCCAGATGGCGTCGATGAATTGCTCGGCGGTCATGCGCTTGGCGACGGGGCCGTGGAAGATGAAGCCGTCGCTTTTTTCCGGAGGGGCGACGGGGGCGCTTTGGTAGATGCGGGAGGTGGTGATGAGAGTGAAGGTGCGCTTGAGATCGTAGCCGGTGTGGGCGAGGTCCCAGGCGAGGTAGTCGAGAAGGTCTTCGCTCCAGGGTCGGTTGCCCATCATGTCGACGGGTTCGACAAGGCCGCGGCCCATGAGGCGGGACCACAGGCGGTTGACGATGGTGCGGGCGAGGCGGCCGTTGCCCCCGGAGGTCGAGAGTTCGGCAGCACGGGCGAGGCGCTTGTCGCGGGGGAGGGAGGGGTCGATGGAGCCGAGGGAATCGAAGAGGAACTTGGCGTCCATTTTTTCGCCGGTGGGTTTATCGCAGCGGAACATCTCGAGGGGTTTTCCGGCGAAGATGGCGGCCATGCCGTAGGCGTCCACGAGTTTCCAGTCGTCGATGAAGCTATCGTGACAGGAGGCGCACTTCATGTTTTCGCCGAAGAAGATTTGGGAGACGTTTTGCGCGAACTGGATTTCGGGAACCTGGGAGGCGTTGACATCGCCGCGCCATTTGATGCCCTTGATGAAACCCTCGGAAGCGCCGGTGGGGTTCATGAGTTCGCGGACGAATTGATCGTAGGGTTTGTTTTCGGTGAGTGCTTGGTAGAGCCAGCCGGTGATTTGCTTGCGGCCTCCGTCGATGAAGCCGGTGCCGGCGTAGTCGTTGCGCAGGAGGTCGTTCCAGAAAGTCATCCAGTGGTCGGCGTAGTCGAATTTTCGCACGAGGAGTTCGGCGATTTTTTCGCTACGCTTATTGGCCGATTCGGAGGTGAGGAAAACTGCGAGTTCGTCCTTGGCGGGGAGGAGGCCGATGAGATCGAGGTGGGCGCGGCGGAGGAAGGCTGCGTCGGAGATGGGTTCGGGTGGCTGGACGCGGTTCTCTTTAAAGTAGGCGCGGAGGAGGCGATCGATGGGATTCTCATCGGGCGCGATGGCTGCGGGCAGGTCGGGCTTGCGATGAGCGAGGGGGGCTTGCCATTTTTTTTCGCGGAAGGTGAACCCGGGTTCCCAGGCGAGGCCTTCATTGACCCATTGGGTGAGGAGGGCAATTTGCGCGGCGGGGAGAGGATCGGCTTTGTGCGGCATGCGTTCGTCGGGGTCCTCGGCGGTGAGGACTTCGATCAAGATGCTCTCATTGGCGTTGCCGACCTCGACGGTCTCGGAGTCTAGAAGGGAGTCACGGGTTTCGAGAGAGAGGCCGCCTTTGTGTTTTCCATTGGTGTGGCACTCGATGCAATTGTCGCGGAGGAGGGGGAGGATCTGGTGCGCGAAATCGATCTTGGCCTGAGCGGTGAGGGTCAGGAAGGAAGCGAGGAAGGGGATGGGTTTCCTGAGGGTCATGCTTGTGTAGTTGCGTGATGGAGAGATCGATTGGTAGAACGGCTGCACCTTAGGAAACCTTTCGTTTCTTAAGCAGAAATCATTTTTGGGACGTTTGATTCTATCGATCCAGGGAGATGGCCTCGGCGTAGGCTAGTTCTCCGGTGCGACCGTGGTAATATTGGAAGACGATTTGCGGATGGGGGTAGGCCACGAGTCGCTTGTCGCCGAGCTTTTTGGGCATGTTGAAGACGTTGTTCACCTGGACGACGCAGAAGTAAGGGTGGAGTCGCTCAAGGCGCTCAAGATCCGGAAGAATGTAGGAACTCCAGCGGATGTCACATTTGCGCGGGCCCCAGTCGAAAATACCCGTTGCAGGGCGGTCCATTTCGTCGTTTTTGGGAACGTGGTTCACGCTGTTGTGAGGGCCGCAGCAGAATTCCCAAACGTTGTCGGTGATCTTGATGGCGAAGCTGTTGTGGAGATCGCCGGTGAGGACGAAAACTTTTTTGCCAAGCTTGTCGAATTCCTCAATGAGTTGCTCGCGTTCGTGAAGGAATCCGGTCCAGGCTTCTTCTTTATTTCCAGATGCTTCAAAGCCTCCGGCACCGCTGTGGGGAATCATGAAGGGGACGGAGGAGGTGAGGAAGAAGAAGTCAGCGTCGCTTTCCTTCATCGATTTGATGAGCCACTCACGTTGGGTTTTTCCGAGCATGGAGACGTCTTCTTTTCCTCGGTTGGTGACATCGTGCATGTCGCGGGAGCCCCGGGTATCGAGGAGAAAGAAGTCGCAGTTGGAGACGCTGAATTTTCCGTAAGAACTGCGGCCGATCGAGTAGCTTACTTCGTCGGTGATCTTGGCTGCCATGTGGAGCTGGACGGTGTGCTTGTCGATGACTTTGACGATTTGGTAGACGTAGGAATTTTTGTGACCTTCGTCGTTGTCGAAGGTCATGACATTGACGCCCGCTTCGGGGGTTCCCCAGTGAACGTGCAAGGTTCCCATTTGAGTGAGCGGGAGTTTGGTGAAGTCGGCAGAGGGATCAACGAGGAGGTCGCTTCGGGCGGTCATTTTCCCTTTTGAAAAGTGAACCTCTTGAGAGTGCTCCATGGGATTGGCCCAGCCCAGGTAGTCGAACCAAGCCTGGGTTCCGATATCACGGAAAACGGTGCGGCGATGACGCTTGCCGACTTCGGCCGAGCCCCAGATGTCGTTGACGAGTTCGTGGTCATCGAAGGTGAAGTAGCTGGGGACATTGCGGTGCCACTGGGCGCGACTGACACCGCGGCTCAGGTAGAGTTTGTAGTTTTCCCACACTCCCACGATGGAAGGCATTACTTCGACACTTCTGGGAAATTGCTCAACGCCTTGGAGCAAGCGCCAAGCTTCTGGTGGATAGGTGCGGAGCTCTTCGTAGAGCCAGTCGCCGTTCATGATGTGGAAGTGGGTTTTATCGGCCCAGCTCTTGTTGAGGTTCTCGTAAGTGGGTTCCCGGTGGCCGATTCCGTGAAGGGGGTTTTGGTTCGAGCAGGAGCCGACCTCGAAGCGGAAGTTGAAGAGTCCTTTTGGATTGTGCTCGGTATTGATGCTGCCCTTGACCGAGGGAAGGGTGAGGAAAGAACCGGGGAGACCGTGGGGATTTCCGAGAACGAAAATCTGATAATGGTAACGGGTGTCGGCCTTGAGATCGGTGAGTTCGGCGACGCCGGTATTGTCGTGGTCGATCGAGGTGGTGGCCACGGGACTCGTCTGCGTGAGGGAATCGGCAGTGGTGCCATACTTTACCACGAAATCGCCGGGGTCCGAGGTCCTTCCCCAGACTGAGACCGAGTGTGCGGTGGGTTTTCCGAGCATCGGTCCGTGGGTGAGTCGGATGGGATCACGATGTTGCGCGAATCCGGACAGAGTTAGGGTGCAGAAAAGGAGGAGGCGAATGGGCATGGAAGTATTTTGAACGCTCGCTCGCCTGATTGCACTGTGATTCTTTGCAAGCGGGAGATTTTCGTTCTAAAGTCCGGCATGGCGATTGAGATCGAATACTGTCAGCAGTGAAATTACCGAGGTGATGCGGATCGTGTATCTGCAGAAATTGAGCGAGTTACCGGAGAATCAGTCACCCTCGTTGGAGGTGGTGGCGGGATTTTTGAGATCCGTAAGGATGGCGAGGTGATCTGGAAAAAGCATCCAGACGGGGACTTTCCCTCGCCGGGTGAAGCCGCGGCGCTTTTTACTTAGTTCGCTTGGAACTTGAGTCGGAGGAAGTGGCGGTCGGCGACTCCGATCGGTGAAGCTAAGCGCGCGGTCACGAGGGCCCTGCCATCACCGAGGTTTACCTGACTGAGGATGGTTGTTTGAGCGGTGGCGTCCTGCCAGCTTGCGAGTGTCAGGGTCTCTTCAATGAGATGGGAGACCTGTTCAGCGCCAAGACTGATCGGGAAGTTGAGAATCAAGTAGTCTTGAGGCCCCTCGCCGAGATCGGCTGTTTCAAAATGGAGTTTGGGTTGGATCGGGGTGAGACCAAGATCGTTTCCAAGTCCATAGTCGATGAGATCGGCAACTCCGTTTCCGTTGGCATCGCCTGCTGGATTGGCGGGGAGCGCAAGGGCGTCGCTGGCATTTGGGTTTCCACCGAGCAAGGTGCTGCTGCGCCAGTTTGAAGATCGGTCAGGATCGGAGATGACGCCCGGATTTTTCAGAACGAGACTGTAACCTTCATCGGCTGGAAGAGGCCAGGGGGCTGCGTCATTGTATGTGAACTCCCGGATGGTTCCATTGAGGGCATCTTCCAATTTGATTTTGTCACCATCGTTATTGAGCTTCGTTTCATTGGCAAAAATTCCGGCGACCGGATGGCCTGATCCATAGACTGCGGTGAAGGCGGCGAGGTCTCGCACGATGAGCACGCGAGCACCGGGCGCGAGGCTGGTGATGGCAGAGCCGGTGAAGTTG
Source organism: Akkermansiaceae bacterium (assembly GCA_028822935.1). GTDB lineage: Bacteria > Verrucomicrobiota > Verrucomicrobiia > Verrucomicrobiales > Akkermansiaceae > SW10. The sequence goes on from JAPKCM010000018.1 coordinate 16,140, forward strand.
AAATCGACGCCATCGACAAATTTCACGTCCGTGAGGTCGAGAGTAATGGTCTGGCTGATGTTGGTGAGCTCAATGAATTCGGCGAGTCCATCTCCTGCCGGGTGATACATGACCTCGCTGATGACGAGGTAGAGCTGTGCGTCGGAGGGGTTGCCCGTGTAGGTCGTGGTTGAGATGAGGTTGGCTTGGGCGTCGAGAAGGTTGAGTGTTTCGTCAAAAGAAGAAAGATGGCCCTGGTAGCTCCCTTGGATAAAGCGTCCTTCTCCTCCGGAGGGGCTGGTCGAGCGTGATCGGAATGCGGTGACATCGGGGCTCAGGTAAAGGGTTCCATTGGCGGGAATCACCGTTCCCGGGTGGATGGTGTGGTTGATTCCTCCGGTGATTTGCCAGTCTGAAAGATCGACCGCGATGCTGAAGGGGTTGGCGATTTCTACAAATTCCTGATCTTGATTTCCTGAGTCAGGACTGAACTCGATCGCTCCAAACTGTATCGCTGGTTGAGCGGTTGAGCCAGGGATGGATGAGCCGGCAAAGAGGGCTGGGCGGATGATGAAGTCACTGCTTCCAGTGCTTCGGTTGAGCCCGTGGATGGCGAGGGTGTTTTGGCCCGCTCTCAATGAGCCAAGCGTATCGGTGACATCGTAAAGATTGAAGGAGGCAGCACTCGCTTCATGATTTGCACTAGAGGCAGCCGACTGCCAGGTGAGAGATTCGGGAGCATTTTGGGAAAAGAGAAAATCGCCATTGAGGTAGGCGACGAAGCCGTCGTCCCACTGCATCCGAAGTTGTAAGGAATCGAATGTGGATGGGTCGATGACATTGAAGGGAATACGAATGTAGAGACTGTTGTTGGAACTCATTTGACTTTCAACATTGGTGCCGATGAGAGTTTGGTAGCCGCTGGAATTTTCGTATCCGAATCCGGTGGGTCCGCTGATCCAGCCAGAGGTATCAAAAGGTTCGTTAGTGGGTGAGCCGGTCCAGGTCAGGCCCAGGTTTCCGTTACTTGGACTGAAGGCAAAGGCAGCTGCGCCAGCTTCGATGAGGGCAGTTTCTGTGACCAGATTGGCTGCGGTCTGAGCGCTGGGGATTTCTCCACCGTTGCCCACGGTTTGATTATTGTAGATCTCGTTGCGGCGTCCGGGGAGATATTCGTTTTTCCAGCGAAGGATGGCTTCGGACATCGATTCGACGGCCGGGTTATTGGTCGTGTAAGGGACCGAGTTGCCGCTTCCTTGCACCCAGGAACCCCATTTTTCAAAGTCGCGTTGAGCATCTGATTTGGCCATCGCGGGGTCATCGATCAGGGCAGCTTGTTGGTCGAGCCGGGTCTCGAACCAACGTCCCGCCACCGGAGTGCTGCTTGGCTGGATGAATTGATCCACGAGTGTGCGCACCCGCCGATAGAACATCGCTCGGGTATCGGTGTTATTAAAAAGATGAGAGACGAGCCGGATTGAGCCGCCGGTTTGAATGGTGCCACTGGTGAAAAGGGCGTTGTCGAAGTAGTTGTCGGAGGAGTTCCATTTCCGTCCGCCGGAGAGATCGAGATCCCAGGGGAGAATGGCCCACTCGTCGCTCTTTCCCGTGTCGCGGTAGATATACCAATTCTTGCTGTGCATATCGGTGTTCCGAATGATGGCATTTCCGGCGAGAATGTTGATGGTCTTGGGGATGTCGATGTTGTCGTAGAGATAATCTTCGAGCGAATTTCCGGTGAGATCGAGTCCATCAATGAGAGCCTGGAGATCAGCGTTTCCCTCTGATTTACGGTTCTTCTTCTCCACTCCGGTGGTGCCGGAATCTCCGTTGTCCTTGTTGAGCCGGTTTCCGTAAACTTTGTAGAGCGCGCCCTCCTTATTGAGGCCGGCGCGGTCGAGGTAGATGCCATCGCCGTCTTCTACGAAATCTGCCGTACTAAAGAACGTTCCGTTCTGCTCGACCCGGATGGTAAAGGCGAAGTGCGCGTGGACTCCCGACTCACGCATGATTTCCCACGCGATGGGATGCCGGACTTTTGATTTATCGGCCCAGTTGGTGAGGAGGTCAATGTCGGCGACTCTTGGCGTATCGGCGCTCCACTGGAAGCGCTGTGTTTTATTGAAATCGAGATTGTAGCTCTTCTTGATAAAGCCGCCGGTGGATTGGCCGTGGCGATTGAAGTGCACGTTGTCGTAGAATTGATCGAGATAGTAGACCGCGCCCCGGGTTCCGGTCGTGTTGTTGGCGGCGGAGGGATTTTGGACAAACCAATGGAGAACACTGAGATTGGAATCGAGGACGGGATCGATGCCGACAGTCCCGTAGTATTGGTGGGAGTCGAGAGTGTCGCGATAGGCGGGCTCCTTGGTTTGTGCGCCGTCTGGATCGATGGCAACGAAGCGCCAGCGGGTCATCTCGCCGTCTTGCACTGCTGAGGCGGGAATAGTCGCGGTCCAAATGTTATCTCCCGCTACCGCATCCGGAGCCACGCCATTATCAATCATTGAGACCTGGTTCTCGGATCCAAAGCCAAGGCGGTAGTATGTCGAGACAGTGGTGACGGGATTGACGAAGCTTGCGGTGACGGCGAAGGCTCCAGAAGGACGGGGAGGGTTTTCGGTGACCTCATCGAAGATAGGACCCGCAATTTGGCCGCCGGAGTTCGTTGCGCCGGGGGTGGGGGAGTCGAAGTAGTTTGGTGGGGTGCTTTCGGAATCTGACGTCGTTTGAACGGCCGCTTGAAGCGTCGGTTTTCCGGCGCCGTCGGTATCCCAATCCATGAACATGGGCTGAGCGCTGGTGACGATCATGATTTGGCCCCGCTGGGGAGCCGAGGGATTGTCCTTCCAGTTTTCGATGAGACTTTTTATGTTCCAGGTCGTCGTGGGCATCTGACCGGGGACAGCGACGAAGGAGTCCACGGGAGTGTTTGCGGCGGAGTAGTCGACAAGGAGGTGATCGTTGAAGCTTGCGGCGATGGTGTCGATGCCGCGATTGGCGTCGGGCACTGCAAAAAGGTTGAGGTTTGAGGTGACGGCGTTGGGTCCAAAGATGGTGCCGCTTACGGCCCCACTCCAAGTGAGGGTGGCGGAGTCGATGGTGCTGCTTGCTGGAATGGAGCCAAGGGCTGACGAGAAATCGAACCACATATAATACTGCAGTTGATTGCCATTGAGGTTGGCATCGATGGAGTCCGGTGAGCCGGAGAGATTTCCTGATTGGACGCCACTGAGCTGCACGTTGGCGTAGTTGGTGGCGAAGTCCCAAAGTGGGGTGATATTGATCTGGCTGGAATCTCCGGGATTACCGTAGCCGAATGATTGGTCGCGATATTGCGGGGGAAATTGAGGTGCGAACCCGGTTTCAACGGTGTTTCCATCGGGTGAGATGAGGGCGAGATATTCTCCACCGGACGAAAGCTTGAAATTAGTGTGGAGTTCGCTGGCCGGGTCAATGCGGTCTTTGTTCGAGGCGAAGACGATGATCCTTTCGTCGGCCGCAAGGATCACGGCGGGGAAAGTCCATTTAGTGGCATTGGTGGAATCGTCGGTCAGAGAGTAACCTTCTAGAAAGATTGCGCTGGTATCGGGGTTGTGGATTTCGATCCAGTCGCTGAAGTCTCCGTTTTCATCGGCTAGGGTGCTGCTATTCACCGCCATGAATTCCGAGATTACGGGCGCGGCGATGGAGAGCTGGGCAAAGGCCAAAAAGCCAAAAATTTGGAGAAGGTTCGTCACGGGGGGAGTGTGTGTGGATTGGTTATAGACCAACGAAATCTCTTAGTCTGGGAAGTCGATGCGCATTTTCTTCTCTTCGAAGACGATGCGACCGGCTCCTTCTTTGATGATGTTTTGCTCGATCATCTGGAACTCCTCTTCAAAGAGGGCGCCCAAGTTGGCATAGGCGTCTTGAGTGAAGAGAAGGAAGCCTTGCGGGATTTTTAGTTTGCCGAAGCGGCCACCGATTAGGACGGTGCCGAGGAAACTTCCGCCGTCCTTGCGGACGGTGGTGGTAAATGAGTCGTCTTCTTTTTTCCTCCGCTGGAAACGGAGGAACATGGAAGAGGTGTGAGTGATGTTGCGCACCTTGCGCTCGATGATGAACTCGGCGCGCCCGCCCTCGGCTTCATCGAAGCGGATCCAGACTCCCTTGAGCTCTGTTTCTTTGGCGAAGTTTCCTTCCTGTCGAACCTTGAGGTTTTCGGCCAACCAGCTGTTGACCTGTTTTTCGGAAAGGACGATGGGCTGACGGTTCTTCGCGGCCAGACGAATCATGGCGGGCACGTCGGTGGCGCGCTCGCTGCGGTCGTCGGGCGAATAGCCGCTGATCGTGGTGAGATCTTGAGGCTGGAAGCTCAGGTAGACCCCCATTCCAAGACCGGCAACCATGAGGAACGCGATGAGAATGAAGAGGCGCTTGAGTGCCTTGCCGCGATGTTCCATGGCTCTAGAATCACCGAAGGAGTCGCAGGTGACAAGTACCCATCACGAATCCTTGGACTTGCTCTCCTTAGTCTCTGATTTTTTCGCGGGCTTGGCGTCCGAGGAGGCCTTCTTTTCACCAGCCTTATAGGAGTCTGAACGGTAGTCGGTTTGGTAAAATCCGCTTCCTTTGAAAATGAGTCCAGATCCAGTGCCCAAAAGGCGCTTCACTTCACCGTCGCAATCTTCCTGCGGGCAGTCGGTGAGCTTGGGGTCGTTCATCCCCTGAAAGACCTCAAAGATGTGCTCACATTTTTGGCACTTGTAGTCGTAGTTTGGCATCGCGGGGTAATCTAGGCTTCGGGAGCGAAGTTTTCCAACTCCCATCCAGAAATTTCGACTTCATCAGCCAGTTTCTTGAACTCGGCGATCTCAGCGGCGGAGAAAAGGAGGCCGCCGCTTGCTTCGGTACGTTTTCGGAACTCGGCTTCCATTTGTCCGGGGAGGAGGCACTTTTCATTTCCGTGACCGAGGACGTCATCGATGACGGTTTTGAGGTTTTCCTGCTGGGAAATTCCGCCCGCGAATTGGCCACTGGACCAAGCATCAGGGTGGATGCACTGGAAGTAGAAACAAGTGGTGGTCTTGGCGCCTTCACGGCCCCGCTGGGTGGGAAGGCTGCCGCCGATGTATCCACCAACGAGTTCGTTGATGAGGCACATCGCGTAGCCCTTGTGCCTTCCGAAAGGAAGAAGGGCGGCGACTTCATTCGGGTCGCGGGTTTCCTTACCATCCTTATCGACGGCGGCACCCGGAGGGAGTTCCTTACCCTCGCGCTTGAGCTGCTGCACGCGGCCCATGGCGACGGTGGAGGTGGCCCAGTCGATCACGATGGGGAAGCCATTGGCCTCTTGAGTTGGGAAGCCCCATGAGTGGGGGTTGGTGCCCATCGTGGGGTGCTTTCCAAAAAATGGCACCACCTCGGCGAGTGTCGAGGTGCAGTTGGTGTAAGCGATGTAGCCTTTTTCGGCGGCCTTCATGACGTAGCCGCCACCCCAGAGGTAGTGGAAGGCGTCATCGACAGCGACCTGGCCGACTCCGTATTCGTCGGCCATCTCCATGCAGCGATCCATCGCGGCGACGGCGACAGCTTGACCAAGTTTCTTGTTGGCATTCCAAACCTCGGAGGCCTTGAAGCGCGAGTTCACGACTTCGATCTCTGCTCCTGGAACGCAGCCCCCTTTTTCCGAGCCGAAAAGATGATCAAGGTGGAGGGCTTTGAGGGCGTTGTGGGTCCGGATTCCGTGGCGGGTGGCGTCCTGACAAACCTCAGCAGCTACGGCGGCTTCCGCAGTCGTGTATCCGCGAGCCTCGTAGGCGGCCTTTACCAAAACATCATGCTTCTCTGCTGGAACAACGTGGAATTCGCTCATAATTCGATGGGCAAAAAGGTGAATGCTGTCCGACAGAAGGCAAGAGCGAAGGGTCGCGGACTAGAGATTGAAGTGCTCTTTTAAGCGGGTCGCCAGTTCTTCGGGGGAATCGCTGATCTCAAGCCTGAAGGCATCCTTGGGCGTTTCGAGTGCGGCGAATTGCGAATCAAGGAGGCTCGGGGGCATGTAGTGATTTTCGCGCGCCTTGAGGCGGCTTTCGATCAGGTCCCGGGAGCCATCGAGAAAGACGAATTCTGCTCCGGAAAGAACCTCACGGTATTTTGCCTTCAGGGCCGAGCAGGCAATAATGGTGGTGCCCGTTGCTTTCTGGATGAGGCCCGAAAGGCGGTTGAGCCAGACGGCGCGGTCTTTGTCGCTTAGGGGCTCACCGGAGGCCATTTTGGCGACATTTTCCGGAGGGTGGAAATCGTCACCGTCGAAAAATTGACCTCCCGCCTTTTGGGCGAGAAGAGAGCCGATGGTGGATTTTCCCGATCCACTCACGCCCATGAGGACAATGACGGTGGGCTTCATTAGGAAATAACGAGCCAAAGGAGAGACGCGAAGGTGACTCCGATGACGCCGACGGCGGTGGAAACGAGGCTCCAGGTTTGGAAAGTCTGCTTTTCGTTCATACGGAAATAGCGGCTCACCATCCAAAATCCGCTGTCGTTTACATGAGAGAAGCCGGCTGCTCCGGAAGCGATGGCGACGACAACTAAGGAAAGGCGGGCGTCGGAGAGATCCATCTTTTCAAGAATGGGAGTCATGAGAGCGGCGGCCATCACCATGGCCACGGTGGCCGATCCTTGCGCAATGCGCGAGATGGCGGAGAAGAGAAAGGCGAGAAGAACCGGAGTGACTCCGAGTCCGCCCAAGAGATCGGCTAGGGCATCGCCTACTCCGGTTTTACCAAGCATTCCTTTGAAAACACCGCCTGCACCGGTGATGAGAATGATGATTCCGGCAGGTCCCAGAGCGCGGGTCGCGACCTCCATGAGTTGATCTTTTTGAACGCCTCGCTTTGCCCCCAGAACCCAGAGGGTGAGAACGGTCGAGAGAAGAAGAGCGAGAATCGGATGTCCAAAAAAGGCCATCGCTTGCTGCCAGGCGGGGGCCGACTTCATAAGATCCTTGAGCTGGTCACCTCGATCACCCTTGGTGAGCCCATCGGCCAGACCACTACCAACGGACTGCTCCACGAGAGAACCGGCCACGATCAGGATGATGGGGAGGAGAAGAATTCCGGTGATGGTCCAGAAGGAAGGGGGATGTTCCTCTTCCGCTTCTTCGATCTCAGGAGGATCGATGTCGATGCGGTTGGCAATTTTTCCACCGAGGAAAATTCCGGAAATGATGGCGGTCGGAAGGCCGACCAAGATGCCGTAGAGAATCACGGTCCCGATTGGGATGCCGAACTGATAGGCGACCCAGGTCGGTCCGGGAGTGGGTGGGACAAAGGAGTGCGTCACCACCATTCCTGCGAGGAGGGGAAGTCCGAAAGTGAGGAGGGAGCGCCCCGTGCGCCTTGAAAGGGCGTAGAGAATGGGGGCGATGATGACCAAGGCGACATCGAGAAAGACCGGGATGGAAATGAGGAAGCCCGTCATGAGCATGGCCCAGTTGGCTTTTTTTTCGCCGAAGAATCTCAGGAGGCCATTGGCGAGACTCTGGGCGCCGCCGCTGTGCTCGATCATCGCTCCGAAAATGGCGCCGAGGCCAATGATGGTCGCGATGAAGCCTAGGTTGTCGCCCATGCTCTGCTGGATCGTGGAGCCGACCTCGGTCAATTCCATGGTGCCGGAAACCACGCCGACGAAGACGCTGGCAAGCAAGAGGGCGACGAATGCCTGGACCCGCCATTTCAAAATGAGAAAGAGGATGAGGGCGATGGCGGCCACCAAGGTGCCAATCAGCCAGCCTGTGCTGACGTTCTGAGAAGTCGCTGCTAAGAAGTGCATTGCCCAACCTCTTCTGTCTCCCCCCTCTTCGCCAAGCGCGAAGTTGTTTTTCTGGCGGGAGAGGGCTGATTTTTGGCGGATTAGAAATCACTCTTCTTACTCTTGCGAGTTGGCGTTCGATCCCTAGTCTGCGGCCCGCTGCCCATGTCCACTCTTTTATCTGCTAACGAAATCCGACTTTCCTATGGCCCTCAGACTCTCCTTGATGGGGTGACCTTGGCGGTTGCGGCGGGTGAAAAGGTTGGGCTGGTGGGACGCAATGGCTGTGGAAAGACCTCCTTGCTGAAGATTCTCGCTGGCGAGAATGGCGCGGACTCCGGGGATATTTCGGCCCGACGCGAATTGCGGGTGGGCTATCTTCCTCAGGAATTCGAACTCGATTCTAGTCTCTCGGTCCACGAGAACATCCAAGCGGGTGCAGCGGATGTCGCCAATGCGGTGACGCGCTATGAGAACGGCGATGGGACCGAGCACGAACTGGGAGAGCTTCTGGAGCTGATCGATCATGCCGATGGCTGGAATCTGGACGCCCGCATCACCGCTCTTTCGAATGCCCTGGGCACTCCTCCGCTTGACGCCGAGACCGGTCCTCTTTCCGGAGGAGAGAAGCGACGGGTGGCTCTCTGCCAGGCTCTCGCTTCGCAGCCTGATCTTCTTCTTCTTGATGAGCCGACGAACCACCTTGATGCCGATTCGATCCGTTGGTTGGAGAGCTTCCTCGCGACCTACGGCGGGGCCGTCATCTTCGTGACGCACGATCGCTACTTTTTGAACGTCATCGCGACGCGTATCATCGAGATTGACAACGGAAAGGCCTATTCCCATCCGGGAAATTACACCGCCTTTTTGGAATCGAAAGCGATTCGGCAAGGGATTGCCCGGAATTCGGAGAAGAAGCGTCAGAAATTTCTTAAGGACGAACTCGAGTGGGTGCGTGCGGGGGTGAAAGCGCGCACGACGAAGTCGCGTTCGCGGCTCGATTCTTTCTACGAGATCAAGAATAAGGATGCTCCGGTCGAGGAAGGTGAGATGGATTTGCTCATTCCACCGCCGCCTCGTTTGGGCGATACGATTGTCGAGTTGGAAAAGGTGGGGATCACTTTGGGCGATCGGACTCTTTTTCGGAACATGGACCTCTCGCTTGAAGCGGGTCAATGCACTGGCATCGTGGGGCGTAACGGGGTTGGTAAAACCACCTTGCTGAAGATCTGCCTGAACCAACTTGAGCCGACTCAAGGGAAGGCGACCCTGGGGAAGCAGGTCAGGATCAATTACATCGATCAGACGCGCATGCAGCTTGATGGAACGGGGTCTCTTTTGGATGAGATTTCCAATGGGAGCGAGAAGATTGAATTTGGCGAGGAAACGCTTGGGGCACGCGCTTATCTGAAACGATTCCTCTTTTCCGACGACCGCATCAACGAGCGGGTCGACCTTTTATCGGGTGGCGAGCGCGCACGGCTGATGCTGGCGAAGGTTCTCAAGACGGGCGGCAATTTGATTGTCCTCGATGAGCCGACGAACGACCTCGACCTTCCTTCGTTGCGCATGCTTGAGGAAGCCCTTGCGGCCTTTGGTGGCACCGTCATCGTGGTTTCCCACGATCGCTATTTTCTGGATCGTATTTGTGATCAGATCATCGCCTTCGAGGAAGACGGGGTGAAGGTCACTCCCGGAAACTATTCCTACTATTTGGAAAAACGACAGCAGCGTGAGAATGCCGAGCGCGCCCAGACGGCAGCCTATGCCAAGGCGAAGAAGTCGGCCCCGAAGAAAAATAAGCCGCGTAAAATCACGATGGCCGAAGCGATTGAACTCAAGGGGATGGAAGAGCGCATCCTGGAGGCTGAGGAAGCTTGTTCTGTTGCGGAGGCGCACCTCGCCGAAGTGCAGACTGACTACGAGAAACTCCCCGGGGCGACTGCTGCGCTCGGCAGAGCGCAAGCGTCAGTCGCCAAGCTTTACGCGCGCTGGGAGGAGCTTGGCGCGCTTCCGGAGAAGGTTTGATGGGCTGTCGCGGAGAGCAATGAGCGTCGAATGACGTTTTCATCACCCGTGACTTTCCTGAAAATCATCCCGTCATTGGGCCTTTTTGTTCATAACAGCGGCACTTCGCATCCCCAAAACCGTCTTTCTCCCCCCGAAAGGACATTTTTTAGAATCCGACATTGATTTAAGTCTCTCAAGTTGCTATCATTAAGATTACGAGGGAGAAATTCTCTTTATTTGTGAGCTTTATTCACTCTCCAGAACACATAATATACACAATGAAACGAAAATTACTCATGCTGGCCGGCGCTTCGCTGGCCATGTTGACAACATCTTCCCAGGCCGCCCTCGTTGATGGTCTGGTAAACTACTGGAATTTTGATGGCAATGCCAATGACCAAGCGCACGGCCTTGCAGGTTCCGCGAGTACCAATGCAGACAACGGCACGTTCGGTGGTGCCAACGGCACAGGAGGCATTAGCTACGTTGCTGGTCGTTTCGGTTCTGCCATCGGACTTGACGGAGCCGCAGGTGTGGCACAGGACAACGGTCACGTAGTCGTCCCTCGCAGTGGCGACACTCTCTTCGGTGCCACAAGCGCTCACACGCCCAATACATTGACGACTTCCTTGTGGGTGAGTGTCGCCGGTGACGACACCGGCTGGCAGACCGTCCTTTCTCATGGAGAAGGAAACCAGTATCGCGTGGCCATGCGCGGCGGCTCGAACGTTCCAGGATATGCAGGTGGCAGCGGCGAAGGTCCTGACAACGGTCCTGACATCACCGGTGGTGATTGGCACAGTATCATTGCGATCAGTGACGGCGTTGCAGGCAACACCCGCCTCTACGTCGATGGCCTTTTGACGAGCACAGGCGGTGCCCCCGTCATTGATGATGCTAAAAACGATTTTGACTTCTTCATCGGCGGGAACCCGGACACCGGTGCCCAGACCCGCGAGTGGTTTGGCGGTATCGACGATGTCGCCCAGTGGAACCGTGTGCTGACTGAATCTGAGATTACTTCTATTGCCGGCGGCGCTGCGATTATCCCCGAGCCCTCGACCGGTATTCTGATGGGACTCTCAGGAATCGCCCTCTTGCTCAGACGCCGTCGCGGATAAACTGCCCGGTCCTCTGACAGGCTGTAAAAAAAACGCGGGCATGCAATTTTGTATGCCAGCTTTCCCGAAGGGAGTTACGAGAGATCGTGACTCCTTTTTCTTTGGGGTGAATGGGATTCCGCTGTCAATTTTGAACCCGGGGGCAGAGGGGGAAAGTTGCTCCACAAACGCCATTCCACATCTGGCCAAAAATTCCGCTCTTTCTCCGAACTGCGTGTTCGTTGAAATAGCGGAATTATTATGTCCGAGAGCTAGATGCCAAGCTCCGCATTCGCAGCGATGACGAGATCGGTGACTTTGCCACGATCCGGGGCTGCGCCGCGGGCCATGTCTGGCTTGCCGCCGCCTTTGCCTCCGGCGAGGGGGCCGAGTTCTTTGATGAGGTTGCCTGCGCCGTGGCCGGCGTTGTTTCCGTCTTCACCACAAAGGGCTCCGAGGTGGAGCTTGTCGCCGTCATCGACGATGAGGAAGGCGGCGTGGGAGAAGTGGACTTTCTTGAGGGCGTTCATCAACTCCTGGAGGAGAGCGGCGGGGCCTTCGGTGGAGAGGACGATGTTGCCGGTGATGTTTTGCTCGGAGATGAGACCGTCGGCCATTTGGGCAGCTCCGGCGGCCTGCGCTTTCTTGAGTGCTTTCCCGGCGTTGATGGCGGCGGTTTTCACCTCATCGGCAGAGGCGGAATCGGCGACTGAGATCACTTCTTTTTCGAGAGCGACAAGTGCGGCGTTGGCCTTGGAGAGCTTTTCGAGAGCGACGACTTTTTCCTCGGCTTCGAGTGCGGATTGCTCGGCGAGGTAGGCCTCGGCAGCGGGGCCGCAGAGGGCTTCGATGCGGCGGACGCCACTCGCGATGGCGCCTTCGGATTTGATTTTGAAGAGGCCGATGTCGGCGGTGTTGCGGACGTGGGTGCCGCCGCAGAGTTCCATCGAGAAACCGTCGAGGGTCTTGTCACCCCCGCCGATCTGGACGACGCGCACGAGGTCGCCGTATTTGTCGCCGAAGAATTGCATGATGTCGGCGCGCTCTTTGATGTCGGTGTGGGGGACTTCGATCCAGGAGACGGTGTCGCTGTTCTGGATGGAGGCGTTCACCTTTTCCTCGATCTCAGCGATTTGCTGAGGGGTGAGGGCCTTGGAGTTGAAGTCGAAGCGGAGACGGTCCGGGGAGACGGAGGAGCCGGCCTGGGTGGCGTCAGGGGAGACGACTTCGTGGAGGGCCCAGTGGAGAAGGTGGGTGGCGGTGTGGTGGGCCTCGATGGGGTGGCGGCGGTCGCGGTTGAGCTGGATCAACGCTGAACTCTGAACGTTGAACTCCGAACTCTGAACGCCGGAGATGACGTGAGCAGTGGCTGCGCCAATTTTTTGGGTGCCGGTGATGGGGTGGCCGTTGAGGGTTCCGGTATCGCCTTCCTGGCCGCCCATTTCGGTGAAGAGGACGGTTTTGTCGGTGATGACGAGGAGGGAGTCGTCTTGCTCGTGGACTTCCAGGATGGTGGCCTCGCAGGAGTCGGTGTCGAAGCCGAGGAACTCGGTGACGGCGTCGGAGGAGAGGTCGAGGGCGCGGACGATGGTTTTCTTTTGGGCGCCGCGTGAAAGTTCGCGGGCTTCTTCCATGCGCGCTTCGACAGCGGTTTCATCGAGGGTGATACCACGCTCACGGCAGAGAAGGGCGGTGAGGTCGAGGGGGAAACCGAAGGTGTCGTAGAGTTTGAAGGCATCTTCGGGTGGGAAGGTTTTGGCAGCGCGACCGGAGGTCGCGGCCACGGTTTCGAAGAGGGTCATCCCGCGATCGAGTGTCTTGTTGAAGTTCTCTTCTTCGTTGGCGAGGGTTTCTTTAACTGTTGCGGCGCGGGTTCCGATTTCTGGGAAGACGTTTCCGAACTCGCTGACGAGGGTATCGACGAGTTTTGGGAGGAAGGCTTCTTTGCCATCGAAACCGAGGGCGCGGCCGTATTTGACGGCGCGGCGGAGGATGCGGCGGAGGACGTAGTTACGGCCGTTGTTTCCGGGGAGGATGCCATCGGCGATGGAGAAGCTGAGAGTGCGGATGTGGTCGGCGATCACTCTGAAAGCGATCGCTTGCTCGAGTTCCTCGGAGTGATCAGTGGCTCCGGGTTCGGGGTAGATGTCGGTGTATTTTTTGCCGCTCATTTCTTCGAGCTTGCGGAAGAGGGGTTGGAAGACGTCGGTGGCGTAGTTGGTGGGCTTTTCGGAGAAGTCGGTGAAGCCTTTGGTGTTTTGGATGAGCGAGCAGGCGCGCTCGAAGCCCATGCCGGTGTCGACGTGCTTGGCGGGGAGGTCACGGAAGGAGCCATCGGCCTCGGCATTGTATTGGATGAAGACGAGGTTCCAGATTTCGATGCAGAGATCGGAGTCCATGTTGACGAGGGAGCCGCCGGTGTCGCCATTTGGGGTCATGTCGACGTGGAGTTCGGAGCAGGGGCCGCAGGGGCCGGTCTCGCCCATCATCCAGAAGTTGTCTTTGACGTTGCCATTGACGATGTGGACTTTGGGATCGAGGCCTTTTGATTCAAAGAGCTTGGCCCAGAGGTCGTAGGCTTCCTGGTCGAAGGAGGAGGGGTCGCCTTCCGAGGGAGAGTAGACGGTGGCGTAGAGGCGTTCGGGTGGGCAGCCCCAGCGCTCGACGATGAGTTCCCAGCCCCACTCGATGGCTTCTTTTTTGAAGTAATCACCGAAGGACCAGTTTCCGAGCATTTCGAAAAAAGTGTGGTGGTAGGTGTCGTAGCCGACGTCCTCGAGGTCGTTGTGTTTTCCGCCGGCGCGGATGCACTTTTGGGTGTCGGCGGCGCGGGGAGGATTGTAGGGAGCCTTTTCGGTGCCGAGGAAGTAGGGGACGAATTGGTTCATCCCGGCGTTCGTGAAGAGGAGTCCGGGGGACTGCGGGAGGAGGGAGGCCGAGGGCACGGGGGTGTGGCCTTTTTCCTTAAAGAAATCGAGGAAGCTCTGTCTGATGTCTGCCGAAGTCATGATGTTGGTGCTTCAAGACCATAAAACGGGGGGGATTTCGATAGAAAAAGCGGTTGGGGGGAGGAGAGTTGAGATTTGAACGCGAATCTGGCGAATGGGACGAATCTTGGTTGGGGATGAAATTTGAGCGAGTTGGGTCGAGGGGCTTCAACCACGAAAGGCACGAAACAATGTGGGAGGGTGGGCCTGCGGGTTGACGGAAGAACTACTGCGGGTTGCAGCGCATCCTCCTACGCCCTTCGGGCTACCGCGGGCATGAGACAAACGGGGCGAGATGCTCCGGCTCTTTTGGGTCTTTTACTCGACGATCCAGATGCCGACGCTTTCGGGCGGGAGATCGATGCGGGCGCGGGGGTTCTCTTCCCAGGTGACGGGATTGAGTTTTCTGCGGATGCCGAGGAGAGGGAGCCGTTTGAGGTTTTTTAGACAGATTCTTTTGCTGGGTGATTCTGGAAAAGAGAGTGATTATACGTGTCCCTGACAAGGGAGGAGATTTGGAAAGTTTATGGCGTGACACAAAAACGCCCCGGTGGTGTTCCGGGGCGCTGAGGGTTTGATTGAGAGGGAAGTTTACTTCAGGGCGCTGGCGATGCCGGTGGGGAACTTGCTGATGGGGCGGATCTTGATCTCGCGGTAGTAGCACTCGGCGGCTTCTGATTGGATTTGGATCTGACCTTTGGTGAGGGGTGCGGGGCCGTACTGGGTCTTTTGGCGGGTGTTATGGAGGACCATGTTAACTTTGCCATTCACGGCGAAGGCCATTTTGTCTCCGACGGTGTAAATATCGATGGTGTTCCACTCTCCGTGGGTGCGTTCGGTGGAGGGGCCGTGATCGGTGTAGCCGGGATTGGGATCCAGTTTTCCTTTGGGGTTCCAGGCGGTATGTTTTTCTTCGTTGGGTGCGACGGTGATGTCGGCTCCGGAGGCGGCGAGGGCGATGAAGTCGCCGATGTCTTCTTCCTGGATCTGGCATCCGAGGGAGCGCTTCCAGACATTCCAGAAAGCGCCGTGTTTTCCGACGCAGTGGAGGAGGATGCCGGAGTCGCGGCGGCGCTGGAGGCGGGGTTCCCATTTTTTGTCGCCCCACTTGAATTGCATCGTGAGATGGTAGTTTTCGAATTCGGCCTTGGTGGTGAGTCCGGCGTAGATTTCTCCGGTGATCTTGAGGACGTCGTGGCCGTCTTCCTGAATGACGGAGAAGATGCGGAGGGGGTCGTTGTTGAGGCCAAGGGGGGTGCCTTTGACGCCGTCTTCACTGGTTGAGGCGGGTCGGCCGGGGATTTTGACGGTTTTATGGGGAACGCCGGTCCAAGTGTCCCAGGCGCTGAGGTTCTTATCGAGGAGGGGTTTCCAGACAGATTTGGGAGCGCTCGGGGCAGCTACTTTTTTCTTCTTCTTGGCCGGTTTTTTAGGAGCGGCGGGACGGGGCTTGAGCATTTCCTGCATGTATTCGTCGGCGCTTTTTAGCGGAAGCTTGATGCGCTTCATGCCGGGTTTCTCGTCGAGGTTGGCGTTGATCTCATCCTCGCTGGGGGTCTTTGATTTTAGGCCTCCTTCAGGCACGTCGAGGCCGGAGATCCAGACGATGGTGTTGAGGATCATGGTGCGGATGCCGTCGTTTGCCCAGTTGCGGTGATAGTGGCCTCCGGTGTAGCCGGCACCTCGAACGCCACTTTTTTGTTCGAATCCCCAGAGGAGAGACTGGGGTTTTCCGAAGCCAGCGGGGCCGTTTTCGTTCCAAAGATTGATGGTCTTCATCTTGTCTTTGTTCGGAATGGCAGTGGCGAGTGGGATGACTTTGTCGGCGAAGCGCATGTTGTAGTAAAATTCGTCGACGACCTTGATGGGCTTTTCGCAGCCGCGGCGAATGGGGTGATCGCTGGCGACCTTGATGTTGGCAACCCAGTGGGGGTTCACCGAGAAACCAGATTCCATGAATCCACCGATGGTGGGGAGGTAGTAGTTTCTTCCGTCCTCCGGCTTACTTGGGTGCACTCCGTAGTGCATGAAGAAGAGGCCGGTGCCATTTTTAGAGAGCTCCATGAGGCGGGGGTAGTGGTTCCGCACGACGGAGTCGGAGTCGCAGTAGATAATGATGGCGGCGGCTCCTTCGAGGATCTTGTCATCCTTGGGCCAACCCGAGATGACCTCGGCTTGGATGGGGAGGTCGCTTTGCGCATTGAGACTCTTGGCGAGAAGAAGAGATCCGGCACGGAATTCGTGATCTCCTGAGCCATGGCTTCTTCCTCCCGCGAGAAAGACGACCTTTTTCGCGGGAGCGAGTTTGGTGAGCACTTGGTTGAGCTCGGCGGATGGGGTGGCATCGGCGTCAAGGTCGCCGAGGGCATATTGGATGCCGTCGAGGAAGTGTTGGAGGACCTTGGGATTCCAGTAGGTGGCGTGATTGTGTCCGAGATTGGAGTAGAAGACGCGGCCTTGGCCGACTTCATGAATCCAGGCGATGGGGTAGTCTCCGTCAGCCTTGACAGAATCGCGAAGCTTGGCGGCCATTCCTTGTCCTTCGAAATTGCGCTGCTTTGACATGTCGAGGCTGAGGAGGACGCGTGAGCGCTTCCGGGTGAAGGTGCCATCGCGGTAGTGGTAGATTTCGTCGTTGAGGAAGTCTCCTTTTCCGCCCCATGCGCCGTTGAGAGGGTGGAGGGGAGATTCGACTTTAACAGCCCAGGTGCCGCCAGCGGTCCAGGGATGGGAGCCGAAGCCGCCGCCGATGACATCGGAGCCTTCTTGCCATTCTTTACAGGAATCCGAGGCGGCGTGGATACCGATGAGGCCCTTGCCGGATTTTATGAATTCGAGAAAGGCGCTACGTTGTTCCCCGGAGAGGAAGGTTTCGAAGTCGACCGAATTGAGGAGAAGGAGGGCGTCGTATTGATCGAGATTTGCGGTGGTGAACTCTGCGGGATCGTCGGTGAACTCGATCTCGTAGGCCTTCGTTTTCTCGGCCATCATCTTGAAGGTGGCGAGGCCGGTGGCGATGGAGGAGTGCGGCCAATTGCACTTATAAAAGGCGAGGATTTTGCGTGCCTTACGTGGCGTCGCGGTGAGTTTCTTGGGGATGGCCTTTTCGACGAGAGTGAGTTCCTCCTCGGTGGGGGCGTAGGTGGTAAAGAGGATCTTTTTCTTTTCAGGCCAATCGAACTTGGCCCAACCTTTCGGGGCGGCGGTGCGTTGGTCGCTTTTTTTCTGGAGCTGACCGAGAAGAGGAATGGCGATGACGCCGATGAGGGTGAGGATGGCGACTAGGAGTGCGGGCCGTTTCATATGTGGGAAGTGTGGAGGAATCAATCCGTGGGATCAATGATGGTATTTCAGGGGATGATTCAAAGTGATCGAGGTGGGGGAGAAGTGTGTTCCGTGGTTTCCGATTAGCCCTTGGCTGTTCGCTTTTTGGGAACCCGGGCCCCAGTAGGGCAAAAAAACGCCACCTTTAGTGAGAAGGTGGCGTTGGTTGGTTTGGCTGCCTTCAGCATGAACGGAAGAGCAAGTGGCCAGATCAGAGGGGATAGAAAGCTACCAGCACTGAGAAAGAAGGAGTCCGATGAACCACATGGTTATTTTTTGGGAGGGACGGGTCCTTAAGCATTCGGGAGCTTGAACTCGTCGCGGTAGGTTTCGTGGTCGAGCTTGGTGGCGGCTTTTGCGAATTCGCCGGTGAGTTTCACGCCGTCGGTGGTGAGTGGGACTCCCATGGTGATGCCTCCCTTGACTCCATTGGCAGCGAGGTGCTCCTGCATGCGTCCGAAGGCGTCGGTGAGGGCGGGCGTCTTGGAGAAAGCGGCCTTGATCTGATCGGGGTCGGCCTTCTTTCCGAGGTTTAAGGCGTGGGTACCGAGGTGGGCGAGGGCGGAGGAATGGTGGCCATTTTGTGCGCCGCGCAGGGCATCTTGTTTTCCTCTGAGGGCGTCATCGATGAATTTGTGGATCGAGTCGCCGCCACCGGAGAACTTCTTAATTTCTTTTCCATCGTTGTCGACGACGGTGCACGAAGAGCCGTGTCCGCCGAGGATTTTTCCGCCCTCGTATTCGAGCACATTGCCAATGGTGACGCCTTGGTAGTTCGGCATGCCGTTTTTCCAATCGAGGCCTTTTTTGGGAAGTCCGCGGACTTCGAAGAGGATGGGGGCGGGTTTGGCGTCGATGTAAAGGATCTGGGTGTTGGCGGTGTCGCCATCGTCATTATAGCCGAGTCTTCCGCCTGCGGTGAGGACTCCGGCGGGGTATTCCATGGGGTCATCGAGGGCCCAGCGGCAGACGTCGAATTGGTGCGGGCCTTGGTTGCCCAAGTCGCCGTTTCCGTAGGGTGATTGCCAGTGCCAGTCGTAGTGAAATTGCTTTCGGTTTACGGGGAGAATTTCGCGCGGGCCGGACCAGAGGTTGTAGTCGACAGTTTTGGGCGGGGCGATGGGGGCAGCGAGCTTGCCGATGGATTTGCGGGGTTTGTAGCAGAAGCCACGGGCGAGGGTGAGCTTGCCGAGGTGGCCTTCTTTTACCCACGCAAAGACGTCGTTCCAGGCCTTTTCGGAGCGGCGTTGGAATCCGTGGGCGATGACGACGCCGTAGTCGGCTTGGCCGAGGGCGAGCTTTTCGCCTTCCCAGATGTTATGGGAGACGGGCTTTTCGACGTAGACGTGCTTTCCTTGAGCGGCGGCGCTAAGGGCGATGAGGGTGTGGGTGTGGTTGCAGGTGGCGATGCAGACGGCATCGACATCGGGGTCTTGGCAGACCTTGCGGTAGTCGGTGTAGGTCTTGAGGCCGGTGAGCTTACTCCGTTTTTCGAGTTCTTTCTTTTTGCGGTCGAGTTGGTCGGTGTCGATATCGCAGAGGCCCACGAGTCGCGCTTTTTTATGAGAAAGGACGCCACCAATGTGCGAGCCGCCCCGGCCTTTGACGCCGATCACGACGACGCGGAGTTCACCATTGGCACCGGCGGCGCGGGCATGGGGAGCGAGGAGGGAAAAGGTGCCTGCGTAGAGGGAGGAGCGGAGGAGGTTACGGCGATTCATTATTTTGAGAAGTTCGTGAAGTTGGTCTTGAGAGAGTCGGCGCTAAAGCTGCCGTGTTGAATGATGAGGCGGTATTTTTGGGTGAGTGATTTTCCTTTTTCGAGCAAATGATCGCCGAGATGGGGCTCCTTTTTTTTACCTTCGAAATCATGTTGGCCAAAGGGGTTGGCGGCGAGGAGACCGTAGTCGCGGGCGTGCCACCAGGTTGGGTGGCGCAGGTTGTCGGGGTGATCCATGAGAGCGACGACGGTCGCTTCGCCCTCAGAATTGGGACCGTGGTAGGCGACCCACTTGGCGCGCTTGCCCCAAGCGGCACCGTTTTTGTGGCCTTCGGAGTTTTCGATGGAGCCCTTGGCGACCTCGCCCTTGAGGCGGAGGGAGGGAGTGAGGCGAAGGCCGAGAGAGCCTTCCTTGGTGTCGCCGAAGGTGACGTCCTCGAGCGCGGTGAGAGTGGAGGTGAGATCGATGATGAGATCCTTTTCACCCACGGAAAAAGAATAGCTGCGCTTTTCGTTGAGGAGGGCTTTGCTATCGTGTTCCCAAGCGAGATTGGCGGTGAAGGAATTTTTGGCGATCTCGCCGTAGGATTTCAGGACGATTTTTGAAGGCGGGGCTCCTTTTCTATCATGCCAAAAGTCGTGTCCATTCACGAGGCCATGGGTGAACCAGAAGGAGATGTGGTGCGGGTGGTCGCTTTGTTCGCCCGCGACGTCTTTTTTAAAAGGAAAGTGGCGGGTGACATTGGAGCCGCCAGGGCCGATGAGGGGATAGAGGCAGGGGACTTGCTGATCGGCCCGGAAGATGGTGACGAGTTGGTCGCCATTTTTGACTTCAATGGTTTGATTGACTTGCTTGAGAGCGAGTTGGCCGGAAGCCGGGAGGATGAGAGTGAGAGCTAAAAAGGGAATGCGCATAGTGGAAGATTAGGGAATTTAGGGATACGTGAAGTAAGGTCTCGTTTTTTCAATTTTCCAACTCAGGCGGTTGAAGATTTAGTCCAGCTCGTGAACGCTGCCCTTTTCGCCCATGAGTTCCTTGAGGTGGGCGTGGTGGGTGAAGATGAGAACTTGTGTCTTTTTACTCAGTTCCGCGAGCACGGGGAGGAGGGCTTTGGTTCGCTCGTTATCAAAAGTCATCAGGAGGTCCTCGAGAATCAGCGGAATGGCCTGGTGATTCTCGAGGTGAACATCGACCGCGGAAGAGGGGTGAAATTGGCAGGGGCCGTCGAGTGGGGGATCACTGAGCTATTTTATTGGAATAGAACTGGTAGGGGTGACTCTCATTATCAGAATCACGAAAGCAATGGACGAATTTCAAGAACTCGTGGATACCTATTATCAAAAGCTTTATCGCTTTGGTTTTTCCCTCGCAAAGAACCCGGATCGGGCGGCCGATCTGGTCCAGCAGACTTTCTGCATTTGGGCTCAGAAAGGGCACCGGCTCAAGGATCGCACGAAAGCCAAGACTTGGCTCTTCACCACGCTCTATCGTGAGCATCTCGGTCAGGCGCGCCGCTCTCAGCGGCACCCTGAAAGCGAGATTGGCGAGGTCGAGCATGAGATCCCGGGCGTCGAAGACGGCTCGGACCGCCAGATGGATGCCCAACAAGCGGTCGATCTTCTCGGTAAGCTCGACGAGACTTTCCGCGCTCCTCTCACTCTTTTCTATCTCCAGCAACACTCTTATAAAGAGATCGCCTCCATTCTCGATGTGCCCATCGGCACCGTGATGTCCCGAATTTCCCGCGGCAAAGAACAGCTCCGCAAAAAGATGACCGCCGAGCCGAGCAGTGCGCCGCAAAAAATCGTCAATTTCCAACCCGAATCCTTCAAGCAGACCCATGGATAAGCAACGTGCAAAATTCATCCTCCAAAGCTTCCGTCCCGATGGGGCCGATGCTCATGATCCTGACTTCGCCGAGGCCCTGGGTCTTGCGGCTGAAGACCGTGAACTTGGCGCGTGGCTCGCGAAAGAACGGGCGCGTGATGCGGCTTTCGCATTGGCTCTTGGCAAACTACCGATTCCCGAAAATCTCCGTGAAGCTATCTTTGGCGTCCTTCAAGAGGGAGATCTTGAGCTGACCGAGCTCGATGCTGCCTTCGTGGGAGCCTTGGCCTCGGTGCATCCGCCTGAAGGCTTACGTGATCAGATTCTAACTGCGATGGAAGTGGAGCAGAAGATCGAGCGCCCGACCTTCGGTCAGAAGTTTGGCCGTTTGAAATGGGTCTCCTCGGCTGTGGCTGCGGTGATCGCTATCTCTCTCGTCGCCGTCTTCACCTTTGGTGGAGGAAATGCGGTGGCTGGAACGACGGTTGCGGAATTGGAAAGCTCCACGATTGCGCTTCTGAGTAACCCGCTCTTCTCGCTCGATCTCAAAAATGATCGGCAGGCCGAGCTCTATACGTGGCTGAAAGGAAAAGCCCTGCCTGCTCCCGAAGTTCTCCCTGAAGGACTTCAAGGACTCGAAGGAGTGGGTTGCAAGTATCTTGAAATCGGGGGGAAGAAGACCGGAGCCTCGCTCATCTGCTATCGT
Organism: Akkermansiaceae bacterium; assembly: GCA_028822935.1. Lineage (GTDB taxonomy): Bacteria > Verrucomicrobiota > Verrucomicrobiia > Verrucomicrobiales > Akkermansiaceae > SW10. Next base: position 37,591 of record JAPKCM010000018.1, read on the forward strand.
CAAACCGACGGACCGATCGTCCATCTCGTGATGCTGAAGAAAGAGGAACTCAGTGGGGAAAAGCTCCCCCGGATCGCCGCCGCCGCAAGAAAGTGTGGCGGTTGCAAAAGTAGTGGGTGGGCGACGACCCAGTGGTCTGACGAGCAACACGCCTTCTTGATGCTCAGCCAGATGGAGCCGACGCAACTGGCAGCGCTCTTCGAGTAAGGGCAGATTTTCCAAAGGCAGTCACCCAAGCGGGTGGCTGCCTTTTTTATGAGCAATGAGCCGTGATTTGGATTCGCTGACCTCGGGATCAGGCGGATTTGCGGTAGAGCTTCTTATTGAGCCGAATAAACGAGTGGATCCAACTCGATAGCAATCCGTTCCCTCCTCGTTTTTCGAGATAGAAAAACCCAGCGAGGGAGCCGGCAAGGGCCCCGAGACAGTCCACCATGAGATCCCACATAGTATCGACGAGGCCGGATTTCTGCATGTTCATTCCAAAGAATTAATCCATGGAGAATTCGAAGATTTCCCAGACCGCTCCGATGGAAACCGCGAAACAGAAACTGAGGACGGCCAGGGCGACCGGGGGCGCTTTGAAACGGTCGCCTTCGAAGAGCATGAAGATTCCGAGGAAGCCAATGAGCCCGAAACCCACGAAACGGTCCCGATAGACAACTGGCAGAGCTGTCAGCAGGAGGGTGATGGTGGAATGCGGTAATCTAGGATTTCCCAAAAATGGAATAGCAGATGGAAATGAGGAGAGCTAACCAGATTAGGAGGACGACCTTTGGAGTTTTCGAAAAGTCGCTTATGGGTGTGGTTTTGGTTGCCTCCGAAAGCCTCGCTTAGCGCGTGGCAGAGCTTTTCCGTCTCGATTGCCAGAGCTGGAAAACGACAGCGGAGAGTGCGATGAGAGCGCCGAAGAATTCGCGGGACAGTTCGACGCGGGGATCCTCGGCGGACATCGATGTTTGCGTCATGTTGAACTTATCCTCGCCGAAAAGGTTATCCCAAAGCCCGGGGCCGCACGTCGCCATTTCGATCAGGCAGGCGACGACGGCGAGGACGAAATACCACTTCTGCAGCTTGCGGAAGCAGACCACAATAAATGCGATTCCAATGATGAGGTAGAAAAGGAGCCACAGGGCCGCATCAAGCGAGGAAGGATTCGTGTAGATCTCGGGGGCGATGTCATTTCGCTGGAACCAGGCGAAGACGACGAAAATGAGGGCGAGGGCGTAGTTGAGGAACTTCATCTTGTTGGGGATTGTAGTTTATTAGCTTACGTGAAAAGGGTAATCTCCTGTCATGTCGAAGGACGCGCGTAAGGTCTTGTTTGTCTGCACTGGAAATACCTGCCGCAGCCCGATGGCGGAAGGGATCTTTCGACGGGCGACCGAGGGCTCGGATTACGAGGTGAGCTCGGCAGGAGTGGCTGCGCAGTCGGGAAGCTCTGCGAGCTGCGATACCTTGAACGTTTTATCAGATCTCAATATCGGCCTTGAGGGCTTCCGCAGTCGCATGGTGGATGACGAGATGCTTGCCGAAGCGGAAGCGGTCTTCTGCATGACCGAGGGTCACCTTGAAATGCTCGAAATGATGTTTCCCGAGCAGGAGGAAAAATATCACCTCGTCTGCGATTTCGCGGAAATCGATGGGAAAGTCGGGGCCGATGTCCCGGATCCTATCGGGATGGGCCGCCCGGCCTATAATTCCTGTGCCAACGTTATAGACGAAGCGATTGTCGGAATCATCGGCTTCCTTGATGAGCGGGGAAAATCCTGAGCGCTCGGCGAAAAGCGGCTGATGTTTGATAGGATTTTGGAGTCATCGGAATAGGGGATGAGTCCAGTCAGGAAAAGGAAGGGATGGCGCGAGGCGTCGTTGACTCTGTGTAATGATGCCTCGTGCGAGAGCCTCCCCGATATAGTAGCCCGACTTCACCTGTTTTCATGGCAAGGAGGATGGGGGAGGGGGCAATTTAGCCTTCGAGGGGGGCTTTCCCACGTAAGCGCTTGCCATTTTCCTCCTGAGGCCTCACGTAAGGTCTCTCTTTATGAGTGCAAATGCCATTCGAATTGCTGTTGGGGCCGATCACGGCGGAGTTGAGTTGAAAAACGCAATCGTGGAGGCTCTTAAGGGTAGTGGCCATGAGATCGTCGATTACGGCACGCATGGCAGCGAATCGGTGGATTATTCCGACTTTGCCAATGAGGTCGCCCGGGCGGTCAATGAAGAGCGCGCTGATCGTGGAATTCTTGTCTGCACTTCGGGCGTGGGTGTCTGCCTCACGGCGAATCGTTTCCGTGATGTCCGCGCTGCCAATGTTCGGACGGTGGAGGAATCCAAGACGACCCGTTCTCACAATAATGCCAATGTTCTTTGCCTCGGGCAGAAGGTGGTGACGATCGAAGTGGGGCTGGAAATGGTGGAGACTTTTCTTTCATCTGACTTTGAAGGCGGTCGCCATGAAGCGCGTCTTTGTAAGGCTTCGGGAAGTCGTCTCGCGATGACGGATTCGGAGGTTTTCGAGGCGATCGTGGGTGAGGAGAAGCGCCAGCGCAGTCATATCGAGCTGATTGCTTCGGAGAACTTCTGCAGCCCAGCGGTGATGGAAGCGCAGGGATCGCTTCTCACCAATAAGTATGCCGAGGGATATCCCGGGCGTCGTTGGTATGGAGGGTGCGAGAATGTCGATGTCGTCGAGGAACTCGCGATTGCCCGGCTGAAGGAAATTTTTGGAGCGGATCACGCGAATGTGCAGCCACACTCGGGGAGCCAGGCGAATACCGCGGTTTACTTCGCGGTGCTCGATCCCGGTGACAAGATTCTCACGATGGACCTCGCCCACGGTGGTCACTTGACCCACGGGCATCCGGCGAACTTTTCGGGTCGTCTTTATGACGTGACCCACTACGGCGTGAGCGCCGAGGATGAGCGGATTGATTATGATGCTCTCGAAGCGCAAGCCAAGGAGGTCATGCCGAAGCTTATTACTTGTGGAGCGAGCGCTTATTCGCGTGAGATTGACTTCGAGCGCATGGGGCAGATTGCCAAAGCGGTTGGCGCTTATCTTTTCGTGGACATGGCGCACATCGCCGGTCTGGTGGCGGCGGGAGTTCATCCGAGCCCAGTGCCGCATGCGGACTTTGTCACTTCGACGACACACAAATCACTCCGCGGACCTCGTGGAGGGATCATTCTCTGCAAACAGAAGTATGCTAAGAAGATCGATGGGCGCGTTTTCCCCGGCGTCCAAGGTGGACCGCTGATGCATGTCATCGCGGCCAAGGCAGTGTGCTTTGGCGAAGTGCTCAAGCCTGGCTTCAAAGAGTATCAGGAGCAGGTTATCAAGAATGCCCAGGCGATGTCCGCGCGTCTCGAATCGCACGGCTACCGGGTCGTTTCTGGCGGCACCGATAACCACGTCTTCATGCTCGATCTCCGCCCGGCGGGTCTCGATGGCTCGATCGTTTCCGATACTCTCGATAAGGTCGGCATCACGGTGAACAAGAACTCGATTCCTTTCGATGAAGCGAGCCCGATGAAGCCGAGTGGCATTCGGATTGGAACTCCTGCAGTCACGACCCGTGGGATGAAGGAGGCTGATGCTGAAAAGGTCGCCGATTTGATCCACGAAGCGCTCGTAGCGCGCGAGGATGATGCCAAGCTTGCCGAGATTAAGGAGCGCGTCTTCGCCTTTAATGCGGCGTTTCCGATGCCTTGGTAGGTTTCGGTTTTAAGATTTTCAGCGCAGCGTGGCCTTTGGTTCACGCTGCGGAAACTGGAAGCATTTCTAAACCGGAGGTTGTCGACGAATTGATCAGGGAGCTAGGTAAACTGGCAGCAGCAAAGAAGATAGAGAAAGGTGGGTAAGGCGACTTCTGTGATAGCTCGTTGATTTAGATTGACTTTTCAGGCCTCGGATTCTGTTGGGGGCGGGATACGAGGGCGTCGCGAGTGCCTCGCTTTGCCCTTCGCTAAGTTAGGACGCACCTCTGGCGCTGCTTGAAGAGCGGATTCTCGTGAGCTACGACGACCTTTGCTCATGAGCCAAAATCGCTGCTCCGGTATTGCGAATGGTACGAAAGAGTGGCAGGTAGGGGTTGTGAGTAATCCTTTCCGTGAAGACCTCGTCTCCCGCAATCGTCCTGAGGCGTGCACGGTTGTAATTTTCGGGGCCACCGGTGATTTGACCCACCGGAAGCTCATTCCGGCGCTTTATAATCAGGCGGCCGATGGTGAACTGCCGGCTGGGGTGAAAATTATCGGCTTCGCACGGCGCGATTGGACCGATGAATTTTTTCGCGAAGGACTGGAGAAGCTGAATCGCGAGGTTTCCCGCACCGGGCATGATGAGGTCGTCTGGGCGTCTTTGGCTCCGAATATTGAGTATCACCAGAGCGAGTTTCAGGATGATGACGGGTATCGCCGATTGGCGGAGCGGCTCGATGCGATCGATCAGGAACGCGGCGGAAAAGGGAATCGCCTTTTCTATGTTGCGAGTGCGCCAGAGTATTTCGACGACATTCTTCTTCATCTTAAAAAGGCGGGCTTGAGTGACGAGCGAGAGGGTTGTTGGTCCCGCGTGATTGTTGAGAAACCCTTCGGCACCACCCTTGCGACAGCCCAGCATCTCAACGAGGTGGTGAACGGAACCTTCGAGGAAAAGGACACCTATCGCATCGATCACTATCTCGGCAAGGAGACGGCGCAGAACATCATGGTGCTCCGCTTTGCCAACGCGATTTTCGAGCCGATGTGGAACAAGCAGTTTATTGATCACGTCCAGATCACCTGTGCCGAGCATCTCGGGATGGAAGGGGGACGCGGTGGTTATTACGATAAAGCGGGAGCGCTTCGGGACATGGTGCAAAACCATCTTCTTCAGCTGCTCAGTCTCGTTGCGATGGAGCCGCCGACCGATCTCTCTGCCGATGGCGTGCGGGATGAAAAGGTGAAGGTGATTCGCTCTCTTCGTCAGTGGGACACTCCCGAGCTGGTGGCTGAGAATGTCACCCGCGGGCAGTATACTTCGGGCAATATCAACGGGAAGGAAGTCCCGGGATACTGTGAAGAAGACCGGGTTGATCCCGAGTCCGAGACAGAAGCTTTTGTCGCGGTGCGCTGCATGATCGACACCTGGCGCTGGAGCGGGGTGCCCTTCTACGTGCGCGTGGGCAAGCGTCTGCCGAAGAAAGCCACCGAGATTTCCATTCATTTTAAAGAGACCCCGAGTGTCTTGTTCAATGCCGCTCCCGGAGGGGTGCCCGATGGCAATGTCCTCGTGATCCGCATTCAACCGGACGAGGGGATATCGTTTCGCATCAATTCCAAGCTTCCCGGGACCACGCTGCGGATGGAACCGGTGAAGATGGATTTCCACTATTCCAGTAGCTTTGGAAAGAGCAGTCCGGAAGCTTACGAGCGTCTTTTGCTCGATGCGATGGCCGGGGATGCCACTCTCTTTGCGCGTCGCGACGAAGTGGAAGAAGCGTGGCGCTTCGTCGACAACATCGAGAACGCCTGGCACGAGAGCGACAATCCGCCGCCGATGGCTGAGTTCCCTGCGGGTTCGTGGGGACCGAAGGAAGCCGATGAAATGCTCAAGAGCGAAGGACGGAAATGGAGGAGGCTCTAATGAGAGGCAAGATTTCAACCGAAGGGCTGGGAATGCCTGTCGAGATCGCAGCGATCGATGGCGAACTCAAGAAGCTTTGGGAAGCGGATGAGGCGAGCACGAATGCTTCGCTGATGAACTTTCTCGTTTATACTGAGGATCCGCATGAGCTGTCGGCGAACTCGGAAATGATTCAGGAGTTCACGCGTGAGCATGCCTGTCGGGCGGTTCTGATTGCGATGGACCGCAAAGCTCCCGAGCCTTCGGTGGCAGCGTGGATCACGGCGCACTGTCATCTTGCGCACGGGAAGAAATCGATTTGCTCCGAGCAGATTTCCTTTCTCCTAAGTGGCTACTCTTTTGGTCGACTTCGCAACACCGTTTTTGCGCATCTCAACAGCGACCTGCCTCTTGTGTTTTGGTGGCAGGGTGAGATCTCCGATCTTTTCGAAGAGCGGCTTTACAGTATTTTGGATCGTTTCATTTTCGATAGCTCCACGTGGTCGAATCCGACGGAAGGTTTTGCCAAAATCATGGAAGCGCGTGAGCAGACGAATGATCACATGGTGACGCAGGACCTTTCCTGGACGCGCAGCTATCACTATCGTCTTACGATTGCCGGGCTCTTCGATGACCCCGCGGCCGAACGGGCCTTTCCTGAGGTTGAGGAGGTCAATATTGCGGCTCAAAAGAGTCAGCGGCTATCGGCTCTTCTATTGTTGGCTTGGGTGACGGAGCAGGCGGGTTGGAAGTCAGGCCTCGAGCTGGGCTTGGCTACTGAGACCAATCCGGAGAACGGAGAATCGTTTCTCTTCGAGTCCAAAGAGGGCCGGAGCATCGTGGCTAAAATCACGTGGGATGATGACGGTGCTCCTCTGAGTTTGCTTTCGATCAAGTCGCCTGATTGTGAAGTCAAAGTGAGCCGTAAAAAAGGAAACTCCCATCTCTGCCAGGCGATCTGCACCGATGGGCATTGTCTCTATGTGAGCGGTCCTGCGGATGCGGATGACTCGGAAGGGCTTGTGGCGGATCAGTTATCGCGTGGTGGGAAGAACTCTCTTTTCTTGAGAGTGCTTCCGCGGTTTTTGGAGCTGCTTTAGGCCGACACTACGAACTGGAGATTACTCGTGGCGAGTGACGGCTTGGCGGGGCATTTTCAGAAGGGCGCGTTGCTCAGCCTGATGAAGCTTCATTTCGCGGAGGAGGTCTCGGGATTGCTCATACTCTTCTTTGGCGGAATTGTATTCGTGCTGACGCATCGCTCGCTCGAGCGATATTTCCTTTTTGTTGAGAATGGTTTCCTTCATTCGCTCCACTTGACGGCCCACAAGATTCAGCCGGGTATTCAAGGTCTCTTTGAGAGAAATTACCGCTTTCTTGGCATTACCCATTAACTCGTTCGCTTGGGTTGTCAGAGCCACTTGGCTTGGGTGGTCTTCTGCCAATCCTTGGGCGGCGAGCTTTTCGCTCTCGCGGAGGGTCTCGAGATACTGCGTGTATAATATACTCACCTGGTTTTCAGGGAGTTCGAGCGCAGCTACGGTCGGAATCATTTCTTCAGCACTGGTTTTTATCAGCTGATCAATCTGGATTTTGAGACGATCACGATCTTGTTCGAGCTGGTCCAAGCGTTGTTGTGCATTCAGGTGCATTTTCTCTTCGGTGGCCTCATTCTGAGTGGAGTCATGAGGATCAAAGTAGGGAATTCCGTAGCTTTGAATCAGGGGGGTGAGGTTCTTTCTCTTGTCATTTACGAGGTCTCCTTGCTCCTGAAGTTCTTTATCAAGCGCTTCGATCGCCTTTTTAGCACGAGCCATTTCCATTTTGTTTCGGCGTGCGATATAGCTATCGACGACGGCATTCACGATGTCGTGGGCATCTTCCTGATTGTGGCTGCGGGCTTTGATTTCAATGAAATCTGTGCCCCGCCGAGGTTCCGCAGAAACCATCGTTTTTACTTTCTCGAGGGTTTCTTCCAGAGAGAGATCCCAGCGCTGAGCAAGCGCAATTGCTTCGATGGCGGAGTTGAGCGTCGCGTTGGAAGTGATCGTTTCGAATTCGTTTACCATGTAGTTTCTCGTCATCAACGTTCCGTGGGTGGAGCCCTTTGATGAAGGAAGAGCAAAGACAGTATAATGAACCTGAACGACTACGGTGGATTCATATTTGAAACCCATCAGTCCGCCTAGGCTCATGATGCGAATTCCGGCTACCGCGACGAGGGCGATGATGGCAAGGGCGGTGAGAAATATTTTCATGAATCAAGATTGTGATCTCTTGGGAGCTTAGAGTGATGGACCCGGTGAGAGTTCAAAATGTTTTGGTAAAGTGAAGGAATCGTGGGTGCTCCGATCCCGAATTAGAATAATTCCAATTTCCGCTTGATCGTGCTCCCAGCATGGCTAGGTTCCCGCCGTAGATGATTGCGTTTGATCACCATAGCAGCCCAGCACCGGAGGAACTTCCTTCGCTGCTTGAGGGCTTGCGCATGACGAAGCAGCGCCGGGAGGTGCTCTCGGTCATTCTTGCTGAACGCGATCACCCCACTGCAAATGATGTCTTCACACGCTCGAAAGAGCGGATGCCGACGATCTCGCTCGCGACGGTCTATAATTGCCTGGAAGCCCTGGTTTCGCACAAGCTGGTGAAGCAGGTGAACTTCGAGCGCGAGTCATCCCGCTACTGCCCGAACTTGAGTGATCACTGCCATTTTCAGGATGAAAAGACCGGGACGATCCACGATGTTGTCTTTAAAAAAGGAGTTAAGCTTGAAGATTTCCTCGAACTCCCTCAAGGCACCGAAATCAGCCACCTCGAACTCAGCCTGAAGGGCCGGATCGGATACTAAAAACTTTCTCAAAAACATGAGTCTCACCATCGAAAACCTACACGCCACCGTCGGTGGAACTCCCATCCTCAAGGGCCTCAATCTGGAAATTCCAGCGGGAGAAGTCCATGCCATCATGGGTCCCAACGGTTCTGGTAAATCCACTCTTTCCAAGGTCATCGCTGGTCATGAGGACTACGTTGTGACGGATGGAAAAGTTCTCCTTGATGGTGTCGATATCGCCGAACTCGAAGTCGATGAGCGTTCACGTGCCGGAATTTTTCTCGCCTTCCAGTATCCTGCTGAAGTTCCTGGAGTTTCTAATGCCAACTTCCTTCGGGCGGCTCTACAGGCTCGCATGCCCGACGGCGAAGAGATCGATGCGGTGGCCTTCTACAAATCGATGTATGCCAAGATGGATGAGCTCGAAATGGACCGCAAGTTCACCAAGCGTGCTGTTAACGAAGGCTTCTCCGGTGGTGAGAAAAAGCGCAACGAAATCCTTCAGATGATGATGCTCGATCCGCGCTATGCTTTGCTCGATGAGACCGACTCTGGTCTCGATATCGACGCGCTCAAGGTGGTTGCAAAAGGGGTCAACTCGATGCGTTCTCCGGGCCGCGGCTTCTTGATCATCACCCATTACCAGCGTCTTCTCGACTATATCAAGCCGGACGCTGTTCACGTGATGTCCGATGGCCAGATTGTCAAATCCGGCGGTGCCGAACTCGCCCTCGAACTCGAGGAGAGCGGCTACGATTTCCTTAAAACTGCCTAAATTTTCTACCCGGCCTTTAGCTCATAGCTCCGGTCGGCCTGCCACTTAAAACCCTGGAGCTAAATGATAGCTCTGTATTCCTTTGACTCACTTTTTGAAATGAACTCAGAAACCGCCACCGTCCAGCAAGTCGCTCTTGAGAAAGACAACATCGGAGATTTTTCGTTTCCGGAAAATCATAAATTTGATGCCGGGACCGGTCTCAACGGGGATACCCTCGACTACATCTCTAAGGTTAAGGATGAACCGGCTTGGGTGAACGAGTTTCGTCACAAGGCGCTCGCAGTTTTTGAATCCAAACCGATGCCAACGAACTGGGCGACGGAGGATCTCAACGCGATCGATTTCGATAAAATCCGCTACTACCTTTCTGATGGAGCGACGCCCAAGCGTTCTTGGGACGACGTGCCTCCTGAGGTTCTTGAAACCTTTGACCGCCTCGGTGTGCCCGAGCAGGAGCGGGCCTTTCTCGCTGGTGTGGAAGCGCAATACGACTCCGAAGCCGCTTACTCGAACGTCAAGGAAGCGCTCGCTGAAGAAGGCGTGATTTTCGTGACCTGTTCCGAAGGCCTCAAGGAGCACGCAGATATTTTCCGCCCTTGGTTTGGAAAAGTGATCCCGGTGGGCGACAATAAATTTTCCGCACTGAACTCCGCGGTAATGTCCGGTGGATCCTTCATCTACATTCCAAAAGGAGTGAAAGTGAAGCACCCGCTACAGGCATACTTCCGCATTAACTCCGAGAACTTTGGTCAGTTTGAGCGCACGCTCATCATCGCCGATGAAGGTTCCGAGGTCATGTATATGGAAGGCTGCACCGCTCCAAAATTTGAGACGGCCACGCTTCACTCGGCTGTCGTCGAGTTGGTGGCAATGAAGGGGGCTAAGATTCAATACATCACCGTTCAGAATTGGTCCTCCAATGTCTTCAACCTCGTCACGAAGCGTGGCCTGGCACACGAAGACGCCGAGATTCGCTGGATCGATTGTAATATTGGGTCCCGTCTCACCATGAAATATCCCGGTGTTGTTATGAAAGGGGAGCGCGCTCGTGGCGAAGTGATTTCCATTGCTCTCGCAAACGACGGTCAGCATCAGGACACCGGTGCGAAAATGATTCACGCCGCGAACAACACGACTTCCAACGTGATCTCCAAGTCGATCTCCATCGGCGCAGGTCGCTCGACTTATCGTGGTCAGGTTCACATTCCCAAGCACCTCAAGGGCTGTAAGAACAACACCGAATGTGATGCCTTGCTCATCAATCCGAAGAGCCGCACTGATACCTATCCTGCGATCTCCGTCAAAGGAAACCAGCACGTCACGCAGCACGAAGCGAGTGTGAGTCAGGTCTCCAAGGAAATGCTCTTCTACATGCAGCAGCGTGGCCTCTCCGAGACCCAGGCGATGTCGCTCGCGGTGAATGGTTTTATCAACGACCTCGTCGAAGAATTCCCGATGGAATACTCGGTCGAACTCAAGCGCCTCATCGATCTCGAGATGGAAGGCTCGGTTGGTTAATTTCTAGTTTTAAAAGATGTCCGCAACTCTCACGTCTCCTGCACTCGAGAAATTCGAGGCTCTCAAATGGCCCGTTCGCACGGTGGAAAACTGGCGCTTTGGTGCCTGGAAAGAAGCAAATCTTTCCGGGGTCGAACCCATCGGATATGGCACTGCTGCAGATCTCCCTGCTGAGATCGAAGGCGCGACCCGCTTCGTGTTTCAGAATGCCGAGCTTGTCTCTGGTTCTCATGATTCCGTGACCCTTCTCAGCGAGTCCTTTGGACCTGAGTCTCGTCTTGGTTCTCCAAAACTTGCTGCGCTTCACTCGGTTCAGTCAGATCATGGCATTTCCATCACCGCTTCTGGTAAAGAGATCATCGAAATCATTCATCTCGTTACTGGTGAAGGTCTCCTTCTCCCTAGCCTTGTCATTAATGCCGAGGCCGGCGCGAAGCTTCGAGTGATCCAACGTTTCGTCTCGACTGATGACGCGGCTGCTGTCGTTCTCACGGCTGTTGATGTGAACGTCGGCGAAAAGGCCGAGGTCAAATATCTCGTTACTCAGGAGCTTAATCGCGCCAGTAGGTTCATTCGTATTGCTGATTCCTGTCTCCAGACTGGCGCGAGTGCCAAGCAAGCGGTCATTCACACGGGCTCGAAGTGGCTTCGTGAAGAAACCTATTCTACGCTCGATGGATCCGATAGCCAATCCCACATCCTCTCGGTCGCTCTTCCTGACACGGGTCAGGAGTTCGACCAGCGCACCTTCCAGCACCACGGAGCGCGCGACACCTACTCTGATCTCCTTTTCAAGAACACGCTCTTTGGAAAAGGGAAGACGATTTTTTCAGGTCTCATCTTCGTTGATGAAGGCGCCCACGGAACTGATGCCTACCAGACTTGTCGCAATCTTATGATGTCCGATGACTGCGAAGCGCACTCCATGCCTGGTCTCGAGATCAATGCGGACGACGTGAAGTGCTCGCACGGTTCGACCAGTGCGCGCGTGAGTGATGAAGAAATTTTCTACCTCATGGCTCGCGGCATCCAGCCCAAGCTGGCTCGTAGTCTCGTGGCGCAGGGATTCTCTGCGGAAGCGGTTGAAAAGCTGGAGGACGGAACCCTTGAAACCCTCGCGATCGAAGTGATCGAGCGGAAGTTCCAGGCGGTTGATTAAGTTGAGGAAAACGCCTTGGTTGGCGTTTATGAGGATGATTGGAATTTTCGAGGCAAAGACGCATTTGCCGACTGTCTGCGACCAAGTGGTCGCTTCTGGTCAGTCAATTACGATCCCTCGTCGTGGGAAACCACTCGTCGTCATTTCCCGTGTTTCTCCAGAAAAAGGCGACCGAGAGGGGATACTGACGGCTCTAAAACAGTGGAATGCTGGGAAAAAGGAGTCCGATGAACCGGATTTCCCGGACGTTTGGGAGGATCGGACCAGCTCAGGGGAACATTCACCTCTTGAAGATTGATGGGCTGGCTCCTTGATACATCGATCTATTCCCAGGTCCTCAAAAAACGACCTATTCTAGAGTGTCTGAGGAAGTGGGAAGAGATGGGCGATGCGCAATGTGTCGTCTCGGCGGTTTGCCTTGCGCAGGTCGAATGGGGCCTAAATTACGCTGCCAATGAAAGGCTATGGGAACGATATCGTGAGTTGCTAGAAGGACGACTGGAGGTCCTTGATGTTACCACGGTGACATGGAGACATTTTTCACGAATGAAGGCCCGCCAGCGATTGATTGGCCAGGCAGTTGGAGACCTCGATCTCTTAATAGCGGCTTCTGCGGTGGAGCATGGGCTTAGCGTTGCGACCCTGAATAAGCAGGATTTTTCTAGGATCGAAGGTGTCTCTTGGGAGGATTGGGCGATTTAAATATCAGAAAAATGCGTGAATTGGGCGACCTTAGTTTAAGTGCCAGCAATTAGAGGACGTTCCCATGAATCCTGATTCCCGTGATCCTTCTGCGCTGCCGACCCGGTGGCAGGGCTTTACCTTTCAGCTCAAGACGAGCGTCTTCCGGGTTCAGCGTGGTCTTCGGGAGCTTCGAAATCGGCCGGAAAGACACGAAGAAGGAGCGGAACTTCGGGACGCTGCGATTTTGGTGTTTAGGAAGAGTGGGCTTGGATTCCGGGTCCTGAAAAGTACATACCAAAGCCTCATGATCGATCGGCTGATTACCTGCTCAAAATTTCTTGTCCTGGGTTTCCTCGTGGCATCTCCGTCCGGAGCGGAAGTCCTGCCGCTTGAAAAAGGCAACCATGTCGTCCTGATCGGCAACGGACTGGGCTCGCGCATGATGCAGTTTGGTTATTTTGAAACCGAAGTGCAGCGGAGACATGCCGGGAAGGAGCTGATCATCCGCAATATGTGCGACGAAGGGAATACCCCCGGTTTTCGTCCCCACTCCGCGCGCCCTTCACCATGGGCCTTTCCCGGTGCGGAAAAGTATCGTCCGGCACTTTCTAAAGTGAAAGATCGCTGGGGTTCCGGAAACACCGGAAACGGGATCTTTGAAACTCCTGATCAATGGCTCAGCAAGCTAAAGGCGGATGTTATCGTGGGTTTCTTTGGTTTCAACGCATCCTTCAATGGACTGGATGGGATTGAATCGTTTGAAGGCGAGTTGCGGGATTTCATCTGTCACACCCGTTCGCAAAAATACAACGGGAGCTCTGCGCCTCGCCTCGCGTTGGTTTCACCTATCGCGTTTGAAAACCTCTCCGCGAGCCATGGCACGCCGGAGGGCTTGAAGCAAAATGCCAATCTTGCCCTTTACACCGCCGCCATGAAAAAGGTGGCGGCCGAAGAGAAGGTGCCTTTTGTCGATTTATTCCAAGGCACCTTGAAATGGTATGCCGAAACCGCCGAGCCGCTGACACAAGACGGGGCATTACTCGCTGATAGCGGGTATCGCAAACTGGCTCCGGTGTTGGCGACGGCCTTGTTCGGGAAGTCTCGCGCATCGGGTGACTCCAAAAGGGTTCTCGCAGCGGTGCAGGAGAAGGATTGGATGTGGCACAAGTACTACAAGACTCCCAACGGCGTGCATGTTTATGGCCGTCGGATGAAGCCCTATGGTCCGGTCAATTATCCCAGCGAACTGCAAAAGCTCTCCGAGATGACCGCAAACCGCGACGCAGCCATCCATGCGATCTTGTCTGGCAGGTCCTACGATCTGGCCGCGGCCGATGCCAAGACCTCTCCGCTCGCGGAGGTGAAAAGTAATTATCGTCCCAGCAGTAAAAACGGGACCTTGAAATACAACTACGGCGAAGAAGCGCTGGCCACGATGAAGGTTGCCGAAGGCTACCGCATCGAGTTGTTTGCTTCCGAAAAGGAGTTCGAAAACCTCGCCAATCCAGTGCAGATGTCCTTCGACAATCAAGGGCGACTTTGGGTGGCGACCATGCCGACCTATCCGCACTACAAGCCGGGCAATGGCATGCCTTCCGATAAGCTTCTCATTTTGGAAGACACCGATGGCGATGGAAGAGCAGATAAGGAGACTGTTTTTGTCGACGACCTTCACCTTCCCACTGGTTTCGAACTGGCTCACGATGGTGTTTATGTCGCGCAAGGAAACCACCTCATCTTGCTCAAGGACACCAACGGCGACGACAAGGCGGACGAGCGTGAGGTGATCCTGAGCGGCTTCGATGATCACGATACTCACCATGTCATCAGTGCCTTCTGCGCCGATCCTTCAGGTGCGATCTTCATGGGCGAGGGAACCTTCCTTCATAGTAATGTCGAAACTGCCTACGGCCCTGAGCGCAGTTCCAATGGTGGCTTTTTCCGCTACCAACCGAATCGTCGGCATCTGGAACGGACCGCCCGGATCTCGATTCCTAATCCTTGGGGCACCGCCTTCGATCAATGGGGGCAGCCCTTCTTCCTCGATACTTCCGACCCCAACATGCGTTGGATGCGGCCCGGGACAAACAAGGTCCGCTACGGTGATTTCTCTCCCTTGTGGGAGAGTTTGATTGAAAAAGCACATCGCGTCCGCCCGACTTCCGGTTTGGAGTTTGTTGCGAGCCGTCATTTCCCGGATGAGGTGCAGGGAGATCTCCTTTTCAATAACACCATCGGGTATCTTGGAATCAAGCAGCACACCCTCGAAGACAGTGGCACCGGTTATTCCAGTAAGCACCGACAGGACCTCTTGACGTCGACCGATGGTAACTTTCGCCCCGTCGATCTCGAGTTCGCCCCTGATGGCTCACTCTATCTTCTCGACTGGCACAATGTCCTCGTGGGCCACATGCAGCACAGCGCGCGCGATCCTTATCGCGACCACAAACATGGCCGCGTCTATCGCATTACTTATCCTTCCCGTCCTCTTCTGAAGCCTGTTTCAGTCAAGGGTGCGGAATTGAGTGAACTACTCGATCACCTCAAGCTGCCTGAGGATCGGGTTCGCTATCGCGTGCGTCGCGAGCTTCGTGGTCGTCCGGTAGGCGAAGTGTCTATCGAACTTAAAACCTGGCTCAAAGGACTCGATGCCTCTGATCCCCGGGTGGACCATCATCGCCTCGAAGCCTTGTGGGTTGGTTGGGGCCTCAATCAGGTGGATGCGGATTTGCTCAAGGAACTCCTCGTTTCCAAAAACCACCGCGTGCGTGCGGCCGCCGTCAATGTCCTGCGCTATTCAGGGCATCAAATTACTGAGCAAGCAGGCCTCTTGATGAAAGCGGCGCATGATCCCGAAGGTCGGGTGCGGCTTGAAGCGATCACCGCTGCGTCTTGGCTTGAACCTTCAGTTGGTCTGCCCATCGTGGAAGCAGCTGGAAAGTTGCCGCAGGACCGTCTTCTCAAGCCCGTCTATGAAACGGCCCTTTCCCAACTCAAGGGACTGGCGATGAAGGAGGAAGCGAAAGAGAAAATGCGCAAGCCGACCAAGCCACTCAAGGGCGAAGCGAAGCGCCTCTACGTGAAAGGCGCCGAGGTTTATGGCAGGGAAGGGCACTGCACCACCTGCCACCAGCCCGATGGTGAAGGACTCCCGGCCGCGATGTTCCCACCCCTCTCCGAAACGAAGTGGGTGAACGGAAGCGATGAGCGCCTGATTAAACTCACTCTCCACGGATTGATGGGCCCCATTGAAATCAAAGGGAAAAAGTATCCCGGCCAGGTGCCCATGACCTCGTTTAAAGGATTGTCGGATGAAGAAGTCGCGGCCGTCTTAACCTACGTTCGAAACACCTTTGGCAACCACGCGCCGATGGTGAGGTCGGAAAAAGTGAAAGAGGTCCGCAAAGCCACCGCCGCTCGCGAGGGCTTCTATCTTCCGGAAAATCTCTTAAATGAGCATCCCCACGATTAGTCTTTTGTCGAAGGAGTGAGTTTCAGTATCGAAAACACCCATCTGACCGAACCGGGTCTGGAATTGCAGGACCACTTTCCCATCAAAACTGAACTCATCGATCTCACGAAGATCGTGTTCCGGAGAGCCAGCGGGGACAAAAGCCATCGAATTGTTGAAGACGTGGATCCGGCCCGGTGATATCCTCGTCTGTCCTCCCAAGCAAAACATCTCCTGGCAGCAGCGGAGCTCGTATATGAGCGCGGCGCAGGACTCCGAGATCGGAAGTCTTATCAATCTGGTCAAGCCCACCCCGCGCGCTAACCCTAACGGCGTCCCAGTTCCCAAAAAAGCAAAGACAGCAACCCAGTCAAAGACGTCAACCAGCCGGGGGAAGGCGGTGCCCCCGAAATCCCGGTAGGGACTGGATTCCTCCGAGCAATTGTTGGTCTAGCTCGACCGGTTTGTATTCACCACCGGCACTTCCTTGGCGTAGATCCGAGTGAGTTAGGTTTTCCGTTCATGAAAATTATTATTCTTTTTACGCGGCACTTATTTTTAAGAATGAAGGGAAGTTGCGAGTATCTGTAGGAGAATGACCAAACGATACGGAATTCCAGTCCAGCTCCTGCTTGCAACCATGGCGACGGTATTGGTCGCGGTCTTTGCGGCGAACGCTGAACCGGAGGCGGGGAGGGAAGTTGCCAAGAAGGCTCACTTCGATCCTGTCATCAAGAAGATTGAGGGCTGGAACATCCACATCGACCCAAAGTTGCTCGAGAGCGGGCATGCGGAGGAAGGTGCGAAGGCGCTGAAGATGCTCGCCAGTCACTTACAACGAATCACCATCATGATCCCGAGAGACCGCCTCAAGCAGTTGCAGACCCTGGAAATCTGGATCGAATACGATCACCCCGAGATCAATGTGGAACCAGGACCTTACCATCCCGGTGCCGATTGGCTCATCGAGCGAGGCTACGATCCTCGCTTGGCCAAAAAAGTCCATGTGACCCGGGCCGCGGCGCTTCTGGATCGAAATCAGCTGGCAAAACATCCGTCCGTCATCCTGCACGAATTGAGCCACGCCTATCACGATCAAATCCTCGGTGGCTATGAGGAGCCACGCATTATCGCGGCTTACCAAAAGGCGATGAAGGCAGGCCTCTACGACGAGGTATTAGCGCACACCGGCAGGAAAGTGCGCGCCTATGCGGCCTCAACTCACATGGAATACTTCGCCGAAGGAACCGAGGCCTATTTTGATCGAAACGATTTCTACCCTTTCGTGCGGGCAGAACTCAAGGAACATGATCCCGTCCTGCATGACCTGCTGGAAGAAATTTGGGGAATTAAGAAGTAAACCCGCGATTCCATTCGTAAGGGAAATCCAACGATGATCAGCAAGCAAATCAACACTGCATGGGCTCTGCTCATCGCGCTTGTGCTTCTGCCGATTATGGCGGCAGCTTCCGGCTTCGAGGAGGTAGTGCAGCCTTACCTGAAGGAGAACTGTATTCGTTGCCACGGGCCGGAGAAGCAGAAAGGCAAGCTGACCCTCCATCAGATCACCGAGCACTTTGGCACCGACGCGGAAGTTGAGGGATGGGTCGATATTCTGGACATGCTTTCGTTTGGGGAAATGCCGCCACCGGACGAGGAAAAACAACCGGATCCGCTTGCGACAGCCCAGATCGTTAGCTGGATCAAGCAGAAGCTTCAAGAGGCGGGTAAAGCGGAAGCCTATCTGAAGAAACTCTTGGCACCCGAATACGGGAATTGGGTCAGCCACGAAAAACTGTTCTCGGGGGAAATCAACACGCTTCCATTTTCGCCGTCCCGTTTGTGGCGATTGAGCCCCGAAATCTTCAAGCATCAAGGATTTGGTCGCGCTCGAAGTCCCTTCACTTATGTCACTCCAGAATCGGGAATTCGCGACTATGCGACGATGTCAGCGGTTGACCAAAGCACGGTGCAGATGATCCTCATCAACGCGGGTCAATATCTCGAGGGTCGTGAGCAGGGAGGTGACTTCAAACGTTTTGCAGAAGATCAACCAAGGCCCTCGGATCAGGTCCTCTCCGACACCGTCCGGGCTGAATTTCGGAGAGTGATCGGACGAGAGGCGAACCCGCAGGAACTTTCCAAATATCTCGGGTTCCTCCTGAAAAACATCGAGATCGGTGGTAATCTGGATGGTCTCAACACGACAATCAAGACGATGTTCCTGAGCCCCGAGGCGATCTACCGGATGGAATTCGGCCTTGGAGAAAAGGACCAATACGGCCGCCGTCATCTTTCGCCCCAAGAGATCGCTTACACCATTTCCTACGCCTTAACCGACCGGGGGCCTGAACACCTCCCGGCCATCAGGAAGGCCTTGGCGGAAGGGAAACTGACCAAAAAGAAAGATGTCGCCCGGGTCCTCCGGGAAGTGCTTGATGAGGAACTCGCAACGGGGCACTGGGCCCATCGTAATCTCCCTCGCATCATGCGCTTCTTCGACGAATTTTTTGGATTCGACCGGGCCGGCAGCGTGTTCAAGGACAACGAGCGAATACGCAGCGAAGGAATCCCTCAATGGAATACCGAAATGCTGATCCACGATGCGCGCATGCTCATCGAACATCACCTCAGAAGTGATCAGGACGTCATCGCCAATCTCTTGACGACCGATCACTACTTCGTTGCGCACCCCGGTAACAATCAGTTTGCGCGTGAGTTCTATGAGGAGAGGATCACCGAATACACCGCATCGGAATATGTCAGCGATCAAGTCGCCAAGAAAAAAGAACAGCTGGATAGGGAGCAGAAAGAATGGAACTACTCGTCAGAGGAACGTAAAAAACGCCTCGACGAGGCGAGTAAGCGCGCGGAACTTAAAGTCACCCATGTGAAGACTGCGATGAAAAATGGCCTCAACCCACACCCGAACTTCCCCTTTTCGAAACGCTCTCGTGGGATCGCAGACTTGATCTACATCGAACCTTACAATCTGCCCAGCAGTGGCGGGGGCTCTCTTCAACGCTGGAAGTGGCCGATCGAACAACCTTTCGAGATGCCTAAAGGCCAGCGTGCCGGTTTGCTGACACATCCGGCCTGGCTCGCCACCCACTCGCTGAATGAGGGCAACGATCCAATTCGTCGGGGCATTTGGATCCGTGAGAAACTGCTCGCCGGAGTGATTAAGGACGTCCCCCCGGACGTCGATGCCAATGTGCCGCCGGATCCTCACAAAACCCTGCGTGAACGACTCGACATTCTACGGGCCGAACGTTGTTGGACCTGCCACCGCAAGATCAACCCGCTTGGCGAGGCCTTTGAAATCTTCGACGACTGGGGGCGCTATCGAACCCACGTCTATTTCGATGAAGAAAAGAAACTCCTTACCCGCCGGGATGCAGCCTTCGACAAAATGCTCGAAAAGGGCACACTGACTGCTCACTCGATCAACGCGTCCGGAGCCATCACGGGATCAGGAAATCCCAAGGTCGATGGTGAAGTGAAGGACGCGATCGAACTGATGCATCGCTTGGGCCGCTCCGACCGTGCGAGACAATCTTTCATTCGCTATTTGTTCCGATACTTTATGGGAAGAAACGAAATGCTCAGTGATTCAAAAACCCTAATCGAGGCAGAGAAAGCATACCAGGATAACGGAGGAAGCTTTAAGGCGCTCGTCGTCTCGTTGTTGAGTTCAGACTCGTTTCTCTACCGCCGCTAACGAACCCCAAATCTAGACCGATGACATTCACAAGACGAAGTGCACTTAAGAACCTATCGATGGGCGGAGCATCGATCGCGATGGCGCCATTTTTACAGTCGCTCCAAGCGCACGCGGCAGGGAGAGAACAGGGACTTCCGAAGCGCTTTGTTTTCGTCGTAAAATCGTCCGGGGTCGAAAAATTCAACCTCGTCCCCGAAGGGATCGAAAACCACTTCCTTGGAGACGACGGAGAAAAACTAGGGAACAAGGGGCGCAAATTGGGCGAAGCAATCAACGTATCCCTGAAAGATCACAAGCTCCCGGAAAAGCTGGCCGCCCTGGAACGGTTCAAGGATCGCATGACGATCATCCAGAGTTTGTCGGGTGACACCTTTCGCGGCAATCATACCTCGGGCTTTGGAGCCCTCTCCTGCCACTTTTCCGAGCGGGTGGCGATCGCCCCTTCGATCGATTGCCTCTTGGGCCAACACCTCTCCCCCGGCCCTTACCCTATGTATGGCATGGCACTCAAAGGAGGGCTCTTGGAAGCGGGAGGGAAACTCGACGACAGCTATTGCTACCCCAACCTTTCGGCCTATAAGGGTGGAATGCCCGTGGCCTATCAGGCCTCGCCTCGGAAGGCCTATCTTGAGCTGTTTGGCGCTGCCGTGGACACACCGAAGCAGCTGGAGCGAAAGCTGGCCCTTAATGGCAGCATGATGGATTTCCTAAAGGACGACACCCGAAGAATCGAGCGACAGCTCTCCGCTGAAGATAAGGAACGGTTCGCGGTTTACACGGATTCCTTCGACTCCTTGCAAAGGATCGAGCGGGAGAAGGCCAAGCTGACCGACAAAATCAAAAAGCACGCGCCTCCCTTGACTAAGCGCTACGATAGCGAGCTTCCTTCGGATCGGATTGCCTCGCACTTTGAGATCGGAAGTGCGGCATTGATTGCCGGCATGACAAACGTCCTGACCTTGCGCATGGACACCTTGGGCGTGACTTACAGGGACCTTGGCATCCAAAAGCATGTCCACGCCCTAGGGCACAACGATCCCGGTATCTCATCGAACGGATGGGACGGATTGCGTTGCCGAATGGAAATCGAAAAGCTGCATCTGAAACACATCGCGGACATGGCTGATAAACTCGATCGCATCCCCGAAGGAAACGGCACGATGCTCGACAACACGCTCATCGTCTACATGTCCTGTAACGGGGGCGACCACCATGGCGGGCAAGCCGATTGGCCCTTTGTGTTGGTTGGCGGCATGGCCAACAAACTGAAGATGGGGCGCTACCTCGAGTATCCCAAGTATCAGGAGAAAGGTCATCGCACGATTGCCAACCTGTACCTTTCCATGATGCAGGCCGCCGGAATGGAAACAGCGGAAACCTTCGGGCAACTGGATACCAATCTCAAGGATCTTGATGTGACCGGACCGCTGGCAGAGTTGATGGTGGGTTAGAGAAAAAATTGATTAGTAACGATGTCTCACAGAATTAGAACGATCTTGGCTCTGGCTGTCGTCACCCTAGCGGGCTTCGGATTCCCTGTCGCGGCGGATGAGATACGGCCTGAGTCCGTCAATGATCCAGTGCCTAAAGCGAACCTCTCGAATTTTGAAAAATTCGTCGCGCCGATCTTTGAAAAATCCTGCCTTGATTGTCATGGCCCGAAAAAATCCAAAGGAAGGTTTCGTGTCGATGAACTCGATCCGAATCTCTTGACGGGTGCAGATATCGATCGCTGGGTCGAGGTCTATGAGGTATTGAGCAATTCTGAAATGCCTCCGGATGACGAACCGGATTATCATCTCGTCGATGAAGACCGCGCCAGAATCGTCGATTGGCTCGGGACTGAAATGAACAAGGCGTCTCAGGTTCGTCGCAATGAAGGCCTTCATACTTCATTTCGTCGCATGGCGAATTATGAATACAACTATGCCCTGCAAGACTTGCTTGGGCTTAACCTGGAGTTTTCAGAACCACTGCCGCCCGAATCCGTTTCCGAGGATGGATTTAAGAACAGTTCGGAGTTATTGCAGATGTCGGCGATGCAGTTTGAAACCTATCGTGAAATTGCTCTGAACGCTCTCAAGAAAGCAACGATTCAAGGGGCGCGTCCCGAAGTTGTCACCTATCAGATCCCGATGCAGGAGGCCATGGCTAAAGCCAGCGTGTTGAAGCAGAAGCCAATCAATCGAAGTGATTCTGACTACTCGAATAAGAAAAAAAGAACCCACATCTTTAACAAGGAAACAGGGGAAGGTTTTTTCTATCGATGGTCTTACTATGTCGTTCTGGACGGTGCCCAACATGGCATCTGGAACCTCAAGCCGGACAAGGTCGTCATCGATGTTCCCACCGTTTCCAAGGTCGTGGCGGTGCTCCCGTCTTCGCAACAAATCAAATTGGACCTGGGAAATTCTGTTCCGGATGAAGGCATCATGCGTGTTCGGATGAGAGTTGGAGCGACGACCCATCAAGCCAATCAGGATGCCAGCCTTCGCTTGATATTTGGTTTTCAAACCAACAATGAAGGAAAAATGTCTGCGAGGGTGAGCCAACGTGACATCCCCGTGAGAGCGTCTCTAGATGATCCTCAGTTCATCACTTTTGAGATCTCCCTCAATGAAATCCCCCGGAATCCTTTTCGCCGAATTCATGAAGTTGGGGACTCTCCAAATGCCACCGAGTATCTCGAGATTCAAAATATCTCCAATGCCGGGATGACCCGGGGAGGGGACCCGATTGATGTCCATATTGATTATGTCGAAATCGAAGCCGGGGTTCATGAAAGTTGGCCGCCAAAGTCCCATGCTGCAATTTTCTTCGAGAGCCCGAACAAGAACGATGAGAAAAAATACAGCAAGGAAATCCTAAAAAGGTTTATGACGAGAGCCTGGCGGCGCCCAGTCAAGGATAAGGATGTTGAGCTCTACTCCGACTTGTTTTCGAAATACCGTCCGGAGTTTGCGAGCTTTGAAGAGACCATCATTGAAGTACTTGCAACCGTCTTGGCGGCGCCCGAGTTCCTTTACCTAATTCAGGGGGACTCTGGAGATCAGGCCAATGGATCAACGACGGTCAGCGATCTTGAACTGGCCAGTCGGCTGTCATTTTTTCTGTGGTCCAGTATTCCGGATTCACCGCTTCTGGAGCTTGCTCTTGAGGGGAAGCTAAAGAACCCGGAAGTCTTGCATTCCCAGATTGAAAGAATGTTAGCGGACTCCCGCTCACAGCGTTTTTCTCAGAATTTTATGGAGCAGTGGCTCGGTCTTGAAGCGCTCGAAACGGTCATTATCGATCAAACAAAGTTCAAAGGTTATGACGACCTATTCAAAGAGAATATCCAGCAAGAACCTCTGACCTTTTTTGAGGAAGTCCTGAAGAAGAACAGCAGCATTATGGACTTCCTTCACTCAGACTATCTCATGATCAATGAGGCCTTGGCCCGGCACTATGGGATTCCTGAAGTTTACGGTCAGGAATTTCGCAAAGTTGCGGTCAGCCCTGAGTCAAATCGTGGTGGGCTTTTAACCACTGCGGCGGTCATGACGATGAATTCAACCGGGGTTGATTCGAATCCTCTGAAAAGGGGGATCTGGCTGCTTGAGAGAATTCTTCATGATCCGCCACCGCCACCACCGCCCAATGTTCCGGAGGTTGACTTAACTGACCCAAGAATTCTGAGTATGACCCAGAAAGAGCGCATGGCGGACCATCGGAATCAGGCCGCCTGTAGATCATGTCATGCCAAGATCGACCCTTGGGGAATCGCTCTTGAAAATTACGACGCGATTGGTTCCTACCGGACCACAATCAAGGATAAGCCGGTTGATGCGACGGCCGTTTTATACAACAGGAAAAAGCTCGCCGGAGTCGGAAGCATGAAAGATTACCTCTTGGCCAAGCGACAGGATCAGTTTGCCAGAGCAATGGTGCACAAACTCAGTTCGTATGCCTTGGGCCGTCCGATGTCTTTTAGTGACCGGGGTGAGATTGACAAGATGACTCAAGAACTCAGGAAGAGTGGTGATGGTTTAAAAGATTTGGTATCGATCATCATCCGGAGCGAACTATTTAGTAATAAGATCACGAGAGGAGCCGACGATGAATAAAAAACAATTCTCATGAAAAGACGAAATTTTCTCCAATGTGCCGGTATCGGCTTGGCGTTGCCGTGGATGGAAACCTTTGCCGCAAAAGAGGATCAGGATCATAAGCTCGCTCGCTTTATGAGTGTTTATCACCCCGATGGAGTGGGTCTGCCCCGGGAGGATGATCCTGCCTGGAAAGACTGGAGCTGGTTTCCACAAGGTGGCGAAAGGGACTTCCGCTTGTCCAAGGTTCTCGATGTCCTGGAACCTCTCCGCAGTGAAATTACCTTTTATTCAGGACTCTCACATCCCTCCGTCCGAAAAGTGATTGGCCATGCGAATGCCGACCAGTATCTCACCGCCGCTGATACCGGGAGTCACGGGCCCTACAAAAACTCAGTCTCACTTGATCAGATTCTTGCCGCCAATCTCGGCGAAGAGACCCGTCATTCCTCCTTGGTCATGTCCACGAATGCCGGGACGGGAGCCCCCCGAGCCACTCACACCTCTTCCTTTGATCACCAGGGCCGCCCGATCCCGTCGCTGAATCGGCCCAAGCGGATTTTCGACATGCTTTTCGTGACCGGGGGAAAGAATACTCGCGACAAGCTGGCACGAAGTAAGAGTTCGCTGGATCTCCTCATTGCCAATGTCCGCTCTCTCAATAAGAAAATTTCGAGCCACGATCGGCGGACCCTTGAACAGTATCTCGATGCCGTCCGCGATACCGAGATCAAGCTGCTTAAAGCAGAACAGTGGATTGATGCCCCCTTGCCGGAAGTCGATGCGGGTCACCTGAAACTCGATGTGACGGTTCGCGATAGCAGAGCTTATATCCAAACAATTTACGAACTGACCTACCTGGCTTTCTTGAGTGATTCCACCCGCGTGGCAACCTATATGATGGGCCGGGAAAACACCGGAGGCCCTCAGGATCTCCTGGCGAGAGCGGTGGGCCTCAATAATGCCCATGGCTTAACTCACGATGTCAAGAAGCCCAATGGCTGGAGAAATCTAGGCACCTATAATCGCTTTCAGGCAGAAGAGTTTGGGCGCTTCGTTCAAAAGTTAAAGGACACGCCGGAGCCGAATGGAAATGGCACGATGCTTGATAACACCTTTGCCATGCACGGCTCTGCCTCAAGTAGTTTTCACCTCTCTCGAAATTACCCGATCATTTCCGCCGGTGGCAAAAATCTCGGTTTCAATAATGGCCGCTACCTCAAGTTCGGTAAAGGGAATGAGGACAACCAGGCTGGAGCCGGAATTTCGTCAGACATAGGATGGAGGAGTGATCTTGAGCATGACGAGATTCCGCTCGCTCACCTCTTCGTCACCATTCTGAAAAGACTGGGGGTCGAAACGGATGAGTTCGCCGGTTTTCAAGGCGGTTTGGATCGAGTTTAGCGTTCCAATCCCGATGCGGGGCATGCCCCCCTCTATTCCTTAATTTTTAATGGGTTTCCGGCGGTGTGAGATAGTTGAATTTGGAGAAGATTTGGGATCGTGGGGGACTGATAACGGAGTTTGAGGAATCACTTTTCATTGCGGCACAGCGCTCATTGACTTGACGCTGTTCATCAGGACTCAGCACTCCATAGCTACGCGGATAGGACCACCCGAAGCCCCATCGCCATGGAGTCGGCCACCACGGAGCACCCCCGATTCGCATACCAAAACACATGCAACGAGCCAGCACAGGATGCCCCTCCGCACGGACACTGCGCACCAACTCGCGATCTGCCTCACGGCGTTGCTCACGCGTGCCGCCCTGCCAATAGGCAAGATCGTGCTTCACACAATGCGCCTGCCATTTCTGAGGATGATTCAACGTCCCATCCGGAAAGACGGAGCAGCCATCAGACTGGAAATCCTTCAACTCGCTAGGACGTGTCGTGCAACTCGCAAAAGCAGCCACACAGATAAGAAGTAGCCATCGCATGATCTAAGAAGAGGCAAATCGGAGGGCATTTGCAACCAATCATTCAATTGCGAGACACGACGCCGTTGTTTGAAGGCCTGCCTCCGCCTACAGCTTTTTCATCACCCAGTTCAAAGAACGCGGGTTGCTAAAATCCGCCCTCGCGCTCTTAGGCTTGTTCAGAATCAGAAGAATGGTTTCAATCGCGACGTGCCTCTCACTTTGAAGATCATTTGCCGCGAGTTGGGTTGGCTTCCCTTAGGATTTATTACCGTCGCGGAAGCCATTCCCACCTTGCTCGTTGAGAAGGAGAGCGAGAATGCCATCAATGTGTCGGTAGTTGGGGGCGTGGTTGAGCCGGGGTGGATTCTTCAGGACACCTACAACGGCGATGACTGGCGTGACCTCAAAGTCCTGGAAGGAACTCCGGGTCGATTTGCCCTGTCCTCGGTGCCTACGTCGACGCGATTCTTTCGGGCCACTCAGAAGTCACTCGCAACCCACCAGGAAGCGTTGACCCAGGCGCGCGCAAACTGGCAGGCGCTGGGATTGATGAACTATCAGTATCGTTCGAAAACCAGCGTAAGTGGATTCCTTACCGACGATTTAACCTTGGTGGAAGGTCGAAGGGTGAAGGAATGGACCTCCTTGCTGCCTCCCGGCTTCCCCGGATTCTCCTGGGGCGATCAGACGGTCGACAACATCTTCAATCGGCTGCAGAGAGCGATCGACAACAACGCGCACATGATCGTGGCGCGCTATCATCCGCACTTGGGATATCCTGAATCAGCCTACGTGGATCAGAGCGAATTGATCGCCGATGAAGAGTGGGGCGTGTCAATTATCGAGGCACCAGCGAATCCGGAAGTTGCGAGAGCGGCGCACGAGAGTCTGTGGAGCCGGAGCGGGGTGAAGGACTACGAGTTTGATCTCAAGTACGAGACTACCTGGCTAGGCTGGGAAGGAACAATTCGCGTAATCGATGGTAGCGCGGAGGTCGTTAGCGGTGAAGTGCCGTCCTTATGGCACATCGTCATGACAATCGATGAATTGCTGGCTTACATTGGAGCAACACTGGCGGCCGGAGAAGTTTCCAGTGCGGCTTACGATCGAGAATTGGGGATACCCCAATTCTTCTCACGGGACTGGCACCTCACGATTGTGGACGGGCCGGGCGAGCGATTTTGGATCTCTGGATTCCATCAACTTTAAGAAGCAGAGTAATCAATCACTCGCCTGCGGTTGCACGCGACTCAATATTCAGCGCGCCGGCAGATTCTTCCGCCACAATTTTCGTTCCAATCCGCACAACTTGTTGTTGGTTTCACGTCGGGCTTTGCGTCCTTGAGCAATTTCTGAATCATCGGCTCTATGGCGTCGGCCCAGACTTCAAAACCTTTTGCGGTGGGGTGAACGGAATCTTTAATCAGCTCCTTGTTCAGAGTTTTATCCTTGTTGAGGAATTGGCTTTTGAGGTTGGGGACATCGATCACTCCTTCCAATTCAAACTCTCCTGCACCGGCGAGAGAATTTCGTGGCCCGTTTCGGTGACGAGAACCATGTCCTCGACCCTGACCCCACCGTGGTCCGAGGAATATAATCCGGGTTCCACGGTGAAGAGCTCGGTCTCGAAAATCTCGCCGCCGCCATGATCAAGTAAAATGGGCTCGTGAACATCCAAACCGATCCCGTGTCCGGTACCGTGCGGCATCGTCGGAATGGCTGAATCACGTGCTACGTCGCCGCGCACGATTATGAAACCATGTCTTTCAAGCATGGCAATCGTAGCAAGATGGACGGCCTCTCCGGTCGTGCCCGCCTTGAGCGCAATGCACCCGGCAGCCTTCGCCTCGCAAACCGCAGCGTGTATTTTTTTCACTTCGTCGGACGGCTCGCCACAAACTACCGTTCGCGTCATGTCGCCGTTGTAGCGCGTCACGTTATCCATCGGGAAGATGTCGACAACCACCGGCAGATTTTTCTTCAAAGGTCCCGTTCCGTAATGGTGACAGTCGGCGACGTGGGGAGCGGTCGCCACGATCGAACCGTGCGAGTTGGAGAAATTCCGCTCGATTAAAAAGGCGGTGATCATCGACCGAACACGCTCGGAAGTGAGAACTGTGCCCTCGTGATGAAGAATGCCATCCTGGTCCGGAATGGCGTTCGCGATGGTTCGGCAGGCGAAGGTCATCGCTTCACCCGTGACTTTTTGCGCATGGCGTAAATGCTCAATTTCCTCGGGGTTTTTGGTGCGGCGTTCACTGACGCCAAAGCCCTCGGAATACTCGATGACGATCCCGGCCTGCAGAATAAAATGAGCATAGAGGTAGGGTAGCGTCCGGTCGACCGTGATCGATCTTTCACCGGCACGCCGGAGGCATTCCGCAGTGGCTTGGGCCAAGGCGGTATCCCGATCACCGGAGAGGCCGCCTTCTGGTTCAAAGTCGGCCGCACAACAAATTCGATCCGCCGAGCCTGCCTGGCGCGCCCGACCCATTTCGATGTCCCGAATGAGGAGGAGAGAGGTTCCGTCCGCGAAGTCGATGATCACGGCCGAATCCGACACGATGAAGCGGATCCGGTGAAAGAGCGAGGCGTTGTTCGCGGCGATGCCCGCGAGGACGGTGGTGCGGTTTGAACTCATGCGAGGAGAGGAAAGCAGATGATGAGATCAATTTCAGCTGTGAAATTTTCCCGATACCGATCAATCTAGTTCCTGAAAAGCCTTAAGGCTTCAGCCAACGGTCGAGAAACTCGTAAGTCCCTGCGCCGTTGATCTTGTGCGGCCCGACGAACCACTCGATCGTCGCGCGCTCCCCGATCCCCAGTTTCGCGGCATAAAGATGGCGCACTTTGGCGAACTCCAGAGCCACGCGCTCGTCCGGGGCGACTCCGTCGAAGTGGCCTCGCTCCACCATGAAGGGCCGCGGGGCAATCAGCGCGGCCATCTCCGAGTAGTTGAAGGTGCTGCCGAGATCGAACTCGAAGATTTCATACTCACTCTTGTTCGCGTAACTATACGGGCTGCGCGTCGAGGCGTTCTTCCACACCCAGTCGTTGAAATCCGCGCTACAGATTGACAGGCAATAGTTGTCCACCAGCGGCGGGATACGCATCGCCGATTTCCCGCCGTAGGACAGGCCGTAGAAGCCGATGCGGTCGGCATCGACAAACTCGAGCCCGCCCAGCCAATCGGTAATCTGCTGGTGTTGCGGAACCATGAGCGAGAAGAGGGTGCGCCCGATCGAGTTAGCCTTGAACTGGAGCGTGCGGAACCGGTCCTCAAAGATGTAAAGATTCTGTGGCGCGAAGGTGATGTAGCCGCGCTCCGCCAATCTCGTCGCGAAGGCCGCGTAGTAGTGCGCATCTTTTTCACCAATCGTCGATTGCGGACGCCCCTCCAGACCATGCTGGCAAACCACGCAGGGGCGCGTCTCTCCGGCCTTGAGATTTCTCGGCACGACCAGAATGCCGTAGGCAAAAAAACTCGCGTCCTCGAAGACATCGAGGACCACCTCGTAGGCGCGCACCTTGTCGT
Organism: Akkermansiaceae bacterium; assembly: GCA_028822935.1. GTDB lineage: Bacteria > Verrucomicrobiota > Verrucomicrobiia > Verrucomicrobiales > Akkermansiaceae > SW10. The sequence goes on from JAPKCM010000018.1 coordinate 66,887, forward strand.
TAATCTCGATCTCTCGGGAGCGCGGATTGGCCGGAAGGAGCGCGTCATCGAATCGCCCGATCACCTTCTCGGCAAAGTAATCGCGGTAGAACTTCTGCGATTCCGCAAAGTCCTGCGGCGAATCTGTCTTCAGTTTCGTCATGAATTTCTTGCGCACATACGGGCTCTCGACCAGCAGCTGTTGGTTGTGGCGGTCGAGTTCGTGCAACTGCCGGGTATGGCGTGCTTCCTGGTCCAATACGCTTATGATCTTCAAAGGCGGCGCCGGGGTTTTCGGATCAGCTTTCTGATCTCCTGCGGAAAGGAGACGCCCCGGCTTGCCGCGCGATTTCTTGGCTTCGATGAGAACACTTGGAGCGGGCGGTTGCGCCAGGTTCTTCAACTCCCGCGGGGCGATCATGCGCTCCAGGGAGGCGCGGTCGAATTGCTTGAGCAGCCCGAAGACGTTGCGCTCTGCTGGCTCCTGCCACAGGTCGGCGCCAGGACCGGAGTAGCCGCTCACCATCACCTTCGGAATCCGTTCATCAATCGCTGCGGCGAAGAGCGCCAGCATGCCGCCCTCGCCATGGCCGTGCACCCCAACCAGATCGGGGCCAAGCCGATCTACCAGCGCCAGGATTTTTTGAATCTCGTAGCCGATGAGGTGGCGCCCCAGCTCGAAGGCCGGACGGTAGAGATACTCGCGGTTCGAGAGCGTGTGCGATCCCGCGCTGCGATTGATCAACGCGGGAACAAAAACGTTCAGCCCACTCGCGGCATACTCACGGGCAGTCTGATATTCGATCGGCAGCTTCCCGTGATACCCGGCAATTTCCTCCGGAGTCTGGTCGGCATCCGGGATCACAATCATCGACTTGGTCGCTCCCGGCGAACTAAGCCAGAGTCCCTCGCCATGCACATCACCGAAGGCCTCCCAACGGATCTCGTGGACCACGAAATTTTCGCCCTCCGCAACCTTGCCCAATACTTCGAGGTGAGGCTTGGGTGCAAGGCGCTTGTCCACCACCCCGAGGATCCGCGCCAGCTCGGCACGATCAGGGTTCTCTGATTTCTCGGCCGCCATCGTCTGTTCGATCTTTTTCAGCAGGAAGGCATCCGCCGAATCGATGAGTCGCGAGGCAATGTCGCCCTCCCAATCGAGCGCCCGCGTCCCCGCCAGCGGCTCGGCGAATCCAGAATGCGCGAGAAAAAGCAGGGTGCTCAGCAGATAGAAAATTTTTTTCATCACACCAACCCTAGCGCCTGGGTTCCACCGATGGAATGATGAATCTTCCGAGCAGTCGATTTGATGAGATACTCCCGGCTACGCAACACCCGCCAAATTACATCGGCGCGATGCGGCGGCTTCCGACGTCGGTAGTCTTCATGACGTGATCGTTGAAGCTCTCGAGGATGAGCTGGTTCTTGATCCCAGTGGCGGCGGGATCATCCCACAGATTCTCAAACTCGTGGGGATCCTTTTCGAGGTCGAACAGCTCACCGAGATTGTTGCGATGATAGACGACGAGCTTGTAGCGCCGGGTCCGATACATCGTCGCAAACGAGGCGTTGCCCTTGCAGAACGCTTTATCGAGGGCATCGAAATACTCGGAGCGGACGCTCTCGCGATGGTGATCGGGTGTCGCGTCTCCTGAGAGAATCGGGCGCAAGGTGTCGCCTTGGAAATAGTCAGGGCGCTCGATCCCGGCGAAGTCGAGAATCGTCGCGCTCATGTCGAGCAACTCCACGAGGGCCTCGCTGCGCACGCCGCTTTCGATGGTCCCAGGGCAGTTGAAGATCAAGGGCACCCGGACGAGGCCGTCGTAAAAGCGGCAGCCTTTGAGGAGCAGCCCGTGATCGCCCAAGGATTCACCGTGGTCGCTCGTGAAGATGATGACGGTGTTCTCGCGCTGCCCGGTCTCATCGAGGCGTTGGATGATGCGCGCGAGCTGGTCATCGATGAGGGCAATCATGGCGTAGTAAAGTGCCTGGATCTTTTTGGCCCCGCGTTCCTCCGGAGTCTGCGCGTCGGTTTGGAAATCGACTGGGCCAAGTTTCGCCTGCGCGGCGAGATCGGAATTTCGGAAGTGCGGTCCGGGCATGGCATCGGGATCGAACTTGTCGGCGTATTCTTTCGGCGGAATGAAGGGCGGGTGGGGGTCGTAGGGATTGATGTTGAGCATCCACGGCTTGTCGATCGACTCCGCTTCCGTGAGGAACTCCAAGGCGCGCTCGGTTGCCCACGTGGTCTGATGAAAGTCCGCACTCACGCGTTCTTCGCTCTCGCGCATCGCGTCGAGATCGCCGCCGTTGGCCTTCACCCAGTCTGCGTAATCGTGGCCCTCTTCCCAATCGTCGCGCGGGGCGTGACTGAATTTCCAAAACGAGAAACCGTCGTCGAGCCGCGGTTCCGTGCGTTCGCCGGAACTTTGCAGGTGAAATTTGCCGACGAGCCCACAGTAATACCCCGCCTCCGCGACAAGCTTACTGATGAGCGGAGGATGGCCTTCGAAGGTCTCGTTGCCGTTGCGCGTGTTGTGCGCGCGCGTCGGGTAAAGCCCGGTCATGAAACTCGAGCGACTTGGAGTGCAGATCGGGCTCTGGCAGTAGGTGTGCGTGAAGGCGGTGCCGCCTTCGACGAGGGCGTCGATCGTCGGCGTGTGCACGTGCGGATTACCGAGCGCGCCGA
>JAPKCM010000115.1 GCA_028822935.1 Akkermansiaceae bacterium
CTCGACGGGACTGGTTTTGGGAGTGTTGCCTTTTTCGCCTAATTCTCCGTCTCACAACCCCCTTTTACCCCCTCCGTTCCGGTCCAAATGTGGCTTCATGACCCTACCGCCAAAAGCAAACTCCTAGGAGTCAGTAGTAAGGGTTTCGTTTTTGAAACCGAAGCGTCATTCGGCGATTAGTTCCACTCCGGAAAGGATGGGTTGTTGTGTCGCGGATGGAGATTTCTGCAGGGTGATTTTCAGAACATCGGAGATGCGGACACCTCCGAATCGTTTGACCAAGCCTTGATTCTTTCCAGTTGTCTTTGCCAGATCAACCTTTCTTAAGACGATCTTATCCTGAAGCGCTACGTCAAAAACGCGCTCACCGGGCTTCAGTAAATCGGGCTCTGCGAAATACAGGAGGACCGAATAACTCTTTTCCGGAGCCGATTCCACCGAGGTGCTCTGCTCAATTTCGGTGTCCTTCTTCATCGTGAGATTCGGGGCACCCGTCGCACTGGATTGGGCAACCCGTTGCCCGTTGCCGGTGATGATGAAGGCGATGGCGTTGCCGGGCTTCCAGCCGGGACGGCCGATGACTTCGGCGATGAGCGATGCCAAATTAGGGGTCGTTTGCCCGGGGCCGGATTCACCTTCTTTAATCCAGGGCTCGGGAGACCATGATACCGTCGCTTTGGTTTTCTTTCGACGGGAAATGTTTCCGGCCTGCGGCTGGAATTCCTCCGCATTGTCGGTCGCTTCGGCGCGGATGGACAGTTGAGTCGGATTCGAACCGGTCTCATCGACCGTGAATTGGATGAAAGTTGGGGCGATCTTCTGTCCGCGCTTCAGTTTCAGGTTGCGAAAACGGACGCCAACGATTTGCTGGGTTTCGTCTTTCGTCAATTCCAGATCGCTACTGGTGATGGTCACGGTGCCGTTCGCAGATTCCTCGCCGGTGTCGGAGTTGTTATCGGCTGCGAGGCTACCGGACCCCGATGAACTTGGGGCTGAGCTGCTCAGTGTTTCCGGGCGAATGATAATGGTCTGAACGTTCCGAGCTCCGGACGCCATGACCCACGGAAGATCAGATCCTTTGATTGCGGATGTGTGTTGTCGGAAATATTCCAAACCTTCGCCTGCTACCTCAATACTAACGGACGGGGAACTGCCGCCGACGGAAGGGTGATCGAGCCACATCGTACCGGCACTGGACTGACGGTCTCCAGGAGCACCCAGATTAATGCCGAGTCGGTTAATCGAATCGGTGCCTTTATTGAAACTGCCGAGCAGGCTGGAGGTCCAGAGTTCGACATCCGGCATATGGACTAGGGCAAGCGAGGTCTGGTTCTGATACGAACAGCTACAGGTACGGGTGTAATCAGGGGCGTTGAGGACCCCATTGGCTACAATCAGATTGGCGGTGCAACCGGATTTGAATCCGCCAAAACTACCGATGCCGCTGGGTTTCTCAAGGTCGTAGTAACTCGCGGCACCATCGCGGAAGGTCAGAAAGTTTTCGGAGGCGACGATCGAGTTGCAGCCCTTGCCGCGGACGATCCGCCAGGGCTCACGGACTCCGGTGATCGGATTGACGATCGTTTGATCTGAACCGTCGAGCAGACTGAACACGGTACTTGCGCTGCTTTTGTTATTTCTAAATGAGTGTTGATCGGCGTTCGCGATAATCAATTCATTGTGGAGGATGCATGGCCCGGAATAACTGAGGTCTCTGCGCTGCCAGACGATCGCTCCGCTTTTGCCGCGATAGGTGATCATGCCCTGATTCACTTCATCTTTCAGTCGATCGCTGGCTTTGGAGCCGGCCTGGAGAAGGATGTCGTGTTTCGTTGAGTAGCTGAGCCAGGATCCAAATATATTCTTATTGTCGGCCCACAGTTGTTTTCCAGTGCGGCTGTCGACAGTGAGAATTCGGTAAGTGTCGGGAACGGATCGTCCGCGTCGCTTTATTTTGTCTTCGGCGCTTTTGGGCAGTTTGTCGAGGCAGTGGATACGACCGTTGCCGGCGACGATGCCGTTATGGAGAAAACTGTGAGCTGCCGGGATTTCCCATAGCTTCTCGCCGTTGTGGCGGTCATAGCCGACCAGGCCGTCGCTGGCCGAATAGTCTTCGATGGATGGAACCACAGCTTCACCCTCGGCCGCATATTTTTGGCTGAAATTGGCAAAGCCTTTGCCGCCAATAAGAATGTCTTCGTAGATGCCGATGAAACCCCATTTCGGAGCTTCACTCTGCCCGGGAGACTTGGTGAGGCGAATGATCTTTTTGGTTTCACCCGTCTGTGGATCGAGGATGTGGCAGCCGTCGTCGATTGCCAAATAGATCGCGTCTTCGGTTGCGACGTAGTTAGCTCCCCGACCGTTCGCGCCGGGAATATGCTTTTGGTTGTAGGACGGATCGAGGGGCGTGTCTTTGTAGGTTTCGTTGTAGTAGATGCCGAAGGTGCCCAGGTCGTCGAAGTGGCGGATCCAGAGGACCCGGCCGGTGTAGACGTCGCGGGCACTGATACTGTTAATACCCTCAATAAACATGCGCCCGCCGATGACTTGTTCGGGCGGGCCATGGCCGTGGCGGGGAAGAACGTTGGCATTCGAATTTCCGCCAAACCAGAGGACTCCGAGCGGGAGCTTTAAGCGGCTGTCGTCGGATTTTACAGAGTTGGCGATGTCGCCATATTGGTGGGTCCAGTCGGCGGATTCGGGTAGCGCGCCTTCCCGGAATACTACGAGGCCGGAATCAATCTCTGTGATCTTCCCGCGTTTCAGATCGGCCTTGGCCACCAGCTCGCTAAAGGCGGAATCAAGAGAAAGAGCTCCGCCGTAAGGACGAACTGAGTTGTATAGGGATTCGAGCGAACTTTTTGTGAGTTGTCCGGCGGAGGAACTCACGTGGACGAGATGGGCGATATAGGGAGGGGCTTTGAAAGTGGCCGGGGAGCCTTGATGGATGGTGATGCGGTCGCCGTAGAGATCAGCGGCATCGAATCGCCGCCGAAGCTGCGACACCTTCTCCGCGTTCGGATCAACAGCAACAATGCGCAGGTCCGAGCCTATGAGCACCGACTCAAGGAGTTCGGTGTCGTCAATGCCATACCAAAGGCAGTAGCCTTCTCTGGCTTTTGTTTGCTCTAGAAACTTTGCGGCACGCGATGCGGCAGTGGCGACGGGCTTCCGGGACGCCGGGACGATGGTCCGACCGGAACTCGAGCCGGAGCCGAATGCCATAATCTGACCGTCCTCGGTGACCGCGAATAGTTTCCCATTGGCAGCAAGCAGGCGTTGGATGTTTCCATTGATTTTGAGGGTCCAGGAAGGAACCCCCTGATGCCCGCTGTCGGAGAGATCGATAGCGGTAAGAGAGTTCATCCCTCCTGCATAGAGCCTGTTACCGGCTTTGATCAGATCGCCGGAACCGTCGGCCACGATCGACCAGACCTGCTTCTTTTTCGCATCGAACACCTGAATCACCTTTTTTCCGGTGGAGTGGGAGGTATAGAGGTAATTTGGAGTAAGAACAGGTTCATTGCAGGTGAAGGAGCCTCTTTTGCCGTCGGCAAGAGCGTAACTGCAAACACCCCGGTAGCGGGTGTGGGTAAAGAATTCGGATCCTTGGGCGATCACGAAGGAGCCTCCGTGTCCCTTGCCACCGGCGTTGATTTCGAAATGCAGGAATTCGCCGGTAGAGCGGTCGAAGGCAGCAGGGACTGATCGCCCGCCGGGGACGAGGAGAATCTTATCGGTGGCGACGAGAGTTCCCTGTGGAGCTACCCCGGCGAAAGAGGGAGCGCTGTGGGGTTGTTTGATGTATTGGGCGCCGGTACTGTCGTTCACCCAATTCACAGCTCCGGTGTCAGCGTTCAGGGAATAGATGAACGTGCCCATAAAGGGCCAGATGCTGGCGGCGAAGTATACCTGACCGTCGCGGATCACCGGGCCGCCACGGGCAGGCCACGCGGAGATGAGGCGTTTATTGCCGAGGACTTTCAAGGGAGACGGACCGCCGGAGAATTTCCAGCGAAGCCTGCCGGTCTCAGCCTCGAGGCAATAAAGAAAGCCGTCGTCACTGGTGATGTAGACATTTGATTTGTGTCCAACCGGGGGAAGGCGGACAGGGCCGTCAGTGTAGAAACTCCACGATTCGCTACCGTCTGCAGTGCTGTAGGCCACGACCTTGTCGGAGTCGTTGAACGTCACGAATATCCGGCTACCAAGGACGATCGGCTCGAAGACGCGGTCGTAGGGCATCAAGTCGTGGTTCAACGGATCATCCCAGACCTGTTCGCGGGATGACAGTTTTAACGTCCAATGATGTTGGAGATCGTCGGGGAGATTTTCGGGAGAGGCGGCACGGTGTTCGGCGTCGTATCGCCACATTGGCCAGTCGGCGGCCCTTAGGGAACTGCAGGAAATCCAAAGGAATACTACAGAAAGAAAGTTGATCGTGAAGCCGCAGGGAACCCAAAGCTTGTTACTTGAACAATTGGGGGGAAGTGTGTTTTGATAAGACATTATTCCGCGTGATACTGTCTGAATCTTTTTACCCAACGTCTATTCATTTATTTTCCAACTTCTTCATCTCGTTTTCCTTCTGCACATCTCGAGTCCCTTGTAAGTATGGATTTGCGAGAACATCGCTCCCCGTTCGACAGAATCCACCTCCCCGAATTCACCTTAAACCTTTCTGGAATGAACAGCACCGGAGCAAATTAAAATGTCTTGAGGCGATTTTACCAATATCGAACTAGTTCTGGGAAAGACCACGCTGCCTGTCAGGATGGCGAAGCCACTCTTCGACTTTCCTTCACCATTTCCATGAATAATTTTTCTCAATTCACCAGGCTTGCGGTTCCGCTTGTGGCCCTGCTTTTTTCGGGTTCTTTTTCAAAAGCAGCCGAGCTTTTGGCCTACTATAACTTCGACGGGCAATCAGCTGATCAGTCGGGGAATGGGGCCAATGCCACTTTGAATGGAGGGGGCCTGATCAGCGGTGATTCTCAAGGTTTCAGCGGAACAGTGGGTGATCGGGCTCTCGATGTCGGCGCTTCCGGGAACGGAGCACGGGCCGACGCGACCGTGGATTTCTCAGCCGCGACGACGAACAACGCCATGGCGGTGAGCTTTTGGCAATACGACATTGGTAATGGAAGCGGCGGGAACTCTTCCACAACCTCTTTTGGAATCGTATCCTCAAGTGGCAGTGGAAATCGCGGCTTCCAGACCCACGTTCCCTGGGGCGATGGCAATGCCTACTTTGATCATGGCGGATCCTGTTGTGGCGCCGCAAATCGTCGAAGCATTTCGCTCGGAACTGCGACTCTGAATCAATGGAAGCATGTCGTTTTACAAGTTTCCGGAGGAAGGAAGCAATTCTGGATCGATGGCGTGATGCTTGATGAACAAGCCACCGGAGCGGCGGCCATTCCCACTTTCACGGGGCAGCTCATGATCGGTGCCGAACCAGCCGGAACAAACAATGGCTTTGGCGGACGCATCGATGACTTCGCGGTCTGGTCGAGCTTTTTGACCCCCGCAGAAATCGCAAGCCTTGCCGCCGGATCCCCGGCCACCGACTTTGACGGGACGAACACCGACCTTGCCGATTTGAATGTCACTCTGGCGGGTGCCATCACCTCATCAAGCGCGACCTTGAATGGAGTGGTGACCGACGGGGGGATCAGCGCTCCCACTGTGACGATCTATTATGGCGACGAAGACGGCGGACAAAACGAAGGTTCTTGGGACAGCTCAGTGACGCTTCCCGGAACACAATCAGGAAACTTTTTCACCAATGTCACCGGATTGCTTCCCGCGACGGCCTACCACTTCGGGGCAAAGGGAGACAATGCCGGAGGCTCGAAGTGGGCGACGGAGACAGAAACCTTCGCGACGCTTCCGCTGGCTCCTGCGCTTTCGAATTTGGCGGCACCGAATGTCGAAGCAAATTCGGTCACTCTCGGCGCGGAGGTCACCTCGACCGGAGGTGAGAATCCAAGCGTCACGATCTACTATGGCCTATCCGACGGAGGAACGAATGCGGGAGGATGGCAGGCCAGCGTGAGCCTGGGAGCGACGGGAGGAACTGAAACCACCGAAGTGAACGGCTTGACCGATGACTCAACCTACTTTTTCAGGGCCTTCGCATCGAACACCGGAGGAGATGCCTGGGCAACCGCCAGCGGAAGCTTCACCACGCCGATTGCCATTCCAGCCAGCGTGGTCAATCGCAGCGCCACAAATATTACCGGCTCCTCCGCCCGACTTGAAGGAACGGTCACCGATACCGGCAGTGACACTCCGGCGCTGATCTTCTACTACGGTACGAGTGATGGCGGAACAAACCCCGCGTCATGGGAGAGAAGCGCATCCGCCGGTTCGGATGCGGGGGATTTTTCCAAGACGGTTTCTCTACTCACGCCCGAGACAACCTACTACTTCCGCGTCCGCGCTCCGAACAGCGCAGGGGTGAGTTGGGCTCCCGACACGCAATCGTTCACGACAACCGAAGCGACGGCATTGGGTGTCGTCATCAACGAGGTGCACTATGACGCCGATCCCAAAACCGAAGCTGCGGAATTTGTTGAATTATACAATGCCAGTGACCTTGCGGTTGATTTGACCGGATGGTTCCTCGTTGGAGTGGGGAACTTTATCTTCCCAAATGGCACCTCGCTCGATCCCGGCGCCTATCTCGTGATCGCCGAAGACATCGCGACGATGCAATCGAAGTTCGGCATCACTACTTCTCATCAATATCCCGGAAACTTGAGTGTGGAAGGCGACGACCTGCGCTTGCTCGATGGTGATGGCGCGGAAGTTGATCGGGTGAATTACAAGGCCGGATTCCCCTGGCCCAGCGCGGCCCGCGGAACGGGAGCCTCCATGGAACTCATCCATCCGGCGCTCGACAATGATCTGGGCGCGTCCTGGCGAAGTT
>JAPKCM010000019.1 GCA_028822935.1 Akkermansiaceae bacterium
GTAATTGACTACTCAGCATTTGCGCAGAAGAAGTTAATTTTTAGTGGATAGGTGTTTCGTGGATTGAGGGTCTCGGGAGCTTTATAGAAGCGATTTTTAGCCGGAATTTTGGCGGGTCAGGCGCGAAGACATTGAAGGCGATTTCGGCGCCATTACTGGGAGGCGACTGCCAAGTGCCAAAGCAATGAGGAAATTGTTTCGGCGACGAAAAAATTTAGACATGTGGTTGCCAGAAGTAAGCAGGCTTGGCGATTTGATCGGCCAAATGCCTACTTCCTGGAGTGGCGTTCATCGGAGCTTCCAGCTGCCTACCGCTTTCCTAAATCTAGGGCTAAGTATTTGGTTGGTAGGTTGGACCGCCTTTGGTGTAAAAGAGGTGATTATCTCCACAATAGTAATTTCTCTGCTGCGGAGGCCCATTATTGTATAGTACACCTCAAAGTTGGTGGGTGCCAAGATGAGCGAATATTTTATTGAAAGCTATCTCAGACCATTACTCATCTTTGTTATTGTTGGATTGGCCGCTTGGGCCTCAGGTGTTGGGTCTAAAGTGGATAGCTGGGTTGAATTAATAGCGGCTTTCTCAGTCATTTCGATAATTTGGGTGACGTTGACGTGGCTTTTGGCAGTCTCACAGACTGAGAAGCAGAAACTCTTTAACTGGCTGAAAAGAAAAGAATTTTGGAAAGAATGAGTGAGCAAAATAAAGTGGGTATCGTAACCTTCCATGCGAACTACAATTTCGGAGCGGCACTTCAATGTGCTTCCCTTGTAGTAGCCATCCAAAACCTTGGGTTTACTGTGGAGGTAATTAATTTTCTTCCCAAGAAAACGACGAACAAGTGGTACCGAGGATGGGGATTTCGAAAATATGGCGTGAAGAGAGCGTTAAAGAAGAAATTGACCGATATTCGTTTTGGTGGGAAAACTGTTGAGAATTTCCAGCGGTTTCAGAAAAGATATTTTGACATCACAAAACCTTGCCATTCTCTGGAGGATGTTTCTGTCATCGAAGATCAGTTTTCGTACGTTGTTGCGGGCAGTGATCAGGTTTGGAGATTTGACAGATCTGCGGCTTACTTTCTGTCCTGGAGCGATTCCTTCACGGGAACAAGAGTGAGTTACGCGCCCTGTTGCACGAGCCTCGAGCAACCCTCTTTTCAAAGTAAGAATGTGCGTAAGTGGATTGACAAAGTCGATTGCCTGAGCGTTAGAAACGATTTTTCTCGCGAGGCAGTGAAGGCATTGACAGGACGTGATGCCGAGGTAGTTGCTGATCCCACCCTTCTTGTAGATCTGGAGTTAGAGGGAGAACTTCCGGAGTCGGTTCCCTCTGAGTATATCTTGCTCTATACGCTTGGCGGGCAGATCGCGGGAGGAAACAAACAGGTCCTGGAAAAGGCGAGAATCCATCACCCGGGCATTCCTGTCGTGGCGATCTGTGCAACAGTTGAGCATTTTACAGAGCACCCGTACGCAGATATCATCCTCCACGGGATGGGCCCTTCCGAGTGGGTAAAGTTAATCTCCAACGCCCGATTTTTCATCACTGATTCATTTCACGGAGTCATATTTTCTATCAAGTACTCGACTCCGTTTCTTGGCTATTACCTCGAGGAGATCCGGGCTCCGAGGCTGATCGACCTGAAAACCCGCTACAATCTTCGTGAACGCATTGTAAGGAATCTTTCTGAATTTCCAGACGAAAATTTTGTTGAGTGCATACGAGAGGAACCCCTCGACTTAATCCGGGCCCACCGAAAGAAATCTCTCGAATTCCTGACTCACTCATTGTCGAAATGAACAATTCATCAAAAGCTGGCCAAGGCAAGAAAGCCTTGCGTAAATACCCTGAAACTAGGGTTGTATTTTGTGGAATTGTTCGAGACTGCGCGAAGAATCTTGGGGAAAATTTGAAGCTCGTTGAGAGTCTCCGTGACTCCTTCGCCTCTTTGAGGATCGTCTTGGTAGAGAACGATAGCCAAGATACCACAAAGCAAGTTCTCGCTGATCTCGCCAATCGGGATCCAAGCGCGATTGTTGAAAGTAAAAATTTCAATACCGTTACCCTTCCTAAGAAATTGGGAAGTGGCGTTAATCCGAGTTTTTCAAGACATCGTATCGAGAAATTGTCTGTATACCGAAATCGTTATCTCGAACTCATCGAGAGCGAAATCGGGTTTGATAATCTCGACTACGTTGTGATGCTTGACTGGGATGTTCACAGTTTCTCAATTTGTGGATTTTTCAATAGTTTGGATCAGCATCAGGCATGGGATGTTGCCACTGCCAACGGAAGGTGGAAAGTTGGCCTGAGCAAGGATGTCTACTATGATGTATTCGCCTACAGACCCATTGGGATGGACGGACCGTGTACTGAGAAGTCAATTTTCGAGGGGCGGGAGGCTTTGGCCGGTATTTCTAATAAAAGTGAGTTGGTTGAGGTGCAGAGCGGGTTCAACGCCTTGGCGATATACAAGAGCAGCGTGATGCATGGGCTAAAGTATCGAGCGCAGAAAAATGAGGACGAGAGAGTCGAGGTTTGGTGTGAGCACGTGACCCTTCACAGGGATCTTGCGGAGAAGGGTGGAGTAAGAATAGTGATCAATCCGAGGATGACGGTTGTTTACAATACTAGGATTCAAGCGATAATTAAAGCGATTCGGGAGATATTCGCGAGAAGGTATCGTAAACTTAAATATTTTTTAACAAGAACTAGATGAATACAAAAAACACGCTCCATCTGTTTCTTGCTGTAATTATCGTTATTTTTGGAGCAATTTTCTTCGGAACAGCTGCGGGAAAACAAGATACAAAGACTCTCTCAATTTTTGTAGCGGCCTTTGTCGTTTTAGGAACATTTATTGTCTTAAAACAGAATATCTGGATTATTATCCCGATCTTTGCAATGTGGTCGGGGAAGGTATCCCTACTTCCTCTCCCCTTCGCCGTCTCCAACCTTGCGGTGGGATTTGCAGTGCTGTCCTGGTTATTATTTCTTGCGACGAGACGACAAGTTTTTAGGTTAAATTATTCAAAATTTGACATTTTTTTAGGCATGTTGATGGCTCTTCTGATCGCTGGTTACTTTCGTAATCCGGTTGGTCTGGCTTCAATCGGTAGTGGTAGCAATGTGGGAGCCCGACCCTATGTTGAGTGTATTATCGCATTCATGGGCTACCTAATGCTATCGAATCAACAGGCTGATTCTAAGATGGTGGCCAGACTGCCCTCTATGTACATGCTCTCGGCATGCCTTATTGCAGGAGGGGGGGCAGTTGCGTTCTTTGTCCCTGGCGCGGGGCTATGGCTTTATCAGGTTTACAGTGGTTTTCTTCCAAATGTCGCCACTCTTTTCGATCCGTATGGCGATAATTCTGACTCGATTGGTCGCACAGAATTCATTCGGCCCCTTGCCTTGGGTTCAGTGGCCTTGGTTGGAGGGCTGATGATTCCATTCAAAGTCCTCCAACCAAAGTATTTCTGGTATGGTTGTCTTCTGTTACTTGCGGGTATACTCGCTTTACTTTCTGGATATCGGAGCTCTTTGGTAGCTATCGTATTTTACTTTGTTTTTGGGAGTTGGCTGTGGCTGGGGTTGCGGGGCGTTTTAGTTTGTGCGGTTGGAGGTTCGGTGGTGATCTTTTTAATCGTGGTGCTTCACCAGTTTGTGCCTCTTCCGGAACGGGTCCAGCGACCGCTCTCTTTTCTTCCCGGAAATTGGGATGAAAGAGTGATCCAAACTGGCAAAGACAGTAATGACTGGCGGTTTGAAATGTGGGAAATAGTTATCAAGGGTGATACCATTAAAAACTGGTGGATCGGCGATGGCTTTGGTTTTCCGAAGGCTGAGCTCGAATATTTCGGGGCGATGCAGCAATCAGGTAATATTTTGCCGGAGCAGTTGGCAGAGTATTATATTATTACTGGTGGTCTTCACAGTGGGCCTTTGTCTGCCATTAAATATGTTGGTGTTATTGGGTTGGTAATTTTTATGATCATAGCTGTTTTGATCGTACTTAGTTATATTAAGCTTTGGAATAAGTGTAGATATTGGGGCGTCGATCCTGGTGTTCAAGCGACCATTGGGTTTTACGCTATCTTTGCAGCCTATGTTCCGCTAAAGTATATTTTTATTTTTGGGGCATTTGATAACGATTTCCCAATCGTTATTGTAAGCTTGGGGATATACCGCCTTTTGGAAAAGGTTGTTCTTTCGGAGATTGAGAAGATGAAAGCAGAGCAGGGCGCAGTCGCAGAAGGAGATGATCCCGTTTTGACTGCAATTACTAGTTAGCGGTGAGACAGACCTCACGGCTTTTCACGGGTTCAGACTGCAAAAGAGCAAAAAATCACCAGCATGAGTGAAAAGTTACTTCAGAGCCAAAACCGTTCATTACGCAGCTGAAGCTGCCTGACTACTAGCTTGGTTAAGATTCTTCCCAGGAGAGGTTTTAGGTAAAAGTATACGGACTACGCTGGAGAAGAAATATAGAGAAAAATTTTCACAAGGATTCGGCAGATGAGTTAATGCCAGCTAGAGAGCCTTGAGATTTTTAATTGTGATGAGTAGCAGACCAAAAATATTACTATCATGCTATGCTTGTGAGCCTAACAAAGGAAGTGAACCGGAGGTAGGTTGGAGAGTGGCTCAAGGCGCAGTGGACTACGCCGATGTGACAGTTTTGACGCGCTCCAATAATCAGGAAACGATCGATGCTTCAAAGGAGTCGACTGAGGGGATCAGTTTTCTCTATTTTGACCTTCCAAGAGTTTTTCGTGTTTTGAAGAAGAAGGGGATTCTAGGAGTAGGTCTTTATTACGTTCTTTGGCAGATTGCCGCACGAATTTGGTTTCGAGAACGTATAAAAAAATTTGATCTTGTGCATCATGTCACCTTCAATGGATTTCAGTTTCCAGGTGCTTGGTGGGGAATCGATCAACCAATTTTGTTGGGGCCCCTAGGAGGGGGAATGGTGTTTCCTGCGGAAATGTTAGGTTCGCTGGGGAGTGGTCGATCGAAGGAGAGGCTGAGGACTGCGATTGTCAGGAGTTTCAAGTGGAACCCGTTTTGGGTGAGCTATCTCAGAAGTGCTGATCGAGTTTTAGGAGCAAATGTTGAAACGGCAAAATTGCTGGAGAGCGTCCGGGGTGGGGAGGTGGAGATGATGTTAGAGACAGGGTATGAAGTTTCTGGAGAGAGGACAAAAGTTCGTGATGAAGTTGGCAGTTGCGAGGTTCTGTGGGTGGGTGGATTGATTTCAAGAAAATGCCCGGTGATGGCGATCGAAATTGCGGAAAGGATGTTCAAGAATGACGTAGATTTTAAAATGACAATCATTGGTGATGGCCCGATGATGGGGGAGTTAAGGGCGCTCATTCGGGAAAAGAAGTTGGAGTCATGTATTCGGTTGACCGGCAAAATACCCAAGGAGGAAGTGGAGCGACGCATGGAGAAAGCAGATGTCTTTCTTTTTACGAGTATGCGCGATACCTCCGGCAATGTGTTGTTAGAGGCGATGGCTCGTGAGCTTCCTTTGGTCGTTCCAAAGCATCAAGGTGCGGCACTAATTTGCTCAGATGAGCATGCGGTGCTGATTGACGTGGTGAATCCTGAGCAATTTGTAGAGCATGCAGCAGCAGGTATTAGGAAGTTGGCTAAGGATCAGGGTTTGAGGAAGAGGATGGGAGCCGAGGGAAGACGGCGATTGGAAACAAATTTTTCCTGGAATCGATATCATTCGAGGATGAAGTGTATTTACGAAGAAATTTTAGGAAGATGATCAAGAGCAAAGAGATCAATTTTACTATTTAATGACCCCTAGTTACAATTATGGTCATTATATTGAAGCGTGTCTGGAAAGCGTTGCCTCTTAGGATGGGGTGAGTTTGGAGCACTTGTTTCTTTCGGCGTGAATCGGCCCTTGATGAGGAGCACTATCTCAACAAAAAATTTGGATACTGTATGGATACAGAGTTATCCGCGGGGTGCAGCGTTGGCGCTACAGGGGAAATAACCAAGTGATTGTTTTATGATTACGAAGGATAAGTTCATTGAAAAATACTGGGGTGAAGTTGCGTCAAGAAATTGGACTGCGGTTGTATTGCATGACTGGGAGAAGATCCCTCATGCAATCACTTCTGATATTGACTATGTGATTTCCGGGCCAAGGCCATCAGAGTTAGTCTGCTTGATTTCAGATTATTGTGAGACCAGCGGGTGGAGTCTTACACAGATCATCGAACATGAAGTGGACGCTCTTTATTGCGTCTGTTTCCAGAAGGAGGATCCTTTCGAGTGTGTGTTGCTGGATGTAACGTGGGACTATCGAAGAAAGGGGTTTGATCTGGTGTCGAATGAAATTTTGATTCGGGGATGTTGGATGCCTGAGGGAAAACCCTTCAACGTGCCCGCTCCGTCAGTGGAGTTTCTCTATCGCCTAATTAAAGCTGCGGCCAAAGGCAAGGACCTGAAGGAGGTGGAAGGGCCTTTAAGAAAACTCGCAGATGCAGACTCAGAGGGATGTCAGAATGTCTTGAAGGAAGTGACCGGAAGAAACTTTGGGGGTGAGGAAGGGTCTTTCTTTTCTAGGGTTCAGGGGGAGTTCTTGAGTGATCCGTATTTTCAAAAAATACGATCGGGTAGAAAATTTGGAATCCGGGAGTTTCGGTTATATACGAAGCGAATTCTCGAGCCAACCGGACTGATTGTGGAACTTCCCGAGAGTATCACTGATGACGTGATTGAGGCTGTCGGGGAAAAAATGGGGAAAGGTTTCCGAATGACAAGAATAGAGGTGAAACGGGGCTCGTGGATTTCTGATTGGGTGGCGAGACGCAAAAGTGTTTTGGTTTTACGTAAAGGAAGTGCGAAAGGTGATCTGCTGTTGGAAGAAGCTACAGAGGTAGGGGAGATTTGTGTGAAAATCGTAAAGTTTTTGGCAAATCGGGTTGAGGTAAGAAAAAATGGATATCGGTAGGCCCACTTCGGGGAGATCGTTACCAGACGATTTTTTATTGGGGATCAGTGTTCAATGCAGAAAGTTAAAGATATCGTCCCCATTCCTTCTGGAAAAGTTTTGTGGTTGCAAAGAAAAAGGCGACTTTTAAAGGAGAGAAAGCTTTCGAAGAGGTTCATGCCCACACATTGACAGGGATTTTCGGTGAATTAGAACTAATAAGGATCAAATGAATCAAGCTTTTCTACCTGCCAGCAAAGTAAGCATTTCCCAGGCGATTTTCGGAACAAGTCGTCTTGGTGGAACCGTCCAACAATATGACAAGAGGGCCTCTTTGGAGATTCTGAACAAGGCCTTCGAGTCGGGAACTACGACCTTCGATACTGCTAATATCTATGCGCAGGGAAATAGTGAGAAGCTCTTGGGCGTGGCGATGAAGAGTCATCGAGAGAAGGTGATTTTGGCGACGAAAGGAGGCTATGCCTTCTCGAGCAGGGGGCGTTTTCTTACGGTTATCAAGCCGATGGTGCGGAAGCTCATCGGATCCCGCCCTGGTCTCGTCCGTGCGGCGGGGAAAGTGAGAGGAGGGCAGATGAAGCAGGATTTTTCCAGAGCCGGCTTAACCCGATCTCTTGATGAGAGCTTGAAAAGGCTGAAGTCGGATTACGTTGATATCTATCAACTGCATAGTCCTGACGAGGAGACCTTGAAGAGAGGGGAAGTCTTTGAAATCTTGAGCGATTTTCGAAAAGAGGGAAAAATCCGGGCGGGAGGAGTTTCACTTCTTTCATGGGAGCATTTGACCCATTGCTACGGGAAAGGGGTCGATTTTGCGCAACTTGAGGCTGATTTCTTATCCGGGGTCGATAGGACTAGGGCGCTTCAAATAGCGGCAGAAAACGGGGTCTTGGTAGCAGCGAGGCAGGCCTTCGGTTCCGGGTTGATGGCAATGGACTCGGGTGATTGGTCGGTCGAGCAATTTGGAGGAGACCCGAAGAGACTCGCTTTGGCGAAAGTCAGGATGTCGCGGGTTCGGGAAATTGGTGATCCCTTCAAAGTCATTCTGAAGTATTTACTCAACGGCTCTGAATTCCCCGCTTTCTTGTTTGCGACGACGAATCTTCGTCACCTCGAGAGAAACTTGGAAATCATGGGAGAAGACTTTCCAAGTCCGGAGGAAGTAGCGATCGTCCGATCGGCGCTAAGAGCAACTGAGTAATGAGCGTGAAACATTTTAAATTTTGAGTGGAACATGCAAAGAAGCCTACTTCGCGAGCAAGGTCCTTTCCGGGGCAATACTTCACTGTGTCGAAGCCGATCCTGATAAAGCCGCGCGGCTTCCGACAAGGAGGAAGAACTGACTTTTTATCCCGACGAATTATCTCTCGAGTGGAGCCTTTTTCCGATTCCGGGAGCCACCAGTGAATGGTCGGAGTTAAAAGTGCAGGCAACCACTCGGGACCAAATCTTTAAGGGCATTGAGGTTGATTTTTTGAAACTCGACGTGGAAGGAGCCGATTACCGCGCTCTTTTAGGTGGAAAAAGAGTCCTGAAACGGTGCGACCTGAGAATTCTTTTGGAAATTGCTCCATGGGGAGACAAAAAAGAAAACCACCGACCATCGGCTATGATTACTCGATCTTCGAGAACCACTATCTCTTTGAAAAGAAGGGATCAACAATTGGGCGGTGGTGTGAATCTAAGGTCCTCGGCGTTGTTCTTGATCGCCCGAATTTGAAGATCCATGTGAAGAATGTTTTCAATAGATTTCGATCACGATAATATCGCTAGAGAAAGAAACAACTTCGTTCTTAAAATATGCAAATTGACGCATCCGAAATATCGAAAGGCACAGAGTTGGATTGCGATGTCGTGATCATCGGCAGTGGGGCGGCGGGAATCCCCTGTGCTTGTGAACTCATCGCTTCCGGAAAAGAGGTGATCTTACTGGAGAGTGGCGGCTTGTCGGCTAATGCAGCGACGCAAGAGTTGGCAAAAGGAGAAGTGGTAGATGCAGCTCGGCACGGGCCTCTGGAGCAGTATCGTAAGCGAGTGTTTGGGGGGACGACGACCGTCTGGGGAGGGCGTTGTGCTCCATTCGATGAAATCGATTTCGAGAAACGGAGACATATTCCCCACAGTGGTTGGCCGATTTCCCGAAAAGATCTCGAGCCCTTTTACAAAAAGTCGCAGGAGTATCTTTTTACAGGTGAATTCGACTACGACGCGACCACCTCAATAGAGGATGGAGATCGTCCTGTTGTTAAGGGATTGAGTGATGAGGTTTGGCTCCAAGATCGTATTTGGAGATTCAGCCTTCCTGCCAATCTGGGAGCGGAAAATCGCGAGAAGTTGACGGATGCTCCCAACGTTCGCGTCATTCTGAATTCAAATGTTCTCAGATTAAACACCAATGATGGTGGCACTGATATTCGTTCGGTCGATGTGGGCTGTCTTGATGGGAATCGTTTCCGGGTTTCAGCCAAAACTGTCATCGTGGCCGCAGGTGGCTTGGAGAGCGCACGGCTTTTGATGGTCTCCAACGATATTCACAGGAATGGAATCGGTAACGAGCATGATCAGTTAGGACGCTATTATGGCTCGCACGTGAGTGGGGATTTTGGAGAGGTTCAGTTTTTTCCAAAGGACTCGCAGGTTTTGTGGGAGTATCAGCAGACTCTGGATGGGGTTTATGCGAAGCGGCAGTTGAGAATTCGCGAAGAGATTCAAGAAAAGGAGGGTTTACTAAACATGCGGTGCATCTTGACCCACCCTCCCTTTGCGGATGCGAGTCATGGTAACGCAGTTCTTTCTGCTGCCTATCTTGCGAAAAGGTTCCTGAAGGGTCAAATTCCACCGGAATACAGTAAGGAGCTTTCAGAAGCGGGATATCACAGTCTGCCGATGCACACTAAGAACGTGGTGCTTGGTAGTTTTTCCTTAGCGAAGTTTGGTTTGCATTGGTTAAAGGATCGAATCCTTGCTCGAAGAAAATACCCCTCAATTTCTCTCAAGAGCCGTGAAAATTGCTATACGATTCACTTTGATTCGGAGCAAACTCCGAATCCGGAAAGCAGAGTTCTTTTAGGAGATACTATGGATGCGTTTGGCCAACCACTACTGAAAGTGGATTGGAAATATTCACAGCTGGATGTTGATAGCGTAGTTCGATCCGCGGAACTTCTGCGAGCCTCCTTGGATGAGTGTGGGATCGGTAAGTTTAAGCAAACACCCGAAGAGACGAAGGAGATGATTCTTAAGGGATTCGGGGTTGGGAGTCATCATATAGGAGCGACCCGAATGTCCGATAGTCCAACGAGCGGAGTGGTGGATGCAAACTGTGAAGTTCACGGAGTCAAAGGGCTTTATATTGCCTCACCCTCGGTCTTTCCTACAGGGAGTTTTGCAAATCCCGTTCTGACGACTGTTGCGATCGCGCTGAGAATTATTGATCGGGTTATGCACCGGTAGCCGTTCTTCATTGGCGGATTGATCGTGACAAATCACTCGTATTGAGCCGGGTGTTCGAGAACACGATCTCAAAAACTTTAGAATTATGGTATTTGAGTGCTGGAAAAAAGATCTCACTTCCGTGATGCCGCATCTTCAGCGAGTTGCGTTGGGCGAGAAAAAAGTGTCCGTGTTGGCCCTCAATGAGAAGGTTGCTCTGGGGCTCCCATCAGATCGTAATCTCGCAGCAGAAGTAGTGAAGCTCTTTCGACCGATGAAGGGAAAGGCCTGCTTCGTCGCTTCCTGTATCGAATCACTAAGTAGGATGGGAGTAGCGCCCTTAATGGGATCTTCCTTCAAAGGGAATTCTCGAGGAGAAATTTCTTGGTTGGAGGATTGCGAATCGATTGGATTTTTGGGGTGCAATCCCGGTCATGGCTTACGGTGTATTTTATTGTCCCGTGACAGTTCGAAAGAGTTTGTCGTGACCAAGTTGGCAGTTGAAGGGATTCATCAGGATGTCGCGGAGGAGGGCAGGAAGTTGATACAATTCTCGCAGAAGTTCGAAGGGGTCCCGGAGGTGATCTCTTTGGAAAGTGGCGGCGATTGGTCGGCATTCTCGATGAGGCATTTAAAGGACCGCGGCCCAATGCGCCTAGACCAGGCTTCGGTCATCAAGCTTCTGGATGATTGGTTTCAAAAGGGGTATGTTTCGACTGTATCATTGCCATGGGTAAACTCGATTTTACAGAAGGCTCCAGTAAAGCTTGCTGGGGCCATTGCGGAGCAGAAGATTAGAAAGTCCCTACTTCACGGGGATTTTACGCCGTGGAATCTTCGAAGTGATCGGGGTAGCCTCATGGCAGTTGACTGGGAGTGGGGATCGTTGGATGGACTGGGGGGAATCGATCTAGGTCATGGCTTGTTGATGACAGGAAATCTGGTTGATGGACTTAAGGGTGCGGAGCTTGTGAGATCGGTTATGGCGCATGCAAGTGACGGATTGATCAAAAGATATTTGGAAAACTGTGGATGGGAGAATCCGAACGCATGGCTTGGCTTGGCCTTGCTGTATTCTGGCTCCCAAGCAAACTTGGAAATCAAAGACGAGCTGGAGTATTTGGAATCGCGACTATGAATACAAAGAAATGAGGATTCTTCAGATATTCAATCGCTACGTGCAAGAGGGTGGCGAGCAACAGGCGGTCCAAGAGACAGAGTCAGGTCTCGCACCGGAGCATGAAGTGAAGACACTTTTGTTTGATACGAGAGATTGGGAAGGAAAGAATGGAGTGGGACAGAAGGTCCAACAAGCTCTGGCAATGGTCTGGAATCCGAAGTCGATTCGGACTGCCAAGGAAACGATCGCGGAGTTTCGTCCCGATGTCATCGTCCTCCACAACATGATGCCGGTAGGCTCTGCTGCCTTGTTATATTGGTTGACCCGGCAAGCGATCCCAGTGGTGCAGTATGTCCACAACTTTAGACCGTTTTCGGTAAATGGATATTTGTGGGCGGGAGACCAGGTGGAGCGGGCAGGGCTTCGATTGAATTTTATTCCCGAGATTAAGGATGGAGCGTGGCAGGATTCACGGGTCAAAACGCTTTGGTATGCCATGATCCTCTGGGGTCTTCATGCTTTGGGGGTCTGGAAGAAAATGACGCATTGGATTGCGATCTCACAGTTTATGAAAGAGACCTTTGCGGAAGCGGGGATACCAGCGGATAAGATGAGTGTCGTGAGGCATGCTTGGGAACCCGCGGAAAAATTGGTGCCAAGAACTTCGTTCGAAGCAAGCATGCCCTTTGTTTTCCTGGGGCGCTTGAGTGCGCAGAAAGGAATAGGCACCCTCCTTGAAGCATGGACTCAGGTGGAAAAGGCGAGTCCGGAAGCCAAGCTTGTCATCTGTGGGGAAGGCCCGATGGAGCAGGCCGTCAGAGATTTTGCGGAGGGGAGAGATCACGTTACCTATATGGGATTTGTTCGTGGTGAGAAAAAAGAGGCCCTTCTTAGAGGGGCCCGCTGCCTTCTTGCTCCGTCTATTTGGTATGAAGGCCTTGGTCTCGTGGCTTACGATGGATATGAATATGGACTTCCGGTCGTCGCCGCTAAATCGGGTGGATTGGCCGAGATTGTCATGAACGATGAAACGGGTTTCTTGGTGCCTCCTAGGGATTCGGAGGCTCTAGCGGATGGAATCGTAAGAATGTTGGGGTTGCCTGATGGTGGCTTGGCAATGGGGTTCCAAGGAAGAAAGTGGCTTGAGAAGAGCGCCACCAGAGAGCAGTGGAAAAAAGAGATGTTAAGCGTGTTTACGAAGCTGCACCCAGATTCAGGGAATTTGAATTGAGGTAAGGTGCAAAAAATCGTTGAATTCATTTCCTCAGTTATCTATGAAAAAAGCGGATCTCCTGCCACGCCGCGTCTTAGTCTCAGCTTATGCTTGTGCTCCAGATCGAGGAGCAGAGCCCGGGGTTGGGTGGAACCTCGTCGCTATCATGGCGGGAGAGTATGGATATGAGCTGACGGTGATTACGCGCACGAAACATCGGGCGGCCATTGAGGGGAGCGAAGATCCAAGGGTCAAGAACGTGCGCTGGATCTATGCTGATCCCCCAGAGTGGCTCTCCAATAAAAAGCGTGGTGCGATTGGCTTGAAGGCTTTCTATTTACTGTGGCAAAGAAAGATGCATGAAGCGGCATTGGAGCACATGCGGACGCATCGAGTGGATCTCGTGCATCACCTGACTTTCGGCAGTATTTTGCCGGCCACGATCTTGGCCGATTTGGGCCTTCCTTTGGTCGTCGGCCCGGTGGGAGGAGCAGAAATGAGCCCCCCCGAGTTGGTGAGTGATTTGGCACCAAGGCTTTGGATTAGGGACCGGTTACGGGCAGGGCTTTATTATTTTGGGAGCCGTCTTTCATCAACAAGGAGAACGTATGGAGCGTGTTCAGTTGCGCTTGGGGCGACTGAGCCCTCGGTGCAGTTGTTGCGAAGTCTGGGTGCCAAGGATGTTCGCTTGGTTCCCCAGTCCGGTTGTGGAGATGACGAGGTGGCGGCATTTTCCGAAGAAAATCCAGTCGTTGATGGGGCCCCTCAAGGTCCAATTAGAATTTTAAGCGCCAGCCGGCTGGTGCACTGGAAGGGGGTCGATCTCTCTATCGATGCCGTTTATCAAGCAGTCGAGGCAGGGCACGATGTGCAGCTCACGATTCTTCAAGAAGGACCCGAGCTTTCGGCGCTCAAGAAACTGGTCGAGAAGCGGGGGCTCACGAAGCGGGTCAAATTTGCCGGAAAGCTCGATTCGCTGGAAGATGTCTATCGTAGGATGAGAGAATCCGACGCGTTGATACATCCAGCGGTGAATGAGGCATTCGGTCAGTCGGTTCTGGAATCTCTGGCTTTGGGGCGACAGGTGATCTGCTTGGATTGGGCGGGACCTGGAATGATTGTTACGGACGATTGTGGCCTCAAAGTTGAGGTTGGGAATCGGGAGAAGATCGTTGAGGGTCTTGCCAAGGCGATTGGCCAACTTGCGAAGCGAAGAGCTGATTGGTCAGCCATTCAGGATGCCGCAATTGCGCGATCCAAGGTCTTTAGCTGGCGGCAAGTGGCCAAGGAAATCAATCGTGCCTATCGAGTCTGCCTGGATCAAAAAGCGAAATAGTCGCCGAACCATCCCATCATAATTTCACTTATCAATGATCCCTGATTTTACGATTGTAACCGCCAGTTACAATTACGGACACTTTATCCGAGAGTGCCTCGAAAGCGTTGCGAATCAAAAAGGGGCGACCTTTGAGCACCTGATTTTCGATGGTGGTTCAACAGATGATACCGCTGAGATCGTCGCGCAATTCCCTGCCGTCAAATTCACGCAAGAACCCGATGAGGGAATGAGTGATGCCATCAATAAAGGGTTTGCCGCGGCGAAAGGTCGATGGGTTATGTGGCTCAATACCGATGATCGCCTCAAGCCCGGAGCGTTGAAGGCCGTTCTTGATTTTATTAAACATCAAGACGAGGCAGATGTGATCTATGGAGGTTGGGACTTCATTGATAAAAAAGGGGAGTATATTCGATCGATGACTCTATTTCCTTTTGATAAACAAATGTTAAGTTACTTGGGGTGCTATATTGGTTCAACATCTGCGTTCTATCGAAATTCTACTGTGATCGGCGAAGGGCATTGGTTGGATAAAAGTTATGGTTACATCATGGATGGTGAATTTTACAACCGACTTGCAGCACTGGGTAAGAGGTTCGTGTATATGCATGCCTTGCTTGCAGACTTTCGCATGCACGGAATGAATCTGAGTTCTAAGCACAAGGATTCATCGAATGCTACCGAGCAGCTGGTTCTTGAGAAACAGCATGCGGAATCGATCGCCATTAGACGGGCCTATGGATGGCATAAGGTGACCGAACCTCCTTGGGTCTGGTTTGCAGATGGAGTCATCTATTTGTACTTTCGCATCAAGAAATTTGCAGCGAAGCGTTTTTACAAAGCTTCTAAAACTCTCATCGAGCTACCTCGTGAGACCAGCAGAGCTGAGAGCGAGCCAAAAGAGCAGGCAAAGAATTCATGAATCTTCGTAGTCAGGCTGGTCTCAGAGAGTTTGTAGCGGCTCAGGAAGGGAAGGTCGCATTTCTTCGCTTCGAGCGCTGTGGGCTGAAGCAGGGGCCTTTCAGCGATTGGGATATCGCGGTAGAGAATCACGCGCCAGCGATGAAGGCGTGTGATGGTCTTTACGGAACTCCGTGGACGAGGATTCCGAGGCAGTATGTCGTCCAATACTTTTTTGATTGGGGGCAATGTGATTTATTACCAGTCTTCGAGTGGAATGGGATTGAGTACCTCGACCAAAAGTTATTCTGGAGCAAGGTGGCTCCGCTAGAGAAAGACGGAATTCCGCGTCCGGCTTTGGGCCATGACGCATACATCGCCTGGATGACGGGGCTTTTGTGGGGGCGCAGGTATAACAGGCGCTACCGTAATTTCATCAAGGAAGCGGTAAAGAAGGATGAAGATAATTTTAGAGAATGCCTCCGTGCGGCTTTTGGTAACAGGCTAGCAGAAAACCTCTTCCAGATTGCGGCAAGAGGAGATGCTGGGGTTGCTACCCACTGGGTGAGCTCCATGAGGTTTACATTAGCGAGGCGGCAAATGGTTCGCCATCCGCTTAAGACGGCTACCAACGTCGTAAAGCACTGGCTTTGTGAATGGCGATTCCATCGTCGATTGGCATTGCCCTGGGTTGGAATTCTCGGTCCCGATGGGAGTGGCAAATCAAGTGTGATCGAGGAGCTCAATAAACGACTGAAACTTTCAAGAATCAAAGTTAGAGCGATCCATTGGTTGCCTAAGTTGAACCCTGCGACTGGAGACTCTAATATCGTTATTACAGATCCGCACGCGCAACCTCCCAAGTCAGCATTTCTATCTAGTCTTCAGCTGGTCAAGATCGTGCTCTATTGGTGGTTCGCTTCGATTCGCTACCTTTTCCATTTGAGAGCAAAGAAAGAGATGGTGCTTTCTGATCGTTTTTATCCGGACCTGCTTGCCGATCCGCGGCGTTATCGTTATGGAGCTAGTACCAAACTTGCGGAACTTGCGTTTAAATTGATCCCGCGACCTGATCGGGTGATCATTCTACATACTGATGAAGAAACGATCTTGAAGAGGAAACAGGAGGTTTTGCCAGAAGAGTTGGTGAGGCAGCTAGAATGTTACAAGAACATCGCGGAGGAATTGGGTGACCGGGCGGTCTTGGTTGATTGTGGTCAGGAATTGGATGCGGTAGCTGACGAAGTACTAGAAGTTGTTTTGGAAGCTCTCGCTGAACGAAGACGATGATAAGAGTTGCTCATATTCTATCTTACTTCCCTGGACAGGAGGGTTTGACCAGCTTCTGCCGAGGGCTGGGAGCTGCGTTCGAGGATGTTGAAGGCATTGATGTGCCGATCATCACCTTTCGGGCGAAGCCGGTTAGGGAAGCGACTGGAAAGGAGCCTCCACAGATCAAGTTTCCGCACCACAATCGTCATCCTTTTGATCTGCCGAAGGCCTTTCTGAATGCTTTAGATTCGAAAGAGCTCGAATTGGACGGGGCAGTTCTTCACGGGACATACAGCCCGCAGGTCTTTGCGCAGGCTAGGGCGCTTCATCGACGTGGAATTCCATACATTTTTGTCCCTCACGACCCTTATGTGCGAACCCTCCAGAAGCATAAAGCGTTTCGCAAGTTCCTCTACTGGCATTGTTGTGAGAAATGGGTGATCCAGCACGCGGCTGCGGTCCAGCTCTTGTCCACCGAGCATGAGGGGCCGCTTCGAGAGCAAGGGATAACGACCCCTGTATTCACAGTAGCGAATGGTTGCGATACTGATGACTTGGTTCATCTGGCACCAGATGCCCGGATTCCCGGCTGCGAGGAGGATTTTAGGATCCAATATTTGGGCAGAATGGATCGGAATCACAAGGGTCTCGATCTCCTTATTGAGGGGTATGCGCAGTTTCTGAAAAAAGTGGGGAGTTCTGAGAGAATCCAGCTCGTTCTGAGTGGGAATGATTGGGAAGACCGTGATTTTTTAGAAGATTTGGCAAATTCCCTTCATTTGGGTGCGAACATCCTCTTCACAGGGCGACTCCCAGAACACTCGATCACGATCCACTCACGGGCTGATTTGTGCGTTCTGGCATCGAGATTCGATGGATTTGGACTCACGATTGTGGAGGCGATGATGGCGTCAAGACCAGTTCTGGTGTCGACAAGGGCGGGCATCGCAAATCACGTCAGAAAGTCGAATGGAGGTTTCCTGGTGGAGCCTGACCCCGAGAGTATTGCGGAAGGATTACTTGAGGCTTGGAGGCAGCGCAATTTCCTGAAGGAAATTGGAGTGAAGGGGCATCAATATGTGACGCGTGAGCTCACGTGGGCATCGATCGCGGCTCAATCGGCGGCTGCTTACACCAAATTTTTTCCCCTTGACGAAGGAAGGGACGAGACTGAACTTCAACCTCAAGACTTAATTTTTTAAAATTCGTGTTTCAAAAAAGTTCAGACAAGAAAGAGTGCAGGAAAGCTTTGGCTATCGTGCTAGCGATTGCTCTTGTTGGCTTCCAGCCCCTGAGTGGTGCGCTCGACTACGATGGCGACGGAGTCTCTGAATTGTGGGTCCAACTGTATCCGCAACTTGCACACAACGAGTTGGATCGTGATGCGGATGGTCAATCGAATTTCGCAGAATCGGTGGCCGGGACCGACCCGACAAATCCTTTGAGTCGGCTGGAGTTGAAAGTGCACTCGGTGAGCGCCAACACGGTAACATTTGAGTGGCAGACGATCATCGGCAAGGCCTATTGGATTCAGCGTTGGTCGCCGCAAAGCGGAGAATGGGAAGCGCTTGTTACTTCCCCGACGGCGACAATTTCAGAGATTCGACAAGTCATTGTTCCGACGGTCGAACCTGTGGGAGTTTATCGGATGGGCGCTGGCGACGTGGACAACGACGCGGATGGTCTGACTGCCTGGGAAGAAGCTCTCTTTGGCTGGAGTGATATTGATCCTTTCAGTGCGAGCGGTGGCGAGATGTCTGATTTTGCTTTTGCTAGCAAATCTCTTGAAGCCCCTGAGGGCATTCTCCTTACTGACGGTAGATCCATTCCACAGAGACTGCCGACGGCGAGTGAAGCTGCCCGATTTCTTGTTCAAGCGTCTTTTGGGCCGAATGAGGAGGAGATTGAAAAGGTGACGAGCTTTGGGTTCTCAGCTTGGTTTGAAGGGCAATTGAGTATGCCAGCGACGACGACGCAGGCTAGCATGTTTTCTACCGGGCAACCTTTTTCAGCAGGATTGTGGAGGCACGGATGGTGGCGTTCTGCACTCATTGCTCCCGACCAAATGAGGCAAAGGATGGCGTATGCCTTGAGTCAAATTTTTGTTGTGAATACAGAGAGCGGGACGGTAATCGGTGACAACGTCACGACGCAGGCGCGCTACTATGATCCGCTTTTGACTGAAGGCTTTGGATCGTTCCGGGATCTACTGGAGCACGTGAGCTACAGCCCTGCGATGGGCTTTTACCTTTCCCACCTTGGTAATCGTAAATCTGACCCAGCGCTGGGGCAATTTCCTGATGAAAACTTTGCGCGGGAGATCATGCAATTGTTCACGATTGGCTTGTGGAAGCTCAATCCTGACGGTAGCCGACAGATTACGGATGACGGATCGTTCATTCCGACCTACGACAATTCGGTGATCACCGAAATGGCAAAGGTTTTCACTGGGATGAGCCACTCTCGTGTGAACAGCGGAGAGATAGCAACCAGCTTCTACCAGGGAGCTCAAGGCAATGATTACCAATATCCCATGAAGGTTTGGGATGAGGAGCATGAGCCAGGGACCAAAGTCTTGTTTGATGGCGTGATTGTTCCTGAGGGGCAGTCTGGTGAAGAGGACGTACAGCAAACTCTCGACGCTTTGTGCGCTCATCCCAATGTCGCTCCTTTTGTGAGTAGGTTATTGATTCAAAGATTTACGAGTTCCAATCCTAGTTCTGAATATCTCACGCGGGTGTCCCGAGCATGGGAAATGGGAGATGGGAACTTGGAACACGTCGTGAGGGCAATCCTTTTCGATTCCGAGGCTCGAACGATGAGCCACGGAGGGGAAATTCGAGGCAAGGTGAGGGAGCCGCTCATTCGAATGACTCACTTTATGAGAGCCTTTGGCGAATTGGAGGAACCCGGAAAATTTGGTGTTTTCGCCAACAAACTAAAATCGGATTTGGGGCAGTTTCCGATGTCATCCCCAACAGTGTTCAACTTTTACCTCCCTGATTACTTGCCACAAGGCGAGCTTCAATCTGAGGGTCTTTTTTGTCCAGAGCTTCAGATCGCGACAGCGAGTTCGCTTCTCGCAACTCACAACTTATTTGCGGGCACTGTAAATTCAGGACATTGGGTTCGTGGAGTCGATTACACGCAGGAGCTTATTTTGTTGGCACAAGACTACGATTTGCTCTTGGACCATTTTGACCGATTAATGACTTATGGGGCTATGTCGGGAGAGACGAGAGCAGCCGCAAGAAGCATGCTCGAAGTATTTAGCAATCCAGATACTAAGATTCGTCGGGCACTGCAAATGATCATCAATTCCCCAGACTTTAGCATTTTGCGATAGATGAGAGAAAAACAGGAGAACTTAAATCGGCGGACCTTTCTAGGAGAGTCGAGTTGTGCCGCAGTTGGTTCGATCGGGGCACTTTCATCAATGCTCAATTTGAAGCTTATGGGTTCACTATCTGCGGAGGAAGTGAATCCTGGTGGAGATTATAAGGCGCTCGTCTGCGTTTATCTGGCTGGAGGGAACGATTCATTTAATATGCTTGCCCCAGTTGATGAGGCTGGCTTTGACGAGTATTCGGTTGCCCGGGGATCTATTGGCCTGCCGGTTGACCAGTTCACTCCTTTAAATTACGCAATCTCGGACGGGAGGAGTTTGGGGATTCAATCGGAAATGGCAGAGTTGGCGGCGCTCTTTCAATCCGGCAAGGCTGCATTTGTCGCCAATGTGGGCACCTTGGTAGAGCCTACCGATTTATCCGCCATCCATAATCAGACAGCGAGACTTCCTTTGGGGCTTTATTCCCATGCTGACCAAGAGATCCACTGGCAATCGAGTCTTCCTGAAACTCGTACTGCTCGTTCTGGCTGGGGAGGGAGAATGGCGGATCTTTTACGTGATCTTAATGAGAATGGGGGAGTGTCCATGAATGTATCTTTGGCAGGGACCAACCTCTTTCAGGTTGGGGATTCAACTTCTGTTTTTGCTAAAACTCCCGGAGATATTCCCGGCATTACCAATTGGAATGACCCGAGTCCCGTGAAACGAAATGCAATCCAAAGCATTTTGGAAGCGGAGTATGAGAATGTCTTTAAGAGAGCGCTAGCTACGAGAACGCGAGATGCGATTGAAGCTGGCGAAGCGTATCGAACAGCATTGCAGGGGATTCCTGCACTCGCATCTACCTTTGACTCCCAGAACCCACTTTCGCTTCAACTGAAGGATGTGGCTGAAACGATCGCAGCGCGGGAAAATCTGGGGAAGAAACGCCAAACCTTTTTCGTGAGAGTCGGTGGCTGGGATCATCATGGTTCCCTAAATTCTCATCCTGCCATGCTCGGGGCGCTCAGCCAGGCAATCGGAGAATTTCAGGTAGCAATGAGTGAACTCTGTGTGGAAGATCAAGTCACCCTGTTCACGGCATCTGACTTTGGCCGGACACTCTCACCGAATGGGGGTGGTAGCGACCATGCATGGGGCGGTAATCAATTCATCGTTGGAGGAGCAGTTGAGGGAGGAAAAGTCCATGGTATTTATCCGGAGTTGGCCCTTGGAAATAATTTAGATGTCGGAAGAGGTCGAATGATTCCGACAACGTCAGTAGATGAGTATTTTGCCGATTTGGCGCTCTGGATGGGGGTCTCACCTCAGAACATTTCGAGCGTCCTTCCAAATTTGTCTCGTTTCCACAGTGTCGTTGACTCCGGGGCTCCGATCGGCCTTTTTGGTGCATAGACGCTGAGAGGAAAGCACTTGTTATTTGTTAGTAATCAGATTATTCAGATGACCGTGGCTGGAAGCAACGAATCTAAGAATGTGCTTCGCTCTCCTCTGGGCTGGCCCAAGCCGGCCCTGATCTTCACTGGTCTTTCGGTGTTGCTACTTCTCTATTTTTACGTTTTTCATAATTCCTATCCCACGACCAATGGCAAATCCTTGGCTGGCTGGGGGTGGCGTGCTTGCAACTCAGACAATGGATTCTTGCATGGGCGCTTCATTCCTTTCGCCTTTGCGGTCATGTGCTGGCTCGGATGGAAACGCGCAAAGGGTGAAGAGGTAAAGCCGAGCAATTGGGGTTTAGCAATCTTGGCTGTGGGATTGATTCTCTACGTGGGATCGGTGAGAACGATTCAACCGAGGATTGCGATCATCGGATTGCCCTTCACGATTCTCGGAACTCTTTATTTTCTTTTTGGTTTTCAGGTGACCAGGCACTTTATCTTCCCCGCATTCTTTTGGTGGTTTGCGATGCCAGTTCCTGGTCTTGAGACGGCATTGACCGGGCGCCTTCAGCTCTTGGTGACAGAATTCTGTTTCCATACGGGTCAGTTTGTCGGGATGGACTTGGTTCGCCAAGGGAACACGATCACCATCCTTTCCGGGAGCGGGGAAAGTTCGATGGATATTGCGGATGGGTGCAGTGGCATTCGATCCTTGATGGCGTTAACGATGATCGCAGCGGTGTTTGCTCATTACACTCAGAAGAGTCTTTGGAAGAAAGCGGTCCTTTTTGGCTCCTCATTACCCTTGGCGATTATTGGAAACTTCGGAAGGATCTTTACGATTCTGGTGATCGCCCAGATGGGATTCGCAGATTTCGCCATGAAGACCTACCATGATTGGGCGGGGCTTTTGTTCTTTTTCCCCATTGCGCTATCGGGCCTGTATTTGATCGATTACTTGCTCAATATTCGTGAGCGCCGAAAGCGTAAGAAGAAGGTTTCAGTTTCGCGAAAGAACACGACTCAGATTGCCAAATGACCAAGCGAACGATCGTATTATTTTGTTTCATCTTCGGGATGTTTGGGGCGCTCTTTCTGCTTCCCAGCACTCCTGGAATGAAGCCTTCAAGGCTTGCCAAAGATCTTCCGGATCAGCTTGGAGATTGGCGGGGAACTCCGAGGGAGCCAGGAGCTTTGGAGAAAAAGGTTCTGGCTCAGGATACGGAGTTCAGGCGGATGGAGTATAGTGATACTACGGGCAAACGACCCTCTATTGAGACTTCCATCGTTTTCTCAGGAAAGAATCTTAGCCAAAGCATTCATCGCCCTGAGGTGTGTCTCCGGGCGCAAGGGTGGACCTTCGTTCATGAAAATTATCTTCAGTTACAGGGAGTCTTGTCTTCTGGTGCGCCTCTTCCGGTGAAGGAGATGATTTGTAAGAGAATAGCGATGAAAAATCCTGAGAAGGATGGAGATAAACCGACTCCTTATCTAACAGAGGACGGAAAGGAAGTGATTCTGTGGCGGGTGTTTTATTATACCTTTTTTGGACATGAAGCTATTGTAGCAGGGCACTATCAACGGACGATGGTGGATATGAGGGATCGATTGTTCAAGGGTTACGACCAACGGTGGGCTTACGCGACCTTTTCTTCTTACATCACCTCCAAGCACACCGAGCAGGGGATCACGCCTGCAGGGGCTCCAAGTTTCAATGAGGAAGAGACGACGGAATTAATTAAGGATTTCTTAAGGGAGTTCCTACCGGTCGTCGTCGCGGAGCCACGTGGCGGTTATGATCCATCACTGGAGGAGGGTAAGAACATTGGACTATGAGGCATAGAGGGCATAACGAACTATTCTCGACTCAAATTCTTCAAGTCTTTGATGCGCTGATTGTGTGGGTGTGCTTTGTCCTGGCGGCGGCACTGCACCCGTCGATCCGGAGTCTGGCTGGAATTGGCAATATTGACGACTATGGGCTCGAGGATATGATGTGGATTGTCTATATCGTTGTTCCCCTGACCCCGCTCATTTTGGAGAAATTTCAGTTTTACGAACAGATTGCGACGAAGAAACGGGTTAAGGTTATCAATGAGCTTTTTCAGAGTATTCTTCTCGTTGGATTGGTCGTCGCGTTGGTCGAGCTCGTCTTTAAGTTCTCTGGAACACGGCGCCTCATTTTCGGCACCGGTCTCTTTTATGCCTTTGGATTGCTCTGGTTAAGGAGTGTGATCACGCGACGCGTGCTGCTGGAAAAAGCGAAGCGGCCCGAAAACTTGGACCATGTTGTTCTCGCGGGGAACAGGGAAGAGATCGCTTCGTTTCTTGAGGAAGTGGAAGCCGAGCGGCTTCAAACGTGGAGAATCGTGAGCCACTTTGATATGGCTGGCAATACGGTGGATGAACTTGGTGACCTTCTTAAAAAGGAAGCTGTCCAGAGAGTGGTTTTCCTAACCCGGCATACCGAGTTTGAAAGGGTCGCCAGGGCCGTGGGTCTTTGCGAGGTTCAAGGAGTTGAAGCTTGGCTGGATGCGTCATTTCTTAAAACTCAGGTCGCCCGGCCTACCTTTGACGTAATTGGCGGGCAGCCTATGTTGGTTTTTAGCTCTACACCCGAGCTTTCCTGGCAGTTGTTTGCGAAGCAGCTGTTGGATTTCTTTGGGGCCGTTTTTATTCTTCTGGGCACTTTACCGATCTGGCTGTTTGCTTGGGTAGGGATCAAGCTAGCAAGCCCAGGGGCGCCGGTGTTCTTTTCCCAGAAACGGTCCGGTCTCTACGGTAAAGCGTTTTCTATTTATAAGTTCAGGACGATGGTTCCTGACGCCGAAGAAAAGTTGAGAGAAGTGAAGGAAAGTCACGGCAATGAAGTGGACGGGCCTGCCTTCAAACTTGATGACGATCCCAGGATCTTTCCTTTTGGGGACTTTCTTCGGAAATACAGTATCGACGAGTTGCCGCAGTTGATCAATGTAATCAAAGGAGAGATGAGTCTAGTTGGTCCGAGGCCACTTCCTGTGCATGAAATCGAGGCGATTGAAAATTCCGCCCACCGTCGACGCCTTAGCATGAAACCTGGCCTCACATGTATCTGGCAGATCACCGGGCGGAGCAATATCACCGATTTTGATGAGTGGGTGAAGCTGGACACTCGTTACATCGATGAATGGTCGATCTGGGGAGATGTGCTGATTTTACTCAAAACGATTCCTGCAGTGCTCTTCGGAAAAGGGGCCAAGTAGAATTTTTGGTTCAAATGAGATCATTTAAACGCGAAATGCTTCATTCAGGGCTGGTTGCCTTGGGCTTGGTCTATATCCTGCTAACGGGGGTTGATCTCGATTATCATCGAGTGGGTTGGGGAGTGCTCCTTTTGGGATTCTCTGTTTTTCTCGTCGTGGTTAAGTTGGGTGGCTCGATACAGCCGAAGGCTTCTTTCTTGGTTGCTGTAGGTTTTGCTGGAAGCTACTTCATCGTCCGAGCTCTCCTGGGTGGTCCGGTGGGGCTGGCCGTATCCGAGAGCTTTCTGGTGGTCATTTTTCTCGGGATTTACTTTGCGATCTCCCAGGCCGGATCATCATTTCTCAAAGTTCTGCTCTTCGCAGTGGTGGGAATGAGCTTGGCGCAGATTGTGGCAGCGATAATTCAGTTGACCTCTGAGCAACCCTTTTATGTTTTCTCGAATATTCAGCACAAGCTATCCGGCCTCTCGGGATTCTTCGGGCATTACAATCCGTTTGCAGCATTCTGTAATGTGAGTCTTCTTGTTCTCTTACCAGTTCCCTTTCTGGTGAACATGCGGGCGATTTGGAAAGTTTGCCTTTTTGTGGTGATGGGACTTTTGGTGGCGGCGACTTGGTTCAGTGGATCCCGTGGTGGTTGGCTGGGCCTTACTGGTGGGGTGGGAGTTTCGCTGTTCGCTTTTTGGTGGACCCTACATTCGAGCAAAAGCCCGCGGGCGTTCCTTGCCGGAATCATCGCGGTGGTGGGGTTGGTGATTGGACTCAGTACCAGCTGGGCAGTCATTTCTTATAAAACTGCGGAACGAAAAGGCGAAGGGGCTTCAGCTGAATCAATCTTAGTCACTGGGGGGGTGAGGTCATCTCTCCAAGGAATGGCCTTTGACAGTTTTTTGGAATCACCTGCAGTTGGTCATGGAGCGAGAGCCTTCTCCTACAAGGTCATTCAGGATTGGGACACGGAGCGTCTCTACAGCTTCACTGGAGACCCTGAGTTCGTCCACAATGAGTATCTTGAGACTTTAAGCTCATATGGGTTTATTGGGTTTATTTTGGTTCTATTCGGATTGGGATCTCATGGCGTAAAGGGGGTGGTCGCGGTAGTAGATCGACCGCAAGGAGCTGAAGAAGCTCTCGAGCGGGCTTTCAAAGTGGGTGCTTACGGAGCGCTCGCGGCTCTTCTTATTCAGTCCTATTTTAGTTTCTTAATGCACGTTCCGGCATTAATTGGATATTGTGCGGTGCTTGTCGCGATTCTGGCTCGAGGAGGCTCGAGAGAAAATCTCGGGAAATTGGCGAGTGGCTCGAGAGGAATTTTTTCATTACTCATCGCAGTGCTGACGATCTTCGCCGGGTCTCGCGCAGGGGTGACAGATTTTTGGGCTCGAAAGGCAAACAATTACGCCGAAGACCGGGGCAACATCAATGCTCAGTCGGCCACTATTTCAGCGCTTTGGAAGGCCGGGGAAGCCAGCAAAAACCCTAAACACTACGAAATAGCGGGCCAAGCTGCGATGGCGTATGCGAATCAGGCGAAAGAGGTGGGAGATAGAGACTTTGTTGGCCAGTTTAATCACGTTGCAAAAGTGTCCTTCGAGCAGGCACTTGTTGTGAACCCTTATTCGCAGGTTGCCATTGCCAGTTTACCAAGGACCTTGGATTCTGGGGGGGACTACGAAGGTTCCGAACCACTGCATCAATTGGCGGTCGAAAGACTTTCAACGAGGGAGCATCATCTTAGGGTTAATTATCACGCGGGACGGAGCTCCTTTTTTAGAGCGCTCCAGCTCCTACGAAAAGGTGAGGAAAACGAAGCACGACGCTTCTTGCGCTTGGCAAGTGCAAGAATTAAGAATCACCAGCGTCTGGAGAAATGGCCGGGTCCGACAGGTGAACGCAAGGAGTTCGTTGAGCAGGTGCTTCGCTGGGATGCCCTATTGGATGGAGAGAATCTCTACAGGGCGGGGCACCAGGCATGGATGAAGCGTGATCCAGAGCGTGGGCTGGCCTTGATGCTGGAAGCTAAAAAGAGGTATGCCAAAGCCCAGTCGGTTCTCCGGGGGCGTCAATCGATTTGGAATGTGCAAAGCAGATCGCTG
Source organism: Akkermansiaceae bacterium (assembly GCA_028822935.1). Taxonomy (GTDB): domain Bacteria; phylum Verrucomicrobiota; class Verrucomicrobiia; order Verrucomicrobiales; family Akkermansiaceae; genus SW10. Next base: position 26,320 of record JAPKCM010000019.1, read on the forward strand.
CTTGAGCAGATCGCGCAGATTAAGGATGGAAGAATCGCCCCGGCAGAGATTTCTGGCGAAGAGGTAGAACGAATTGCGGCAGGACTTGAATCCGGCTCCTCAACCCGCTAATCTCCCTTCCATGAGAGCAGACTTCGGAATGAAACTCTTCACCGGCACCTCCCATCCGCAGCTTGCGGAAGGGATTGCCTCCTGCCTCGGATCGAAACTTGCAGACGTCAATGTGACGGCTTTTCCAGACGGAGAAACCTTCGTAAAAATTAACGAAAATATCCGAGGCGAAGACGTTTTTATTATCCAGCCAACGTGCCCGCCGACTAACCACAATCTCATGGAGTTGATGATCATGGTGGATGCGGCGAAGCGCTCGAGTGCGGGCCGGATCAATGCGGTCATTCCATTCTTCGGATATGCGCGGCAGGATCGTAAGGATCAGCCTCGAGTCCCCATCACGGCGAAACTGGTTGCGGATCTTCTTTCGGCTGCCGGGGTGGATCGGGTGGTGACGATGGATCTTCACGCGGCTCAGATTCAGGGGTTTTTCAATATTCCGGTCGATCACCTCTATGCGAAGCCGGTGATCTTGCGCGCTCTTACCGAGCATTTTGGAGAGGATTGTGACAACCTGACGGTGGTTTCACCTGATGTGGGCGGGGTTAAAATGGCCCGTGCTTATTCTGATGCGCTGGGCGCTAGTCTTGCGATTGTGGCGAAGCACCGGGTCAGTGCGACCGAGGTGGAGGCGATGCAGTTGATTGGTGATGTGGAAGGGCGTGATGTCGTGCTTATTGATGACATGACCGAAACTGCAGGGACCTTGTGCGCTGCGGCGGATATCCTGAAGGAGAATGGAGCGAAGCGAATTTTTGCAGCCGTTTCGCACGCGGTGATTGGTGATTTGGGGCATCAGCGAATCAATGACTCTGTGATCGAGACGGTCATTACGACGGACTCGACTCCGGTGGTCGCGACAGAAAAAGTGAACCCGATCTCGATTGCGCCGCTTCTGGCTGAGGCGATCCACCGGATTCATATCGGAAAATCGGTGACTTCTCTCTTTGACATCGACGGTCCCTCCGTGTAATCAACCGCCCCGCGCGACAGCTGTCGCGCGATTATTCAATCTTTTACTACCATGTCGACGACTCAAACTCTCGAAGCTACCACACGTCAGCGCACCGGCTCCGGCGTGCTTAAGCAAATGCGCCGCGAAGGCTACCTTCCTTCCGTGATCTACGGGAAGGGTGCCGAGAACGTCAATATTAAGGTCCATACCAAGACCCTTACTGATATGCTGGCACAAAGTGCTTCCGCGAATATTATCGTGAATCTCGAAGTTGAAGGCTCGGGAACGCAGAGCGCATTCATCCAGTCGACTCAGAAAGATCCTCTCACTGGATATCTTCTCCACGCCGATTTCCTTGCAGTGGATGATTCGACCGTGATTCACGCCAGCCTTCCTGTGGTTCTGAATGGTGAGCCAACCGGAGTGAAGAATGGTGGCATTTTGGAGCAGATGATCCACACCCTGGATATTTCCTGCTCGCCGAAGAATCTTCCGGAAACTCTCGAAGCAAATGTTGAAGAGATCGAGATCGGTGAGGCCCTCACCGTGAGTGACCTGGAGTTTCCTGAAGGGGTGACTCCTGCTCTTGCCGGTGATGTCCTCGTGGCCATCGTTAACGAATCCCGCGCGACCTTGTCTGAGGGAGAAGATGAAGAGGGTGAAGCTGCTGACGAAGCCGCTCCTGCGGAAGAGGCTGCTGCCGAGTAAGCTCTCACGAAATTATTTCAAAACGTCCGTCACTTCAGGTGGCGGGCGTTTTTTATTTCCGCGGTCCCTTTCTAGGCGCAGTCTCCAACCGAATGTCTCAGCTCAAAGCGATTGTCGGACTCGGAAACCCCGGGGATCAGTATGTGCGCACCCGTCACAACGTCGGATTCAGCGTTTTAGATCTCGTGGCGGAGCGTGAGGGGGCGCAGTTTCAGGTGGATGGCAAGTGGGAGGCCAAGACCTGCAAGATCGGTGGTGTGACTTATCTGCAGCCACAGACCTATATGAATGAAAGTGGCCGTTCGATTGGGAGCATTTCCCGATTCTACCGCTGGGCCCCAGAAGAGATATTGGTGGTCTTTGATGATGTCTCGCTTCCCTTGGGGGATCTACGCTTCCGCATGAACGGTGGGCACGGTGGCCACAATGGTGTAAAATCTCTCCTCGCGCACCTTCCCAATGATGCTTTTCCGCGGTTCAAGTTCGGCATCGGAGCGTCGTCAGGTGAGCAACTTGTGGGTCATGTTTTGGGAACCTTTGCAATGGACGAGAAGGAACTCTTAGAAAACACACTTGCAACCGCTGCCGATGCTGTCCAACTTGCCGTTTCAGCAGGTGTAGAAGCAGCTGCTAATCAGTTTAACGTCAAAAGTAAGACTCAAAAAACCAATCCCGAACACCAAGAGGAAGATGAATCGCAAATACGAGGGGACGATTGTCCTAAACACACAGGGGAGTGAAACCAGCATTGATGATCTTGTGAGCGCTGTCGCTCGCGAGATGGAAGAAGAAGGCGCCAAGCTCGACGAGGTCAAGCAGGTTGGCCGGAAGAAATTCGCTTACACCAACTCCCGCAAGGCCGATGGAGGACATTACGTCAACTACGTCTTCGAAGCCGCGCCAGACACGATCGATAAGATCAACGACCGCTTGAAGCTGAACACCACCGTTCATCTCCAGCACTATCGCCGACTCGGCTAAATTTTACCATTTCCAGCCATGGCCAGTGCCAATAAAGTTATCCTGATCGGAAACCTGACTCGGGACCCGGAAGTGCGTTACACGCCCAAGGGAACAGCAGTTTCAGACATCGCCATGGCCGTGAATCGCGTGCGGACCGGAGACGACGGTAACCGCATCGAAGAAGTCACCTTTGTCGATGTGACCCTCTGGGGTCGCCAAGCTGAAGTGGCAGGTCAATATCTTGCCAAGGGCCGCTCGGTATACATCGAGGGCCGTCTCCAGCTTGATACCTGGGATGACAAGGCCACTGGTCAAAAGCGGAGTCGCCTCCGTGTCGTCGGCGAGAACATGCAATTGCTTGGCGGAGGCCAAGGAGGTGGAGGCAATCAAGGAAGCGGAGGTAACCAAGGCGGCGGAGGAACTCCTCCGAAGCAGAGCGGCCCTCCACCGCAGGAGAGTAGTAGTGCTCCACAGCAGCAGCCTCCCGCTCAGGGTGGTGCGCCGGCTTCGGGGAACTTCGACGACGAGGATGATATCCCGTTTTAAGATCGAGATGCCTGTCTGAGCATGGCGCGAAAAAAGCCCGGCGAAGGGAGCTTTTTTAGATTTTTCAAAAGGGCTGGTCTGGAAAGACCAGCCCTTTTTCTTTATAAGATATTTGAGGAATCCTGGAGCAGTTGATGGAGAGAGAATTAGCGCTCCCACCATTGAGCGCGGATGAATCCGCCCCATTGGACTTCTTCCTGACGGAGGGTCCAGCCTTGGGTGGTGAGAATATCACGCGTGGGAGGAAGGCGTCGGGTTTTGAGGCCCGTGGTCAGATTGAAAAAGCGATACATGATCCAGACGAGGAGGCGGGCGAGATTCCTTTCGATTCTGCCGTGGACCTCATCGGGAAAGAAGTCGCCGACGATGAGCACTGGAGACTCCGGGAGTTGATCGAGGAACGCTATGGCTTCTTCCCGGGAGAAAAGATCGAGGACGAAGTTTAGCACGGTGGCATCGCATGGGGCGGCGGATTTTGAGGTGACGAATTCTAAGTTTGGATTTCTGAGGAGCGCCTCTCGCCTCATGTCGTCAGCGGGTTCGATGACTTGGAGCTGGGTTTCGGGCTGGGCGTTGAGGAGGGCCTCTGAGAAGCGTCCGTCGCCCTCGCCGACGCTTAGGACGCGTTTCGGCAGTGCCTTGATGAAGGCGGTGCGGCAGCGCTGGAGGGCATCGCGGTAGAGCACTCTCTCGCAAGACGCGTAAGCGCGGGCGATGAGCCGGTAGTCCGACTTCATGGCGCGAAGGTTTGGAGCCAGAGCTGCTCGACTTTGTCTCGGGCCCAGTTTGTTCTGCGGAGAAATTTGAGAGTGGATTTGATGGAGGGGTCGTTTGCAAAGCAGCGGATCCGGATGCGGTCTGCGAGTTCGTCCCAGCCATATTCCTCGACGAGGGAGGTGATAATTTCCTCAAGTTTTACTCCGTGAAGTGGGTCGGCCATGTGGGGGGACCTTACTTCATCTTCTTGAGAAATGCCACGATATCAGTGGGCACTGCGTGGAAGGATTTGATGAGTGAAGGAGGGTGCTGATCCCACTCCACGTCGCTTGGCGGCATTTGCCGAGCAGGGAAAAGATCAGGAGGAACTGATCGGGAAAATGCTCTCGTCGAATGATCTACTGGTGCAAATGGCGGTGGGCGATGGTGCCAAGGCCGGCAACTATGGTGCAGCGATGCTGATTTACCGGAAGATCTGGCAAGCGAGCGACAAGGTTGCGAAAGGTTCTTCGTGGCGTCTGGCGCTCGCGATCAGTCTGGAACATGCGACTCCACTCAAGCAGCGCAATGCGGTGGCCAAAGCGGATGCGCCAGAGTTCCTTGATCCGGTGAAGTGCTACCTTCATTTTGAAAAATCTCTCGGCTTCAGGTATGGCCTCTCTCTCTACACGCAGAAAGGTGTGATCGAAAAGTCGAAGGCGCGGACACTGGCGGCGGTCGGAGAGGACATTGGCGAAAGAAAAAAACGTTCTGTGCTTCTCGAGGGAAGGCGATGTCAAAGGGATTACAATCAAAGACCTTCACCTTGGTTCCCACCTCGCGTCGGGTTACCAGGCGGTGAAGTACTGGAAGGTTAAATCTCGGCCTTTTCCTTTTTGAGGCGGAGCTGGCCGCAAGCGGCGTCGATGTCGTGGCCTTTTTCGAGGCGGAGGGTGGCGGAGACGTTGGCGTTGGTGAGGACGCTTTTGAAGCGGAGACAGTCCTCATCCGAAGGGCGGGACCACTGGAGGCCCTCGACGGTGTTGTAGGGGATGAGGTTGACCTTGGCGCGGATGGAGGCGGCGCGCTTGGCGAGGATTTGGGCGTGCTCGGGGTCGGCGTTGACGCCATCGATGAGGATGTATTCGAGGGTGATCTTTTGGTTCTTCTTTGAGTTCCAGAGGCGCAGGGAATCGAAGAGTTCGTCGACGGGATACTTTTTGTTCACCGGCATGATCTTCTCGCGGGTCTCGTCGTCGGGGCCGTGGAGGGAGATGGCGAGGCGGATTTGCTGGGGAAGCTCGGCCAGTTTCCTAATCTGCGGAACGAGGCCGGAGGTCGAGACGGTGATGCGACGGGCGCCGATGTTGAGGCCCCAGTCGGAGGTGATCATGTCAAGAGCCTGGCAGAGGTTGGTGAAGTTGGCGAGGGGTTCGCCCATGCCCATGAAGACGAGGTTGTTGACCTTTTCGCCAGAGAGTTCTTCGGCGAGGATGACCTGGGAGACGATCTCGGCGGCGGTGAGGTTGCGGGTGAAGCCATCGAGCCCGGAGGCGCAGAATTTACAAGCGTAGGCGCAGCCGACCTGGGACGAGACGCAGAGGGTGTGGCGGTCGGATGTTTCGCCATAAAGGGCGGGCGAGGCAGGGATGAGGACGGTCTCGATATAGCGCTTGTCGGGGAGTTCGAGGAGGAACTTACGGGTGGTGTCGGCAGAGCCCTTGGTCAGGGTATGAGTGAGGGGGCGGAGGGGGTATTTTTCGGCGAGAGCCGTGCGGAGGGCGGGGGGGAGGTTGCTCATTTCTTCCCAAGAGCGGGCGCGCTTTTTGTAGATCCAATCGAGGATCTGGGTGGCGCGGTATGCGGGCTGGTCTTGCTCTTCGAGGAGTTCCGCGAGTTGGGTGCGTGTGAGCATGTGGGCGGACTTTAGCGGAAGCGGAGGGGAAAGCCAATGGTGAAGGGGAAGCTCGTGGATGGGGTGGAGTTGGGAATTATCGCCGATAAGCATGACGATTATTGACTGGCTGAGATCTCGCGACACTGCGAATGAATGTTTTTTGACGCTGGCGGTGATTTGTGGGTTAGTGACGGTGTCATTTCATCTGGCGATCCATTTTTTGTTCGAGCATCTGTGGGGCTGGGCGTCCGGGATGAGTGGGTGGAAGTTTAAGGATCCGGCGCGGGTGCAGTCGGTCGTGCCGGTGGCCTTTAATGCGCCGCTGTCTGCGATCACTCCTGAGAGTCCGGGGATGGAGTGGATGAACGCGGCAACGACTTTGCGAAAATTGTTAAGCTATCAGAGGAGGGCTTTTTGAGGTTACTTTTTTTCGATGGATGAGGCAGGGTTTGGCTATGGGTGACCACGGAAATGGGAAGAGTCTGCCAAAGGTTTTGGTAGGGCGGGAGCTGGCACAGGCGCTGTTTGGGCCGATGAAGGAGCAGCTTTGGTCAAGGGGTGGCCCGGTCGTTAGGGAAGATCGAGTTCCTTATGGTTCCGAGCGTCAGCGGGAATTACGAACGCCTGATGAGGTCTTTGCGGAGGCGGCCTGCGAGGTGGAGAGGATCATTTGCGGGCACGCGATTGCAGGTTGGCGGGTGGACGACAAGGCGCAGAAGAGGATACGCCATGATATCGATGATTACCTCTTTGCCTTACAGCGTGAGGCGGAGGTCGATCTTTCGCTTTCGCAGGTGGATGACTTTATTGATCAGGCAATTTTGATCACGAAGGGGTGTCTCGAAGATTGCTAGTTTAGCGACGAAGACTTTTTGAGGAATTGACGGGGCGAAACGCCCCGGCTTCTTTAAGCGAGGGTGCGGTGGTCGCCGTTTCTTACGGTGATTTTATCGCGGTCGAGGCGTTCGAGGAGGGGCATGAGGACTTTTCTCGAGGTGCCCAGTTCCTGACGGAGTTCGGAGGCGGTGCCCTGGCCGTTTTTCTCGAGATAGGCGGTGACGGTCGCGATGGCCGAGTCGTAGGCTTTTTTGCTGAGGGTGACCTTGGGATCGAGGGGGATGATTTGTTGGGTCCGCGAGAGGAAGCGGTAGGCGGCTTCGTGATTCGAAGTGGACTGGAGCTCGCCGGGGAGGGGAGGAGTCAGGCCGGTGCTGTCGAGGGTCTTGAGGATCTCGGCGGCGGGAGCCTCGAGTTCCGGGGGGAGTTCGAGGGAGTGGCTCTCGTGGCAGACGAGGTTGTCGCTGACGCGGAAGTCGTTTTCAGAAAGCCAGCTAAGGAGGGCATCGAAGAGGCCGGGGATGCCGACGGGGGTGCCGAGGTTCTTTTTCAAAAGCTCGGTGCTCATGCCGGTGTGATCGGGGTGGGACTTGTGGTAGTCCTTGACGATTTTAGCGCTCGTTTTGGAGAGGTCTTTCCAGAAGGAGTGGAGAGTGACGTATTTGTCGCCGACGGGGCTGATGAGGTTAGCCTTAGTGAGTTTTTTGAGGGCGGTCTTAATTTCAGCAGGAGAAAAGGGGAGGGCCCGCGAAAGAGTGGTGATGGGGAGAAAGTGGTCGCGTTCGAGGTGGCTGCGAAGGATGAGACCGAGGTCGGTGGGATCGGAGGCGCGCTCGATGAGGAAAGCCTGGCGGTCTTCGTCGCGGAAGTGGCGTCGTGATGGATGCGGGTCGAGGACGACGGCGCCGCCGAGGGTGGCTTCGCCGGAGACTTCGCGCAGGACGAGGTGCTCGCCGACGAGAGTGTGGACGGGATGGTCGAAGCGGAGCTGGGCTAGGGCCTCGGATCCAGGAAGGATGGTGCTGCCTTCTTCGGCCATTAAGAGGCGTCCTTGAGAGCGCCCCGAGCCGTGATGGACGTAGATTTTTTGGCCATTTTTGAGGGGGCGAAGGGTGCCTTTTTGCCCGGGGATGGGCCGGGCGGCGCGGGTGATTTGGACGTCGATCTCGGTGGAGGCAGGTGCGGGTGTTCCTCCGACGAGGAGGTGGCCTCGGGAGATTCCTTTTTTCCCTTTGGTAGAGAGTGGAAGGTCGGGGAGGTTGAGGGCGGTGCGCATGCCGGGGCGGGTTTCGCCAAGGGAGGAGGAATGGCTCTGGATGGAGCGGATGTGGGTGCTGAGGCCGGAGGGATAGGTTGTGAGGGAATCGCCAGTCTTGACGCATCCGCCGGTGAGGGTGCCAGTGACGACGGTGCCGACGCCTTTGGGAGAAAAGGCGCGGTCGACCGCGAGACGGGGCTGGCCGTAGTCGCGGGGCTGGGGGGTATCCCAGAGAATCTTGGTGAGGGTGGCTTTGAACTCATCCATGCCGAGTCCAGTGGGGGCGGCGATGGGGCAGATGGGGGCCTTTTCAAGGGCGGTTCCCTTGAGGTCATCGGCGAGCATTTCTTTGACGAAGTCGATGTCCTCGCAGAGGTCGGCCTTGGTGAGTGCGATGACGAAATTGCTGATCCCGAGGTAGGAAAGGATTTGGAGGTGCTCTTCGGACTGGGGCATCCAGGAGTCATCGGCGGCGACGATGAAGATGGCAAGGTCGATGGCTCCAACGCCAGCGACCATGTTGTTGATGAAGTCGGCGTGGCCGGGGACATCGACGACGCCGATCTCGAAGGTGTCGTTTCCGGCAGGAGTGGGGAGAGAGAAGTGAGCGAAGCCGAGCTCGATGGTGACCCCGCGCTCTTGTTCTTCGGGAAGGCGGTCCGTGTTAGTGCCCGTGAGAGTTTGGACGAGGGTGGATTTGCCATGGTCGATGTGGCCGGCGGTTCCGATGATGTAGTGGCGGGGCATTTGGGCGGAAAATTCTAAATTCTAGAGGGAGAAATCCTAAACCAAGATGGGGGAAACTTAGAGGATGGCGGCGATGCGGCCTTTTTCGAAATCGTAGGGGGTCATTTCGAGGCGGACTTTTTTGCCTGGGGTGAGGTCAGGTTTTTCGGAGGCGAGAGTCTTGGAGGGGTGGCCGATGATTTCCTTGCCATTGGGGAGGCGGACGCGGAAGGCGCGGTCGCTCAGAACGGCGAGAATTTCGCCGGTGGTGGTGATCGGTTCAGTTGGCACACGGCGAGGGTGGCGAGAGATGAGATGAATGTGAAGTCGTGAGGTGACTTTTAGGGCGTTGGAGGGGACTTTTTCATGTCGAGGTCACGATGATTCCTTTATTTATGGGGTCCTCCTATGAAACTGCCTGTTTGCTTTCGTCACCTTTCTGCGCTTCTCCTCACGGTTTCACCCGTATCGGCGCTGACGCTTCAGATTGATTTTAACGACTCTGGCGTGACTCAAAGTGGATGGCAGTCGATTTCATCGGGCGACAACGACCTGGGCGATTCGTGGTCGAAGAATTTCCCCGGGGGGATCGGGTTGGATGTGGATCCGGTTGGTTCGGTGGCTCTGGATGACCGGGACCGGGGCACCAATAATGGAGGAGGCGGGGAGGCGTCGATGTGGCGGGATTTTCTTTTTGCGAACGGAAGTTTTAATAGTGCGCCGGGCTCCGGGCTCAACCTTACTTTAACCAGTTTGCAGCCGAATACGGAGTATCCTGTTAAGATTTGGGGCTATGATTCTGGATCGGGAGGCGGACGGGCCGCGGATTGGAGTGGTGGTGGCTCGGCGACTCAAAGGCTGACTTTTACGAGTGCTCCTGCGACTCTGGCAAACAATGTCGTGACTCTGAACGTGACGACGGATGGTTCGGGAAATGTCACCCTCACTGGGATCGTTTCAGCGACCAATCCGCAAGGTTCCCACAATGTCTTCATCAATGGTCTGGAGATCGGCGATCCGGTATCGACTGATGGCCCGACGGATACCGCGCTTTCTAGTTTGGTAGTAGCCAAGACAGCTCCGATCGGCACGGCGGTGGGAAGCCTTTCCACTACCGATCCCACCTCGGAGGACACCTTTACCTATACGCTGGTCACGGGCACGGGTTCCACGGACAACACGCAATTTACGATCAGCGGAAGCACCTTGGAGACCGATCGGGATCTGAGCGGGTTTTCGGGAGGAACAATTCTCTCGACGCGGGTGCGTTCGACCGATGCCGCAGGTGCCTTCATGGAGAAAGCGTTTCAGATCGAAGTGGTCAACGATTCCGATTCCGATGGGCTCGATGATTCCTGGGAGCTGAGCTATTTTCCCAATCTCACGACGGCGATTGGAAGCGGAAACAACGACAGCGACGGCCTGACCAACTTGCAGGAGCAGTCGGTGGGAACGAATCCCATCTTATCCGACACCGATAGCGACACTCTCGACGATGACGATGAGATCAACGTGCATGGAACGAATCCTCTCTTGGCGGACACGGATGGTGAGGGAATCAATGACGCGGATGAGCTTTCTTCGGCCAATGGCTACGTCACCGATCCGACGCTCGAAGATACTGATAGCGACGGCTTCAATGACGCGCTCGAGATTTCCGAAGGAACCGATCCGACTCAATCGGGGGACTTTCCAAACACTCTCATTCCTTTGCGGCTGAATGAAATTTTGGTTCGGAATCGCACGGGCCAGAGCGATGGATTCGGAAAGAGGGAGGATTGGATCGAGATCTACAATCCTAATAATACGGTGGTCAATCTGGACGCCTACTATCTCACGGATAATGCGACCAATCTCACGAAGTGGAATTTCCCCGCAGTCTCGATTCAAGCCAACAGCTACCTGATCGTCTTTGCTTCAGGGAAGGACGTGATTGATTCCGGAGGGGACGCGCATACTAGCTTTAGTCTTTCGGCCTCAGGTGAGTATCTCGCGATTGTGCGGCCGGATGGGACCACGATTGATGACAGTTTCTCTCCGGTCTATCCCGAGCAGTTCACCGATATTTCCTATGGAATCCCTGCAGGCGGAGGGGCTTCCGTCTTTTTTCAAAACAATACGCCCAGGGCCGTCAACAGCAGTGCGGCCTATCCGGGAGTGGTTAAGGATACCAATTTCTCAGAGGATCGGGGATTTTACAGCGCCCCGTTTGCGCTTGAGATCACTTCAGCCACTCCGGGAGCAACGATTCGTTACACGCTTGACGGTTCCAAGCCGACGGCGAGTTCCGGCATCGTTTATTCAGCCCCGATCACGATCACGACGACATCGACAGTCCGGGCAATCGCGACCTTCAGTGATTGGCTTCCGACCAATGTTGATTCGCACACTTACCTCTTTATCGATGACGTGGTCCAGCAAGGGACTTCGGTCCCCGGATGGCCCAGCGACTGGGGGAACGATAGTGACGTTGGCTTGGTGCCATCGGATTATGAGATGGACCCGCGTGTTGTGAACAACACGAATGGCTTGGGAGTTTACACGGTACAAGAAGCCTTGCGCGATATTCCGACGGTTGCCATTTCGATGAGCCAGGGAGACATCACCGGCGGAACTGGTGGAATGTTGACTAATCCAAAGGGGCGCTTTGAGCGCGAGTGTTCGATCGAATATATTCTTCCCGATGGCTCTACTGGTTTTCAGGAAGATTGCAAAATCGAGACGCAAGGAAACGCGAGTCGTCGGCCCGCCCGAATGCAGAAGCACTCGATGCGCCTGACCTTTAGTTCCACGGTGGGAATTCCTAAGTTGAATTATGATCTCTTCCCTGATTCCGAGATCAATGAGTTCAACAAGCTGGTTCTCCGAGCCTGCTTCACCGATTCATGGGCGCTCGCTTCGTGGAGTTCGTCGCGCTATCGCCCAAACGATTCGCAGTATACCCGCGATGTTTGGATGAAGGATAGCATGTCGGACATGGGCCATGCGAGTGGTCACGGAAACTTCGTGCATCTCTATTACAACGGCGTTTATTTCGGGGTGCACAACCTCACCGAGCGCATCGAGGATGACTGGTATGCCGATAACCTTGGTGGCGAAAAAGAAGACTGGCTCGTGAACAAGGATCTAACCACGCCGCCTGCTCGCTGGAACTCGATGATGGGAATTTTGAATGGAACGATCACGAACAATTCCGTCTACGAGCAGTCGAAAGACTATCTCGATATGGAGAACTACATCGATTACATGTTCCTTCACTTTTTGGCAGATACGGAGGATTGGCCTCACAAAAATGGTTATGCTGCGGCGAACGCGACGAGCGGCGACGGGAAGTTCCGCTTCCAAGTTTGGGACCAGGAAATCGCGCTCGATAAGTATGGATGGAATCGCTACTCGAGCGGATCGGGTGCGGGTGCTCCGTTGCAACGGCTGCGTTTAAACGACGAGTTTCGCATGCTCTTCGCGGACCGGGTTTATCAGCACATGTTTCATGGAGGCGCACTCAGCGAGCCCCAGGCGCAGGCTCGCTTTCTGGATATTTCAAACGCGATTGATAAAGCGATTGTGGCCGAGTCGGCACGCTGGGGAGACACGCAGGCGAACACGCTCTATGGAAATACCGCGAGTAGTTCGACGAACATTGACAGCGATCACTATCCGCCGCTCATCAATAATCCGATCTACTTCACGCGCGAGCAGCACTGGATTATTGAACGGGATAACGTCCTTAATAATTACATTCCGACGCTGCACGATCAGAGCGACAGTCGCTCGACCATTCGAGAGCTGAAGCGAGTGAATCTCTATCCTTCCATCGATCCGCCGGAATATGCGCAGCATGGCAGAGTGGTTCCGGTAGCTTTCGAACTGGGTGTCACAGCGGATGTCGGCACCATTTATTATACCCTCGATGGCAGTGATCCTCGGGAAGTGGGAGGCGGCATTCATCCTAGTGCTGGGAGTTTGGCAGGGGGAAATATCGTGGATACCTTCCTTGGTTTCGAAGCCACCGGCTGGCGCTATTTCGATGGCTCGGCTCAGAACGCTTCCAATGTGGTGGTCGGTCATGCGAATTATAACAGCAGTGACTGGAAGCACCCGGATTTTGTCGACACTGCATGGACAAGCGGGCAAGCGCCCTTGGGTTTCGGAGCGGTCGGATCGCTGACCTTGAATGCGAGCATTCCAAGAGTCACTCCAACGAGGACCATTTACTTCCGGAAGGAGTTTACGGTGACGAATGCTTCGGAATACACGCAACTCACCTTCGATATCATCCGCGATGACGGAGCGATCGTTTATCTTAATGGAAAAGAAGTGGATCGTACGAATCTTACGACGGGCACTATTTCCTACGCTGACAATGCCTCGAGTGCGTCTCCAGAAGATGAGGTGGTGAGTCTTGACACTCTGACCCTCTCTCCGGGTGACTTGCTGGAGGGCGTCAACACGATCACGATCGAAGTTCATCAGGCTAGTGATGGCAGCTCGGATCTTGGAATTGATCTTCAGGTGCGTGGCCTCAAGCCTAATGGAGGCGGAAATTCGATCATCATGAATGAAACCGGAACGCTCAAGGCACGGGCCTTCAGTGGTGGTGAATGGTCGGCGCTTCAAAGTGCGGAATTCATCGTGGGGACGCCGGCTTCGTCGAGCAACTTGGTCGTTTCGGAAATCTACTACAACCCTCCGGGAGCCGATGAGAGCACGGAGTGGGTTGAGCTCATGAATATTGCGGGTGGCACGATTGATCTGACGAACGTTGCGCTGACCGGGATCACTTACACTTTTGCTTCCGGCACGCTGCTTTCGTCGGGACAACGGATTGTCTTGGTGAAGGACCAGACCGCTTTCGAGGCGGCTTACAATACGGCGGGAATCAAGATTGCTCCGGGAGTTTTTGTTTCCGGTCTCAGTAATAGCGGCGAGGAGTTGGCGGTTGTTGATTCAACAGGATTGGTCGATATTCAGCGCTTTGAATATCTCGATTTGAACCCCTGGCCGACGGCTCCCGATGGCAATGGCTATTCCTTGGTTCTCATCGCGCCCGACGATTCGCCGGCTCATGGGCTAGCAACGAATTGGCGTTCCAGTGCCGCGATTGGGGGGAGTCCGGGGACTTCGGATTCGGTGATCTTTAGTGGTGATCCCAATGCGGACGCGGATGGTGACGGGCTTTCGGCATTTTTGGAATATGCCTTTGGCACGACTGCCGGTGATGGCGGGGCGAGTCCTGAAGGGGGAGTGGCGGTGAGCACGGGTTTCTTTGATGACGGTGTCACGCCGAGTCTCATGATTTCCTTTCGGAGAAATATTGCAGCTGACGATATTATTATTGGGGCGCAAGTGGCGACGGACCTGCAAGGGTGGAGCAATATGGGGGCGGAGCTGGTTTCCGCGATCGCCAATGGCGACGGCACGGAAATGGTGACTTATCGCTCGATGACGCCCTATGCTTCGATTCCGCAGCAGTTCATTCGCTTGATCGTGAGTGAGAGGTAATACCACTCCGCATTCCAAAAGAGCGAAATGTAATTTTTATACATTCTCTGAGCCAGCGCTTCGCGAATTGAGGAGGAGCCGAGCGCCTTCTTGGGATGGCGGCGTTTTTCCTCAGTGGTGGTCCCCGGACCACGCCTTCGCCATGTCTTGCCATCTCAAGAAATCACTCCAGTATTCCGCTCTTTTGAAACTCTACGTGATATAAGAAGATAGTCAGGAAGGCTGTCCTACCTTTGATCTTTTTGAAGCCAGGGCATCCTGCTAAATTCTATCGCATGCGATTGTTCATTCTTTTTCTCCTGTCGATCTTTCCTGTAGTGGCCCAAGTCGGCGATCAGCAGGCCAAGGATAAATCCCGTGATCCTAGCAAGGCGAATGAGAAGGATGGGCGGAATGAGAAGGTGAAAGCCAAGACCCCGGAGAAGGATCCGGAGTTGGCGAAATATTACATCAATCTAAAAACGTCGCCTCGGCCGGAAAAGGCGGAGCCGGTGGTAACCACTCTTCCGCTGAAGCTGGAAAAGGGAGCGCGGATTGCCTTGATCGGGAATCTTTTACTGGATGCGGAGCGACGGTATGGGCATCTGGAAACGTTGCTTCATCAGCATCATCCGAATCATGAACTGACGGTTCGGAATCTGGCTTGGCCGGCCGATGAGGTGGATCTCATGCCTCGGCCGGATAACTTTGGTGATTTGGATCAGCACCTTCATTATTTTAAGGCCGATGTGATTATCGCGGCTTATGGGTTTAACGAGTCGTTTGCGGGATTGGAAGGATTGCCTGCATTTGAGAAACGGCTTGAGAAGTTTCTTATTCACCTGAGGACACAGGGTTATAATGGGACGTCCGGACCTCAGATTGTTCTTCTTTCGCCGGTTCTCGGTGAGAACAAATCCGGTGTTAGGGGAGGGATGATGAACAGTAATAATCTGGTTCTCTATACCCATGCGATGGGTAAGGTTGCCAAGAAGAATGGGGTAGGATTTATTAAATTGCTCTCTCGTGATGTTACAAAAAATCAAACGATTGATGGACATGCGTTGAACGAGACCGGTCATGGTTTTTTTGCGGACGCGACTTTTCGAGGTCTTACCGATGAAGATCCGACGGTCGTTGATAAAGCTCTTCGTAAGCTGGTGGTCGATAAAGCGACGCAGTTTTTTTACCGCTATCGTCCGCTGAACACTTTTTACTACACGGGTGGGCGAAATAAGTCGTATGGCTATCTCGATTTTCTTCCGGCGATGCGGAATTTTGATCTGATGGTGGCGAATCGGGATCAGGCGATTCATCAAACGGTCTCGACGGGGAAACTGGCGCAACCTGACGACTCGAACGTTCCCCGACTGGATGAGGTTCTTCTTTCCCGCGGAGCGAACAAATTTCTCTCAGTCGCGGAAGAGAAAGCGGCTTTTAGAGTGGATCCGCGTTTTGAAGTGAATTGCTTTGCGTCTGAGGAAGATTTTCCCGAGATGGCCTGCCCGATTGCGATGCGATGGGACAAGCATGGTCGGCTTTGGGTGTCGACTTCGGTGACCTACCCGCACGTTTATCCGGGGCAGAAGCCATGTGATAAGATCATCATTTTGGAAGATACCGATCAGGATGGAAAAGCGGACAAGTGCTCCACTTGGGCCGACGATTTACACATTCCACTGTCGTTTGTTCTGGATGGAAAAGGCGGTGTTTACTGCTCCGAGCAACCACACCTAACTCATCTTACGGATCAGGATGGCGATGGGAAAATGGATCATCGCGAGATCGTCTTTACGGGATTTGGTTGCGAGGATTCTCACCATTCGCTTCACGACTTTACCTGGACTCCGGGAGGAGATCTTTTGTTTCGTGAATCGATCTTCCACAACACGCAGGTTGAGACGGTTTATGGTCCGATTCGGGCGAAGAATTCATCGTGGTTTCTCTATCATCCATCGACGCGCAAGCTCACCGCTTTCGGTGCTTATCCCAATACGAATCCCTGGGGAGTGACTTTTGACAAATGGGGAAATCATGTTGCTTCCCACCCGGTTTTTGCGTCGACCTTCCATGCCACGAATCCGGCTTATCCCACGCAGCACCCGAGAGTGGGAAAGAATTTTCAGGCCTACTCCGGAACCTGTGGACAGGACTTTGTGAGCCATGATTTTTGGCCGAAGGAGATGCAGGGAGGATTTATCAAAGCGCGCTACAAGCCAACGAATAAGATCGAGTTTCACACGTGGACCGAGAAGGAAGATCACTTTGAGGAGGAGTTTCAATTCGACCTCATTTTTTCGCGGAACCTTTCCTTTATTCCGGTGGATTTGATGTTTGGACCAAGGGGTGATCTTTATATTTGTGACTGGTATAATCCGGTGAAAGGGCATGCGCAGTATTCGCTGCGTGATCCGAGGCGTGATCGAAAGGCGGGACGGATTTGGCGCGTGATTCCGAAGGGAGCAAAGCTTCCCGAGGCACCGAAGATTGCGAGTGCTTCGATCGATGAACTTTTAGAGCATTTGGAGTCGCCGCATTATCGGACGCGGTATCGGGCAAAGGTGGAGTTACGGGGTCGTGCTGCTGCGGAGGTGGTGGAAAGATTATCGGTTTGGCGGAAAGATCTGGAGGAACCGTTGCAGCGTTTGGAGGCTTTATGGCTTCAGCAGGCTTTTGATATGAAGATTCTAAGTGATGAGAATTTCAACTATTTGGAATCACTCATTCGCGGTGAGGATGAGTTGGTGGCTACTGCTGCATTCGGGGTGCTTCGTTTTGCTAAGTTAGGACCCGGTCAAATGGATCAACTACTTGCTTATGGAGTATCTCATTCTTCACAGCATGTCCGCAGGGAGGCCGTGATCTGCGCGTCGTATGTCTTGTCGTCGGAGAGCAATCCCTCGCTCGGGGCCATTGACATTTTATCGAGTCGTAGACAGTCAGTTGTCCAAATCATTTCTCCGGTGCTTGATCTTCCTGCGGGACAACATCTTTCCTATGCCGTCACCACTGCCTTTAACTCGGCGGCTCTGAAGCCTTATTGGCTTCCGGATACGGCGGAGAAGTTGAAGAAGTTTGCGACCATAGAGGAAGTTAAGAAGGATAGCCGCAGTATGGAGCAGAAGAAATTCGATCGGCAGAAGAACTTGGTGACTTTAAAAGTGGGCACGATTCCGGAGAGACTTCTTTTTACGAAAGACAAGCTAACGGTGAAAACGGGGCAGCCGGTGAAGCTGGTTTTTTCAAACCCGGATGTGACGGAACACAACCTTCTCATTCTTGCAAAGGATACGCCGATTCAGGAGATTGGTGAGGCGGCTAATTTGATGGCAGCCGATCCGGAGGCGGCGAAGAAAGATTATATCCCGGATGACAAGCGCATCATGCATGCGACGAAGATGTTGAAGCAGGCGCAGAGGCAGACTCTTCGTTTCATTGCTCCAAGTGAGCCTGGAAATTATCCCTATCTTTGCACCTTCCCCGGGCATTGGACGATCATGAAGGGGGTCCTGGTGGTGAAGTAGGGTGTGGCCGACTTGCACTTGGCAGGAGAGCTGCCGGGGCAAGAAAAAGAGCCACACCCAATATGGGGGTGACTCTTCGGTAAATTATTTCGCTTGATCTTACTCTTTCTCAGTTGCTTCGGCCTTCATCTTTTCGAGGCGGGGTTTGAAGCTGGCGGCTCCCTTTCCATATTGGCTTTCGGGATTCACGGCGACGATTTCGTCGAGAAGTTTCTCGGCGGCCTCGAAATTATTGTCCTTCATGAGGATGTTGAATTTGATGCTCAGGATTTCTTGCTTTTTCTCGCCATCGACCTTGTGAGTCTTGATGAACGAATCGACGAGAGCGAGTGCTTCGTCAGTCTTTCCAGCTTCCATGGCCGTCTGGAGTCCGCTCTCCAAGCCAAACATGGCTTCTTTCTGCTTCTTCTTCGCAGTGAAGCCGGTGACATCTTCGGGGTCGTTCTTGATAATTTCTTCTTCGGCCTTCACATAGTGTGAGGCGTGGCCTTCGGGCATTTCTGCGAGGATTGCGAAGAGGGCTTTTGCCTTATCGAGACCTTCGGATTTTCTGGCGGTTGCGAGTTCCTCACCGAGTTCCTTTTTACTATTTTGAATTTCGGAGAGGTGCTTGAGGTAGGCTTCGGGACCACCTTCTTGATAACCTGTTTTGGCGTAAGGGCGGCCTTGGGCATCCATGAGGAGGATGCTTGGAAAACCCTTAATGGCGTAGCTGGCCTGAAGCTTTTCGTTTTGGGCGATGGTGGCTTCGTCCATCTTCGACTTGTCCCTGGGGTAGTCGAGTTCCACGAGGATGTAGTTTTCGGCGATGCCCTTCTTGAAGGGATCGTGCTGAAAGACTTCTTTGTTAAGCTTGATGCACCATCCGCACCAATCGGAGCCGGTGAAATCAACCAGAAGGTCTTTATTTTCGGCTGCGGCCTTCTTTTTGGCGGCTTCAAAGTCGTGCATCCAACCCTCACCACCAGCGAAGCTGAGGGAGGTGGTCAGGAGGGCGAGGGTGGTAATGAGGGATGTTGTTTTCATTCTTCGTTTGGTAAGAGGGTGGACCCTCGCTCTTTATTCCCGTGGTGTCGAATTGAATTCCGGGGAGAGATTCAAGGGGAGACGCTTTTTGCGAAAGTGAGTTCTGAGGTGAGTGGGGTTGATTTTATCAAGGTGGTCGATGAAACCCACCCGCGTGGCCGCTTGTTTCTTACCCGGGTGGCTTGGAGAAGGCGCAGAAGTTTGTCTGCGACACCCTGGAGTCTGGTTTCTTGATCAATGACGGATCTGGTCAGTTTACCTTCCGGGTTTTTCCGCGCATCGCGCAGATTACGACGGTGCAGGGATTTACTTTTTTCGACTTCAATGGGGACGGGCACTTGGATCTCGCGAGGGCTCAAAATTTCTACAATCCCCAGTTTGAAACAGAGCCTTATGCCGCTGCGGTTGGGCTCTTAATGGCGGGCGATGGTGCGGGGGACTTTACTCCAGTTGAGCCGAGAGAAAGTGGCATTCTTTTACGTAGTGATCCCCGTGGACTGGAGGCTGTCGATCTCGATGGTGATGGAGTCCTCAATTTCGTTTGTCCGCTCAATCACGCTCCCTTGCTTTGGCAAAAGGGAAACTCTCTCAAAAAATGATTCTTAAGACTGCTTTTCTCTCTGTTTTTACCGCCTCAATCGCGGTAGCGGCGAAACCGAATATCGTTTACTTGATCTGCGATGACCTTGGCTATGGAGACATCCACTGCCTCGCTCCCGAGACTTCTAAGATTGCCACGCCTTGTGCCGATCAGCTCGCCAAGGAGGGAATGATTTTTACCGATGCGCATTCCGGTTCTTCGGTGTGCACGCCCACGCGCTACGGGATTATGACGGGGCGCTACAGCTGGCGGACGCCGCTTCAAAAAGGTGTGGTAGTGGGCTTTGCTCCGAACATCATCGCGGAAAATCGTCCCACCGTGGCGAGCTTTTTGAAGACGCAAGGTTACCACACCGGGATCGTTGGGAAATGGCATATGAATTTTGACTACCGTGATCCGAAGTCGAAGGAGATTTTGAAGCGCAAGAAGCACAAGCGTCCGCCGGTGGGCTCGCTCATCGCCGATGGTCCGCTCACCCGGGGCTTCGATTATTTTCACGGCTTCCACCATGCCCGAGAGATGGAAGCAGTGATGGAGAATGATCGTGTCATTGAGCACGATGATCCGATTAATATGCTCCCGCGACTGACGAAAAAGGTCGTCGAGTATATTGATTCCCGCGCGGGCAAAGAGGATCCCTTTTTTCTCTATGTCCCGCTCGGTTCGCCCCACACGCCGATTCTTCCGTCGGAGGCATGGCAGGGCAAAAGTAAGCTCGGCAAGTATGGCGATTTTGTGATGGAGACGGACGCGGTGCTCGGCGAGATCAGCAAGGCGCTGAAGAAGCATGGGATGAGCGAAAACACGCTCGTTATTTTCACGAGCGACAATGGCTGTTCGAAGGCGGCTGATATTTCCAAGCTGGCTGCCGGGGGACATCAAGTGAGCGCGCATTTGCGTGGCTCGAAAGCGGATATTTGGGAGGGCGGACACCGCATTCCCTTCATTGTCCGCTGGCCGGGGAAGGTCGCTCCTGGCACGCACTCCGACCAGCTCATCTGCCTCACCGACCTACTCGCCACCACCGCCGGAATTTTGGACGAAAAAGTTCCTGCCGGGAGTGCCGAGGATAGCGTGAGTTTTCTCCCCGTCCTTTCTGGAAAGCCCATTGTCTCTACCCGCAGAGGAGTGATCCACCACTCCGTCTCGGGTCACTTCGCCTACCGCCTCGGCAAGTGGAAGCTCGCTCTCGCAAAAGGCTCCGGCGGTTGGTCGTCGCCTAAGGAAAACAAAGTCCCCGCCGATCAGCCACCCGCCCAGCTCTACGATCTCGAGAGCGACCCCAGCGAGACCACGAATCTCTATCTCAAAAAACCAGAGGTCGTGAAGAGACTCCTCACGCATCTCGAAGAAGACGTCGCCCGTGGTCGCACCACTGCTGGACCTGCTTCAGCGAATGACTTCCCTGATATCCGCCTCTGGAAAAGCGGGAAGGCACCTGCTGGGAAGTAGGTTGCGGGATCTCTCCACTTTCCAGTGATTGTTTCTCCTCACCCAAGCAAGACCCACAAAAACGAAACGTCAGAAAGACCCCCGGACCGTCCCACCCGATGAGGGAATGGGAGCACCACCACTAGACTTCTTTCCACGCGATCCCCAGGATTTTCATTCTTGGAAGAGCGAGAAGAGCCGTCAGAGTGATCTCAAGAAATGACACCCTCTCGACTTGCTCCCATTTTCTTCGGCCTCTTCAGCAGTGCAGTGTTGTCAGCGGCTCGACCCAACGTGCTTCTGATTCTCGTTGATGATTTGAAGCCGGCGCTTGGGTGCTATGGCGATCCGCTTGCCAAGACTCCGCATATTGATGCGCTGGCATCCCGGGGGATGCGCTTCGATCTTGCTTACTGCAATCAGGCGGTTTGTGCGCCTTCCCGCTTCACGCTGATGCTGGGGTCGCACTCGACCTCGACGGGGCTTTATGGTTTGGGTTCGAACTTGAGAGCGAGGATTCCTGATGCCGTGACGATGCCGCAGCATTTTGCGGAGCATGGCTATCGCACAGAGTCGCTTGGCAAGGTTTTTCATATCGGCCACGGAAACGAGGGAGATCCGAAGTCGTTTTCGGTGCCGCATTTTAAAGAAAAAGTGATCGAGTATCTCGATCCGGCGTCGAAGCCTGATGGCAAGCTGACCCGGGAAGAAGCGATGTTTACCAACACGCCTGCTCCGAAAGGGGGGATGAATTCGCTGCCACGGGGCGCGGCCTTTGAATCACCGGATGTCGGCGATGATGCCTACGCCGATGGCCGGGTCGCGGTGGAGACGATCAAGCGGCTTCAGGCGGCGAAGAAACGGCGGGGTGACGACGGGACGCCCTTTTTTATCACCGCAGGATTTGCGCGGCCCCATCTTCCATTCTCGGCTCCCAAGAAATACTGGGATCTCTATCAGCCCGATCAATTCACTCTCGCCGGGAACAAAGATCACCCGAAAGATTCTCCGGCGGTGGCGCACAAGCGAGGAGGGGAGATTCGCAATTATTTTCCGGTCCCGGATAAGTCAGACAAGCGCCAGATCGATGATGCCCTCGCTCGTCAGCTCATCCATGGCTACTATGCCTCGACTTCCTACGTCGATGCTCAGATTGGCCGAGTGATCGCCGAGCTGGATCGATTGGAGCTCAGCAAAAACACGATCATCGTTTTGTGGGGCGATCATGGCTTTCATCTTGGCGATCTTGGGATCTGGACGAAGCACACCAACTACGAGCAGGCGAATCGCATTCCGATTTTGATCCATGCTCCCGGAGTGACGAAGCCTCAGAGTGCGACCAAGCAGCTTGCTGAGTCCGTCGATATTTACCCCACGCTTGCAGAGCTGGCCGGGCTTCCCGCTCCTGCGGGTCCCCAGCCGATTGACGGACTGAGTTTGGTCCCAGTCTTGAAGGATCCAAGGGCGCGTGTCCGTGACCATGCTTTCCATGCCTATCCTAAAAGAAAACTGGGGAGAGCGATTCGGACCGAGCGTTACCGCTTGGTGGAGTGGAGGGGGAAGGGTTCGACGGAATACGAACTCTACGATTATCAGAAGGACGCCTCGGAAAAAGTGAATCTCGCGAATCAGAAGCCAGCCGTGCGGGATCGTTTGAAAGCAATTTTGGCGAAACATCCGGAGCCGTGGAAGAAGGCGAAAAAGTAAGTTTGGCGGATCGCTGAATGAATCGTAGAGTTCCTGCGTAAGTAGATCATGATGAAATCGAGTATTTTTTTCTCTGTCCTCCTCTCGGTGGGATCCCTCTTCGCCGATGATGCGAAACCTGTCTCACTCTTTAACGGGAAAGATCTCACCGGGTGGCACAGCGATGTCCCGGCCGCGGATAAGAAGCCTGACATGAAGCCGAGCTTCGTGGCTCGCGATGGCATGCTCGTCAGTCTGGGGAAGCCTGGTGGTCACCTCATCACGGACAAGGTTTACGAGAACTATCGCCTCGAGGTAGAGTATCGCTTTGTCGATCAGCCCGGAAATTGTGGGGTCTTGGTCCACTCTTCCAAACCGCGTGTTCTCTACGAGATGTTTCCCAGCTCGATCGAGGTCCAGATGCATCACACCAATGCCGGCGACTTTTGGTGCATCGGTGAGAATATTGAAGTTCCCGATATGGTGAAGCGTCGGCCCAAGGGTAAAAAACAGAAATGGGGTGGCGCACAAGGCGATTCCCGTCGGATTTTGAATCTCACCGATGGCTCAGAGAAGGCGGTGGGCGAGTGGAACAAAATAGTCATCGAATGCCAGGGCAACGAAGTGAAGGTCTGGGTCAATGGTGACTTTGTGAATCACGGGAAAAACTGCACGGTTTCCAAAGGGCAGATCGCAGTTCAGGCAGAAGGAGTGGAGGTCGAATTTAAGACGCTCGATATTTCTCTCTTGAAGAAGTAGCCGCTTCTTAAAGCCTACTTCTTCGCGCTTTTGAGTGATGCGAGGTAGGCGATGAGGAGTTGAAGATTCTCGATGTTTTTAGCGAGAGTGAATTGGGTGCGTTGGGCGCTGTGTTCGAGGAGGGCTTTGCTAGTTTCCCGCGACGGGATATTTGAGGTGAAGTCTCTGCCAGTATTCTTTCCAGTATTTGTCGAAGAATTCGAGTCCGGCGATGCGGATGTCTTCAGATTCTTTGGCGACGGGGGCGGAGGCTGGATCGTAATTTTTCAGGTGTTCTTCGCCAGCGCGGTCCCGGGGTGAAGCGAAGGTCCATTTATTATCTCCGAGGATGTCGGCGAGGAATTTTGCGAAGACGGGGTCGTAAGCTTTGATCTGATCACGAGTGTGAATGTGATTGTGATCGTGGTCCATGGTGCGGTTTGTGTTGTACCAACACTGGACACCTTCGGCGAAATACTCGGCGCGATTTTTGGCGGCATAGCATCGTTTCTTTCCGCCGAAGACGATGAGAATTTTATCTTTTCTGGTCACTTTGACATCGGCAGTGGTGGGCTTTCCGTTGACGAGGATATCGCCTCCATTGAGGCATTTTTTGAGGAATGTCGATGGTTGGTCGGGGAAGGCTTTGATCAGTTCGTTAAGTAAGCTGACCGGTTTGTCACCGGTGATTCGACGGAAGCGTTGCGCGGCCCGGCCATCGTTCCAGAGTCCCATGGTCGAGGCGTTGATGAAGGTCCGGGTCCAGCGTTTGTTGAGTTCCTCGTCAAATCCGGCGCCGTGGATGACGTGGCCGAATTCGTGGATGAGAATGCTTTCGATCTGCATCCCTCCTTCGTATTCCATGACGTCTTCTTCGGCGAAAAGGACGACGCTTCGGCCTTTGACGTTGGTGAGGAATCCTCTTTGGCGCCAGTTGTAGAAGTCGAGTTCCTTGCCGGTTTTATCAGACTTGAATTCTGGAAGGTCTGAGGTGAGCTCTTCATGACCTACGAGAAGGCAGAGGACTTTTTGATCGCGGATGCGCCGGGCGATGGGAGGCTTGAGGTCCTTCATCATCCGGTCGAAGAGGTAGGCGGCTTCTTTGTGGACGACATCCGGAACCTTATTTGAGGTGGCGATGAGAATGTCCTGCACCATTGTCGTTTTGGTGTAGAATGCGGGATCAAGGTGGTATTCAGCGGCAATTTCCGGCTTCAGGGGTTTGATCTCATGGGCGGTGGCTGTGGAGAGCAGAATGAGGGAACTCAGGGGAGCGAGGCGTCTGAGTGATTGATGAAGTAATCTGGACATTGGTGAGGGGCTTGGAGGGGTTATTGGGTGAGGGAGGCCTTAAAGGGGAGTTCTCGGGCAGTGAGCCAACCCGAAGGGGTGAGATCTTTTCCGCCGTCTTTCATGCCAAGCAGGACCACTTCGATTTCCTTTCCGACCATGGAGTCATCGAGCGGGAAGAAGTATCCTAACGTTTAGTCGGAGAGGTTTGCGTCGATTCCTTTGGCGCCGGGATACCAAGCGGGGAGGACTTTTGTGTCCTGCTTGAAGATTGCCAAGGTCGCCTCCGGGACGTGCTTCCGGTCTACGATGATGGTGTAGACGTGTTCGGTGAACCAGTCGTCGTAGAGCGTCCATTGGCCCTTGTTGCCCTTTGAGTCTCCCCAGCTGTTTTCGACGAGCCATTTCTTCGGCGCGCCATCCTTGAGGTCGACTCCCATAAGGACCATGGCGTGATTCGAGGCACCAGCGCCAAAGCGGGAACGCTCGGCTTTTGAGAGGTCGAGGTTGATATCGAAGAGGGTCTCGTAGTCGAAGAGGTCGATTTGCATGAGCCCGTGTTCGGTGGACTGGTCCACGCCCATGTTGACGGCAAACCACATGGGCTCGTTTGCGAGGACGGATTTGACCGCGATCTCTTTCATCTCTTTCATCTCGATATTGGCAAAATGCATCTCGTCCTGGCCGGCGATATTGCGGGCCCGCTCGAAACGATAATGCGCTCCGATTTCTTGGCTGGGATCATTGTAGAGGCAGACGAATTCGTTTAGATCCACCCCTACGAATTCTTGGTAGAAAGTCTGCGGGGTGTATGACTTGAATTCGGAGAGTTTTGCATTTGCGACCTCGATTTCATTTTTTTTATCGTCGCTCTTATCCTCTGACTGCGGCTTGGCCTCATAGCGCCAATTGAATTCGGTGGGTGGTTCGCCGAGATTGATCGCGAGGAAGCGGTAGATTTCCTGAAGCCCCTTTTCCTTCAATTTGCGAAGCTTCTTAAGCTCTGATCCTTCCTGGTTTTCCTTTAAAATAACGGCTGCCTGAGTCCGGAGGAGCTGGTCGAGGACCTTGTTCATCGTGCTCGTGTTCTCGCTGCTGTGGGTTTCCGGCATTACTGAAGAGGGAACGACGCCATACTTTTCGATCAGTCCGGTGACGTAGTTCCACCAGCCTCCGTCGCCTACCATCCACTCGTTGATGAGGAGCCACTCACGGTCGAGGCGGTCGGCGTCCCTGAGCTCAATGACATCCTCAAGGTAGAGGTTGGATTTTTCCATCTTATCCCAAAACTGAAGATAGGAAGTGGAGAACTCAAAGCTCTCCAGGCCGCGCTCTTGAATGAGCTTGGGGCGCATGACATTGAAGCCGGCGAACATCCAGCAACGTCCCGATGATTTCTGATTTGTAACGCCCTTTGTCTTGATCTTGTGGCTGAAATGGCCGTCTTCTCCTGCGATGATCTGGCGGTTGAGCGCGAGATTGTTGATCGCGTTATTGGTGACAGCGTTGTGTCGTGCCTTATCTCCGGCATCCATCTCATATCCGTCTTGAAGCTTAGAAATGAGATTGGGCGTTAAGGCCCCGTCGGATTGTGCATTTGCAGACATTGATAGAATAAAGGTGATGGCCGCGAATGCGGAATAGAAGCGGTTCATAGATTCGCCCCACATATAGAGAACCCAAAGCTCATGGCAAGACACAGTGGGCGTCGAATCTTAAGAAGCTCCTCAACGGGCGTCGACAGGGGGCGGGCGGTGGCATGGTCACGATTTCGTTTGATACCAGCTCTTTGGTCTCAGGACAAAGCTGCTCCAACAATTATTGACCCGCGGGTCCCACGAGTTCGACGAAGTTGCCATCGGGGTCCTTGACGACGGTGAGGTAGACTTTTCCGCCCGATAGAGCCACGGGTCCTTTTGCGAGGACCTTGACCCCGGCCTTCTTGAGGCGGGCCACTGAGACGTCCATATTTTTCACATGAATCGTAAGATAGCGGAACCCCAACTGGCTGGTGATATAAGTTTGAGCCCCTTTTTTTGGGCTCCTCTTGGCCTGCATGAGCTTGATCGAGGTCGCTCCTTTTTCTTTCCCGAGAGCGAGCGTTTTGATCACAAGTGCTTCTCCGTCACCTAAGCCGGAGTCTTTCACCACTTGGGAATCAGCAGTGAAACCACCCACTACCGAGAAGCCAACGGCCTCGGTGTAGAACTCAATCGATTTTTCGAGGTCTCCTACCACGACGCCGAGATCAATCGTGGTCGTCCGGAATTCGGATTCTTCTGCAGAAAGGG
This sequence comes from Akkermansiaceae bacterium, assembly GCA_028822935.1. Lineage (GTDB taxonomy): Bacteria > Verrucomicrobiota > Verrucomicrobiia > Verrucomicrobiales > Akkermansiaceae > SW10. Next base: position 53,085 of record JAPKCM010000019.1, read on the forward strand.
AGGTGGCAAGAAGAGAACTGATGAGAATTAAAAGAGGCGTAAATTTCATAGGGGACTCTTTTTGAGGAATTTTACTGCACTTGGCCAGTTTGAAGCTGCGGTAATTGAAAATACTTCTTCGGCTCGATCTGTGACGACAGCAGCGATCGTCCACAAGGGTTTCCCGACGCGACCCACAATCAAATTCGCTGGAAGCTCGCAAAGGATGACAAGCTCTTTCTCTGGATGTTCGAGCAGGTGAGGTTCTTAGGCTTCTGATTCGTGATCGTCACTTCGTTTAGATTTCCAAGATTGGAATTCCTCTTCGAGTTCGGGTCGCGGGAAGAGGCGACGATCGGTATCTTCTTGAAGAAACGCTTCGTAGATGGGATCCATAGGAGGATCGGGATTTGAAAACGAAATATCGTTTTCTTCTTCTTTAGCCATAGTTTTCTTGACTTGATAAGTGGAAATGGCTGTCAAGAAAGCAAAGAGGATGACGACGAAATAGAGCTGGGATGAAATCCGTGAGTGGTAGGACACGATGAGGGACTTGGTTTCCATTTCCTCAATCTCGACAGTGAAATCATCCTGTGCGATGGATTGGGTGTAAGAGCCATTAGGGTCGGATCTTATGTAGATTGAAATACAAAACGATGAGGGCCTGGCAGAGGCTCGACGCCGTTCCAAGGAAATGGATGGACATCCTGAGATGGGAGTCAGTTGGGAGAGCATTAAATCTTTATTGGGAAGATAAATGTCGCACCTTTCATTTCACTCAGAGGTTCAGCGCGATCTTCGGGAGGTGATCAAGCACTACACCAGAGAAGGAGGTAATCTTCTACTTTGAGGTTCGGTTTGAGAAATATCAGCCTACGAATCTGCACGAATTTCCTGATTGTGGAGGAGCAGAAGACGGGGAGTGAGGAAGAGGAGAAAGAAAAACGTTTGATTAGGCCAAGAGGAAGGAGATTGCGGAGGTGGTTTTGGGGCTGCGGGTGAGCTACTCTGAGAGGCGTGGTGCTGGGCTTGTCCATGAGAGGTAGAGGATTTGAGTCCCGGGGTTTTTAACCCCGCGCTATTGTATGGATCCCCGCTGGGGATGATGAGGTTTGGTCACGAAAGATGGTTGAGTTCAGGAATCTTTGTTTGCGGTGAAAGGGTGGATTCGGCAGGGTGGAAAGATGATGAAGGGTTTGCTTGGGGTGACTGCTTATTTAGCGATGAGCGGGGTGAGCTGGGCGGCTCCCGTGGTGACGGGTTTGCATGGGAAGCATCCGCTGAGTGAGGCTCAAACGGGTCATCTTTTAGCGAAGGAGTTACGGTGTGCGGCCTGTCACGAAGGCGCTAGCGCGGAGGGGATGAAGACGGCGCCTGATTTAAAAACGGTGGGGTCGAGGTTGAGCGGAAGTTATCTTGAGAAGTATATCGCTGATCCGCATGGAACGCATCCGGGGACGACGATGCCGGACGTCTTGGCCGGGCTTTCGGCTGAAGAGAAGAAGCGGGTGAGCGCATCGATCAGCCATTATTTGTCATCGCTGAAAGCGGATGGGTTGACGGAATCGGTGGCGGGAGACTCGGCGAAGGGCAGAGCGACCTATCACGAGATCGGATGCATTGCCTGCCACTCTCCACGGGATGAGGCGGGGAAGGAAATGAGTCTGAATGGGGTGATCTCGCTGACTCATGTGTCGGGGAAATATCAGGCGGGTGCTTTAGCAAATTTTTTGATGAACCCGCTCAAGGTGCGGACATCGGGACGCATGCCGGACATGAATTTGAGTCAAAAAGAGGCGGCGGATTTGGCGGCTTTTCTTGAGACGGATGTTGTCGAAGGAGGCTCGATTCAAATTGCTGATCGAGTCAGCGAGGGAAGGAAAAATTTCCAGAAGTTCAACTGCCATGCCTGCCATGAGGTCGAGGATGCTCAATCGGAAATGGGCCCCGCCTTGGCCGCGATGAATTTCGCGAAGGGCTGTCTTTCGGAGAAGCCAGAAAGCACTCCGAATTTTGACTTGGATGAAGGGCAGAGGACGGCGCTGCGCTTCGCGCTGGAGAAGCCGGTGAAGTTTTTCCCCGCGGATGAGGTGAAGATGCGGTTGACGCAGTTGAACTGCCTTGCCTGTCACGAGCGCGATGACTTTGGTGGGGTTTCCCTGGAGCGCGATGCCTTTTTCGGGTCGACGGAAGAAGCGCTCGGTAATGAGTCGCGCATTCCGCCGCCGCTGACCTTGATCGGAGCGAAGCTGCGACCGGGGTGGTTGCGGAAGGTGCTCTACGACCGGGAACGGGTGCGGCCTTACATGACGACGCGGATGCCGCATTATGGAGACGAGGCGCTTGCGGGTTTGCCTGAGTTGTTCAGAGAAGTGGACGAGATTGCGGAAGTGATCTTGGCGGAGCCAACCCGGGAGACGAGACCGATGGTGAGCAATGGGGGACACCTTTTACTGGGCGACAAGGGGCTGAATTGCATCGCTTGTCACAACTACAACGGGAAGGAATCGCCCGGGATGAAGGGCCTGGATTTGACGACCTCATTTCAGCGACTGGAGCCGAGTTGGTTCTATCGCTTTATGATGAATCCGGGTGCGCATCGTCCGGGAATCATCATGCCGAATTATTGGCCGGGCGGGAAAGCGGTGCAGCCGGATATTCTCGGGGGAGATCCCCATGCGCAACTGGAGGCACTCTGGTATCAGTTCTCGCTGGGGAGGTCGGCACGTGATCCGTCGGGACTGCGTTCGGAGTCCTCGAAGCTGATAGTGACGGACAAGGTGCGGACCTATCGCGGTAGGAGTCGGGTGGCGGGATACCGCGGGATCGCGGTCGGTTTTCCGGGGGGCATGAATTACGCCTTCAATGCGCAGAACGGGGCGCTTTCGGCGATCTGGAAAGGAGAGTTTGTCTCGGCAAATTGGCGCTCCCAAGGGGCGGGAGATTTCAATCCAGCGGAGCGATCGATCCAGTTGGCCCAAGATGTGGGCTTCCTTCAGTTGGAAAATAAGGATGACCCTTGGCCCTTGCGACCGCTCACGAACAAGGAGGCGCCCGTCAATCCGGATCCTCTTTATCCCAAGAATCGCGGCTATGCCTTTAAGGGATATTTCTTTGATGGAAATGGGAACCCGACCTTGATGTATCGCTGCCAGGAAATCGCGATCGAAGAGAAATCGGTGGTGGTCGAAAACAAGATCTTGCGTCGGACCTTCCGCTTCGATTCGCCCGAAAAGACGACGGTTTATTTTCGGGCGCTGACGGGAAAGATCGAAGCTTCTTCAGGTTCTCTCTTCAGCACTCCGGATCTCAACGTCAGCGTGGGTGATGCGAAAACAACGCTTCGGGGTTTTGGGGATCAAGGAGAAAAGGAACTCTTGATCCCGCTCACCCTTTCAAAAGGAATCTCAACTTTCACGATCGATTATGAACTGCTTCGTTAAAACATTTTTATTGGCATCCATTTCTCTGGCGAATGCCGAAGAAGTGGGCGAACGCTGGGGGACGGCGGACCGCGAGCGGGAGTATTATCGCGTGGTCGATGTGCCGACGCCGGAGGGAGTGGTGATCGAAGCGGGAGCGTTCGAGAAGCTGCCAGATGGCCGGATTGCGATTGGGACACGGCGGGGAGATATTTTCTTCGTTTCCGGAGTGGATGTGGATCGCCCGGAGCCGAAGTTTCATTTGTTTGCTGCGGGTCTGGATGAAATTTTCGGGCTGGCCTGGAAGGATGATGCCCTTTTCGTGACCCAGAGTGGGGAGCTGACGAAGGTTCAGGATACTTCGGGTGATGGGAAGGCCGATCGTTTTGAGGTGGTGTCGGATGCTTGGGGATATGGGACATACCATGAGTATGCTTTCGGCTCGAAATTTGACCCGGAAGGAAATCTCTATGTCGCGCTGGGGCTTTCGAAATCCTACAACTCGTGGGAACTCCTGCGTGGCTGGGGGCTCAAAATTACTCCGGATGGAAAAACGATTCCGATTGCGAGTGGTATGAGGAGCCCGGGCGGGATTGGATTTAACAAAGACGGGGCTCTTTTTTATATCGAGAGCCAGGGGCCGTGGAACTCGGCCTGCAGTTTGAAGTTCGTGAAAGAGGGAGGCTTCATGGGGCATCCGGCGAGTTTTAATTGGTATCCCTATGCGCCTAATCTTGGGGAGGCGCCGAACGTGCCGAAGTCGGGCTCTAGCATTCTCATCGAGAAAGAGCGTGTGCCGGAGTTGGTGCCCTACGCCGTGATCTTTCCTTACATCAAAATGGGGCGTTCGATCACGGGGTTTGTTCTTAATGAGACGAAGGGGAAGTTTGGACCTTTCGAGAATCAGATGTTCCTGGGCGACTTCACGCAGTCGCTCATCATGCGGGCCACGACTGAGCAGGTGAACGGCGTTTGGCAGGGGGCTTGCTATCCGTTTCGCGAGGAACTTTCGACAGGGATTTTGAATCTCCAGTTTACTCCTGACGGGAAGCTTTTGGCGGGTGGGACGAATCGAGGCTGGCCGGTGCGGGGTCTGAAACCTTTTGCGCTCGAGCGATTGGAGTGGACGGGGAAGATACCTTTTGAGATCGAGGAGATTACGATCACGTCGGACGGGTTTCGAGTCACTTTTACGAAGCCGGTGGAGGCTGGATCGGGCACGAATTTAGAGTCATATCAGATGGCGACTTTTACCCATCGCTATGGCGCAGGTTATGGCGGGCCTGAGATTGATCAGACGATACCCAAGGTGGAAGCGGTGGTGGTCGCTGAGGATGGAATGTCGGCGACTATTCGGTTGAATCAGTTGCTTAAGGGACACGTGCACGAGTTTGACCTCGGGGGCTTGAGATCGCGTGATGGGGAAGCGCTTCTTCACCGGAATGCCTACTACACGGTAAACGAGGTGCCGAAGTCGGGATCCAGATGATGCCTGAGATCGGGAGCCTTGTGTCATCTCTTGTCCCCGAAAAAAGGGGCATCTTTCATGATCGAAAGTGCAGGCGAAGAATCGTATGAGGTAGTCGATGAAGCGATTGATGGCATTTGCGATGGTGATCGAGATAGGGGGGTGTGTTTTTGCGCAAACGGTATCGATGGATGAGGCTTATTCCATTTTAAATCCGGCGACGAAGGCGGAGTCAAAGCGAGAGAATCCCTCTGGAATCAAGGGTCGTGTTCTTACCGGTTACCAAGGATGGTTTCGGACCCCGGGGGATGGTTCGGGGATGGGGTTTTACCATTATCAAAGGCGCGGCAAGTTTGAGCCAGGTTCCTCGACCATTGATATTTGGCCGGACCTCGCGGAGTTCGATGCGGACGAGAAGTTCGATACTCTTTTCAAGCACGAGGACGGGAGCACGGCGCAGGTTTTTAGCTCGCTGAATCCCAAGACGGTCAATCGACACTTCAGCTGGATGAGGGACTACGGGATTGATGGGGCTTTCGTTCAGCGCTTTGGGGTGGTGGGGGCGAAGAACTCTCGTTCCTACAATCATCTAAAGTCAGATAATGAGAAGCTCCTGCATTGCCGTGATGCTGCCAATACGAATGGTCGGTGCTATGCGCTGATGTATGATTTGAGTGGATTGAAGTCGGATGATTTTGAGCGACTGGCGCGCGACTGGAAGATGCTTCGCACCAAAATGAAGTTGGGAACGGATCCAAATGATCGAGCCTACCTTGAGCACAACGGAAAGCCACTCGTGGCGATTTGGGGAGTGGGGTTTAGCGATAAGCGAAGGTACGATCTCGAAGATGCGGAGAAGTTTATCCGGCTCTTAAAGAACAATCCGAAATGGGGTGGGATGAGCGTGATGTTGGGGGTGCCTTTTCATTGGCGGGAGGGAAAACGGGATGCTGAATCGGCTGAGAAATTGCATGAAGTTCTCAAGTTGGCGGACGTGATCAGCCCTTGGGCGGTGGGACGGTATCATAAAGTAGATTTTGAAACCGGCAAGCATGTCGCGAATCTCGTGGAGGATCGCAAATGGTGTGAGCAGAACAAGATCGCCTACCTGCCCGTCGTTTACCCCGGGTTTAGTTGGCACAACATGACCGGCGAGAAGCTTGATGCGATTCCCCGTCGGAAGGGGAAGTTCCTCTGGGATCAGTTCGTGGCGACACGCGCGGCGGGGATCGATACGGCATATGTGGCGATGTTTGACGAAGTGGATGAGGCGACTGCCATTTTTAAGGTGAGTGATAACCCGCCGGTGGGCGAGGGGGTTTCATTCCTTGATAACGAGGGCCTTCCTAGTGATCACTATCTCCGGGTGACTCAAAAAGGCGGAATACTCCTACGTGGCGAGGTGTCAGAGAAATAAGAACTGTCCCGTGTTGTCCCCGCTTTGGGAACTTGTCATTGGGTGGTCGCAAATTTTCAATTGAGAACCGTTTCTATGATCCGAAAATTCAAACTGTGCGCAGAGGCGATCTTCCTAGTCTCAATCACCGTGAGCTCTGTTCTCGCGGAGAAGAAGCAACCCAATGTTCTTTTTCTGGCGGTCGATGACATGAACGATTGGATCGGGTGTCTTAATACGACGCCCAGTACGATCACGCCCAATATCGACAGGCTGGCGGCTCGTGGGGTGAACTTTTCCAATGCGCACACGTGTGGTGTTTACTGCGCCCCGGCGCGCGCGGCGATTTTTTCGGGGCAGTTTGCTTCGACCACCGGGTGCTATCAGTCGGCGGATTACTTTACGGATCGGCCTGAGATCGAGGGGCTGCAGACGAGTTTTTCTAAGGCGGGTTACACCACGCTGGGAGCCGGGAAGCTATTGCACCATCGTGAAGGAAGTATTGATGTCCGCGGGTGGGATAAATTTTTCCTTCGCAAGCCATCGCAGCGCAAAGAGGGCTGGACGCTCGATAATTGGAGCGAGGAACCCCCTTTTCCAGATCCTTTCCCTGCCAGTCCCTTCAATGAGGGCAAGAAAGTGACCGGCGGGCTCTTCCTTGAGTGGGCTGGTCTGCCCAACGAGAAAGAGGAGGAGATGGCAGACACGATCCGGGTGAACTGGGCGGTGGAGCAGCTGAAGAAAGATCACGACAAGCCCTTCTTCATCGCGTGTGGAATTTATGCGCCGCATTTTCCGAACTACTGTTCGCAGAAGTATTTTGACCTCTACGATCGCGATGAGATCGAGTTGCCCCCCTACAATGCGAATGATCTCGATGATCTTCCCGAACGCATCAAGAAGGCCAAAACCGGACGCTCAAGAATCCACAAGGAACTCGAAGAAAAGGGAGCGGTGAAGGATGCGATCCACGGATATCTCGCCTGCATGAGTTACGCCGATGCCATGATGGGTCGTATTCTCGATGCGCTTGAAAAGAGTCCTCATGCCGACAACATCATCGTGGTTCTTTGGAGTGATCACGGATATCATCACGGATAGAAATACGATTGGGGAAAGCACACTCTTTGGGAACGGACTTCAAATGTTCCCTTTATCTGGGCGGGGCCAGGAGTCGCGAAGGGTGCCAAGACCGATGTCACCGCGAGCCTTATCGATATGTATCCCACATTTGTGGAGATGTGCGGTCTTCCGAAGCTGCATCAGAAGCTGGAGGGCACCTCGCTCGCTTCCACCCTGGCAAAGCCTGAAGCAGCAATGAATCGCGACGTTTATCTGCCCTACATGGCTCCCGGGGAATACGCCGTGATCAACAAAAACTGGCGCTACATTTCCTATGGCAAGGACGGCGAAGAACTTTACGACGTGAAAGCCGACCCCAACGAATGGGACAACATTGCCGACAAGCCCGAGCATGCCGGGGTGAAAGCGAAGCTTCGTAATTCCGCTCCCAAGGAATTTGTGAAGCCCGCTCCCAAGCGGAACATCGGGAAGGATCTCATCATTGAGGGCGAGACCTTTCGCTGGCGCAAGGGTGGGGAACAGGCACCGGCTCCTAGAAAGACGGCCCAAAAAAAGAAGGGGAACAAAAAGAACATTCTCTTCATCGTTTGCGATGATCTCAACACGCACGTTTCGCCATCGGGCTACGATCACATCAAGACGCCCGCTCTTGCGCAGCTCGAGTCCGAAGGAATGACTTTCAATCGCGCTTTCTGTCAGTATCCCGTTTGCGGTCCGTCGCGAGCGTCCTTTCTCAATGGGCTCTATCCCACGTCGAGCGGGGTGATCGATAACAAGTCCGATGTTCGTCAGGCGCGTCCGGGGACGGTTTCGATGCCTCAGTTTTTAAAGAAAGCGGCTATTGGACAGGTGGCGTAGGGAAGGTTTTTCATACACCCCGCCACAACCCAGGTGAGGTTGCTTGGAGCGAATCGCATTATTACGCCAACGACGAACTTCCGGTCGTGACAGCGGCGCGCAAGAAGTTTGAAGGGGAGAACGGCTCCGTTGAACTGCCTAAAAATGGCAAAGCGTGGCGCGCTTTGGAGAAACAAGCGAAGGCCGGCCGTTTCGTTAGCGGACGTCATTTTCCCGAAGGACGAACTTGGACCTGCGGCGAGCGAAATGCGCGTGGCGGACTTCATCGACGAGTGGGTGAGTGCGCCTTATTCGAGGCAGAAAGGGGACCGCAAAGTGATCATTCCCGGGCTCAAGAAGCTCGACGAAGAATGCCGGAAGCATTTTAAGAAGAACTTCGCTGATCTTACTGAAGAGGAGAAGACGGCGGTTTGCGATGTGATGGCAAAAGGGGATCATTTTTTCCACGCCTTCACGAGCATTTCTGCCGGGGCCTACTACAGCGATCCGCGCTGCTGGAAGGCTCTCGGGTATGTCGGGAATGTTCCGTCAGGGGGCGCTTTTACCAGTCCGCCGAAGGAGGTGCTCGATCAACTCGGGTTGAAGCAGACGGTGGAGTGACGATGGGTTTTGTCTTTTCCGTCAAATGAAGAGGTTGCGGCCGGTTTCAATTCACGAGGTGATTTTGAGTATCTCGAGCTGATGAATATTCATCCCACGAATCCGGTTTCACTAGCCGGAGTTTCCTTTACCGGCGGCGTGACCTTCACAGGATTTGACAACAATTTTTCGGTCGAGGCTCTCGTTTTGGCTTCGGGTGGGCGAGTGCTCTTGGTCGACAATGAAGCGGCCCTTCAGTTTCGCTATAGAAATTCCGGAGCGACGGGCGTGATCTTGCGGCCATCGGCGGTGACGGGGAAAAGAGCGCCTTGGGCTTTGAGGTGGGTCGTCATTTCTGAGAAGAGACGTTTGAGCTCGGCGGGGTTTTTGGTGGAGAGGTCGGCTTTTTCGAAGGGGTCGGAGCGGAGATTGAAAAGCTCGTAGCGTTGTTTCTGTTTCCCGACGGGGTAGTGGTAGATGAGTTTCCAGTCGCCGTGGCGGAAGCCGGTGTAGTAGTTGCTACGATGCTCGTGGGGGAAGTGGCTCAGGAAGATTTCGGGGCGGTCGGGATTGGGGGAGCCGCTGAGCTGGGCTTTGAGATCGTGGGCATCGATGGGGTGGTCTTTGGGAATTTCCTGGCCGACGAGGTTGAGGATGGTGGGGAAGAGGTCCATGACGGTGGCGAGCTGGGTCTGGGTGGTGCCTTGTGAAATGGGGAGCCGTTTTTGGTGCGGGTTGGCGGGGTTTGGCCTGGCCCAGGCCGCGATGAAGGGGGCGCGGGTGCCGCCTTCGTAGTGGGCGCCTTTTTTTCCGCGGAGCGGTGCCGAGCTGCCGTAGTCGTGCGCGCCGCCGAGGGGGGCATCGCCTCCGTTATCGCCAAGGAAGAGGACGAGGGTGTCTTCGGCGACGCCGAGTGCGTTGAGGTGGTCGAGGAGATCGCCGAGTGATTTGTCCATGCCTTCGACGAGGGTGGCGTAGGCTTGGGCATTTTTAGGTTTGCCGGACTTAAGGTAATTTTTCGCGAAGCGGGCGTCGGAGTTGAAGGGGGCGTGGAGGGCATAGTGCGCCATGTAGAGGTAGAAGGGCTTTTTTTCCTCGGTAGACTGGGTGACGGCTTTCTTCGCTTCGATGGTGAGGGCTTCGGTGAGGAAGGTGTCGCTGCCGTGGTAGTCGGTGAGGTGGGAGACGCCGTAAGTGTTTTTCTCGTCCTGTCCTTTGACTTTGTTGCCGTAGTTTCTCTTGCCGTAGTAGCTGCCGGGTTGGCCGATGCTGTCGCCACCAATGTTGACGTGGAAGCCGAGATTGAGCGGGTCCTGGCCTTCGTGATCGAAGGGTCCGAAGTGGCCTTTTCCGACATGGATGCTTTGGTAGCCGGACTGCCCGAGGAGTCGGGTGAGGGTGAGGCTGGATTTGGTGAGGCCGGTCCAGTTCCAGTTGGCGGGGGTGAACTTGGAGCGGTTGTTGGATTTGGGTTTGATCCAGTTTGTGGTTTTGTGGCGGGTGGCATTTTGGCCCGTCATGATGGAGATGCGGGTGGGGGAGCAGACGGACTGGGCGTAGAACTGGCTGAAGCGGGTGCCCTGGGCGGCGAGGCGCTCCATGTTAGGCGTGCGGTAGAAACGGTTGAGCGGATGCTTTACCGGGGTGCCTTTTTCATCGGTGAGAAAGGGGAGAGAGGTGTCCATGGCGCCCATGTCATCGACGAGGAAGAGGACGATGTTGGGCTTGTCAGCGGCGGAAAGTGCGGAGTTCGAGAGGCTAAATCCTAAGAGGACGAGGACGAGAAGGAGTTTGGGAGAGTTCATGGAAGGGATGATTGAGGTGGATTGTAGCTGGGTGGAGGGGAATGCCGAGAGTGGAATTGGGGGGTGCATTCGGCGTGATGTATAGTCACGTTTGTCTCATGAGAAAATTTCTCGTGTTGATGTCGGGTATGAACATCGGCCACTTCGCCCCTGTGGATGCCGGTAAGTTTCAAAACACCGGCAAATATTAGAGGACATACGATGACGTGAAACTCGCCGCCTATTTCATCGCCAAACACGAAAACTACAAGGATTTCCTCATCTAGACCGAGACGCTTGCACTGATCTGATTGCTACGTCAGGAAGGAGCAACATCTGGTTCAAGGAGAGAGGCTTGGGTGAGGGGAACTCTATCCGCAGATTACGCCGATGGACGCAGATTTGGTTAAGGGGCTTCCTCCTACGCCCAGAGGGCTACTGTGGATGATCGGCTCCAGATCAGCGTCGTCGTTTGATCAGAAGGAACTAGAAGAGCAGGAGGGTCGACGAGGAAGGCCCGGGGGCGGGGGTGGAGCCTGGAATCAAGGCGAGGGCCGTGGCAATCTCTCTTTCATATGAGCCAGGGTTCAGCTTGGTTTGTTCCTATGACGTGATCGGTGACTTGACCGGAGCCGCCCGAGACATTGTCACTATTCACGCAAAGGGTGCTCCCACCGAGTCCGAGTTCGACGAGGGTGTTGGTGATGGAGTAGCGCTTGAGTGAGCTATCGATTGAGGCGTTGGTGTAGCCAATCCAAAGGTCAGCCCCGGAAACTGCAAATCCTCCACTGACGGTGTAATTGTAGGTTGTGCTGAGGATGCGTGAAAAGGAGGCTTTGTCATTGTGAGCTTGAATGACTAAGGTCTAAGAATGTCCGATTTTCCTGAATCTGAGCCTAAGTCTGCATCCGAATCTGCGCCTGTCCCTGTCCCTGCGTCCGAAGCGGCGCCTGTCCCTGTTCCGGATTTTTTTCCTGCGCCCGAGTCTGAGTCTGTCCCTGAATCCGCGCGTGAGTTTGTCCCTGCGTCCGAAACTGTGCCTGTCACCGTGCCGAAATTTGTGCCTGAGTTAGCTCCTTCGAGATTGGTTTCGTTGGATGTTTTTCGGGGGTTTGTCATGTTTTGGATCGTGGGGGGCGAGGCGATTGCGCATGCGCTGGCAGGGTTGAACTGGGGGGAGTCGTCGGTGCTGGATACAGTGGTCTTGCAGTTGACGCATGTGGAGTGGGAGGGGTTTCGGTTTTATGATCTGATTTTCCCGTCCTTTATTTTTATCGTGGGAACGTCGCTGGTGTTTTCTCTGAGCAAGCTGGCGGCGCCCGGGGATCGGAGGGGTGCGACGCGTCGAGTGATCAAAAGAGGGCTCTTGCTTTGGTTGATCGGGATCATTTTTTACGGGGGAATTTCGAAAGGCTGGTATGATGCGGAGACGCATGAAGGAGTGCGGCTGCTGGGGGTGCTGCAGAGGATCGGGATTTGTTATTTGGTGACGGGGTTGTTGTTTTTGTATGTGCCGTTGCGGGGTCTGGCGGCGGCGTTTTTGACCTTGCTGGCGGGGTATTGGGCTTTGCTCAGTTTTGTGGCGGCGCCGGGGCAGGATGCGGTAAGTTTTGCGGAGGGGAAGAATCTTGCGGACTGGTTTGATTCCGAATATCTGCCCTTCTTTAAATGGAAGGTGACGCATGATCCGGAGGGGATTCTTTCGACGCTTCCGGCGATTGCGACGTGTTTGCTGGGTGTCTTTGCGGGGATTCTTTTGAAGGGCGAGACGCTGACGCGGGCCAAGAAGTGCGGTTTGCTTTTGGTAGCGGGGGCGGCTTTAGTTTTCCTAGGGAATTATTGGGGGGAGCACTTTCCGGTGATCAAGAATCTCTGGACTTCGAGCTTTGTGCTGCTGGCGGGTGGTTGGAGCTTGGTCGTTCTTGGGGTGTTTTATATGGTGGTGGATTGGATTGGATTCAAAGGCTGGGCGATGCCCTTTGTCTGGATTGGGATGAATCCCATCATGATTTATTTACTGAGCAGCGTGGTGGACTTCAACGAGATTGCGACGCGCGTTCTGGGCGGTCCCCTATCGGGGTGGATCGATGGAATAGTGCCGGGGCTGGGCGCTTTGTTGATTGCGCTGGCGGGAATGGCTCTGGTGCTGCTGCTCTGCCGGTTTCTCTATAAAAAAGAGACTTTCTTCAGAATCTAGCTGGCCTTCCTTGTTGAAAGAAGCCGGGTGGGTTGATGAGATACGCAAGGGCGCAGAGTGGTTTGTAATGGCCGCTCAAGCCCGGGCGACACATCATCTTAATCTGCGGATAAAGGCTCCTCAATCATGATTTTCAGGGTTCAGAAAGCCGTCCTTCAATTATAATTTTTTTTGACCCCAGGAGTTCCTCATTCAGCAGCCAGAGTCTCCGCAGATACTTCGAGCGTTGACCCGTCCGAAAACAAAAGATTAGAGTGCGCGTCATGCAGAAATCACTTTCTCGATCCCTTCGTTTTTTCGCTTCGATTTTCACTTTCACCAGCCTGCTCTCGGCGCCTCTCTCCTTGGGCGAGGAAGATATGAGCAAGCCAGTCATCACCGTCGAAAAGAAGAAGGATGCGAAGGGCAATGAATCCCTCTACATGTATATCGATGGCGTAAAAGTCCACGAGACCGATACGACGAAGCAGCCGCTCCCTCCAGTAGTAACTCCCGGGGACAAGCCCGCGGCTCCTCCGTCCGATGCCGTCGTCCTCTTCGATGGAACCGCAAAATCCTTCAGCAAAAATTGGACCGACACCCAGGGCGGCGTGAGTAAGTGGAACGTCGTTGATAGAGCGATGGAGTCGGTGCGCAGAGCAGGCTATGTCCAGTCCAAGGCTAAATTTGGATCCTGCCAGCTGCACATTGAATGGGCTTCCCCCGCCAAGGTGCAAGGCAACGGTCAGGGACGCGGCAATAGCGGGGTCTTCCTGATGGGAACCTACGAAGTGCAAGTGCTCGATAGCCACAATAACCAAACCTACGCCGACGGCCAAGCTGGCGCTCTTTACGGTCGCTCAAAGCCTCTTGTCAATGCCTCCCGCAAGGCCGGGGAATGGCAGAGCTACGACATCATTTTTCATCGTCCGCTCTTTGATAAAGACGGCAAGGTGACTCGTCGCGCGACCTTCACTATTCTCCACAACGGTGTCTTAATCCAAGACCACACCGGTCTCAGCGGCGGAACCGGATGGCGCGGACCCAATGCCGCCTCCGAATACAAGGCCCACGCTGACAAGCTCCCCATTTCAATGCAGGATCACGGAAACCCCGTCCGCTTCCGCAACATCTGGGTCCGCGAGCTGAAGGACAAGTAAGCTATTTCTGCTCTATGATCACCGGAGCCAGGTAAATATTGCGATACGCCACACTGGTGTGATCGCCCTGTAAATGGATTGGCCCCGGATGCGTGGGGTCCGTGAAGGGAGCGCCCCCGCTCGGGCCATGGACCGGTTGGTTATCGATGACTTTTTCGCCATTGAGAATCACCGTCATATGGCGATCCACCAAAGTGAGATCATAAGTCTGCCATTCGCCTCCCGCTTTACCGGCGTTCTTTGACGGCGCGATACGACCAAAAATCGACCCCACTCCCTGAAGCCCCTGCATCCGACTATCGCGGTCAACGACTTGCGCTTCATACATCCCCCGCAGGTAGACCCCACTGTTGCGCTTTTCCTCGATCAAAAACTCGATGTGCAGCCAGAAGTCTTCATACACCGCTTCTGTGCGCAAATTCGCGTAAGCGCCGGTAGCGCTAAAGTCAGTCTTAGGTGTGGCGTTCACGAGGAGCCCATCTTTCACACTCCATCCGTTGAGCTTGTCCGCTTCATGCGGGCGCCAGCCTGTCAGGTCCTTCCCATTGAAAATCGAACCCGGCAGCCCAAAACGCACCTTGGATAAATCAGGAGGCGAAACCGGCATCGGCGGAATCTTTTTCCCGCTAAAACGATCACGCTGCACAGCCCCATCCTTCGAGGTCGACACCACCACACCTTCCAACTTGCCGCCCTTCATTCCCAGATCGACCATCCTAGAACCCTTCCCTTTTTTGTTTCGCCGCAAGTTAAAAGACAGCCGCCCGCCCTCTTCCTTGATCACCTCATGAGGCCCCTCCGAACCGACATGCAAACGCATCTTCACCACCGTCTTCCCCTCAACCTTCTTAAGGCTCAACCAACCCGGCGTCCCGGACTGCAGCGTCAGTGACCAATCACCTGCAAGCTCGTCCGCTTGAGCAGAGGGAAAAAAGAGGCCCAAAAACAAAGCTAAAATACTCTGAGGGAAGGCGACACGAAAGAGAAAATCTGGAATGAGGATCATTGATCAGTAGCTTGTAAGTTAATGTCGGCTGGAAGGAAATTCTGAAAGAATGATTCCAGTAATTAATTCCATCCCGATAAGCCCCTTCCAAGCATCCCTTACTTGAGGCAACCTTCTGAAAATAAGACGCTCTGATCTCATGTCCTGATTCCTCATCCTTCTCCCCGCTCTCGCCTTCGCCGAAACCAAGCCGAAGAAAAAGAAGAAATTTAACCCCAAGCTCGACGCCACCGCGGCTGCCGATCAACTGCACCCGCTTTTCAAGCTCGAGAACGTTTACCCCCTCCAAGACGTCTTCTTAAAAGTCTCCGCCATGGCCTTCGACGGTAACGACCTCTACCTCACCGTCTTCACCCCCGACCGCCAAAACAAAGCCCCTTTTATAGAAGGGGAAGTCTTCAAAGTTACCGGCCTCATCGGAAATTCCGACCGCTCCAAGATCAAAGCCCACCGCCTCATGGGCGTCCTCTACGAACCTACCGCCATCGCGGTGCACGAAGGAAAAATCTACCTCGGCGAGAAAGACAAAATCTCTCGCCTCGAGGACCGCAACAACGACGGGCTCTTCTCCGCCGATGAAAAAGTCGTTCTCATCGACGGACTCTCGCAACCCAACTTCCACACTTACACCGTCGGCTTCAACACCATCGTCGAAGAAGGAAAAACTTACCTCACGGGAAACCTCACCACCTCCATTCGCCTCGGTGGTTCCCGCGATCTCAACCCCACCGTCAACCCCAAGACCAAGCGCGGCTCGACCTTCCTCTGCGGCCCCATCACTGGATCGGAAACCTCAGCTGATGTCGATATCTCCTACTACGCCGGAGGCTACCGCACCCCGAATGGCTTCTCGGTCGGCCCCGATCAAGAGATCATCGTCCTCGATAACCAAGGCGTTTTTAACCCCTCAAACGAATTCATCCGCCTCACCCGCGGTGCCTTCTACGGCCACTACCTTTTTAAAAAAGACAACACCAACACCGCCGCCTTTCAGCCCGAATCCGTCGATTCCAATACCGACGGCTCCCGCTACCAAACCCCACCCACCGTTCACCTCCCACAAAGCATCGTCAACCGCTCCCCCAGCCAACCCGTCATCCTGAAAAACCTCGAAGGCCTGCTCTCCGTCTACAACGGCCAATGGCTCTTCGGCGATGTCACCCTCGGCCGACTCAACCGCGTCTTCCTCGAAGAAGTCGAAGGCGTTTGGCAGGGCTCCGTCTTCCTCCACTCCGCCTGCCACTCGCTCGATGGCTCCCGCCTTCCTGGCCCCTCTTTCAAAGGCCTCCATGACAAAACCTAAAAAGTCATCCGCAAGGGGA
>JAPKCM010000002.1 GCA_028822935.1 Akkermansiaceae bacterium
AGCCTCGGACCTCGACGGTGAATGCCGTCACCTCCGACATCCTGCCAACCTTGTGTGCGTTGGCCGGTGCGACCCTGCCGGATGTTCCCTTGGATGGGATTGATCTCGTTCCGCTTTTGAATGGGAAAATGACGAAACGTGGTGAAGCCATCGAGTTCTGGAATTTCCGCGGGGGTAAGGGTGCGCCAAAGCCCTACATTGATCCGGAGCTTCAGAAAGGGACCACTCCTTTGGTTAAGAAAATGGGGAAGATCTTCACACGCAATTTCCGCAACGACCATCACCCTGAAATCAGAGAAAAGGATTTCCTGGGACCGCGGGCCATCCTGACCGCTGACTACAAGTTGGTCATCGATGGAGACAAGAGCACGGGGGTTGAACTCTTCGATCTGAAGAAAGATCTCGGCGAGAAAAACAATATTGCCGAAGCGCATCCAGACATCGTTGAGTTGTTGTCGAAACAATTACGCGACTGGCAAGGCGGCGTGATGAACAGCCTGATGGGGAGGGATTACAAAGAGTAGCCGAAAGCGATCTCCTGAAAAATATTCTACTTCTTCGGCGCGGTTTTCGGCGCGTGCTTGAAGTTGCGCATGTCGATCTTTCCTGAGGCGAAGGAGAGAGTGATGGAGTTTTTGTCGCGTTTGAGGGCGGGGTGTTTGAGGGTGGTTTTGAAGTCTCCGAGGGTGAGGTCGGCGGAGCCGTCGTTGACGACGATGGAGAGCTTGGTCCATTTTTTGTCGAGAGCGGGGAGATTGGGAAGTCCTTCGGGGTTGATGGTAGTTCCCTTGTTTGTCTTGGACGATTTCTCGGCCCACGCGAGGATGCGGCTTGTGACTTTGCGTCCGGTTTTTTGGGCATCCATGAGAATGACGCGGAAGATGTGGCCATCGCCGTTGAAGGTGAAGACGAGGCGTTGGCAGTCGGTGGGTTTGAAGTCGAAGGACGTTGATCCATCGACGAATTCGGAAGACCAACGGATGATGGGTCCGTGGTTTTTGAACTTTTTGTAGAGTTCGGGATCGGAAGTGCAGGAGGCGACTTTTTCGGCATAGGTCCACTTGCCACGAGTGGCTTCGTGGAGGGAGCCGTCGGCGAAACTGTCCTTGATGGGAGCAGCGGAGAGCGGGAGGATAAGGGAGAAGAGGATGACGAGATGGGTTTTCATAGGTTGAGGTGTTATCGTGACGTTTTGCTGGTCTTTGGCCAAGAGAGAAGGGTCCGCGAATTTACGGAAATTGGAACTGATCTATTATGCTTTGCAGTCCTCCCGAGGGAATTCTGGAGAGATTCGTGAAAGTTGGCGGTGATTCGTGGATTCTTTTTTTAGGAGAGTGGAGGAGACGAGCTTGCCGTTGATGATGACGTGCGTGGTGTGGGTAGTGGTTTCGAGGGGGCTCCATCGAAGAGGGCGAGGGCGGCGTGTTTGCCTTTTTGGAGGGAGCTGAATTTGTCGTCGAGGCCGAGGATCTTTGCCGGGTAGAAAGTTCAGGCGGCGAGGGTGAAGCTCATATTTTCGAGATCGTCGTCGGGGCGGGCCAAGGTTGGGGGGCACCTCTTCCAATGACCTGCCTGCGCATCAAGCAAGTCAGTGACAAGATCATGTCATTGCTGCTGGCTGCCATTTCGGAGACATTGATTGGCGCAATGAAGAATCCAGTCTCCTCTTTATCTCTCCTCCTCACAATCCTCCCGGGCTTGGCCTTTGCTCTGGACGTCTTTGCGCAGGAGACCGCAGACGTCACGCTGAAGATTCACCATCCTAATATTGAGTCTATCACGCGCTTTGCAGAGAACCCTGACATCGTTACGCCAATCGGAGTGGCAGTGGCACCAGATGGTCGGGTGTTTGTGCAAGAAAACCACACTCATAAACGAGGCAAGGATTATACCGGACCAGAAACCGATCGAATCCTCGTATTCGAAGACACGGATGGTGACGGCGTTTCTGACGAGCGGTCAGTGTTCTACGAAGGACTGATCTTCAGCACCGATCTTCTCTTTGGACCCGATGGCGACCTCTATGTGGCAACTCGCTGGTTCATCGGCCGCTTTCCTAAAGCAGCCAACCTGAAGAAGGCTAAAGGAGATCCTGAAATCATCGTAGAGTGCCAGACCGATGGTAACTACCCGCACAACGGCGTCGGCGGGCTGGCCATCGATCCGGGCAATCCGGAAATACTGGCCTTCGGGTTTGGTGAAAATCTGGGCGAAGATTACACGTTCGTAGGATCTGATGGCATCGAAATCTCCGGAGGAGGAGAAGGTGGCTCGACCTACCAATGCAAAACCGATGGCTCTCAACTGAAACGCATTTCCACCGGTCATTGGAACGCCTTTGGAATGTGCTACGACCTCAACGGTAATCTGTTCTCCACCGACAATGACCCGAGCGGCACCCCTCCGAACCGGCTCCTCCACATCATTCCCGGGGCAGACTTCGGCTTTGAGTTTCGCTATGGCAGATCCGGACGCCATCCCTTGGTGGACTGGTATGGGAAAAATCCCGGAACGCTCGGTATGATCGGGGCGCTGGGCGAAGCCACCTGCGGCGTCATTCCTTTTGGCCCCGGCCAACTTCTGACCGCTTCATGGACCGACAACCGGGTCGACCTCCATCCCCTCACCGAGTCAGGAGCTTCCTTCAAGGCGGGACGCGAGCCTTTTCTCAGCGGGCCCGACGACTTCCGTCCAGTTCATTTCTCGTATTCACCTGATCACAAAGCACTCTACATCACGGACTGGGTCAGCCTCTCCTACCCGGTCCACGGGCAAGGGCGCATTTGGAAGGTCACGCTCAAAGAGCCAGTCGACCTGACGCCTTGGCCCAGAAAAAAAATTGAAATACTGGCACCGAAAATATCATTAACACTACTCGGCGATGCTGATCCTTACCTCCGCACTGCTGCGATGGAAACACTGAGGCAGCACTCTGACATTCTCAAATCCTTCGACTGGAAAGCAGAGTCCAATCCTGTGGCGAGAGCCCACTATGCGGTGGCTTTGAAACGCGCGGATCCCATTGGAAATGCTGGCATCATTCCCGAGTTGCTTGGTGACGTCGATTCTGATGTTAGATATGTCGGTATAAAGTGGATTGCTGACGAAAAGCAGAGCCAATACCGCGAGCAGTTGAGCGCCCAATTGGATCGCAACGGCTTGAAGCGACGCGACCTGCTCGCCGTGGTTGCCGCCCTCGCCGAAGTCAGCGGAGACCTGAGTAAGGAATTCTCCCCCGGCGATGCTCTACTCGAGTTGGCACTCGACGATAGCAAAATCCAATTCCTGCGCTCTCTCGCACTGCACGGTGTGCCGATCGGTCACAAAGGACTGACGATTGGCGCGCTCAGAAAACTTGCTAAATCAAAAGGTAAAGCCTTGCAACGCGAAGCGGTTCGCGCCCTCGCTATTCATCCGGACCCGACCCGTGCTGAGACTCTCGCCAGACTTGCTGCGAACGCAAACCTCGATGCCAGCGTTCGCGCCGACGCCATCGCCGGCCTCGCATCGTTTGCCGAAGACCACCAGGAATCCCTTAAAGAACTTGCTAGCTCCTCTGAGGCGACTGTCGCCAAAGAGGCCACGCGCACCCTTGAATCAGCCGGCCTGCAACCGCGTGAACTTGCCACCAAACCACCCTTCACTGACCTCGCCGCCTGGGAAGCGATGCTCGACGACGTGCCTGGCGAACCCAACCTGGCCGCAGGTCGACGCCTCTTCTTCCACCAGCGCCTTGCGACCTGCTCCAACTGCCACGCCATCAACGGTCGCGGACTGGAAGTGGGCCCTGACCTGACCACGATCGGCCGCCAGGCAGACGGCGGACGCAGCTGGGTGCTCACTCATATCCTCGATCCCAACGCGGAGGTCGCCCCCTACTTTCGTCCGCAAATGATCACGACCCGCGACGGCCAGACCCGGATGGGATTCGTTCTCGGAAAAGAAGGAAAAGCCCTGGGCTACATCGGACCGGATGGAAAAAAGTTTTCGGTAATCAAGGCCGACGTGACAGCTCGGGAGGAACTCCCGATCTCTCTCATGCCCCCCGGATTGCTCATGCCTTTATCGGCAGAAGAGATCCGCGATTTGCTGGCTTATATTCTGGAGGGAAGAGAGTAGACTGTCTGCGGCATGCGATTGTTACTCCTCGTTATCTTACCTCTCTTCACTGCTTCGCTGACGATCGCGAATGAAGTTTCGCCGACCTCACTCAAGTTGGCCAGATTGCTGAGCGCGGAGCTACGGGAGGATGAACGGACGGAAAAAGAACTCCGCTCCCGACTGGAGAAAATGCCGCCACTGTCCTCGGGGCATCGGGGAGAAAATGCCGGATTTCACAGCCTGTTTCAGCCGGAGCGGGAGACACCACTTGATCTTGTCATCGACCTCGGGCAGGTCTACCCAGTCGAACGTATTATCGTGTTCCCTGTTCAGGGAATGTTTCGCGGTGCTTTGATCGAAGGCTACGGCTTCCCCAAAAACTTTCTCATCGAATTGTCCGTCGACGAGGAATTTTCAGAACCATTCCCCATCCTTGAGTCCTCGTCTTTGCCCCTTCCATTCAGGCCGGTCTACCCAATGCAGTTTGCTCTGGATGCGCCGACCGGAGCCCGCTATCTCCGTCTGCGTGTTCTGGAACACTGGACCCGTGAGGATGGGAGGTTTCTCAGTGCTTTTGGAGAAATGATGGTGCTTTCGGAGGGGCGAAATGTGGCGCTTTATTCCGAGGTAAAGGCTGATTCATTCACGACCCTCCCGGACTGGCACAAGAGGCATCTCGTCGATGGTCAGGTTGACCTAGGCCTCCCTGTCACTCCGGAACCCAGCCCATCCAATGGATTTCTCTCCAAAGGATCCAAAGAACGATCTGCCGACAAGTGGATCGAGATTGAGTTGCCGCGTGCCGCGAAAGTGGACGATGTCGTGATCATTCCGGCTCAACCCGTAGATGCACCGGATCAGTTCGGCCACGGATTCCCTCGCAAGTTTCGCCTCCTTATCTCCGACAATCCTGAGTTTGAAAATGCTCACCTCATCGCCGACTTTTCAGAGAGGCCTTTTCCAAACCCTGGTGATAATACTGTCGTCTTTCCGGGTGGAGGATTCGTTGCAAAATTCATTCGTCTCGAAGTCAGTGAAATGTGGCACATCAGCACCGGGCGTTTCAGCATCACTCTTGCCGAGATGCAGGTCTTTGAGCATGGAGAGAATGTCGCTTTCGGAGCTGAAGTCACGGCGAGCGACGTTCACACGGGTCCGGTCGCAGAGGTATGGAAACCGAAGTATCTCGTCGATGGATTCAGCAGCCAAAACCGGCTCATTGGACTTGAGCCCTGGTTGCTCGGTTTGGAAGAACGGGATAAAACCGAGCGAAAAATTGAAGAGGTTCAGAGCCGAATCGAAACCCGTATTGAGCGAACCACAGGATTCGTGTTAGGAATTTCTGCGGCGATTGCTTTGTCCTTGATGGCCCTGACTGGCACACTCCTGATCCGTCGAAAGCGCACTCTCGCACAACAACAGGAATCCCTCCGCGCCCGCATCGCTCGCGATCTGCACGATGACCTTGGGAGCCGACTCGGGGGCATGAGACTGATCAGCGAAAGCCTGCTCAAAGCCGAGCAGCTTCCCGAATCCCTCCACGAAGATCTCGACCTTTTGAATCGCTCCAGCGCAGAAGCGACCGACGCCATGCGCGACATCGTCTGGTTGCTCGATACACGTGAGCGGTCCCTCGAGAAGTTGCGCCTACAGTTGAAGCTGTTGCTGCCCTCGATCCTCGGATCGATGCCTTGGGAATTCTACATCGACGAAGCACCCAACGCAGAGGTCAACTTTGAATTTCGCCGCCAGGTCGTTCTCGCCTTTCGCGAATCTCTCAACAACGCCGCCCGTCATTCCAAAAGCGACAGGTACGAATGCCGAGTCAGCGGCGACTCGGAAAATTTCTCGTTTGAAGTGCGCGACTGGGGCAAGGGATTTGACGAAACCACCGTCAAAAAAGGACTGGGGCTCAACAATCTTCGCAAGCGTGCCGAAACACTGAATGGCAAAATCACCATTAAAAGCCAAGCGGGCAACGGCACCACAGTGATCTTCTCAGCCCCCTACCGACGCTCCAAACGTCACCGCCTTCCATGAACGATTTACCCGAAAATATCACCGTCTGGCTCGTCGAAGACAACGAAATCTATCGCTGCGGGCTTTCGCGCGCCATCGAATCGGCCGACGGGATGTTCTGTCCGGAAGCTTTTGCCGATGCAGAGTCCGCTCTCTCGGCCGTCGACACCGGCATGATTCCCGACGTGATCCTCCTTGACGTCGGCCTACCCGGAATCGATGGACTCACCGCCTTGAAACGCTTCGCCAAGATCGCGCCGGAGATCCGCATCGTCCTGCTCACTGTCTTCAACGACACCGACAAAATTTTCAAAGCCGTCTGCGCCGGAGCCAACGGCTACCTGCTCAAGACCTCCTCCACCGACCAGGTCCTCAACGCCGTCCGACAGGCCGCTGCGGGTGGTGCACCCATGGATCCCCAAGTGGCAGATCGCGTCCTGACATTGTTCAACCAATTGGCAGAAGCCAAATCTCCCCCGCCACCTGATTATGGCCTCAGTCCGAGAGAGAAGCAGATCCTTGAGCAGATGGCCCAGGGATTGGTGAACAAGGAAATCGCCGACGTGCTTGGTATCAGTCCCCACACCGTGATCAATCACTTGCGCAGCATCTACACGAAGCTGCACGTTAATACCAATACAGGAGCGGTCGCCAAGGCGATTCGTGAGGGGTTGGTGTAGCAGCTAGGGGCAGAATCTCTGCCCGTGCCCCATTTCATGACCATGACAAGTTCATGTCATTGCGAGTTCTCGCGTCCACGCGCATGGTGATTGCCTAAAGGAAGGAGGCATTTCCGAAACCAAGGCTCTCCTTTTTTCTCAAAAAGATCGTCACCATGCAGAACTCCCACTTCAAAAGCCTTTCCCTCATTGTGAGTGCCAGCGTGCTCGGTCTGTTTTTGGCCTATGCGTACCTCAACCCGAAGGTCCGCGCCCAAGAAGCACCTCCCGCCTCAGTCCCGGAATTGCTCTCAGCGATGGCGCTGACGGAAGAGCAGAAAGTCAGCTTTGCGGGACAGGAGGATTTCCGAATCAAGACTCAAGCCAAACTTCAACAGCTTACGGGAGCAGAATTAAAAACGGCCCGGGACGCTTTCTATGCTGAACGAAGGGCGGCGCTTCAGGCATTGTTCAATGACGAACAGTCGGCCCTGTGGACGACTTACTGGAACGGTCAGCGCAAGGCACCGAAAGCCGATCCGAACAGTAACAGACCATCAGCCGCTCCTCCGGTTGCGAGCGGCAAGCACGACGTTCCCGGCTTGCTCGGTAAACAAGGATTCGTCCACGCCGAGCGGCAGGATGGGATCTGGTTTATGATCAACGCCGAAGGCGAACGTTTCGTCCCCACCGGCATGAACCACGTCGGACCGATGCATCGATTCGCTCCCTACAACAAAGAATTCTGGGTCGAACAATTTGGGCCGGACATCCTTTCGGCCAAGGGGCAGCCCGACTGGAATGGTCCCGGCGTGAAGCGGTGGATGGAACGAATCGCTAAGGACCACAAGGACAATGGATTCAACACCTTGGCCTTTCACCATCCGCTCACGATGCCGACGGAGTATTGCAATGAGCTTGAGCTCTACTACGTCGGCAAGATGAAGTTCAGTCACGTCCACGCACAGCGGGCAAAGAAATTTGGTCCTGACGGAAAGCTTCCCGACGTCTTCGATCCCGCGTGGCTGGCCAAACTCGATACCTTTGCCAAAAATTACACCAAGCGCCACATGGATGCCAAATACCTGCTCGGCTACACCTACGATGACCTCCCGGCTTACACGATCAACCATCTCGAAAAGCGGATCACCAAGTTCGAGCACCATCCTTGGGTCATCGATATCATCTCCAAGCCAGGACTGA
This sequence comes from Akkermansiaceae bacterium, assembly GCA_028822935.1. Classification (GTDB taxonomy): domain Bacteria; phylum Verrucomicrobiota; class Verrucomicrobiia; order Verrucomicrobiales; family Akkermansiaceae; genus SW10. Next base: position 7,983 of record JAPKCM010000002.1, read on the forward strand.
CGAAGGGTAAGCAGGAATGGATCGACGTTCTCAAGGAGCAGTATTCCTCAGCCGCGGAAGCAGGTGCGATGTATGGAGTCGAAATATCAAAGTGGGATGATTTCAGAGAGATTGTCGAATGGCCGATACCCCAGGATCCCAAACAAGGTTTCGCCGATCAGGAAAAGATGAATGCGAAAATTGTGGAGGCCTATCTCAAGGGCAACCACGACGCGATCCGCAAGCACGATCCCAACCATCTCATTTTCGGTGACAAGATTCAGAACGCGCGACCTCAGCCCGATTGGGTTTGGGAGATTGTCAGGAAATATGTCGATGTCGTGTTGATCCAGGACTACGACTTTTTCACTCCTGCCCACGAGAAAAAGCTCCGTCACATTCACCGAATGACAGGCAAGCCGATCATCAATGGCGATCACTCCTATGGAGTCCTTCGTCCGAACATGACGGCCGTGAAGGGCATTAAGGTCAGCACCGCCGAAGAGAAAGGCCAACAGTATGCGACCTATCTCCGAGGCGTCTTGAACCTGCCTTTCATGCTTGGATGGCAGACCTGCGGCTACCTCGAAACATGGGAAGGAACAGCCGACGACACCGGCAAGCAGCAAACCGGCTATTTTGATCCCTTCGGCAAGCCGATCGAAGAGGCACTGTCACAGGCTCGCATTGCCAATTCTAAGGCAGTGGAGTGGCACGAGCAGGCAGGGACTCTCAAGAACGTGTATTCCACGAAGCAATTACTGAGACGCTCCAATGGAAAGAAACCTCAGGCGCGAAAGTCACCGGGCAATGCTTCGAAAGCAGGTCCGATTTTCAGCAAGTTCAATGAAGTGAAAACAGAGGCGACCGGCTTCATCGGCATGCAGGAAATTGACGGTAAGTGGTGGTTCATCGATGCAAATGGCTTCGGATTCTTTCCTGTGGGCCTCACCCACACTCAGGCGTTTCCCGGTATCCTCGAGCAGTTTGATTCTCTTGAGGCCTACTACGACTCGGCTTTTCGCGGAATGAAGGAAGTGGGCTTCAATTCCCTGAGTGTTCTCAGCGGTCAAGCGCAGCTTGTCGCTCAGCAAAATGGCATCGCTTACACTCACACGGTTAATTTGGGGATCCCGCACGGAAACACCTACAAGCATTCAGATTTCTTTCGTCCGGATCCTTTCTCACCGGAATACGATGCTATGTGCCGAACGAATGTGAGGAAAGCTTGTGCCCTAAAAAAGGGAGATCCCTTCCTGCTTGGTTACAGTTACGGATTCAATCCATTCCAAATTCCGAATAAATGGATCAATCACCTGCTCTCGAAGGACTCCCTCAGCCCCGGGAAAGGCGCACTGGTCGATACCTACAAGGCTCTCTACGAAAATGACATCGCTGCATTCAATGAGACTTATGACAAGAGTTACAATCACTTCGACGACATTCTGGCCTGCACCGATATTAGCTACGAGGACGAGCTGAATCCGTGGCCCGGTGAAACGGTTGAAACTCCACGCAAGCGGGATTTCAACCGGCTCATCTGCACGGTGATAGCGAAGGTTCACGAAGTGGCTCATCGCCATGTCCGCGAAGCCGACCCCGACCACTTGATCCTCGGTTTCTACTTCAAGACCTACAACATGAACCTGCAGATGTATGATGCCATCGCCCCTTCTCTCGATGTGCTTTCCCCCCAGCACCATATCGTTCCGGAGTATTACGCCGACGGTAGTTTCAACTACGATGCCGGTGTGCTGAAAGCAGACGAAATCTACCAACGAACCGGAAAACCCATCTATCACGGCGATCAATTCCTCGGAAAAGTCGATCTCAACAAGCCGGGACGCCTCCTTCAGCGCGGAAAGAATCGGTATCCCTATTACCACTCTCAGGAATACCGGGGTCAGGTCTATGAAGCGCTGCTCGAACGCATCCTCGCATTCCCTCAGATTGTCGGTTTAGCGGGATGCGCCACCCTGTATGACAACCCGGATATCAACGGGAGCCACGGGGGAAACAAGGGAATCTTTGATCAGCAGCTCATCGAGAAGCCCGCCTTCACGGGATACGTCGAAACTGCCAATAGCAAGATTTATCAATTGAGAGCCAAGGACTATAGCGAGGACGAAATCCAGGCCCTCACCGAAACGGTGGTCGAAACGATGGACAAGGCGGCGAACTCGAAGGAGTGAGAGTTACGACTTCTGACAAGATCTCGTCATTGTGGGTAGCGACGCATTCTGTAAATGTCGTTGAAGGTGACAACTTACTAATCCACTTCTATTTCATTATGCCTAGTCAATCAGCGCTTTCCGACCGAAGACAATTCCTCATAGCGAGCCTGTCGCTTTCGCCCGGGTTTGGATTGGGGCATAGGGAAACTCTGCCCCCTACAGCAAATGAGGCACTCGACAATAGGTTCCACGAGACCCTAGATCGCTATCGCTCCGTCATGAAGGACCGAAAAACGTTTCTGCTAAAAACCCCTGCCGTTAGAAAACCTTGAAGTTTCAAATGATGAAGAAAAACACCCTCCTTCTTTCTGCTTTTGGCGCGGTAGCGCTGGCTGCAACAACGGGCATAACTGTCGCCGAAGTCGTTCCTGTGCCTGACTCGGTCACTCTAGAGAAAATCTCCGACGCGAAGCCCCGCAATGTCGTATTCATCCTTTCCGACGACCACCGCTACGACGCGATGAGCTTCATGGGTCATCCGATCGCGGTGACTCCTAGCATGGATGCGATGGCGAAGGAGGGGGTTCACCTCAAAAATGCTTTTGTCACGACTTCGCTCTGCTCGCCCAGTCGTGCATCGATCCTGACAGGTCTCTACACTTTTCGTCACCGAGTAATCGATAATCAGAGGCTTGTTCCAGAAGGTACTTTGTTTTTCCCGCAGTATTTGCAGAAGGCAGGATATAAAACCGGCTTCATTGGGAAGTGGCACATGGGGAGTTCGAAAGATGATCCGCGGCCAGGCTTCGACTATTGGGTCAGCTTCAAGGGGCAGGGAAAATACTACCCTCCCAACGATAACTACACCATCAATGTGAACGGCGAAAACGTGCCGCAGGACGGCTACATCACGACTTTGCTGAGTCGCTACGCGGTTGAATTCCTCGAGGATCAAAAAGACAGCAAGGAGCCGTTCTTTCTCTATCTCTCCCACAAAGCAGTGCACGGACCATTCACACCGGAGCCGAAATATGACGGGTCGTTGGAGGAAAAGCCCTTCACGCTTCCTGCCTCCAGCGAACTGCAAGCCGGGAATCAGAAGAACCGTCCGCGTTGGCTTCTCGATCAGCGAAACAGCTGGCATGGCATGGATTTCCCGCTCCACACGAAATCAAGCGTCGAAGAAATCTACAAGAGCTATTGCGAAGCGCTGCGCTCGGTCGATGACAGCATCGGGGCGGTGACGGACCAGCTCAAGAAGATGGGCATCTATGACGAAACACTCGTGATCTACATGGGCGATAACGGTTACATGTTCGGCGAACATGGCTTAATTGATAAGCGAGTCGCCTATGAGACTTCAAGTCGTGTCCCCATGCTCATGCAGTGTCCAGAGTTGATCGACGGCGGCAAAGTGGTCGAGGAGGTCGTCGCCAACATCGACATCGCTCCCACCGTGATGGAAGCCATGGGACTGAAAAAGCCCGCTCACATGGACGGGCAAAGCTTCCTGCCCCTCGCGCTCGGACACGAGATCCCGTGGCGGGACTACTTTCTCTACGTTTACTATTGGGAGCCGAACTATCCAATGACCCCGACACATTTCTCGCTGCGCGGAGATCAATACAAGTTCACGACCTACTACGGAGTCTACGACACCGATGAGCTGTTTGATATTCAGACAGATTCGATGGAGCAAAACAACCTCCTCCATGATCCTGCCTTTGCAAAGGTTCGCATGCAGATGGAAAGGGCTCTCTATAAAAAAATGGCCGAACTCGGCGGGATGGACATTCCTATGAATCCCCGAAAGGGCACGCAGAAGGTGGAGCGCTTGCGGAGTCGGGGTGGGGCGGAGGCCGCAGAATTTCCGGAAGCATTCATCGTCGATGAACCGTTGAGAGAGGAAATAAAATAGGGTGAAAAACTTCGATTCTTCCTATTTAGTGAAGCAGCTATAGAAGACTGGGTTTTGGCAAAGCCACGGAGCCACGGTTCGGTTCCGTCTGATTTTCCCGTTGAATATCGGGGGGGGAGGGGAGACAGAATCAGTAATTATGAGGTGAAGCTATCCGATATCTCCTTGAGGCAGGAGAGATCTCTATCTCTATCCTTTTTTAGCGCAACCTTCTTATTGTAAGAGCAATAAGTGGAAGGGGGGGGCGATCTCTTCGACTTGAAGAAAGATCTCGGTGAGAGAAACACTCTTGCTGAAGCGCATCCTGACATCGTTGAGCAGTTGTCGAAGCAACTCCACGATTGGCAAGGTGGCGTGTTGAACCGTCTGATGGGGCGGGATTACAAGCAGTAGCGCAAAGCTGTGCTGATTTCCTGGAAAATAATCTACTTCGCTGTCGAAGAGACGAGCTTGCCGTTGATGATAACGTGGGTGGTGTGAGTGGTGGTTTCGAGGGGGTCGCCATCGAAGAGGGCGAGGTCGGCGTGTTTTCCTTTTTCTAGGGAGCCGATCTTATCGGCGAGGCCGAGGATTTTGGCGGCGTTGATGGTGCAGGCGGCGAGGGCGGCTTCCTGCGGGAGGCCGTAGGCGGCGGCCATCGCCGCTTCGAAGTGGACGACGCGGGTTTTGGGGACGTAGGTTTCGTAGCCGGACTGGAAGGCGAAGGGGATGCCTGCTTTGTGAAGTTGGGCGGCGAGGGTGAAGGTCATGTTCTCCATGTCACCGAAGGGACGGCCCATGGTGGGATGGACGATGACGGGGATCTTGGCGGCTTTAATTTCGTCAAGGAGAAGGTAGGCCTCGGCGGCGCCATCGAGGATGAGGTCGAAGCCGAATTCTTCGCGAAGGCGGAGGGCGGCGGCGATGTCTTGGTGGCGGTGGGCGTTGATCAAGAGCGGGATCTTTTTGGTAAGAATATCGACGAGGGTATCGAGCTTGAGGTTCGCATCCGGGGCCTCTTTTTCAGGATCGTTTTTTGCGGCTTCAATTTTGAGACTACGAGCTTGGGCCTTCAAAAATTCGGCACGGAGCATGGCGATTGCTTTGGAGCGGGTGCCGGGAGATTTGCTGAGCGCTTTGGAGCCAATCGTGGAGGCGATCGCGGAGGCGGGAATCAGGGTGTCCTTCATCGAGGTGATGGAGGGAACGTTGGTTTTCACCACCATAAGCTGGCCGGAGATAAGAGTGCCGGGAGCATGGCCGGTGTGGACGGTGGTGACGCCGAGATCACGGAGCCATTTGACGAGAGGGTCGCGACCGTTATAGGCGTCGATGGCGCGGAGTTCGGGCTGGATGGGGGCGGATTTTTCGAGTTGTTCCTGGTCGTGCTTGGGCGAGTTGAGGATTCCGGAGAGGCCGACAGTGGAGTGGGCATCGATGATGCCGGGGGTGGCGACTTTTGCGGTGAGGATTTGGTAGTCCTCGGGGATTTGGATGTCGGTGCCGACGGCTTGGATGGTGCCATCTGGACCGCAGAGGATGATGGCGTTTTTGATCGGCTTGAGGTCGCCGGTCATGGTGAAGAGAAGATCGGCTTTGACGGCGATCTGGCCGTGGGCGGCGGTGAGGCTGAGGAGAGCGATTAGGAGAAATTTTATCATGATGAGGAAGGGGGGCTTTTTGAACGTTCAACGTCCAACGCTGAACGTTCAACTTTGAAGGGCTTGGTTGAGGATGTTCGCCTAAAGGCTACACTACGAACTGGGGCTTGGTTGAGGGGGGTTAGCGGTAGAAGCAGCAGCCGGTGGCTTGGCGGTTGTGGCCGGCGCCGTAGCCGCCCTCGGCGAAGAGGCGGTCCTGGGGGTCTTCGAGGTCGAAGACTTGTTTTCCTTCGATGTGGGTTTCGAGGATGCGGGTGTAGATGGAGAAGGGGTCGCCGGAGAGGAGGACGAAGTCGGCTTGCTTGCCGGGTTCGAGGGAGCCGACGGATTTGTCGAGGTCGAGTATCTTGGCGCCGGAGAGGGTGAGTGCTTCGAGGGATTTTTGGCGAGACATGCCGGCGCGGACGCCGATGGCGGCATTGCGGAGGAACCAGCGGGAGTCGTTGATGGGGTCATCGGTGTGGAGGGCTGTGAGGACGCCGCGTTTTTCGAGCTCGACTCCGTTGCGCCATTCGAAGTCGCGGGCTTCGAGTTTTCCACCGGGGGAGTCGAGGAAGATGAGGGAGCAGGGGACGTTGGCGGCGGCGATTTCATCGGCGACTTTCCATGCTTCGGAGACGTGGTGGAGGACGACTTTGAAGCCGAATTCTTCTTTTAGGCGAAGGACGGTGAGGATGTCATCGTGGCGGTGGGTGTGGTGGTGGACGGTGCGCTTGCGATCGAGAATGTCGGCGAGGGTTTCGAGGGCGAGGTCGCGCTCGAAGGTTTTTTCGAGATCGTTTTCCTCGAGGTGCTTGGCGCGCTTTTTTTGGTAGACTTGCGCTTCGAGGAATTTTTGGCGGACGAGGGCGGCGGATTTGGCGCGGGTGCCGGGGAAAGGGCCGTTATCGCGGATGGAGTTGGTGCCGTTCGCCATTTTTACGCCGTAGGCGAGGGAGCCATCGGGGAGTTTGATGGAGAGGTCTTCGACGGTGTTTCCTTCGCGGAGTTTGAGGTAGAGGGTCTGGCCGGAGAGGAGGTGGCCGGAGCCGGACATGAGGTTGACAGTGGTGATGCCGCCGGCGCGGGCCTTGTTGATAGAGGTGTCCCGGACGTCGATGGAGTCGAGGACGCGGACTTCGGGCTGGATGGGCGAGGAGGAGTCGGCACCGGAAACCGAGCCGATGTGGGAGTGGGTGCAGATGAGGCCGGGGATGATGGTCTTTCCGGTGGCGTCGATGCGTTGGGCATCTGCGGGGATGTTGATCTGATCGGAAGGTCCGACGGCGATGATGGTGTCGCCTTTAAGGAGGAGAGTGGCGTTTTCGATCTTAGGCGAAGAGACTGGGTAGATGGTGGCGTTGGTGAAGGCCTGGATTTTGAGTTCGGGTTCCGGGGATTCCTGGGCGGAGGAGTAGATGAGCGGGAATGCGATGAGGGGGGCCAGGGCGAGGGCGAGGAGGTTGCGTGAGCGCATGGGGAAAGAGTGATGGGTGAATGGTGAAGAGTGAAGGATGAATCGTGGAAGTTGGTCGTGCAGAATGGGAGAAGTCGATATTTTATGAAAGGCATCCAAATTCACTAAAATTAGACAGAAGCTTGATGGATCACGGGGGTCGAACTCTTCCTCTGACCGAACTTGAAAGAAAGCCCCTCTTTTTCCGGGTCCCGGCAGAAGAATGATTGCAAGGAGCTACTCCTTACCGGATCTTGGTCAATTATGAGCAAGTCACCTTTCTTGATTCTTATTGTCAGCCTCTTTCTGGCCTTTCCTTCCTCCGCCGAAAATCTCAGGGACACAATTGTGGGTCCCCGAAAGGGAGCCTTGGTCATCATGGGAGGAGGCGGTCGGGATCAGACTTTCCCGCAGATCTTCAAGAAGCTCGTCGAGCTGGCCGGAGGAGAAAAAGCGCGCATTGTCATCGTCCCGACCGCTGCTTCAAGTGATCCAGATTATAACTACGAGCGCTCGTGGTCGGTTCAATTGGCCAAGCAGATGGGGGTTGCGGCGGTCACGATTCTCCATACTCATGACCGGAAGGAAGCGGAGACAGAAGAATTCGTAAAACCACTCACGAGGGCGACCGGAGTCTGGTTCGGTGGAGGTCGACAATGGCGTTTCACAAAGGCCTATGGCGGAACGCGAACCGAGAAGGAGTTTCACAAGGTCCTCGATCGGGGCGGAGTGATTGGAGGATCATCAGCGGGAGCAACCATTCAAGGGTCCTTTCTCGCGCGTGGAGATTCGAGTGGAAACACCATCATGGTAGGCGATGTGCAGCGGGGATTTGGATTCATGCGAAACACGGCAATCGACCAGCACGTCGTGGCCCGTGGACGAGAAATGGATCTTCTGAAGGTTTTGACAGATCCGGAAAAGAAGATGCGCAAGGAATTTGATCGTGCCGAACTTCTTGGGATCGGGATTGACGAAGACGTTGCGATTGTCGTGAAAGGCGATCAATTCGAAGTTATCGGCAAGGACAAGGGAGCGGTTCTGGTTTATGATCCTAAATCGTGGACGGAGGACACTCCTGACGAAAAGAAGTGGATAACGGTGAGAAAGGGCGGCAAATATGATTTGAAGGAACGGAAAGTGTTAAAGATGGGCGACGAAGAGCGATAAGAGAGGCTGGTGTCGTCGATGGGTTCTCCCAAGCCGAAGAGTTCCGGAGTGAGTCTAATTTGGCCCAGGCACGAGAAAATCGAGCTTCCAGTCGGCGGGTGCGGGGGCATTTCCAGTTTGAAGTCGCTGTTTCCATTGAGAATCGTTGAGTCGGGTTTCCCGGTCCTCCAAAAACTCAAAATGACTCATGGTCGGTCCTCCGTAAACACAGGTAGTTCCATCGGCGTGCTTCACGGCAACGAGGATGAATTGAGCTTGGCCGGTTCCTTCGTGGAGGATAGCTCCCGGATTGCCGTGGCAGTCGCTTTCGCTATCGGTATGAACGTCGACCACGACGGGATTCCACAGAGCCGACGGGTGCTCCTCGGGACTTGAAAAGGCGGTTTCGAAGTAGAGGTTGGGAAACCACCCGGTGTATTGGCGAATTCCTGCACAGCTTTCACTGCTGAAGGTTTCCACGGTATCTTTAACGAACTCATGCATTTCAGGCGTATGTGGAAGTCCGGCCAATTGCTGTCTGGCGATGCCCTCCAGAGTAAGACAGCGATTTGAAAAGTTCTCCAGGTGGGTGGTCATTTCCGCGATTCTGCTTCCTCGATCAATAGGGATCCCTCCTGGTAAACCTACCAGACTGTTCCAGTCGCGTAGTGGAAAGAGGGGGCCATCCCAGGGGGGTAGTCTGGGGGCCACGAAAAATTCGCCACTGAGATTGAGGGGAGCGAGGAGATTTCGATATTGCAGAGCCATTTCGGAAAGACGCTTCCAGAGTTCCGGGTAGGGATCGACGTAGCCGTCCGGGAATTCACATATAGCAGGCGGGGTGAAGCTTTGCTCGGCGTAGAGCAACGTGTCGTGCCGCAGTTGGGTCCATGACATGAGTTGGGTGCTCATGACGCGGTGTTTCCAGGCGGTCGTGCGGAAGGTATCTGGTGCGGTGGCGGGAACGGGCTGCGAGAGTCCCCGGAGGGCGTAGAGCCACGAACCATAGGTGTGTTCGGTCCAAAATCCGTCTTCCTGGGTATCAAAAACCGAGCGAACGGAAGCGAGATTCTCCCGATAATCGTATCCGTCTCGAAAGGGGATTCCTTCTTGGGATGCCATGCGATCAGTGAGGATGGGGAGGGCGGTGTCATTTCCCAAAGTGGCGTAGGCGACATCGAGTCCGGAGGGAATTCGGCGAGCGATTGAATTTCCATTCTCTTTTACTTTTGGGAAGACGACATTTTGGAAAGTCCACGCGTCGGGAGTCCAGCGCTGACCAAACAACGAGAGTGCTCGTGGCAGGACAAAGTCGATGGGATTGCAGCCGGGATCGATAGTGCCGCCATCGATTTCCTGCGCGCCATAATTCGTCGCAAGGAGAGCAGTCCGGATGGTGGCAAGATGGACATCGGAGGCAAGATCCGCCGGGTCATCGAGGGAAAGCGACTCAAGCAGGGCCGCCATTTCGGCCACGGTCATCGCGTCGGATTGTCCGGCGAGGGATTGCAGGAAGGATTCCAATTCCTCCCATTGTGGCATCAGATTTTGATCGCGGACTTGCAGAGCAAGAAGGATGGCTGCTCTGAGTTCACGGTCGCTTTGAGGAGTGGCGGTTGCGTATCCCATTTGAAATTGGGCCCGGCTCAACCATAGGAATCCCTGGAAGTAGGCCGTTAGGACCTGCGAATTGGCATAGTGACCTCGAGGGGTGAAGAGGGTCATGTCTTCATAGCGCCTATCATCTCCATAGAGACCCGTTTTAGCCACCCCGCTATGAGCTTGGGCAGCTTGAAACCAGTGCATGGGTGAAGACTCATCGCCAGATGGAGGGCTGTCGTTGTATCCTTTTAAAAGCAGCTGAGCGGTGCCGAGGTAGAGGTTGAGATCAGCGATGGCCTGTCGGACATGATCCGCTCCGGGTGATTCATCGTTTTTCCATGAGGCCTCGAGTTCGGAAAGATTGGAGAGGTCGCCCATGAAATTTCTGAGTGAGGGGTAGAGAATGAGTTCCTCCACTTCCTCGAGCATCCCAAGGAAGGTGGTGTGCCAGGCATCCAGAACGGAGTCGGATGAGATGAAGACGGGGAGATCATCCGCCCATAGCTTGTAGTAATAATCGACCGGGAGTGCGGATCCACTCCGGCCGCCTAAATTTCGGTTGATTCGGGGAGAGACGACGAAGCCGTTTTTCTTAAACTTAATGGTTTCGGCTTCATTGAGTGAAAAATCCGTGCTGCGCCTTTCAGGGTCATTTACAGCAAGGTTGGCATTGTGCTCCTCCGGCGTGGTATCGAATTCGGTCCAGTAATTGGCCACGGTCGGGTCCCATTCGATGGCGGGAAGACAAGCGGGATCTTGCGGGGAGGGAGCGGCGCGATATCCCTCCATCGCATTGAGGAACTGACGCTGATAAGAAGCCGGGGGGGCGGAGGAGTCGGTGCGATGAGCGTATTTCAGCTCTTGTTCCAGGCGGAAGAAGCGGGAAGTCTCGCCGGGAGTCAGCCTGAGGATCGACTCCCCTCCTCCGCTTGAGTCATTGAGTGTCAGGGCCTCTTCTTCAACCCATTTGTAGAGATCCGGCGATGAGAGGATGCGACTTTCAAGAATGGAAGAAACGCCGGAAGATGGAGGGAAATTGTGAGGCCAGGTGAGTTCAATCCCACGGTCTGATTGATGTATCGAAAGTTGTTGGGCCAAGAGCGGAACAATTGCGCCGATAGTCAGGAGGAGAATTACCTTCATAGACAATCACAGTAGATGGCGACGGCTCTTATGGGGAGGGTAAAAAAGCTACTATTTTTCAATCTTTTGGAAGTCATTGATGACGAGGGCGATCTGTAATCTTTGTCCCCGTTGTGAGCTGGCCATTTCACATGATCTTCGCCGCAGGTGCGGTGTTTGAGTTCCTTTTGAAAATGCTCTTCACAATGAGCTCCCATTGCTCTGCCGGGTAATCGCCCCGGCTGAGTGAGTGAGAGATGATTTTCATGCGGGACTTAGGCTGCAGATCACGCTAACCTTTTGAGGTGAATTATCATCCATCGCGTCGGCACCTTCTCCAAACTGGCGCGGCTACCGGAGCGCTGGGATTTCTCTCAAAGATTCCCTTGCTCGGAGCCGAGGATGTAAAGCTGGATCCCAATCAGGTTCAGTTTCGTCCCGAGATCGAACCTCTCATTCGGCTGCTGGAGGAGACCCCCCGTGAGCGGCTTCTGGAAGAGGTTGCCGGACGCATTAAGAAGGGAACGACCTACCGTGAAATTCTCAGTGCCCTTCTTCTGGCAGGGGTAAGAAACATCCAGCCCCGTCCGGTGGGATTCAAATTCCATGCCGTCTTGGTGGTGAATTCAGCTCACCTTGCGAGTGTGAATTCTCCGGACTCCGATCGCTGGCTCCCCATCTTTTGGGCGCTCGATTACTTTAAATCTTCCCAGGCCCGGGATGTGCAAGAGGGAGATTGGACGATGGCTTCGGTCAAAGAGAGTGAGGTTCCCTCATCCGGGAAAGCCCGTGAGCTTTTTGCGGAAGGAATGGATCGCTGGGACGAAGCGAAAGTTGATGCCGCGACGGCAGGGTTGGCCCGGGCGGCAGGTGCTCAGGAAGTGTTCGATCTCTTCGCAAAATATGGAGCGAGAGATTTCCGCGACATTGGACATAAGGCGATCTTCGTCGCCAACAGCTGGAGGACTCTGCAAGCGATTGGGTGGAACCATTCCGAACCCGTTCTCCGCTCCCTTGGATATGCCTTGTTGCAGCACAGTGGGAGCAACCCCGGTGAAAGCAGCCACGAGGCAGACCTTCCCGGTCGATTGAACGAAAAAATATTAAAAACGATCCGAGGCGACTGGCAAGGGGGCGTGGTAAAAAAAGAAGCGACCAGCGAGATGCTTTCCGTACTCCGGGAAGGGACATGGGAGGATGCGAGTCGAAAGGTTGTTGAGCTTCTCAATAATAAGATTTCACCGCAGTCCATCTGGGATGGAATTTTCCAACATGCCTCCGAGATGCTCATGCGTCGGCCGGGAATCGTTTCCCTTCACGCCAGCACGACTACGAATGCGCTGCACTATGCGCATCAGCACACCTTCAATGATGAAACGCGGAGATTCCTCCTCCTTCAGAATGCTGCTTTCCTCACGATGTTCCGTGATCGTGGCGGAGTAAAAGAGGGGGTGGCGATTGATCAATTTGAGCCGGTTGACGGAGTTCCCGGTATCGATGAAATTTTCGCCGAAATCAGCGGAAACAAGGAGCTGGCGGCCAAGAAAGCTCTCGCCTATCTCAATGCGACGAAAGATCCCAAACCCTTCATGAAGGAAGCCCAGCGCCTGATCTACCTTAAGGGAACGGGCTCGCATGATTATAAATTCAGTTCCGCTGTCCTGGAGGATTACGAGAGCATTTCCCCCAAGATGAGAAATCGCTTTTTGGCAGGAAGTGTCTTTTGGCTTCAAGGTTCTGGCAAAAAAGATACCGATCTCGTGGCGCGAACGCGGAATGCTTTGGGTTCGTGATCATCGAGGGCCAGGGTTTTGGCGGGAAAATAGAGGAATTTTGTAAATTGATTACGTTTTTTGATTTGTGCAAAATAACGCAATTTACTTCATCGGATTTGGGCTTAGTTTCGATCCCCATGAGGAAGTTTTTTAGTTTGGTTGGCTTGGGGATCGTTTTGAATCCGGTTTTTTCCTTGGGAGAGATTGTGCCGGTGGGTGCGGGGAGTTACACGACGGTGCGGCCCGAAAAGATTGCGGCTTTGCCGGTGGCCGAGGCGATTTACCGGACGAAGGATTTGACGGGCCCAGTGCCGACAAATCAGTGGTGGAGTTCGCTGGTTTGGGAGAAATTTTCGCAGAACATGTTTCCGCATCCCCTGGGTATGGTGTGTCACGAAGCGGGCTTGGGAGTGAGTTATCCGGGAGGAGGAATTGATGGGAGCTCGGGTAATATCATGGGCGGTGGCGTTTCGAAAGGGGGCGACTTTTCGATCGGGCATTCGGCGATGGCGGAGTTTCCTGATGCGCGCTTGGCGGATTATTCGGATTGGATGATCACGGCGGAGTTTGCAGCGGGGGACGCGATCTTGCGGACGAGCTATGGACATGGCAGTCCCTTTGTTTTTGGTGAGGTGCAAGGCGGCGAGGTGCAGTTGACGATGGCGCATAAGCCGATTGTTTGGTCGGGGAAAGAAGGCGACTCGATAATCGGGTTGACGGTGCGCGGGAGTCATTATGGTTTGTTCGGCGCGAAGGGGTCGAAGTGGACCGGGCTCGATGGGACGATGGTGAAAAATAAAAAGGGGAAATCGTATTTCTCGGTGGCCTTGTTGCCGGAGGGGAATGAGAAGACGCTGAAACTTTTTGCGAAGCATGCGCATCTGCATGTTGTTGATACCCTGGTGCAGACTAAGGTGGGCAAGGGCCAGGTGACGACGGAATATCACGTGGTTACCAAGGCGATGGAGGGATCGGGTTCAGGGACCCTCATGGCGCTCTATCCCCATCATTGGAAATATTCCAAGGCGGCGCTCACGGGGATGAGTTACAAGTCGGTGCGGGGTGAGATGAAGCTTTTTTCGGGAGAGGAGTTTTCCACTTTAGTTCCGGTGCAGGGCTTACTCCCGATGTTGCCAAAGGAAGGGATCGCGAGTCGTGAGCGGATGGTGGCCAATCTCAAAAAGGAGGCCGGACCGATAAAGGATGAATTTGCAGATACTTATTGGGAAGGAAAGCATCTCGGCAAGCTTGCGACGCTGAGCGGGATTGCGGAAATTACGGGGGAGAAAGGATTGCAGGATCGTTTTGTGGGGGAGATTCAAAGTCGGTTGGAGAATTGGTTAACGGCTTCGACCGGTGAAGCTGCTCCGCTTTTCTATTACAATAAGGCGTGGGGGACCTTGATTGGGAGTGGGGCGTCTTATGGGAGTGATGACCAATTGAACGATCACCATTTCCACTACGGTTATTTCATTCGAGCAGCGGCGGAAGTGGCGCGGCTTGATCCGGCGTGGGCGAAGAGGTGGAGTCCCATGATGAAGTTGATCATTCGCGATATCGCGTCGTCGAATCGGAAGGACGCGATGTTTCCTTACATCCGATGCTTTGATCTTTATGCGGGGCATTCGTGGGCCTCGGGGCATGCGAAGTTTGGCGACGGGAACAATCAGGAGTCGTCATCAGAATCACTCAATGCCTGGTATGGCTTGATGCTTTGGGGCGAGGTTACGGGTGACAAAGACCTCCGCGATTTGGGAACCTTCCTCTTTAACACTGAGCGGACTGCGGTGGAGGAATATTGGTTCGATGTCTCAGGGACGAACTTTCCGAAGGACTTTCCAAACGTGGCGTTGGGGATGATTTGGGGAGGTAAGGGTGCTTTTGCGACTTGGTTCTCGGCAGACATCGATTGTATTCACGGGATTAACTGGCTGCCCTTTACACCGGCATCGATCTACATGGGGCGGCATCCGAACTATGTGAAGAAGAATCACGACATGATTGTTTCTAAGCGAAAAGGCGGCGCGGATTACAACAATGGCTGGGGCGATTTGGTGGTGATGTTGGGCGCGCTCAATGACCCAAAAGTGGGGGTGGATTATCTCACGGCGACGCCGGACTGCTCACTCGAAGGAGGAAACACGCATGCCTTTATGGATCACTGGATACACACGCTTGATCGACTGGGGCGCAATGATGCGGCGGTGATATCGGATTATCCGTTCACGAATGTTTTCTTGAAGGAGGGCAAAAAAACTTACGCCGCTTTTAATTTCGGGAAGGCACCGATGGAGGTGACTTTTTCTGATGGAAAGGTAATTGAGGCCAACCCGGGGATGACCGTGAAGTAATTCGAAGAAAATCTTAGTTTCGCTGTAATATCCCCTAAATCTTTGCGTGCTTTAGGGTGATGAATCTATCAATTCCAATCGCACTTGCTCTTCTTCTCATGTTCTCGGTTTAAGCGGTTACTGTTTACTTTAGCGTGATCAATAACAGTTCCTTTGGCGGCAATGACATCAACCGTGTCGATGAGGATGGATCGAATTTTTCGAATCTCTACAACGCTTTCACCGCTGGAACTGGAGTGGGCTCTCTTTTTATCCTGTGGTGGACTTTTGATGTTTGTGCGACGAAGTGGATAGAGCTTTTGACCTGACCTAAAAGGTGTCCACTCCACTAAAGGACTTGTTTTGGGATGAAACTTTTCCTGATGTCCGTGTTCCATTGATGATTATTTTTTTAGCACTGACATCAGTTCGTCTCTTTTCCATTTTTATTTTCACTGGTGCTTGCCAAATTAGAGATGCTCAGCAAAAAGGGGCAGGGAGGCAGAGGTGGAGGTAACCACTTTTTCTAATTGGAGAAGAAGGCCATGGCCGAACCTTTCGTCGGGGTTACGGCTGACGAGGTTGTGACACCAATAGCGAAGCTTTCGGCTAGTGCGGCTTACAAAGTCTTCAAGTAAGCAACGCTTTCCGTGACGCTCTTGAGCGGGTTCGGCGAGTGGTCTTGCTCGATATGGCAATGAACCACCCCGGCGGCCTTGCCTGCTTCGATGATGGGTTCCATGGGGATCATGCCATTGCCCAGTTCCTTGAAGGCTTCTTTGGGCATGCCGTCGTAGATGGGAAGTTCGAGCCCCTTCTTGAGGTCCTTCAGGTGCAGCTGTGAAACGCGCCCGCTCAACTTTTTGATCAAAGTGACGGGATCGACGCCTGCGGCTTTGACCCAGAAGACATCGAGTTCAAATTTCATCTCGGGAGCGAACTCCTTGGTGAAGATGTCGAATCCGGTCGATCCGCCCATCGGTTTGTATTCGAAAGAATGATTGTGGTAGGCGAGTTGGATGCCTGCCTTTTTGGCGATGACGGCGGCCTTGTTGAGGTTCCCAGCGACGCGCTTGTAGTCATCGAGTGAGTTGCGGTCCTTGTCGTGGAGGTAGGGAACGACGAGGTGGGTGAGTTTGATCTGGTTGGCCTTCTCGACGATTTTTCTGAAGTCGGAGAAGCCTTCGTCGGATGGATTTACGGCGGCTTCCCAATCGAAGTGAGTGGAGTGCAAGCCGAGGCCGTGATCGTTGGCGGCCTTGATCATGTCATCGCAATTTGGGAAGCCATACATCTCGCCTTGTTTGTAGCCGGCATCGACGAGTGCCTTGATCGTGCCGGGGGTGTCGGTTTTGAGTTCGTTGCGGAGGCTGTAAAGCTGAAGGCCAATATTTGCGCGGTAGACATTGTCCGCGGCAAGGGCGCTGAGGGTTTGGGAGGTGCCGGCAAAGAGAGTGGTGGTGGCGGAGGTGCGGAGGAACGAGCGACGATTCATGTTGCATGAAAGAAACCATATGCTCTCAGGGTAGCCAATGAAAAGATGAGGCTGGAGAACTCTCTTTTTGTAACCTTCGCCATACTGCTAGGCATTTTGGATTGAAGATGTGGACCTGAAATCTACTGTTTGGAGATAATTTTATTCCATTGCTGGGTCTGTAGATTTTCCACTCCGAAGACGATCCATTCACCACTGATGACGACATTTTCACGGGCAGTTTCCCTTGGCGGAATTCTACCTCTTCTCATCGGAAGTAGTTTGGCGGAGACGCGGGCTGAGTTGACTCAACAGCGCCTCGTCGAGAATGCCAAGGCCCAGTTGGTGGGATGTCATGGATACTCGGTGGGCGGTCCCAAGTTTCTCGAAATGTCTTGGACGTTGGGGGAAGCGAAGAATTTCCCAATGCGGCATCGGAAATGCAGAGGGAGCTTTAGCCTCCGGTTTTTGGTCCGCGGGGCTTTTTGAGCTTTGCGGTTTCCTGGCCTGAGGCTTGTCCTTTCTTGCGCAGCTTTTGCTGTTTCTGTGCTTCTTCGGCGCGTTCGGACATCTTTTGCATGAAGGTTTTCTTACCGGCTTTCTTGGAAGTCTTGAGCTCAGGTTCGGGCATTTTTTGCATGAGCCAGGTCTGGCCGATGGAGAAGATGTTCTGGGTGGTCCAGTAGAGGGCGAGAGCGGAGGCGAAGTTGTAGCAGAAGAAGAAGAACATGATGGGCATGAACATCATGATACGGCGCTGCATTTTATCGCCGGTACTGGGGGTCATTTTCATCTGCAGGACCATCGTGACGGCCATGAGGATGGGGAGGATGTTGACGGGGACCGGGTCGCCGAGGAAGGGGAGGCCGAAGGGAAGGTGGCCCATGGTGTCGGGCTGAGAGAGGTCGGTGACCCACATGAAGGGCTGGTTCCGCAGTTCGACGGCATATTGCAGCATGGTGAAGAAGCCGAAGAAGACGGGGATCTGGACGAGGAGGGGGAGGCAACCACCCATCGGATTGACTCCGAATTCGCGATACATCTTCATCGTCTCCTGTTGAATCTTATTGGGATCGTCCGCATACTTCTCCTTAAGTGCTGCCATTTTCGGCTGGAGTTTGGACATGCGCTTCATGGTCCGGGTGGACTTGGCATGGAGCGGCCACATGACGGAGCGGATCAGGATTGTGAGGACGACGACGGCCCAGCCCCATGACCAGGGGCTATTTTCGCTTCCGAAGAGACCGGAGAGCTTGTTGAGAATCCAGTTCAGGGTCCGGCTGATTGGACTGAAGAAACCGTAGTTCATGACGTCATCTTTATTGCCATCGAGGCTGCGGATGAGGGAATTATTTTTTGGCCCCATGTAGATGTCGTAGACGAGGGTCCGGCCCTTTTCGGGGGAGAGGTTTTCGCCGGGAAAGCTGATTGATTGGGTTAGGAGGGGGGCGATGTCGCCGCCGCGTTCCAGTGGGAGGGTGACTTTGTCGGGCTGGGCGCGGACGATGCTGGGAAAATCTTCGGCGGGGTCGACGATGGTGGCGAAGAATTGGTTTTCGACGCCGGCGAAATCGAGGGTTTGCTCGGTGGATGCAGTGAAGTCGATTTTCTCCTTACTAAAGAAGCCCCCTTTGAAATAGCCGGGATGTTCGGATTCGAAGTTGCCCTTGTCCTGCCAGAAGAAGTTAACGTAGTCAGCGCGCTCACCCTTGTGGAGGGGAGCGGTCGATCCGGTGACCAATTGGATGGTGCCCAGAGGAATATCGATCTTAGAGGTGTTGAAGAGCTCGATGGTCAATTGGAGGCGATAGGCGGTGCCTTCGCCCTCGGCGACCTTTCGCCAGGTTTTTTTGACGCCGAGTCCGTTAGTGAGCTCACCAATGTAGACGACGGAGTTTTCGTCTTTTGAAAATTCTTTGTAGAAGGGTTTGTCGAGAGCCACTCCACCAGGTCCGAGGAGGGCGCCGATGCGATTGGGCCCAAGGTCATTCATGCGGACCTTGCGGGTGAGGTCCTTGACGGCGAGTTCGTTCTTAAAGGTGGCCTCCTTGATGCCTCCTTCGAGTGAGGAGAGTGCGAAAATGGTCTCGTCGGTTTCGATCAGGTGGAGTTCATCGTTACCGACGGCTTCCACTGGAGGAGTGACGCCGAGTCCGGGCTTCTCCGTGCTGGCATCCAGGCTTGCGGGAGTTTCCGGGTCCTCCGCTGCTTCGGTGGCCCTCTTTTGGCCGGCTTCCTCAGCTTGGCGTTCGCGCAAGATTTTGTTGTTCTCGCTACTTAAGTGGAAGTTGTAGGCGAGCAGAATACTGCAAATGATGACGACGATCCAAGCTTTACGATCCATGGTTTATAAAAGGGTCAATGTTGAGATGATTGAGGTCTCGCGGGTGGGACGGGGTCATAACCGGACCCACCCCAAGGATGACAGCGTAAAATTCTGCGAATCCCAAGCCAGCTGCCTTTGAGGGAGCCGTGGGTTTCGACTGCTTCGAGAAAATAGTGCGAGCAGGTCGGAGCGTAGCGGCAGCCTGCGTGTGGTCCGGCCAGTGCTTTCATGAAAGGCCGAAGAAAGATCTGGTAGAAGCGGATGACGATGCGGATGAGCCATTTCATGCGTTTTCGCTCCAGAGGTTGAGCCGTTTGGCGGTTTTGATCCAGTCGGCCTCGAGTTCCTGATAGGTGGCATCGACGGCGCGAAAACGGGCGATGGTGACGAGGCGATACTGGTCGGGGAGGTGGTCCCCCCATTTACGGACGATTTCGCGGAAGCGGCGACGGAGAAGGTTGCGCGTGACCGCTTTTTTTGAAGCCTTCTTCGAGGTGATGAAGCCGAATCTTCGATCATCGAGGGTCGGGTCCAAGTGGGAACCGATGACGAGAAAGCGTCCGGCGGCTGATCGCCCCTGGGTGCGCACGGTGTGAAACTCGCTCCAGTCGAGCATGCGTCGCTTGCGGGAAAGTTCCATAGCTGCGACGGCACGCCGAAAAAAAGAAGGCCGCCTGAGGAAAACTCGAAGGCGGCCAGCTGATTACTTGGTATTGTTCTGCACCGTGTGGCGCTTGAAGTGAATCTCGGCCCCTTTTGGAAGGAGGCGCTTGCGGCCCTTACGACGGCGATTCTTGAGGATACCACGACCTGCCTTGTCAGCCATGCGTGCACGGAAGCCGTGTTGACGCTTACGGACTCGCTTCGAAGGCTGATAAGTTCTTTTCATAGCAGTAGATCGGAAAAAGGTTGAGTAATCGCCTCTCCAATTTGGTGAGGGAGGCGGAGACTAGCCAGACGAGCGTCCTTGTCAACTCATCGTGGATTTTTTTAAAGGAAATTTTCACTCAAAGGACATACACTAGCACTTCCTCCCCAACTTTTTTGCTCAATGGAGATATTGGTGATGCAGCGACTCGCCCGGTAGGTGTGTTCGAGCAAGTATTTGAAGTTCCTGAGGCCGTAGGAGACTGAATAGGCATGGTTGAGCCAACGAGAACGCCTTTCTCTGACCAAGCATCCAAAGTCATGTAAGCCGAAGTGGTGACGCGATGGAGGTCGGAGCTTCTCTTCGTGAGCATTTTCCGAGAGAGCGAAGCTCCCTGAATAAGTGGCACTTTCGTCACATTTCAACTTTTGTTATTTGTGATTTTCGTGTCTAAATCCCGATCTGCTGCGAGTTAGTGGCACTCGTGACTAAATCTAGATACACATGAATAAAAAATTGATCCAAGTAATTGGTGCTGGCGTGACTGCCACCACCCTTAGCGCCCTCGCTGGCGATATTTCGGTGGCACCTCCCGCTCCCGTGAATAACGGAAACTGGTGCGATACCCTGCAGGATATGGGCACTCTTTATAAGGATAATAAGAGTCCTTACATTCAGGAGATCAAGGTCTTCGGACGGGCGCATTATCAGTTCAGCTACGTCGATGGTGAGAACAACACCCAGGATTTTTCAGAAGATGGTGGTGAGCTTCGTCGTCTCCGTTTGGGCACTTCGATCAAGTTCCTCAACGGCTTTAAGCTCGTTGGTCGCGCAAACCTTGAAAAGGGTGGCTTCCGTAGCGACCAGTTAGGCTACAACGGCATGGACGAGTTGTATCTTGAGTATGGTTTGGGCGATGTCGCTGGATTTGAGGATGTGACTATCGGATACGGTCGTTACAAAGTTGCTTTCGGTGGCGAAGAGCACATCTCTTCGAAGAAGATTAAGACGGTTGAGCGCTCGAACCTCAATAATTTTTACGCACCAAGCCGTTCCACAGGAGTGCTTATCGATGCTTCCCGGGGTGACATCGATTACACCTTGGGTGTATTCTCAACAGATGCTGACCAGACTCTCGGTCAGTGGGACGAAGGTATTGCTTACTACGGAAGCGCTGCGTTCGGCGCTTTCGATGGAGATATGACGATTGATTTCGTTTATAACGATGCTGATCCTGTTTTGGACGAAGACACCTTCGGATACGAGTGGGCGACTTCAGTCACACACCAGTCTAAGATCGGAAACTGGGACCTTCTGCTCAATGGCACCTACGGTGAAACCCACAATGGTGCTGAAGTTTATGGTCTTGTTGTGATGCCATCGACTTTCCTCATTGAAGACAAATTGGAAGCTGTTTTCCGCTACCAGTATGCCGCTTCTGATGATCCTGCTGGTTTCAGCATCAACAGCCGTTCGGTTCGCAACTCTGCTGCATCTGACGGTGTTGGCATCGTGAATGGCGGTGATGAGAACCACACCATCTACGCTGGCCTCAATTACTTCCTCTGCGACCACAACGCCAAGGTGATGGTGGGAGCTGAGTATGAGACCTTCGAAGGAACCGTCACAGACGTGGAAGCGACCACTCTCTGGGCTGCCTTCCGCATGTATTTCTAAGAACGCAAGATAGCGTCTTTTTCAACTAAGCGGGTGTCCTGAGAAGGACACTCGCATTTTTTGTGGATATTCCCGCGTTTGAGGAAGGGTCTGGAGGTCGCCTGATCCATCCAGCAGGTGAGATGAAGTGACAATTTTGACAAAATACCGGTTGGCCTCTTGTCCAAATTATGGCTTTCTAAGCGCCAATTAATGATGAAGATCCGAACCACCGCCACTCTTGCTCTGACTGCCGTCGGAGCTTTCGCTGGAGAAACGATCCAAGAAACCGAAAAGCCCGAGAATAATGGGGATTGGTGCGAGCGTTTCGATTCTCTAGCTGAAATTTACAAGGATAAGAAAAATCCATACATTCAGGAGGTCGAGCTCTACTTGAGGGCGCATTATCAGTTTGGCTACACTGATGGTGATAATCTGGGCCAGAATTTCTCAGGTCACGGTGGTGAGTTCCGCCGTTTTCGTGTTGGCGCAGCGGTCGAGTTTCTCGATGGTTTCAAGTTGGTTGGGCGCATCAATGTCGAGGATGGCGATTATCGTGACTACAAGATCGCTTACGATGATTTCGATCAACTGTATCTTGAGTATGACTTCGGGGACGTGGGCATCTTCGAGAATGTCGTTTTAGGCTATGGTCGATATAAGATCGCCTTCGGTGGGGAAGAGCACGATTCCTCTAGTGAGATCAAAACGGTCGAACGGTCGAATCTGAATAATTTCTTCGCGCCAGACCGTTCTACCGGCTTTTCGTTGGAAGCGGAATATGAGGATGTGGAGATGAAATTCGGGGTCTTCACCACTGACGAAGAAGAGGCTCTTGCTGACTGGAATGCGGGCGTCGCTTACTATGCCGGTTTTAATTTTGATCTCGGGAAAGATCACAATCTCCTTGTAGATTTTCTCTACAACGACGCCGAATCAGTGAAGGGGCAGGATTCAATTGGTTACAAGTGGGCGACTTCCGTCACGCATCTCTCCGAGATCGGAGACATCGACCTCTTTTTAAATGCCACCTACGGACGGACTCACAGCGGAAACGATGTTTATGGAATCGTCGTCATGCCATCCACCGAGATTATCAAGGACAAGCTCGAAGCCGTCGTGCGCTACCAATATGCTAATGCAGATGCGAGGGTCTTCAAAATCAATAAGCGAAATGTCAATAATGTTGCGAGCGCTGACGGCGTCGGGATCAATCCTGGAGATTTGAACCACACCATCTATGCGGGCTTGAACTACTTCCTTTGCGAGGATCACGCCCGGTTTCAGATTGGCGCCGAATACGAGACGCTCACGGGACGCTTTCTTGATGTTGAAGCCACGACTCTCTGGGCTGCCTTTAAACTCGACTTCTAGCGCATGACGCCGCGCGTGGACGTCTGGATGAAATCGACGAGCTGTTTGACGCAAGGATAGGTCGCCGCATCTTCCGGGAGGGAGGCGATGGCGTCCGCTAGGTTGAGATCCTTTCGGAAAAAGAGCTTCTTGTAGGCGGTCTTGAGCGCTCTGAGGTCTTCTTCGCTAAAGCCGCGTCGTTCGAGGCCGATCTTGTTGATACCGCGCACCTGTCCCGGGTTTCCATCGATGATGGTGAAGGGAGGAACATCCTGGGTAATCTTGGTCATGCCGCCGATGATGGCATGCGCGCCGAGGCGGCAAAATTGATGCACACCGGAGAGGCCGGAAACGATGACGTAGTCCTCGGTTTCGACGTGCCCTGCAAGGCTGGCATTGTTCGAGAGGATGTTGTGATTGGCGATCTGGCAATCATGGGCGACGTGGGCGTAGGCCAGAATGAGATTATCGTTGCCGATGCGGGTTGGGAGTTTTTCGTGAGTGCCGCGATGGATCGTGACGTTTTCACGGAAGACGTTGCGATCACCGATTTCGAGAGCGGTGGGCTCTCCCGCATATTTTAAGTCCTGGGATTTGATACCGATGGCAGCGAAGGGGAAAAACTCGTTATCGTTTCCGATCTTTGAATGTCCATGGATGACGACGTGGGAGTGGAGTTTGCAGTTGCCGCCCAAGGTGACGTTTCCCCCGATCACGCAGAAGGGACCGATCGCGGCGTTTTTACCGATCTGAGCATCGGGCGAAATGATGGCGCTGGGGTGGATGGACATAGAAGCTTAGCCGACATCGGCCACTCCTTCGTCGCTAAAAAGATCGCGCGCGTCAACACTAGCCTCAATCAACTCCCACTGGCGGTCGAGATTGAGGCGGAAACTGGCGAGGTGTTTTTGGGCCCACTGATCGGGTCCGATCATGGAAAGGATGTTTTTTTGGCGGACGCGATAGAGGTGGTAAGTCTCGCCCATGACGGGTTCGAACTGGATATCGGCCTCATAAACGAGCTTGTTCCAGTTGAAGTGTTCGATGGTGCGGACGTATTGTTCCCGCATTTCGGTGAGTTTTTGATGGAGGTCACGCTCGACTTGGCTGAGGCCGCGGGATTTGAAGGAGGTGAGATCATTGGGGATGATTTTCGGGCTCAGCGTCGATACCGGATAAGGGAGAAAGGCCGCAGAAGTGGGTAGGTCTTGAGAAAGTTCGTCCATTGAATGCCATTAAGGTGCCAAAGAAAGGGCTTTTCGCAATGGGGATTTTCCTTATCTTGCATCAGTTTGAATCTTACTGATCTTGAAATTGAGGAAACAGGTGAAGGTTCGAAAAGTAGTCATCTCCCCTCCATGACATGCGGAGGGGAGCTTTCTTGGAACTTATTTTGCGGCGATCTTCTTCGCGAGACCCTAGAAATACTTGGCCAAGGTCTCTGCTTTAGGCGGAGGCGAGGCAAGTGAGCCGATGATCATGGCGAGGGCACCGATGAACCACATGGCGGCGGCGGGGACAATGCCTCCGGGGAGGAAGTATTCGCCTCCGAAGCCAGACATGGTGAAAAAGGTGACCCAGCTGATGAAGACGGCGATGACGCAGGCGTAGGCTCCGACCTTGGTGGCGCGCTTCCAGTAAAGCGAGGCGATGACCAGGGGAGTGAGGGCGGCGAAGCCGGAGAAACTCCAGATCGCGAGGTCGAAGACGTTCTTCTTGTAGAGGAGGAGCGAGAGGATGTAGGTGATCGTGACGATCGCGACGATGAAGGCGCGGGCCATGAAGAGGATCTGCTTGTCGGTGTATTCCTTCTTGCTGTTGTGAAGGACGACGTCGTTGGTGAACATGGTGCCGAGGCAGAGGAATTGGGAGTCGAGCGAGGACATGATGGCGGCGAGGATGCCGGTGGTGACGAGGCCGACGATAATGGGGTCATGGACTAGAACGGCGACCATTTTGGCGAGAACTGCGCCGCTGGGAGTTGGGATTGCTCCGTTGAGTGCAGGGACGCCGGTGGCCCAGACGCCGATGAGGACACAAGGAACCCAGACGATCATGATACAGATGGGATGGGCGATGACGGTGAGCTTGAAGCTTTTGGCGCTCTTGGCGGTGAGCCAGTGCTGGAAAAGGTGGGGGAACATGCCCACACTGAGCGGAATGAACATGTAGGTGAGGAAGGTGAGTTGGCTAAAGCCGACCTCGCCAGAGACGGTGCGCACTTTGTGTGCGTCGCTCGCTTTTTCGATGGCTGCACCCACTCCGCCAAGCTTGGTGGAGATGAGGTAGAAGGCGAGGATTCCCATGACCATGAAGACGATCGTCTGGAAGGTGTTGGCCCAGGCGGCGGCGCGGGAACCACCGGCGAAGATGTAGGTGAGCACGACGCCGCAGATGACAAGGCCAGTGAGCCACGGTGGGACGGCTCCGTTTTCGAAGAGGTCGGGGAAGGTCCCGGGAATGTCGATTTTTGGAGTCACTTTGGCGACGGTGACTCCGTAGATGGTTTTAGCCGCGCCGATGATTCCGATGAGGAGGTAGGGGATGACGAGGAGAACGAGGATCGGGAAGAGGAGGTAGCCGAATTTTGTGGATTCGAAACGGGCCCGGAAATACTGGATCTGGGTGACGTAGCCGTGGCGCTTGCCGATGGCCCAGAGCTTGATGCCAATCATGAAAAAGCAAGCCGCGTGAATCAATCCTGAGGAGGACGCCATCAGGCCGTAAGTGCCGATTCCGTTTTCGAAGGCCTTACCGGTGGAGCCCACGAGCGCAAAGGCGGTCATGGTGGTGCCGAAGACCGACATCAGGAGCATGAAAGGCCCGATGGAGTGGCTCGCGACGAAATAGTCCTTTGAAGTGCCCCGGAAGAGGGTTTTTGAAAAGAGGGCGAGCCCGAGAAGGAGCGCGAGATAGATGACGATTACGATGATAGTGGCCATGTTTTTTAGAGTTCGTCGTTTCCTTCAGCCCATTCTTCGAGCTTGGTGGGCCAAGCGAATTTAACCACAAGGGCCCAGAATCCTGCGGCCACGAGGGAGTAGCAGGCATGATAGAAGAGACCGATGGGAATGAATCCCCAAACGAGCGCGGGGTTGTCCCAATTCCAAACGTCCTGATGCAGCACTGCCAGGAGCAGGAAAACTGCGATGATGATCCAAGTTTTCTTCATTGTGTCGTGAGGCTACCGTTAGCTTTGCCAATGCCTTTCAATCTGTCGATTCCAAGAAGATAAAAAACCAACGAATTGCTTCGGTGGGCTTGGAAGAGAATTTTTGAGCTCAGCGGCGGTGGCATCCGAGGAGGTGACCGCCATTGGTAGCGATGCCCAGTGCTCCTGACCAGGAAATGTTGTCATCGCCGGTGGGTGGAAAGAAGACACTTTTGAAGATGAAGGAGTTTGAAGCGCGTGATGGGATCACTGTTCCCCAAGGCTCTAAATCGATTGCGGTGCAGGCCAATTCGGCTACCAGCGGGCTCCCCATCGTCGGGGTGCAGGTGACCGATGAAGGGGACGTGATTTGGTTTTTTCCTTGGTCCCGGGAGTGGGTGAAATACTGGTCGATTGGGAATCTTCGGTTTTTCAATGAAGCGGACCGCGGGAAAGAGGAACCCCCGCTCTACTTCCGGCTCTATGAGTAACCTTGCGGTTTCTCTTGGAAACGAATTTACTCGCGGCGGTGTATACGAACTTACTGCGCTGGGCGGTTCTCCGTCCGATCCTGAAACCAATCACGCGAATTGTGGTGGGGCTGATTGCGATCCCGCTCTTTCGGCTCTTCATGAAGCACGGACTTCGCCAGGAGAAGGTCGAGGAAGAACTCGAGCATGATTTGGAGCAATGGTTCCGGGCGGCGGTCATCCTCTTGGTGGCGACGGCGAACATGGAGCACTACATTTTCGGCTGGGTCCCGCTCGATCTCGAAGGGGGACAGGCCTGGGTGGGTGTCTTTTTCCGACTCCTCCTCGTGATTGGGGTAATCGAGCTAATGCCCGATCAGGCCCTCTTTGGAGTGATCCATGGGGGCGCGTTCGAACCTCCGGTGGGAAAAGGAATGTTCCGTAAGCTTTGGACCGGGCGGAAGAAATGGGCCGAGAAAGCGGCCTGCAAGCATCTGAATCGATCAACTCCGGTGTTCGCGATGATGTCCGCTATTTTCGGGGGAGAGGCAGGTGGACTGGATTCCGCGATCGGGTGGATCTGTTACTTGTTGGCGATCGTGCAGTATCTCATCATCGCGCTCATCACTTCGGCTGATAAGGCGGGAGATTTGATTGGCAGTTTTGACCGCGCAGTTGCCGAGCAACGTGAAGATTTGGTCGAGGAATTTGTCGAAGAGGACGAGGTCACTTCAGAGGAAGAGTCTTCTCCATCGCTGAAATGAAGGCGTCGGAGTCCTTCATGAGGCCCTGAAGCATTTTTCCTTTTCCGATGAGGAGTTTGGGCATCTTGACGGTGCGCGAGTTGAGTTGCTTGTAGTCGTTCGTATTTGAGGCGAGGAGTCGATCCACCTCGGGATCGTTGAGAGCGGCATTGAGTTTTTCTTCTCCAATGATGAGAGCGATCTTTTCCTTCGCTTGCTCGGGCCAGAGGATGGGACGGGTGAAGAGAATCTTGTGGATTTCGGGAAATGATTCTGGCTGGGCGATCCAAGAAGCAAGGGAAAGACGGGCCAGTTCACAAGAGTGTTCGTGATTGTGAACCTGAGCCGGAATGTTGGGATTGCAGTCGCGATTGAGGGGGGTGACGTTCATGACGACGACGATCTCCTGAGGATATTTTTCTTTGAGCTTCGCAAGGTCGCCTTCGAGAGTCTGGCATGAACCGCAGGTGTAATCGAAGTATTTCACCAATACGTGCGGGGCATCAATTGGTCCCATGAAGGGAGATTTTCCTAGGATGAATTTCTTGCCAGTTCCCACATCGATGATGCGCTCGCCGCTGTTTTCCGGAACAGGCTCCCCTCCTGAGAGGGTTTCTTTGGAGATGGCGTAACCCTTGGGTTCTGGTCCGACGGCTTGCCCGATGATGAGGATGGCGAGGCCAAGGCCAGCTGGAAGGAGAGCAGGCGCGATACTCTTTCCACTGGGTCGACTGGGAAGGGCGCGCCAAATAGCGATGGCACAGAGGACTCCGGTGAGGTGGGTTCCGAAGCACCAAGGGCAGAAGGCTTTGATGATGAGCAATTGAACGAGAGAGAACCAAATGGCGGCGCCGACCAAGAGCAGGACGACGGTCATGAGGGCGGTCCGTTGTGGCTTGAAGGTGAGCCCGATGATTCCCAGATAAAGAACGGTGGAAAAAGCGCTCACCGGGATGCCGAACCACTGGGACCATTTCGAGCCAAGGACATTTGCGCAGCCACTTGTTCCGCCGCATCCTTTGATCGAGGAGATGGTGCCATTGAGCTTTTGGATCAAAAGGTAGGCGCTAATCGCGAGCCCGATCATCGCGAGGACCCGGACTAAAGCGAAGGAGGATTTCTTCATGGTGAGGAGGAGATTGGCGGATGAGGGGGGAGAAGACAAGGACGGGAGTCGAGTGGGCGAATCCTTCTTGGTCTGGTGAGATTGATTCGATAGGGTGCTCTTTTAAATGATGAGCATTCAGACACGGAATCGATGGCAGACTTCAAGGCGGGATTTTTTAAAGGGGTCGACGGCCTTGTTGATCGGAGGCGTATTGGCGCAGGAAGGAGAGGAAAAGAGCGCGCTGCGCTTTGGCCTGGTGACTGATTTCCACTATGCTGATTGCGAGAAGAGGGGGACGCGGCACTACCGGGAATCGCTGGGGAAGATGAAGGAATGCGTCTCCCTGATGAATGAAAAGAAGGTCGCTTTCCTAGCTGAGCTGGGTGACTTGAAGGATCAAGCCGATCAGCCCAAGGAGAAAGAGACGCTCGCTTTTCTGAAGACCATCGAAGCGGAATTTGCGGAGTTCAAGGGACCGCGTTATCACGTGATTGGGAATCACGATATCGATAGTATTTCAAAAGAGCAGTTCCTCGCGAATGTCGAGAATACCGGAATCGCGAAGGACAAGAGCTACTACTCCTTCGATTCGAAGTGGGTCCACTTTGTCGTTTTAGACGCCAATTATTTAGCAGATGGCAGTGACTGTGCGCCCGGAAACTGTACGTGGACCGATACCCATATTCCAAAGAAGGAACTGGAATGGCTCAGGCGCGACCTTGAGGCGACAAAGCTTCCCGTCGTCGTCTTGGCGCATCAGCGGCTTGATGGAAGCGGAAGTCATTTTACCAGGAATTCAGATGAAGTACGAAAACTTCTTGAGAAAAGTGGTCGCGTGCTTGTCGTCTTCCAAGGGCACGATCATCGCGGCGGGCATTCGCTCATCGGAGGGATCCACTATTACACCTTAAAGGCCGCCGTTGAAGGCAGCGGCGAGGAGAATAACTCCTATGCTATCGTGGAAGTACGGGGGAATGGCGATATCGTGGTGGAGGGATTCCGCAAGGCGGTGAATTTGGCGATGCCACGAAATTCCTGAGGGGCCTATTCCGCATTTTTTTTTAATGACACGGTAGAAGGAGGCGGTCGCGCGAGGGGAGGTGTCAAATCAGGCTTTCTTTTGCGCTTGGAGCACACAAGAACGCCTCCGAACAGAATTCGGAGGCGATATGATTCGGAGAGTTGTGGGCGCTGACATGCGGCTACTCCCGGGTTCGGCCGTTGGCGATGGCGGTGGCGAGTTCGGCTTGGAGTTTGGCAGCGATCTTGGCGTGGCCTTTGATGATGTTGACCTTCTCGCCGGGGTCGTTGGAGAGGTCGTAGAGTTGGTATTCGGGGACCTTGGTGTTCGCGAGGGTCTTCTCAACTTTGATGTTGCGGGCCGATTTTTTAGCGTGGTGGGTGAGTTTCCAGTTGCCGGAGCGGTAGCCGTGGTTTCCTCTTCCGCCGTTGTCCTGCTGGATGAGGTGGGTGCGGCCCAGGGCGTCGGGTCTTCCGAGGAGAGCGCCGGAGACGTCTAGGCTGTCGAGGAAGGCTTCCTTGGGAATCCCGGTGCCGGTGAGGGCGGCGAGGCTGGTGGCGAGATCGATGGTGCAGACGACTTGCTCGGAGGTGCCGGCGGGAATTTTACCCTTCCAGGAGGCGATGAAGGGGGTGCGGGTGCCGCCTTCGTAGATCGAGTATTTCCCGCCTTTGTAGGGGCCGGCGGCTTTGTGACTGCCGAGCTTTTCGAGGGCTTCGTCTTTGTAGCCATCATCCATGACGGGGCCGTTATCGGAGCAGAAGACGACGAGGGTGTTTTCGGTGAGCTTGAGACGGTCGAGGGTCTTCATGATCTCGCCGACGGTCCAGTCGAGCTGGACGATGGAGTCGGCGCGGAAGCCGTGGGGCGTGACGCCTTGAAAGCGCTCGTGCGGGATGCGCGGGACGTGGAGGTCGTGGGAGGCGTAGAAGAGGAAGAAGGGCTTATCTTTGTTTTTTTCGATGAAGGCGTTGGATTGCTCGACCCATTTGTCGGCGAGGTCTTCATCGCGGAAGCGGGCTTTGTGGCCGCCGGTGTAGAAACCGATGCGGGAGATGCCATTGTGGATGGTGGCATTGTGTCCGTGGGACCAGTCCATCTTGAGGGAGTCGCGATGGGTGACGCCGGTGGGGTGATCAGGGGAAGGTTTTTTCCTTCCAACCCAGAGGGGATCGGCGGGGTCAAGGTTGAGGACGCGGCTTTCGGTGACGTAGACTTGCGGGACGCGGTCGTTGGTGGTGGGGAGGAGGAAGTGATGATCGAAGCCGATCTCGCGGGGGCTGGGCTTGAGCTCGCCATTCCAATCGGGTCCTTTTCCTTTCTCACCAAGGCCGAGGTGCCATTTGCCGACGACGCCGGTTTGGTAGCCGGCTTTTTTCATGAGGTCTGGGAGGGTGAAAGTGCTTTCGTCGATAATGAGGTGACCGTTTGGCGGCGCGATTCCGGTGCCGGGCTTTCGGAAGGCATAGGTGCCGGTGAGGAAGGAGTAGCGTGTCGGGGTGCAGGTGGACGCGGAGCAGTAGCCGCTGGTGAAGCGTTGGCCACCGGCGGCGAGCTTATCAATGTGCGGGGTCTTGAAGGTGGTGGCTCCGTAGCAGGAGAGGTCACCGTAGCCCATGTCATCGGCCATGATCACGATGACGTTGGGTTTGGCTGCGCCAAGAAACTCTAAGCTTGAAATACTAAATACTAAAGTGAGGGAGAGGAGGTGTTTCATGAAATGTTGTTGTTGTAAGGGGTATGTCATGCGGGGGGGGGAGCGTGCAAGGGCGATAGTTTTCACGAAGAACTTTCGAGTTCTTCGTGAGCCTTGTAATTGACCTTGAGGAGAAAGGCGCCCCTCCCGCGACGCATTTACCCGGAGCAGGTATCGCCGAAATTATGGCCCATCGGCTTGAAAGGGCGGTCGGCAAGGCCCTCTAGGAACTGCGGAAGGAAACCGTTGACCCCTTTTTCGGGATCGTGAAGGAAGGGTTGGGCTTCCGGAGGTTTTCGATGAGAGGCGAGGAAAAAGCGAACATCGAATGGGACCTCATGAGCATCAGGGCGAAGGTGAAGAGGCTTCACAAGCTCGAGTGTCTTCGCGACAGCCTGAAGCCCGCGTGGGGCCAAGGCGTGGACGAAAACGACCGAAAGAAACGAGGATGACGCGATAGAAAAGAACTGAATCAACTCGAGAGCAAGAAAAGCCTCACTAAGAGAATTAATCACGCGAAAACGCGGTCCGAGAATTTTCAAAGATCCTGGCCCGCGATCAAGTCCGATAGACTGCTAGGACACAAATCAAGCCGAAGGTGGCAGCGGCGGCGGTGCGGTGACGGTTTACTCGAAATAGAAAAAAAGCTGAGCAGTTTCCTACACAGATTTTTTAATGATAGAGTGTTGCCGATGGCGAACTAGCGACAACGGCGAAGCAGTCCAAGGCTGGCCAGTCCAAGAAGAGCAAGCGAGGAAGGCTCAGGAATAGATGACGCCGCATGCTCCTTCTGGATTTTTCCGACTTTCCTGAAATTTCGGACATTACACTCGTTTTTCCGGTAGATCTCGATTTTTGCCCTCGAGATCGGCTTTTCCGACCGACCGCGCGAGGACGGGATCGCGCAGCAATTTGTCATAGTTGTTGAGATACTCATTACCCATGATGAGGCCACTCGGTCATCATATTCACGAATATTTGGGGGATGTGAGAGAGCGGAGACAAGTTCTTGATTCGACGATGGAGCTGGTATAAGTTCGCTTCTTCCTTTTAGATTATGCACCTGCTATCCATTGAAGAATCCAGTGCCCAGCAACTTGAATTCCTGATCGACCTCGCTGTCGATCTGAAGGCGACTCGTGGCGCCCATAAATCTCAACCACTTGCGGGCCAAACTTGGGCGATCATTTTTACGAAGGCTTCGACCCGGACTCGTGTTTCCTTTGAGGTTGGGATTCGTGAACTTGGTGGGAGAGTCATGTTTCTTTCCAAAGATGATATTCAGCTTGGTCGGGGTGAACCGATTAAGGATACCGCAAGAGTCCTTGGCCGCATGGTCCATGGTGCGGTGATTCGGACTTTTTCTCAGCAGGATGTTGTTGATTTTGCCCACTTTTCCGGAATTCCGACAATTAATGCTCTGACCGATGACGAGCATCCTTGTCAGATTCTTGCCGACCTCCTCACGATCCGCGAGAAGCTGGGTGGATGGAGCGGGAAGAAGGTCGTCTTTATCGGCGACGGCGACAATAATATGTCCCGCTCTTGGATGTGGGCTGCAAAGTATCTTGGCTTCGAACTCGTGGTTGCCGCTCCTAAAGAGTGTCTCCCGCCCTCTGAGTTCTTCATTCGCCTCAATGCTGCGAACGTTTCCCTGACGAGTGATCCGGTGGAGGCCGTCAAGGGGGCGCATGTCGTCAACACCGATGTCTGGTTATCAATGGGACAAGAAGGACAGATGGAAAAGGAAGCTCTCTTTGGTGATTTCCAGGTTAATAAGGAACTCCTCTCTCATTGTGCGGAGGGACACATTGTTCTCCATTGCCTGCCTGCCTATCGCGAAAAGGAGATCACGGAAGAAGTGCTTGAGCTTCATTCCGATACGATCTTCCAGCAGGCGGAGAACCGACTGCATGCTCAGAAAGCGGTTTTGGCCCGGGTCGATCCCTATGACTCGTTGCGTTCATGATCGGTCGGGAGCTAGCAAGCGCCTGGCGCTTTTGTCGCGAAAATGGAATCAAAAGAACTCTTTTGTGCCGAGACACCCCCATTCTGATTCAGTTTGGGAAATATGGGATGTGCGGGGTCCTCTCGGTCATCGTTTTCCTAGCGGTCACGACGTTTGGGGAGTGGCTTTTTCCGTGCTCCTTTTCCGAGGATCTCCCGGAGCGTGCTCGTGCGCTGAATAACATTCCGCTGCATTTTGCGGCCTTCCTTCCTTCGAATTTTGCGGCCTATGCGCTCAATCGCTGGCTCGTCTTTACTCCAGGAAAGCACAGCTTCGGAAAAGAAATCAGCCTCTTCACTTTAATTTCCTTCTTCTCTTTCTCTCTAGGAGAACTGATTCCATTTTTCTTGGTTGATACTGTAGCGGTAAATAACACCGTCGCCCATCTGTCGTTCGTCATTTCCTCTGCGATGATCAATTTCCTCTGCCGAAAATTTTTCGTGTTCGAAAAATAGATTGAGGGCTGATAAAATCGATTTATGAGGTTGAAACAGTTTTTTGCGGTCGCAGTATTTCTCGCTTCAATCGCCAATGCATTCGCGGCAAAGCCTGAAGAAATCACCTTAGAAAAGGTGCGTGACGTCTATCTCAAGCGGGAGGGGGTTATCACTAAATCTTTGGAAGAAGAGAAGGCCAACCTTCCCAAGGATGCTAAGGCAGAAGACCTTTTGCCTGACAAAAGTCCGCTGCGGAATTCCACTTTATTTCATCTCCGCTACTTGACGCATTTGGAACGAACTCTTCGGATGACGGTGATTGATCAAGAGACCCGCCGGGTGCAGCTCAAGAGCGAGTTGCTTCCTTCCGGTGAGGATCGTCGGATTGTGAAGATGTGGAAAGAATTGGAAGCCGAGCGCTTTCTCCAGCTCGCTCCACCACCGGTCGATAAGAAAAGGCGAAGGAGAAGAGGCGATGACGACTCTGCCGAAGCCGAACTGAATGGTCGCTTCGGATCGCGCGCGAAGAGCTTGCTGAGAAAACTCGAGGTTAGCGAAGAGCGTCTCGATACCGCCCTCTCGAGGGATCGACAGGATGAACGGCTCATCGGTAAACTTGAAAAGGAGATTACGGTCTTTGAGGCGCAGGTTGAAGAGATGCGGCTTGCTTACTTTGGTGACTCCTCAACGGATAGCTTCGAGTCTCCGTTTGAACCTGCTGGAGATGCGCCTGCGGAGAAGCTGTTAACCGATGTCATCAAATCACGGGACGCCCTTCTGCGTGTTCTCCGGGGCGAGGAGCCTTTGAAACAAGAGGGAGAAAAGAAGAAGGCGAACATTGGCGAAATGTTCATCGAGAGTCAGAATCTGGGGGTCATTCTCGATGTTTCCAGCAGCATGACCAACTTTATCAAGCCACTGAAGGAGGAGATTGCCAAGGAATTTAGCAGTCCTCACTACCGGGAAGTGCCGGGATGTCGCATGGACTGGTCGTTGATTCCCATCGGCGCGAAGCCCGATGGAAGCATGCTGGCGATGGAGGATCTCTTGATTGTTCTAAAAGCCGATACCATTTTCTGGTTCTCTGATCTCAACGATGGAGAATCTCCTCAGGCCCTTGCCCGTTTGCAATGGCTGCTCGATATTTCGAATGCCAATTTCTACGTCAACTCGATGGGAAAGAAACCGAGCCGGGGCTTGGAGCCACTCGTGACCGAGTTTCGTAAAAAGTAGCTGTTTGGCGTCTTCTCAAATTTGTTGAACAAAGCGGTTCAGCAGCGCACGCTTCTTCTCCCGTGGAAGTTCGTGAAATCAAAGACCGCCCTGGCCATCTCCTTTTTTGGTGGGTGGGTATCGCAATTGCCATCGTGCCCTATCTGGCGATGTTGATTCGTCCTGAATGGCGGGCGTCGTGGTTCCTGCCTCCGGGTCGGTTCGCGGACAATATCATGATTGTGGGCCGCCATTTTCTCATCGGGGCAACCTTGGGGGGCTGGTTGTGGTTTTTGGTGAATCGCGTGAACCCGCTGCGGTCCGTGAAAGGATGGTGGAAGCAGGAAGTGCCGCTGAACTGGATTTGGTTCGTCTTGTCCTTCCTAATTTACGCCACTCACAACATTCTCCTCTTGTTCAACCTGCCCTTTGGTCCCGGAGAGCTCGTTTTTGCGGGTTTGGGTAGAGCGCTAACGGCATTGATCGTGTTGTCGCTGCTTTGGTTGTCGGCACACATTGCGAGTCTCGCTTCGCCAACCCGTTTTCGTTTTTTGCCTTGGGCTGCGATGGCGGTTTTTCCCGGGCTGCTTGCTGCCGATGCTCTGGGGATTCTTTTCTGGAAGAACTCTTTAAAATTCATCGTCAACAAGATCGATGAGGAAGGGAGTTTCGATCTCGCCGGCCAACTGGCTGCCGCCGGAATGACTCAAACATCGACCGGGATTCTGATCGGGGTTGCTCTCTTTGTCTTGGTGCTCTGTGGCCTTTGCTGGGGAGCGGCCAAGCTCTCGCAGTGGATTTCAGCGCGTCATTTTAGACCTCAGTTCGCGCTGTTGGTTCTCCTGCTGGCGTGGGTAGGGGTGGCTGCAGAGAAGGGAAGTGGCTTTGCGTGGAAATCGCGGAAGGCACTTCGAATGGAGCACAATAGTTATGACATCCATCTCACTCCGCTCAAGCCAGAGCCGGGCTTGGTCTCCTTTTCGGCAGTATGGAAAGATAAGAGGCGTCCGGAGATCGATGGCACCTCTGAGCTGAGGCCAGATATCTATGTCATCATGATTGAGAGCGTTCGCGCGGATGCCATTTCTCCCGAGCACGCGCCATTTTTGAGTTCCTTCAGGGATCAGGAATGCCAGCAACTGGGGAGAACTTGGGCTGCTTCAAATGCAACGCACTTTTCCTGGTATTCCTTTTTCAATGGCCAGCTTCCTCCCTTTTGGAGTGAAGCGGTTGATGTTGCCCGGGCTGGTGGCGAGTTGCCACCATCGCCTTTTATCGAGATTTTGAAGAAGGCGAATTACCGTATGGAAGTGCGGGCGGTGTGCGACCTGGGATACAATGGGATGAGCTCCACCAATTTCGGAGTGCCCCATGTGATGGATTATCTCAAGGAAGCAGCGCACGGAAGTGAGTTCGACCAATTGACGATCCCTCAGAGGGAGATTGCGAACTTTGCGGAGATGAAAGAGCATCTTCAGAATCAGCAAAAGGGCGGCAATTTTCACTTCATTGCCCTCGATTCCCCTCATTTCACCTATCTTTGGGATCCCAGTTTTGAGCCACCCTACGATCACTATGATGAGAACGCAGCGTTTCATGCTTTTCCGAATGCCGATGACATTGTGCGGGTTAAAAATCGCTATCTCAATTCGGTGGCATTCGTTGACTCCCAGATCGAGGAATTCATCCACATGTTGAAAAAGAAGAACCAATACGACGATTCGATCATCATCATCACCGGCGACCATGGAGAAGAATTTCATGAGAATGGCTCCTGGTTTCATTGCTCTTCGTTGGAAGCGGAGCAGACTTCGGTTCCTCTCATGATCAAGTGGCCTGAGGGGACGAACCTTCCTGAGCATCAGAGTGCCTCGCACCTCGATGTGCTGCCATCGCTGTTACATTATTTTGGTGAAGCGGATTCTTCTTATGCCGGATTGCCGGGACGTCCTCTTCTGAAAGTCAATCAGGAGGAGGCGACGCAGGTGACGATGACCTCGCTGTGCGGGATTACCGGAATTGCGATGGCATGGAGGAAGGGCGATTATTCCGCAACCTTCCGATGGGAGGCGCCGTGGTCGAATGAGCTTCCAGGCTTCTTACATCTCGATGATTTGGAAGGCCCGGAGGGGTCGTTGGATTTAACGACGAAGGAGGAATGGGAAGCGGCGCTTTGGAAGTACTTCCCGGATGTGAAGGAGAGATTGTTTGTGGAGTTCGAGCGGAAGTAGATTTTTTCCGGAGTTTGTAACCCCGCGCTATCGTTCGTGATCCCCTCCTGGGATTGAGCGGGGAATCCTAACTGACGACGAACTCGACTTCGCCCCAGCGGGCGGGGAGGTGCATGTTGACGGCACCTTGCGGGCTCCAGACCCAGTTATTCTCGGGATGGTCTTGTTCCTCGGGATTGAGGCTTTCGGCGATGGGGGTGCCGTGGGGCGGAATGCGCACGTAGCGGCCATCGATGATTTCGTGGGGCCATTGCACACGGGAAAAGTTCACTTTCCAGACGTCTCCCGGGGTGGGCGGTGAAGGACGGTTTTTGTTGTATTTGCAGAGCTCCTTCCAAGGGAAGGCGACTTCGACGGACCAAGCTTCATCGAGGTCGTTGGAGTCGTTGATCGTTCCTTTGACGTGCACTGCTTTTTTGAGGCCGGGGAGGTTACAGCCCAGAATGGGAACTCCTCCTTCGCCGTAGGGTTTTGGGAGACTGAGTTCCCAAATGGTGCCAAGGGCATTGATTTCAAATTCGTAGTAGTTGAGCCCGTCGCAGTCGGGGTCGATGAATACTTCAAAGTCATTGTCTTCGAACATGACCGCGTTTTTCTTGGTAATCGTGCCCCAGACGTGAGGCTCTTCGAGCTCTGCTCCGACGTAGAAGAACTCGTCGTCCCAAGCCATCTTCACACGGGTGCGGAAGTGGGGCTTCAATGAATCTTTTCCGGTGATGTCGACGAAGTCATCTGTCCAAGGGATTCCCTCCCATGCAGGGTCGGTGAGGGTGCCATCGATCTTGATGGGGCGGTCGATTTTTTGACAGCGGTAGTGGCGCGGCATTCTTTTAAAAAGTGAGTTCAATAACCGTGGTGGCTGCTGAGCTAGGGTCGAGGCGCTGATTGAGTGAGTCCCAGATGGCTTGAACTTTTCGGGAAGGTTTTCCCTGGAATTTTTGGACGCCGTTGACCTTAATCGTTATTTCTTGATCGAGGTTGATGAGTTCATCGCTCAGGCGGAGGTTTAGTTTCTTGAGTCCCTCGGTTTTGATCTCGATCATTTGGCCTCTAATTTTCGTAATTACGGTTTGGCCTTTTTTGGCGGTGCCTTCGGGGACTGAGAGCCAGTAAAAGCGATCGTGGGTGCGTCCGTTCTGGTGCCAGACGATTCTCTTGGGCCAGGGGTTCCGGATGCGCTTTGCCATCCATGGGAGCGCGGCGCGATCCTTGCGGTCCATCCAGTGACCAAGACTTTTGTAGATGGTAACTTGGTGATCGTATCCCGAAGGGTCACCTTTTCGAAGCCCACTGAGTTTTTCGCCCCACTGAGCGGCGATCTTATTTCGGCCATAGGCGGCGTCATTTCCGCCCATGAAGATCATGAAGGGGAGGTTTCGAAGTCCGAGAGGATTGGCGTCATTGGGGTGGCCGGCCATCATGGCGGCAGCGGCGAAGCGATCGGCCATGCGAGGGGCGAGTTGGTAAACGCCATCGCCTCCTGCGGAGTAGCCCATGAGATAGATTTTGTTCGGATTGACTCCGCGGAGGGCAACCATGTTGTCGATGAGTCGAGCGAAGAGGGCATCGATGTGTCCTTCGTGCCAAAGGTTCCAGCTGTTGCTCGGGGCCCGGGGTGCCACGACGATTCCTTCGGCAGGTTCGTAGAGGCGGATTTGGTTTTGCCATTGCTGGTCGTTGACTCGTGCGGGCGCGCCGCCACCTCCGTGCATCGAAATCCAGAGTGATCGACCGTCGGCGGGTTGCTCTCCGAACTGGCGCTCGAGATACTTCATCTCTTTTCCGGCGGCTTTGATGACTTTGGCTTCGAGTTCTTTCTTACGGTTTTCGAGGGATTCGGCTTCAAGGGATTGCGTGATGAGGGCGAGTGCTTCGGTGGCTTCCTTTTTGGAAAGGTCGTTTTGAGGGATGGAGAGATGGCGTTCTTCAGGAAGGAGGTCGAGCCAGGCGGCGACGGGTGACTCGGCCTGATTGAGCTGATTCCAATAGAGATCGATGGTGGATTCGGACGCCTTGATTACTTCGATGCCGGCACTTCGCTTTTCTCCTTCGAAGTCGATTTGTAAGTTGGATACGGCACCGGATGGGAGCTTGATCCGAGCCATGTCATTGAGGTCGGCGGTGCCGGCCTTTGTGGTGACTTTTTTCTTATCATGAGAAATGGTGGCGATGATTCTCTTGCCATCTTTTTTGTCCCAAAGACGAAGGTTGACGATGCTGGCGTTCGTTTTTTTCTGAGCTTTGGCGTAGCGGTGAGTGACGTTAACGGAGGCGACGTTCTTATTCTTCAAATCCCAGACCATGGGGAAGTGAGTGCCGGAGTTTTTCCAGGATGTTGCCCAGATCGCGTGTTTCCAATCATCGGCAATGGCCTTTGAGGCATCGCCGGTGAACCAGGCCTTGTTGAGCCCATTCTTGTTGAATTCATCGGCGCCAGTGAAGTGCCATTGGCCTTCATCGTAGATTTCGATCCAAGTGTGGTTTCCTCGCTTGTTGGCCCAAAGCGCTGTGCCAGCGACGCGAGCGGGGACGCCGACCGAGCGGCAGGCATCGACGAGAATGATCGAGAGTCCGGTGCAGGTGGCCATGCCGAGTTTTTGAGATTCGGAGGGGCTTTGGTTGGGGGCTTTGCGTCCGGTGTTGTAGTGGACGTTGATGAGCTTAAAGAACTCGCGGTTGATTGCCTGGGCAGCCTCAGTGGCGGAGTTGGAATCTTTGACGATTACGGAGCATTTGGAGTGAAAATCTTTTCGCCAAGGCTCGCGGGTTTCATCGAGCGAGGCGTAGGGGAGGACGTCATTGAAGAAGACCTTTTCGGGGAGATTTTTGGCCCATGAGAATTGCTCGCGGGCCTTGAGCGCGAGACTGAGGTTCTCGAGGAGGAAGTCTTTTTTGAGGGACTGGAGATCACTCGCCGGCATTCCTTCAACGAGAAAAGTAGCGGATTTTTTACCGAAGGGGCCGTGCTTGGCAGTGGCCTCTTTTACAAAGCCCTCGATGTTAGAACGATTGTCCCCGGCTGCCTCTAGCTGGGATTCAAGAGTGGGTTGGGCAAAAGAGAGGGCGACACTCGAAAAGAGAGCCACCGCAACTGTTAAAATTTTCATAGTGAGAACCTAGCTGACGAAGTTCGTCAGGCAAGGATTCTCACTGAGAGTATGCGGTTCTATTCGACGACACGCACCTGGAAGAAGAGCGTCGATTGGGCGAAGGTCTCATCGAGTGTGATCCTCGTCGAAAGGCCTTGTGATGGGATGCTGTCGTCTGATTCGAACCAGCTTTCATCTTCAAGAGTCTCCGAGTAGTAGATTCCATAGGTGAGATTTGGAGCGGATTTCCAATCGATGGTCCGTAGACGAAGCCCGCTTCCTTGCACCGTGCCTGGCGGAGGAAACAACTCGGTCGACGTCTACATCCGCAACAATCCCACTCCGGTGCTCAATCACCCCATCGTGAAGAGGGGATTTCCGTTATTGGGAAGGTTGCTGCCTTCAGAATAAGTGCGGAGATCGCTCTGGCCAGTCGCATTGACGCGGGCCCATTAAGAGATGGTAAACGAGGGGTTTTTGAAGGCCGGGAGATCATCTCCAGCATCGTGATTTCGAAAAAGGTGGGCTTTGTTGACCTTCTGAAGCTTAAAGCCCATGCCGAACTGGCCTGGGATTAGATCGCTGGCATCGAGGCCGGAAAGGATGAAGTCGAAGCCGCTTGCGAGGTCCGGAGTTTTGTTGCCTTGCACCTCATCGAGGGGCCAGTAGGAGACCAAGTCGGTCTTGAGGGAATCTCCCTGACCATAGCTGAGCTGGGTCAGGAAACTGAGGGAAGCGAGCGGTAGGAGAAACCGCTGGAAGTGCTTGAATGAGTGTGTGTTCGCCATATCTAAAAAGACTAGCGTGGACGGTATGATTTGTCAGACAGGCCTGCCAAGGAGGTGAGCCGGATTTCATGAAATCTCCTAGCGGCTACCGGATCGGCGGGTGTTGGTGCCGCGGCGACTTCCGCCTCCTGAGGGTCGTCGATTTTCTCCACCGCCACCGCGGTTGCCGTCGCGACTTCCACTTCTACGATTTTGGCCACCGCCACCGCCTCCTCCGCGACGACCACCACCACCACCACCGCCACGGGAGACTTTGGGTTTGGGAACGCGTGCGCCGAGGGCCGCTTCGGGAAGGGGGATACCCGGCTCGTGACCGGCGAGGACT
Organism: Akkermansiaceae bacterium; assembly: GCA_028822935.1. Classification (GTDB taxonomy): domain Bacteria; phylum Verrucomicrobiota; class Verrucomicrobiia; order Verrucomicrobiales; family Akkermansiaceae; genus SW10. The sequence goes on from JAPKCM010000002.1 coordinate 49,063, forward strand.
CGGCGCTCGATGAGGCGGCCGATGAGCTTTTCGATATCGACCAAAAGATGAAGTTCTTCAGCGGCGACGAGCGAGATAGCCTGCCCACTTGACCCTGCACGGCCGGTGCGGCCGATGCGGTGGATGTAGTCCTCGGGGACTTCCGGGAGGTCGAAGTTGACCACCTGCGGGAGCTGGTCGATGTCGATTCCACGTGCCGCGATATCGGTCGCGACAAGGACGCGGATTTTTCCTGCCTTGAAGTCGGCGAGCGCGCGGGTGCGGGCATTTTGGCTTTTATTTCCGTGGATGGGAGCGGCCCCGATGCCTTTTTTCTCAAGGAAGGTCGCGAGCTTATTCGCTCCATGCTTGGTGCGGGAAAAGACGAGGACTTGGCGCCAGTTTTCACCCTCGATAAGATCGGCGAGGGCGTAGGCCTTATCGGTCTTATTAACGGGGCAGATCCACTGTGTCACCGTCTCGGCGGTAGTATTGCGCGGACTCACCGAGATTTCGGTCGGGTCGTTGATGAGACCTTTTGCGAGTTGACGGATGTCTTTTGAAAAGGTGGCCGAGAACATCAGGTTCTGTCGCTTCCGGGGAAGGGCTGCGATAATTTTTTTGATGTCGTGGATGAAGCCCATGTCGAGCATGCGGTCGGCTTCATCGAGAATGAGGACTTCGAGTCGCTTGAAGTCGATGGTGCCTTGTTGATAGAGATCCAAAAGGCGACCCGGGGTGGCGATGAGGATGTCGACGCCACGGCGGATTTTATTGATCTGCGGGTTGGCACCGACTCCGCCGAAAACAACGGTGGAAGTGAGTTGGAGGTGCTTGCCGTAGGTCGCGACGCTTTCGGCGACCTGTGCGGCGAGCTCGCGCGTGGGAGTGAGCACAAGGGCGCGGGCTTCGCGATTGCGTGCAGGTTTTCCGCTCGCAAGGCGATGCAGAAGTGGGAGCGTGAAGCCGGCGGTTTTTCCGGTTCCGGTCTGGGCCGCTGCCATGACATCGCCGCCGGTCATGACCGCGGGGATGGCTTGGGCTTGGATCGGAGTCGGGGTGTCGTAGCCGGCATCGATGACGGCTTTCAGGATGAGTGGGTCAAGACCCAGGGTATCGAATTTTTCCATAGAGGAGGTTTGCTGACCTCCTTGAGAGTAGGATTGATTCCTTCAAACAGTGGCCACGCCGGGAGAGGCTAGGCGCTATTTTGGCAAAGATTACAAGTGCGAACCGGTTTCTTTTCGACCGAAGAAAATCGGTGGATTTGGTCTAAAAAAAGTCTAGATTGGAACCCATGAGTGAAAAGCCTGAGGATAAGAGTGTGATCTCGAAGTGGATCGCACACATCTTGGACGATCTCATCAAGATCCCGGGAACGGACCGTCGGATTGGACTCGATCCGATCATCGGCTTGATTCCGGGAGTGGGGGATTTTTTAACCTCTACCGGTGGGTTGGCATTGCTTGCCGCCGGAGCCAAAAAGCGTGTGCCGAAGAGTGTCTATCTCCGCATGACTTCCAACTGGGTTTTGAACTCACTTGTGGGTGCCATTCCTTTCCTCGGAGATGCCTTTTCCTTCTGGTATAAATCGAATCGGAGGAACTACGAGTTGCTCAATGCCCATTTGGAAAACACGACTGAGTCGGAGCGCAAGAAATCGAGCGGCTGGTGGGGAGTGGCGATTCTGGGCTTTGCCATCGTGATCGTGGTGACCTTGTTTATCTTGATCGGCTGGTGGGTTTCCCGTCTCATTGAGGGCTAACGAGTGAGGGGTCATCGATAATCGTCACCTTGGAGGGGGAGCGCTTGCGCTTTGATGGGAGTCGTAATGAATGGCGAGATCACCCAAGCAGCAGATGAGCATCTCGAGTATCGCTCGGATTTCGAAAACCTTCTCAAGCATGCGAACGCTATTAATTGGTGCGAGTCGCCCGACGTGGATCATCCAGTGGTTGAAATAGCGGAGATTCTCAAAGGTCGCTTTGTCAATCAGACTGCCTAATTGGAGCCTTCCTTGAGCGCGACGAGGAATTTCACCATCGTAGGAAACTGATATTCGGCGTCCGAGAAGTCGATGCAGGCGGTGATTCGGTTTGGAATTGCTGCGACGGGATTGCCGGCTTTGTGGGCCGCGCTCATGCCGTTGAGTGAGTCCTCGATGACGAGACAATCGGCAGGTTCGAGATCGGGCAGCAGCGAGTTGGCCTTTAAATAGAGATCCGGTGCGGGCTTGATGCGCTTGGCATCTTCCTTGCAAACAATGTCTTGGAAGCTCTTGGTGAGATTCAATTTTTCAAGCCAGCCATCAACCCAGTTGTGGGATGAACTAGAGACTACCAAAGCGGGAATGTTTTGCTCTGCGGTATATGCCAGGCACTCGCGCAGACCGGGCATGGCGTCGAGCTTGGCGATCTCGCTGCGGATTCTCTGATTGCGCTCGCTGCGGATTCCCTTCCAGTCGAACTTTTTGCCCGTCAATTCTTCGAGGTGTGATTCAGGCGACCATGTGGCGAAGTCTGAGCCGATGCATTTGACGTAAGTTTCTAGCGGAAGGTCGTGGCCTTGGGTGAGGAAAACCTCGAGAATGCTTTGGTAGATGGACCATTCGGTATCGAGGATGACGCCGTCGAAATCGAAGAGGAGGGCCTTTGGTGACATGAGAGGGAAGGGACACCGAGTTGAATTGAAAGACAAGTCTTCTTGCGCTTGATGGGGACCTCGGGTTTGTTTCTTCCAGATGAAATTCTTTGCGATCTTTTTTCTCTCCGCAGTGTTGATGCAGGGAGCCGCCTTTCGGGTGACCGAGTTGCGCACCGAGCATGAAGTCAATCCGACCGGAGTCGTTGCCACTCCTCGCCTGAGTTGGGTGCTTGAGGCATCAGAACGAGGCCAGGGCCAGGGTGGGTTTCATCTTTTGGCGTCATCGACACCGGAGAAGCTCGCGGCGAATGAGGGCGACCTCTGGAAAACGAAGGAGAGGAGCAATGGGCAGCGCTTGTTGATTCCCTGGAATGGCCAGGCCTTAAAATCCGGCCAAAAGGTTTTTTGGAAGGTAAAGGTCTTGAGCCTAAAAGGTGAAGAGAGCGAGTGGAGCGCACCGGCCCATTTCACGGTGGGAGCCGAACGCAAGTTTGGAAAGGTGACCCGTATCTCCAGCTTCGAGAGCAGTAATGCGGTCTTGAACGAAATCTACCAACGTAATGTTGTGACGCTTGGAAACCGCCTCAAGGCCTATCTCGGGGGAAATGATCAGGCTTTCGGCGATGGCCATGCCCTTCACCGCTCGGCGCGCGAGTTGCTCTTCCACTACGATTCTGCTCCGGCGCTCCTCGACTGGATCGCCAAGGTTCACTCCGCGCAAAACGAACTGGGCTACTTCCCCGGTGGACCGGGCTTGCCATTTGGACCCGTCAACTCAGACGCAGGAATCAGTGTTCCACATGCCGTTTGGTGGATGAGCGGGGACAACGATTTGATCTTGAACAGCTGGGAGCGGATGGAGAATTACATGATCCGCCGAGAAGAAGCTGATATCACGATGAAGGGTCATTCGTGGGGAGCCGAGCCTACCAATTTTGGCTCGTTGACGCCGGAGTTTGTCGACTTGTGCTATTTTGGGATGACGAGCCGTCTTATGTTTGAGCTTTCCCACCCTGCCAGGAAGCCAAGCAATGGCGTGCGCTACATGACCTTCAGTTCTCGAATTCAGCAGAAATTCATGAGCCAGTATCTTGGAGAAGAGGGCCTCCTGAAACCCTCATCCCAGGATGCTCAAGTTCTCGCGCTTCGCTCGTCGGTGATTAAGAAAAACCCGCGTAAGGCTGTCATTGAGGCCTTTGGAAAAAATGCCAAACCTCTCAAGGATCTCACCGCCTTTTCCGCGAAGCCGCTCCTTCCTGTCCTCACGCTCACCGGAAATCAGGACATCGCTTTTGATCTCGTCTCCGATCCTAAGGGGCCTTGGGCTGACCCTCAAAACGCTGATTTCGAAGGAAGCGGCGCGACGGAATGGATGATGTCGAACCTTCTTGGAATCGATACCAACTTCCCTGGCTTTCAGCAGGTCCGACTCACGCCATTGATTCCCAGTTGTAAGCGTCTCGCTTGGGCCAAAGGCCATTTCGATTCTCCCGCAGGTCGTATTTCGATCGCCTGGAAGAAGGCTGAAAACGGGGAGCTTTCCTACAAATGCACCATCCCGGCGGGAATTTTCGGGGTAATCTCTCTTCCTCTTGCCGAAGGGCAGGCGATCCTTGAATCAGGGAAGTCGATCGAGGATTCCTTTGGTTTGGAAAAGACCAAGGGCGGCAAGGAAGGCTGGGTTCGCATGTTGGCGCACTCGGGGAGTTACCACTTTACCATCGCGTTCCTTTAAAGTCCGCGCGGATGGCGTGAGCGAAACCTGCTGCTACGCGGCTGGGTTCTCTAAACGGGGGCCACCGCTTTTTGGCGAACCACTGGTGTCGAGGTGCAGGCCACCGATCGTCATGTAAACGTGACTATTTTGCGCCCAGATCGTGATCCAATCGCCTTTGCCGGATTTGCCGTAGTTCAGGAATCCCTTTGAGGACATCTGGTCGGCCATGATGCCCGCTTCGCGCAGGACGTAGCTTACCGAGCCCGAGCAATCGTAACCGCGGTCGTTGAGCTGGGCATACCCGCCGCCGAACTTGTAGGGGATCGTTGAAGTCAATTTCCCGCCGCGACGGCGCGCTTGACGACATCTGGGGCATTTGAGGGCGCGATCGCGGTGCTGCCGATGAGGTGCACCTTCCGCTTGCCCGATGACCGAATAGGAGTCGCGGGTGCTGGACTGTAAGGCACGGGCATCGCCACCCGAGGAATCACGGGCTCGCTGCGGGTCATTGAGACCGGAGAAACCGCCGCAGCTTGTATCGAGGTATACTGCCAAGACATGTTTTCCCTGAGCCCCGACTTCCGTGGTCCCCAGCGCGGATCGACTGCACAGCAGCTGAGAAGCAGGCAGACCACGATTATTTGAGAAAAGATAAGTGACGTCCTCATTTTTAACTCCGATTAAAAAATTTTAGAAATAGTGATATCCAAAGTCAATTGATTTTTAAAATCCCATGTAAAATCACGTTTCGGAAAGAAGGCTAGCAATTCCAGCAAGATTCCAGTCGCTTGATGACGTAAGCTAAGCCAGTCTCGAAACACTGAAACGATGGCAACGGAAAAATCGATGAATTGGCTTACATTTGCATTACTAACAGTGGTCTTTTGGGGCCTGTATGGCGTCTTCCTCCACAAGGGAGCGATGGGCATGGCGGATCCCCAATTTGGCCGCTACAAGGCCTTCCTCGTGGTGGGAATCGCCTACTTCTTGGTCGCGGTTCTCGGCCCCTTGCTGCTTCTCAAAGCTTCCGGAGCATCCCTCAGCATGCCCGCGAAAGGTTTTTGGTGGGCGCTCCTCGCTGGAACGGTGGGCGCTTTAGGAGCCCTGGGCGTCCTTCTTGCCTTCGGGGCAAAAGGCTCTCCCACCGCGGTCATGTCGATTATCTTTGCGGGCGCTCCCGTGGTGAATGCTATCGTTCTTCTAAGCCTTCAAGAAAATGGATTTTCCTCTGTCCGCTGGCAGTTAATCCTAGGTGTCTTCTTAGCGGCGCTCGGCGGCGCTTTGGTGACCATTTACAAGGATCCTCGTCCGGTACCCGCCGTTTCTGAAAGTGGCGAGGAGGAGGCTTAGGCCATGGCTTACATCGGTGATACGACGGAGCTGGAGGTGGTCCGGATCTCCAAAATTGGACTTTTTCTCGATGGCGGCAATCTTGAGGATGTCCTTCTGCCGAACAACGAGTTAGGGGCGGACAAGTTCTCGGTCGGCGACTTTCTGGAAGTCTTTCTTTACTGCGATTCCGAGGATCGGCCCATAGCCACTCGGAAAACACCGACGGTCCTCCCGGGAACGATTGGCGTTCTTAAGGTCATTGAGACGACCCCGATCGGGGCCTTTCTCGATTGGGGGCTCCCCAAGGATCTCCTCCTTCCCTTCAGGGAACAGCGCGGCAAGCCCCGCGGGGGCCATAGTGTCGTTGTCTACGTCGCACCCGATGGCACCTCGGACCGCATCATTGCCACTCAACGAGTTGACAAGTTTCTCGGCGACGAAGCCCCTCAGTATGAAATCGGCCAAGAAGTGGACCTGATCATCCATGCCATCACCGATCTGGGCTACAAAGCGGTCGTCGATGGCGTCCATTCGGGTCTCCTCTTCGCAAACGAAGTCTTCCGCAAGCTCCGCATTGGCGACTGCATCAAAGGCTACGTGAGGGACGTGCGAAGCGACTGGAAGGTTGACCTATCCCTTTATCCACCGGGATCTTCGGGCATTGAGACACTTGAAGCGAGGCTTCTTGCAGAGCTCGAAAAACGGGGCGGATTCTGGAAGATCGACGACTCGACTCCTGCGGATGACATCCACCGCGAGCTCGGAGTGAGCAAAAAAGCCTTTAAGAAAGCCACGGGATCCCTCTACAAAGCCCGTAAAATCAGCTTTCAGGACGATGGCATCAAGTTGATTAGCGAGTAGCTCGAGGAGTGAGTCGTTTTGATAGAAGATAGTGAACTTTATGTTTACAAAAATCTATCACGGGAGAGTGGATTAATACACAAACGTGAGATTTCCATTAAAATTTACGTTTGGAAACCTTGATGTTTTCGGAGTTTCTCACCAGAAAACGGACCAATAGCCGCGAAAACACCTCATATTTTTTAAGATTCGTGTTTCTGAACTAATTTTCATGAAAGGGGTATTTTTTTTGACCCCCAAGTTGTGTCCTCGGATGAGGATCCGCCCCGTCAGAAAAATCGGCGCAGTTCATTGAGTGGACGGGATTCGCTGCCAACTCGCACTATTTCCTTAACCTTTAAGCAAACTTCCCAAAGCACAATATAGAGTAGTGTTAATAATTTGTGGATACCATATGAGCAAAATGGACGTTGACCAAAGAGGTCAAATCACCCTAATCTTCGCACCGCTGGACATCAACGACGAGGGGTCATTGAATCAGCAAAAAACAGCTCACCACTTCCGCGCACACAATGTCAGATACCACTACCATTACCCTAGGAGAGCGCACTTTCGTTCTCGATAAAGACAAGGCGCAGGCGGCATTTGACGCAAAAAAGGTGATTAACGGGCGTGAAACGATGTTCTTCAACATCCTTCCCCTAAAATATCAGTGGGCCTACGACCTCTACAAGACGATGAAGTCGAACCACTGGGAGCCCGAGGACATCCAGATGCAGACCGATATCGGTCAGTGGCAGGGGGATTCGATCACCGACGCCGAGCGTTGGATCATTAAGATGGGTATCGGTTACTTTTCTGCTGCCGAAGGCATCGTGGGAGACAACATCATTCACGTCGTCCGAGAACTGATGACCGCTCCCGAACTCAAGTTGGTTCTCGGACGCCATGCGCATGAGGAAAACATCCACGCGGACTCCCTCGTCTACATGATTTCCTCTCTCGGACTCAATCCGCACGAATGCGAGGCCATGTTCGAGGACGTGCCCACCATCAAGGCGAAGAACAATTTCGTCGTGAGTAATTCCCGCGGTTTGCGCCGTGACATGGATCTTACCAAACTCGAAGACAAGCAGGCGCTCGCCAAGAACATCTTCCTTTTCGGCCAAGTCATGGAAGGGACCCAGTTCTACGGCCTCTTCGGCATGATCCTGAGCCTCTACCGTCAGAATAAGTTCCCCGGAATCGGCCAAATGTTCCGCTACACCTTGCGCGACGAGTCCAATCACATCGAAGTCTTCCGCAATCTTCTCAATGCGCTCGTCACTGAGAACCCCGACATTTGGACTCCCGAGTTCAAAGAGGAGCTTCGCCAGACCATGGCCGAGGGCGTCCGCCTTGAGAAAGACTTCATCAAGGACTGCCTCCCAGTCGGCTCTGTCGGTCTCTCAGTCGACGAGTTCGACCAGTATATCGACCACATCGCGGACCGCCGCCTTGTCAATTGCCACCTCGAACCTCTCGCTGGCAATACGACTAATCCCTTCCCTTGGCTTACCGAGGCCATCGACCTCAAGAAGGAGCAGAACTTTTTCGAAGGAAAAGTGACCGAATATCAAAAGGCTTCCGCCCTCGAAGAATCCGGCTACGACGACGACGACCTTTAGGCGGCTCCGCCTCAGTTCAAAGCCAATTCCAGTGAACTAAAAACTGAGGATTTTCAACTGCCTTCAGCTCCACTTTCCATTCTCAAAAAACCTTCCGCTCCGCCCACTCAATCTCTCACGCACTCACACAGACAATGTATCGCTCAATCACCCTTGAAGAAGATATCGCCCTTAAAGAAACGGTTTCCTCCCGTTATGCGAACCAAGATACCGTTCCCTATGCTTGGCGTGAAATCCTCTCATCCGAGAACCGCGCTCCTGTCCCGGAGATCACCGTGACTCGTGGTAGAAAAGAGGAAACGTTTTCTCTTTCAGATGTCGCTGATGCCATCGGTGAGTCACTCACCAACCTCCTCATTTCCCGCAAGGAACCTGAGGACACCATCTTTTCCGAAAAGAATCGGTCGTTTGTTTCTTCGGTCGCCAATCGTGTCTCAAACAGCCTAATGCGCGAGGTCCAGCGCGGCGGCCAACTCAAGCTGAGCCAAAACGATCTCTACCTCCTCATCGAGAAAGCGCTTATTGAAAATGACGCGCACGATGTCGCCAAGTCCCTCGTTTTCCAGCGCTCGCTCGAGAACAAAGGCGAGATCTCCGTCGAGGAAAACCCCTCGGTCATGCCCGTTCGTCTCATTCGCCGAAACGGCAACGTCGTCCCTTGGTCCGAGACCAAGATCGAGAATGCCGTTTCGCGTGCTTTTCTCACTGTCCGCCACGAGACCGGCCCAGCGGCTTCCATTGCCCACGCCGTAACAGACCTCGTCCGCGGTGGCGATTCTGCCTTCGTCCACATCGAAGACGTGCAGGATCTCGTTCAAGAAGAACTCATGCGTCAGGGCTTTTTTAAAGTCGCTGCGCATTACGTCCGTTACCGCGACGAGCGCACCCGCATGCGTGCTGACAATCCCGAGATCTTTGAGGATCCCGCACAGGAATCGATGGTCGTCGTCACTGATGTCGATGGCGTTTCCGCTTTCTGGGATGGCTCTGAGCTCAAGAAGCGCATCCAGTTTGCCATGATCGGACTCAAGCTCTCGGTTTCCGAGGAAGAAATTGAAAAGGAACTCCGCCGCTCTATCGGTGCCGAGATTTCCGCTGTCGATCTCAAGCAGACCATCATTCTCAATTCTAAGACCCTGCTAGAGAAAGACTCCGAGATGGCCAAGTTCTCCGGCCGTATCCTTCTCTCCTACATCTACGAGGAAGTCCTTCCCTGGAATATCCAGACCGATGGTGTCGAGACTCTCAAGGCCGCCCACCGCGATAATTTTAAGGCCTACCTCCTTCACGGAGCGGGCATCAAACGCGTCTCCCAGGACATCATCGATAAGTATGATATTGACCGCCTTGCTGATGCGCTCGATCCCACCGCCGACCTCGACTTCGAGTTCCTCGGCATCCAGACCCTCTACGATCGCTACCTCAACGTTGATAAGACCGGCGAAAAAGACCGCCGTATGGAAACTCCCCAGTATTTTTGGATGCGTGTTTCCATGGGACTCTTCAAAGCTGAGACCTCCAATGCCGAGGGCTGGGTCATCCGCCTCTACAATCTTTATAAAGGGCGCAAGTTTTGCTCCTCCACCCCGACTCTCTTCAACTCCGGCACCCTTCACAGCCAGCTCTCCTCCTGCTACCTCTACAAGGTCGATGACTCCATTGAGTCCATAATGCAGCGGGGTATCGCCGAGAACGCCTACCTCTCCAAGTGGGCCGGCGGCCTCGGTGGTTCTTGGACCGCTGTTCGCGGAATCGGTGGCTACATTCAAGGCACCAATGGCGAATCCCAAGGCGTCATTCCTTTCCTGAAGCTTCACAACGACCAGCTCATCGCCGTCAACCAAGGCGGCAAGCGTCGCGGCTCCGGCTGCGCCTACCTCGAGTCCTGGCACAATGACATCGAGGACTTCCTTGAGCTCCGCGTGAATGTCGGCGACGAGCGCCGTCGCACCCACGACATGAACACCGCGAACTGGATTCCCGACCTTTTCATGAAGCGCATGGAAGCGCGTCAGAACTGGACCTTGTTCCGTTCCAACGAAACTCCCGATCTCCACGACCTCTTTGGTAAGGCCTTCGAGCAACGCTACGCGGAATACGAGGTGAAGGCTGAAAAGGGCGAGATCTGGTCCCGTAAGGTCGAGGCTATCGACCTCTGGAAGAAGATGCTCAAAATGATCTTCGAGACCGGTCATCCTTGGATCACCTTTAAGGACCCGTGCAACGTCCGCTCCCCGCAGGACCACACTGGCGTCATTCACTCCAGCAACCTCTGCACCGAGATCACCCTCAACACCTCGGACGAAGAGACCGCCGTGTGCAACCTCGGCTCCGTCGTCCTCGACACCCACATCACCAAGGACGGCGCGCTCGATCACGATATGCTCCGTGAGACCATCACTGTCGCCATCCGGGCGCTCGATAACGTCATCGACATCAACTTCTACCCCACCGATGCCGCCAAGACGGCCAACTCGCGCCACCGCCCCATCGGCCTCGGCGTCATGGGGCTCCAGAATGCCCTCTTTAAAAAGGGTCTCCAATTCGCCTCCGAGCCCGCCATGGAATTCAACGACGAGTTCATGGAAGCGATCGCTTACTATGCCTACGGCGCCAGCAGCGAACTCGCCGGAGAGCGGGGGACTTACGGCAGCTATAAGGGATCCAAGTGGGACCGCGGCATCCTTCCCCAGGATACCGTCGATACCCTCGAGGACGAACGTGGCCTCAAAATTGACGTCCCCCGTGGTGGGAAAATGGATTGGCGTCCCGTCCGTGAGTCCATCGCTCAGCACGGCATGCGAAACTCCAATGTTCTCGCCATCGCGCCCACCGCCACCATTTCGAACATCATGGGAACTACCCCATGCATCGAGCCGAATTACACCAACCTTTTCGTCAAGAGTAACCTTGGGGGCGACTTCATCGTCCTCAACGGCCAGCTTGTCGATGACCTCAAAGCCGAAGGCCTTTGGAACGAAGAGATGCTCGACCAATTGAAATACTTCAATGGCGAGCTCGCTAACATCGAGGGCATCCCCGACCACCTCAAGAAGAAGCACCAGACCGTCTTCGAGATCGGCTATGAGCACATCATCGATGCCGCCGCCCGCCGCCAGAAGTGGATCGACCAGAGCCAGAGCGTGAACCTCTTCCTCGCCAACCCAGACATGAAGTCTCTCAGCCACATGTATCGCCGCGCCTGGCATACCGGCATGAAGACGACCTACTACCTCCGCTCCCTCGGAGCGAGCGAGATTGAAAAATCAAACGACAAAGGCGCCCCGACCACCAAGAAAAAGGACTACACTCCAGAAGAGAAAACAGCCTGCAGTATCGACGCGGTGATGAATGGTGAAGAGTGCGAGGCTTGTCAGTAAAGGCCTCTTCTCCCTTTCCCAAAAATCTGTGAGAATCTGAGCCAATCAATCTCAAATCTGTGTAAAAAATTCTCAATTCTCAATTCCCAGTCAACCGCCACCCAAAACCCAAGATCTCCCAAGCCAAGCCCATGCCCAAAAAGTCTGAGACCTCCTCTCCGACCTCCGCAAAGCAGGCTTCGAGATCGGCCGCCAACGCGGTTCCGACCACCAGTTCAAGCACCCAAAAGTGAACGGAATCATCGCCGTCTCCGGTAGTGAAAGCCATGATGCCAAACGCTACCAACACGACAAAAGGATAGACCTTTTTTTATTGCGTTATTGCGCAAATAATCTGTTGAAGGCCTTCGGCCATTCGTTCCGTCCGGGCGGGGATGGTCGCTGATCCAGCGGATTGCCGATGGCGCAGTGATTGGGAGTAGGAGTTTCGTGAACGAAGTCTTCCAGGGGAGCAGAGACTACTTTGGTAAACGGCGCCAGACCGGAGCAGGAAAACCGCGAGGCTCACTAGGACGCTTAGCGGGAGAAATCTGGAGCGCCCGGGATCTGAGAGAGGGGATTCACTAGCTCGCCGCCTGCCCGAGACCATTGATGAATTTCCGGAGCACCTGCTCGGGGCATTTGGCGTAATTGCGATGCCCTTCTTTGCGGAAGAACGATCCGAGTTCGGCTTTCGTGACGACAAATTCCGCTTCCTTGAAGACGGCCATCATGCCCTCGTCGCGCAGGGCGAGGGCGATCCGGAGCTTTTTTAAAACTTCGTTGTTGGAGATGAATTCCAGAGGTTCCGGAATGGAGCCGTCGGGGCGGGCTCCCCGTTTTTCAATGATGAGTCCGTCTAGAAATTGGCAAAGTCCGGCATCTGAAAGCGCTAGGAAATCATGGTGGTCCTCGCGCTTGAGCCAGCGTCCCACTTGGACAAGGTCCACTTTCTCTTCGACGTGCGCGATGGTCTTAGCCATCTGAATATCGTTGAAGTTAAACGCGTAACGGAGGCGGCGCAGGATGTCGTTATTATTCATGAATTTGGAGACTCTGGGAGTAGCTTTAGATCAATGTGCGCCGGATTCAAGGATGCATCCTCCATCCTGTATTTTCTCATGACGGAGCACATTATGACAGAGGATCCGTCTTTCTATTGCCAAGCTTCCAAGATGATTCATTCGATGTAGGGTGGAAAAAGAATGAGATTTTTATTCGCTTTTTTATTAGTCCTTCGGTTGCCCGCGGCTCCGATTCCCGACTTGGCCGTTGGCAGTCCTTTCCCCAATTTTTCTTTGGAAAATGTTTCCGGCGGTCAGATAAAGCCGGTTCGTTCCTATCTTAAGAAGAAGACGGTTCTTCATATTTTCGCTTCTTGGTGAGCGGGGTGTCGGAAGCACGTGCCAGGGTGGCATGCAAAGACGGCAGAGTTGGTGAAGAAAGGGAAACTTCAAAATCTAGGGATTGTTCAGGAGCAACATCCAGATCGGGCTCGCTTGTTCATGCAGTGGCAGAAGATGGATTGGCCCGTTTTAGCGGATCCATTTAATTTGCTAGAGGTAAAGGTCGTGCCGATCACCATGCTGGTGGATGGATCAGGGATCATTCGGTATAAGAATCCGTCAAAGAAGGATTTAGAGGAATTCATGGCGGCGCTCTATCCGCGGACGACGCTTCAAGAAGTGGACTATTCGTTCGATGGTCGTTTGGAAGCCCGGGAGAAGGAGTTGGAGAAAAGCCCAAAGAGTCCGACGGCCCATTTTCGCTTGGGGGTGGCCTTGCGGCAAAGGTTTGATTCGCAGGAAAGAAAGGCGGGTGATTTTGGGAAGGCCATTTCTGCGTGGCAAAAGGCGCTCGAATTTCGGTCGGATCAATATATTTGGAGAAGACGAATACAGCAATATGGACCTCGTCTCGATAAGCCTTATTCGTTCTATGACTGGGTCAACAAAGCCCGCGTAGAGCTGAAGGCTCGCAATGAAGTGCCGCATCCTTTGAAGGCCAAGCCGAAAGGGTCGGAGTTCGCCTATCCAGGAAAAAGGAATGGGGCGTTGGTGATTCCGTCGAAACATCCCGACCCCGAGGGGAAGGTTCCATCGGATCACCAGAAGTTGGTCTCGGTATCGACGGTGATTGTTCCGTCGACAAAAGGGGACGGAGGGGCGGTGAGAGTGCATTTGCGATTCACGCCTTCAAAGATTAAGGCAACCCACTGGACCAATGAAGCCGGGAACGTGAGCTTTCACCTCAAACCCAATGCCGCGTTTACGCTCCATGATTTGCAGGGAGCGGGAAAGCCTCCGGAAGTTGCCGCAAGTTCTGAAGAGAGGGTGATCGAATTCGAACTACGTCCGACCAAGGGAAAGGCGCTCCCTGAAAAGATTGATGGGGCGGCCTATTACTTTGTTTGTAAGGGCGAGGCTGGTGTTTGTCAGCTTCTCAGGCATCCGGTGGCGATTTCAACTCGCTAGGCCTCATGACTGAGGGATAAAATAGAAAATAAGCAGGGCATAAAGAATGCTAAAGCTCTCCTGTTCCACTCAGCGAGAATGATCGCGAGGGCAAGTAATCCGGGCCCGTTGAGAGCAGAATTCGATGTCTTGCTTCTTGACGTCTCTGGAGTGTTCCCCCCAGCATCGTCCCCTCTCATCAACTAGAACTTACCCTCATCAAAATGATTGATGCCTCTAAGAACCGAGCGTTTCTCCCTTTCCTTTTTGCGGCCTGTGCCGGAAGCCTGTTTTGTAGTTCGTGCTCGAGTGCTCCTGTTTCAGGGGACTCCTCCATGCGTGCCTACGAAGCCTATAATCTGCCTGCCACCCTTCCTACTAATCCGTCGAATGTGCGCGTGAAAGTTTCGACCACGAACCGCATGACCTATGTTATGGAGGGCAACAAGCCGCTCCTTGTGATGCCGGTGACCGTCGGGAAAAGCTCGTCCCCGACTCCTGCCGGAAGCTTCCGGATCCAATCCAAGAATCACTACTACCGGGCCAACACGCATGGTTATGCAGTCAAAGGCAACACGGTCCGTGGAGTCTACCTAAAGAACAAGCCACCGGGTTGGGGTTTTAAGGGGACCCCGATGCCCTACTGGTGTGAGTTTAAGTCCGCTTATGGCTTCCATACCGGCTGGATGAGGTCGTATCCTTCCTCGAGTGGCTGCCTGCGCATGCATAAGAATGTCGCGCCCAAGTTCTACCGCCTCGTGAGTGTCGGGACCCCGGTGTCGATCTCATCGACTCAACCCGAGGATGCTACGATCGGACAGAACGTCCCTCGTCCTCCGGATTCCACGTCTTTTCCTGGTAACCCGGATGGCATGATGGCTCTTACGGACGAATTCTTCACCCAGCACAAGACGCCGACCTATTCGAGGCAGTAGGGAAAGAAGAGCTGAGTGATTGAATCGTGTGGTGAGGGCGTCATCAATGTGCATGCCTATTCGACCTTCGTATTGGCCGGTGCGTGGACAGCCGGAACGGACAGAGCCCTTCACTTGGATTGTCGAGGGCGTCATTGCTGCTTCTTGGTGGCCTGATCCTTATGTCTTCGACATTTTGGCGGATGAGGGAATCAAAGCGGTCGTGAATGTCTGTGAGTTCGATAATCGAAAGGATGTTCCGAGGCAATTCGGCTATCACTTTTTCCATGTCCCTGACTACGGGGTGCCATCGGATTCCCAGATCGAGCAATTCCTGTCTCTCATGGACAAACATCATGCGGCGAAGGAGCCGGTGGTGGTCCATTGCGTGGCAGGCTGCGGGCGAACCGGGCAGTTTATCATCGCATGGTGTGCCAAGGCGGGCTTCATCCCGAAAGGAACTGATCCGGTCGACTGGATCCGTGCCCGCCGGAAATGTTGCCTTGAGACAGGTGAGCAGATCCAGTGCGCCAAACGGCTTACGAAGAAATATCGCGGGTAGATTCACCGTTGGGGGAACTCTGTCGATCGGAGACCAGTGAAACTTTCGGCAGGGGAAGCACCGTAGAGAGATTATTCTCTTTATCATGAACTCGAAGCTCCTCTTTTTCATTCTTATGTCCTTAACGTGTCCGCTCGCTTGGGCCGGCTCTTTGCTTGATTCAATTGCCGGGAAAAGGACGGTCTTTCTTGGAGACAGCATCACGCAGGCCGGGACCTACGTGAGTTTCACCTCGTATTATCTTCAGCGTCTTCATCCTGAGAAGAACTTCGACGTTTATCCGCTGGGCCTTTCGAGTGAAACTCTCTCGGGACTCAGTGAAAAGGGCCACGCGGGTGGTCGCTTTCCGCGCCCTTGTCTCTTTGAGCGTCTGGGCCGTTTGATGGAGAAAGTGGAGCCGGAGGTAGTCTTTGCCTGCTATGGGATCAACTGCGGCATTTACAAGCCTCTCGATGACGAGCGCTTTGCCGCCTTTAAAGCTGGAGTGGAACGGCTCATCAAAGACTGCAAAGCAGCAGGGGTGGAGCAGGTCATTATCGTGACTCCTCCCATTTATGACATCACGGTGAAGGATGGTGAATTCAACTACGATCAGGTGATGACCGCCTATACGGCTTGGGAGACGAGCCTCAAAGTGGAAGGAGTTCACGTGATTGATCTCCACTCAGCGATGCGCAAGGCCCGCGATGCCCGGACAGAGGTCTTTTCTAGAGATCGGGTCCATCCCGGAAAGGAAGGGCATCTCTTCATGGCGACGTCGATCCTGAAGGGCCTGGGCGTCGGGGTGCCGGCGGATGATCTCGCGAAGATTCAACAAGATCCTCTCTTCAAGAAGGTGGATCGTTTGCGGAGTTATCGGAGCACGCAATGGATGAGGCACATCGGTTACAATCGTGAAAGGCTCGTGAAGCCACAAATTTTGGGAGAGACCAAGAGCGAAGTGGCCAAGATGCAGACTGAGATTGATGCGCTTCGGAAGAAGAAGTAGCGGGCTTGTCGCTTTTCCGACAGCACGCTAAGCGGCTGCGCTCGAGGTGCGGGCTCTTCCTTTGACGCGCTTGAAGCTGACGAGTTCCCGTTCCTTTTCGTCCCAGAGACGGAAAGTGAGGCATTTGAATCCTTTAATGAAGGTGAGGGGCACGACATTCTGGAAAATCTCGTGGGAGTTGTGGCAGGCCTCGAGATTGTAGTTCGGGATGCGCGAACTGAGGTGATGGATGTGGTGGAAGCCGATATTTCCGGAGAACCACTGGAGGACTTTGGGAAGCTTGTAAAAGGAGCTTCCTTCGAGAGCGGCGCTCGTGAAGTTCCAGTCCTCTTCGCGTTCCCAATAAACGCCTTCGAACTGGTGTTGGACGTAGAAGAGCCAGACACCGGAGACCGCCGCGACGCCAATGGTCGTGAATTGAATGAGGAGGTAGGGGAGCCATCCGAAGATCAAGATGAGCGCGACCGCGAGCAGGCCGATGGCGAGATTCATCGCCCAGACGGATCTCCGGAAGTGGGGCTTTGCGCCGGGGGTGGCGAAGCGTTCGCGGATGATGAAGAGGTAGAGGGGGGCGAAAATGAAGAGGATGAAAGGGTTTCTCATCGAACGGTAGATGAAGCGCTTCCCAAGGGAAGATCCGAGGTATTCGTCGACCGTCATGGTCCAGACATCGCCTGTTCCGCGTCGGTCGAGGTCACCCGAGGCACTATGGTGAATGGAGTGTTCCCATTTCCAATGGCTGTAGGGCGTGAAGGTGAAGATTCCGGAGATGAAGCCGATGATGTTGTTGGCGCGCCGGGATTTGTAAAATGAGCCGTGGCCGCAGTCATGGAAGATGATGAAGACCCGGACGAGAATGGCACCGGCGAGCAGCGCGATGGCAAAAGTCAGCCAGTAAGAGATGGCGAGGGTGAAATACATGGCCACCCAAAGTGCGATGTAGGAGCCAATTGAGTTAACGACTTGCCAGGTCGCTCTCGGCGTGGATGGTTTGGTATGTGGGTCGACAATTTTTTTCCACTCTTTAACAGAGGGGAGAAGTTTGTCGGCTTTGGGGAGCGATGGAACTTGGGACATGCTGAGGAGCGCTCGGCGCACGGGCAAGATGTGGCCAAAATGCTCTAGGTCAAGGCAGGGAATCAACCAATGCGCGGTTTATCTCGAAATTTAAGTACTTTTGAGCTGTTTACGATGGTTTTTAGGAGCCAGTTCAGGTTCGCTGGAATGATCGACGGCGTCATGCGCTTCGTTCAAACTCGTTGATAATGAGGATTGGAGTCCCGGATGACGGTTGGCGGTCAGCCGAAAGATGATTTATTCCAGCGGGCTGGTTGGGCGAGGTGCTCCTGCCTCTCCTCGGGATAACGAGGACAACAATCCAGACACTTTGTCGGTCTTATTGCACTTTTGCAGGGCCTCGTTTTACGGAACTGAGTGTGATGACTCTCCTTGGGGCAAGGTTCCGGTGGATTTGGCTGAGCCTTCGACGGTCTTTCACCGTTGGAGGATCATAAGACTCTGTATCGTGATGGCCGAGATGAAAATATTTTAGGCCATGATGCAACGCCTGCTATTCGATGCGCTTTCGTTTGCAGGATCTGCAATGGAGTCTAACTTAGTTTAATGTTCTGACTTTTTTGTAAAGCCGCTGAAAAACGATCCGGTCGGATTGTTCTCGGATTCATTTTCCTGATTGGCCTTGCTGCGTTCATTTACAATCGCTTTACCTAATAGAACCGATGGAAGGGAGGGGGCGGTCCTGCATCATTTAGAAATGAAGCCGATTTGCTTTTAAGCGCGAAACCCCACTCTGTCATGAAACAGAATGAGGAGTTTGGCTTCGATTGTTTGCGCGTGTCTATCGGCTGCGGCGGAGCACTAGCGCGGAGATGCCGAGGAGAGCGAGGAGGCCGGTCGAAGGTTCCGGGACGGTATTGCCGACCAATTGGAATCCGTTGATGGAAGAGAGGGGAGATGCATTGAAATTGAAGTTGTTTGCGGTGAGCCCGGTGAAGACGACGTAGCTTCCTGCGGGGGAAATTTGGCTGTCGATGTAGGAAAACGTCGGGGTGCCATAGGTTCCGGCGACGAGTTCGGTGTGGGTGTAGCTGGTGAGGCCCGGGGTGTAGAGGTCGATGAGGACGGAAGGACCGTTTTTTGAGGTGTCGGAGTAGACGCAGAGGTCGTAGGAAGTCCATCCGAGTCCAGGGAGGTTGAGGCCGGTGACGCGGACGCTGGCGGGACTGATAGTTCTGGCGGCGTTGGTGGAGCCGGTGAGGTATCCCTCCATCATTTGGTGATCGGGAGTGGCGAGGGAATTGGGAGAGGTATTGGCACTGCCGGTAGAGGCCCAGCCGCCGGTGGCGGCTCCAACGAGGGTGGGGGCATCGACGGGGATTCCGGCGAAATTATTATTCCCGAAGGCGGGATTCCAGGTCGTGGCGGGAACCACTCCGGCGATGTCGGCTGCGGTGAGGGTGGTGGTTTGAGTGACACCGTGGAAGTCTACCGAGATAGTGGAGGCGCCGGCGCTGCCTACCATGAAGAGGGCGCTGGTAGCTAAGATGATTTTGGCAAGATTTGAAGGGTAAAGGCGAAGCCTGCTGGCTTTGCGGGGGGCGGTGTTTTTGGTGAATCCGACATGGGGCTCTTGAGTGGGCACAGATAAGAGGAAGGAGCAGAGGCATTGAGGATACGGCGATTGTTTTTCATGGGTCTAAGTTTGTTGAGGTTTTTGGGAGAGTGTCTCCCGTTCAACTCCTCTATCGCGGTCCCGGATCCCCAATATCATTTTGGCATAAAAAAATCACCTACCCCGGGGTTGGGAGTGGTGATTGAGGGATAAAGTGAGTAAAAAGTTTACATTGGATCCAGTTCCTTGATCTGACCGAGCTAGTCGCGGCGGAGGACGAGATAGTTGCGGACGGATTTATTGAGCCAGCCACGGCGGGTGAGGGGGCCGCCGTTGACGGAAGAGCTGACCCAGAGGTCGGAGGAGCGGCCGCCATCGAGATTGAGGGCGTGGTGAATTTTAAATCCAGAGATGGGCTGCTTGCCGAGGGCGTTGGCGAGGGAAGAAAGGTTGGCGGAGTCGGCGTGGCCGATGGCGAAGTGGTGCTGTCCGTCCCAGAGGAGGAAGGAGCGGGGGCGGTTGTCGCCTTTTGATAAGCCGGAAATGGTGTTGCCATCCCAAACGAGGCGGGGGCCGGTTTGGAGGAGGTTTTTTGAGGTAGGCTTGGTGGAGAGGTAGCTCTCACGGGAGAGGAGTCGTTCGTCCCCGCCGATGAAGAAACCTGAGCCGAGGGAGGAGGCGCGATTGAGCCCACCGCGGCGTTGGCCATCGGTTATGACAAGGCCGAGAGGTTTTCCTTCAGGGGTGAAGAAGCCGCCATTGATGGCGGCGAGGGAGCCCGAGCCTGCGCGTTCGGCACTGCGCCATTTGGAATCGGGGCCGCCGGGTTGGTCGGCGACGGAGAGGGTGTGGTCACGTCGATCAAAGGTCACGATGGTGAAAGTGATTGCGGAGGCGGTGATGGTCTTGCTCGCGAGAGAATGACGGGGGATCTCGGGTGCTGGAGGTGGGGGGAGAACGGCGGGGGGAGCCGTGATCGGCGCGCGTTTGATGATGTCGGTGAGATAGATCGGCGCGGTGGTGGGGATTCCTGGCGGCGGCGGAAGGAGAGGAGAGGGAGCGCAGCTGGAGAGGAGGGCTCCGCAGAGGAGAGTGGTCCAGGTGAGAATCTTCATAGGGAGAGCAAACTCGACCTAGGATGTGATGCAAGGCCTACTTCGCAGCGGTGGCGAGGAGGGTCTGGAAGTAGGGCGGGGTGGACTCGCGGTCGACGACGACGGTTTCGGCATCTTGGAACCCTGCTTCAGAAATCATGCGAACGAGTTCGACTTCTGAAAAGCCCAACCAGGTGTCGAAGTAGAGTTCGCGCGCCTTTTCAAAGGTATGCTGGAGGAGGTCGAGAATGATGAGGCGTCCGCCGGGTTTGAGGATGCGGTGGGCTTCGGCGATTGCCTTTTCGGGATGGTTGGCGTGGTGGAGGGCCTGGGAGAAAATGGCGAGGTCGACCGAGGCGTCATCGATGGGAGGAGATTCAATATCGCCGAGGCGGTATTCGAGATTTGGGAGTTTGTGATCGCGGGCGAGGGATTGACCGAAAGTGACCATTTTCTCGGAGTTATCGATGGCGATGACGTGCTTGGCGCGTTGGGCGAGGAGTTGGGAAAGGGTGCCCTCACCTGCGCCGAGGTCGGCGACGGTGTCGTAGTTCAGGATCTTGAGCATCGCTTCGGCGAGCGATTTCCAAGAGCGTCCGGGGACGTATTCGCGGCCAAATTTTCCGGCGAGCTGGTCGAAGTATGCGCGGACGTGGTCCTTTCGTTTTTGGAGGATGTGCTTGAGCGAGGCGAAATCTTGTTTGGTCTCGGGGAGTTCCTTCCCAGCCTCACGGGACACCTTTTCCAATTGGGGAGGAAGGGTGGCTGAGTAGATGTTGTTTTTTCCGGAGCGTTGATCTTCGACGAGGCCTTCCTTCTTGAGTTGGGAAAGCTGGGTGGAGATGCGGGATTGTCCCATGCCAAGAACTTGCTGCAGCTCGGCGACCGAGAGGGGGTCGCTGGAGAGAAGAAGCAGAATTCGAAGCCGAGTGGGATCAGCTAGAAGTTTCAGTGAATTCAGGATTGACGGCATTAAGGAAGGGCTATAGTGACGCATCAACGAATCACGATTTGAAGATATATCCAAACAAAAACTATGAGTAAATCCTTTATATTCTCTTCGGAATCAGTTGGCGAAGGCCATCCTGACAAGGTTTCGGATACCATTTCCGACGCTATTCTCGACGCCTGCCTCACGATTGATAAGAACAGTCGTGTTGCTTGCGAGACCTTCGTTAAATCGAACCAAGTTGTTGTGGGTGGTGAAATTACCATTCCTAAGATCGGAGCTAAGCCGGTTGGCGAGGTGATCAATGTGGAAAAAGTAATCCGCGAGGCGATTCGCGGAATCGGCTACGTCAATGACGACGATGTTTTCCACGCAGATAAGATCTTCATTACCAATTTCCTGACAACCCAGTCGGCTGACATTGCCCAAGGGGTCAATGCCTCCAAGGCGAAAGGTAAGAAGACGGAAGAGCAGGGTGCCGGTGATCAAGGTATCATGTTCGGTTATGCATGTGATGAGACTCCCGAGCTCATGCCTTCTCCCATCATGTTCGCTCACCGCCTCGGCAGAAAGCTCACCGAGATCCGCAAGGCCGGCCGTCAGGCCAAGTGGCTCCGCCCGGATGCCAAGTCCCAGGTTGCTGTTGAATATATCGATGGTAGGCCCTCTAGGATCGTGAACGTCGTCATCTCCACCCAGCACGCTGCCGGAGTCGACCACGCGACGATCGAGAAGTTTTGCATCGAAAAAATCGTCAAGAAGGTTCTCCCGAAGAAGCTTCTGACAAAAGACACCGAGTATCTCATCAACCCTACCGGCCAGTTCGTCATCGGCGGCCCTCAGGGAGATACTGGTCTCACTGGCCGAAAGATCATCGTCGATACCTACGGCGGCTGGGGACGCCACGGCGGTGGTGCTTTCTCTGGAAAAGATCCCTCGAAAGTCGATCGCTCGGCAGCCTACATGGGCCGCTGGGTTGCTAAAAATGTTGTCGCTGCCGGACTCGCAACAATTTGCGAAATCCAGTTTGCCTACGCCATTGGGCACCCCCAGCCACTCAGCATCAATATCGACGCCTTCGGCACTGGAGATGATGCCAAGATTCTCGCAGCCGTGAAAGAGGTCTTTTTCTTCAAGCCTGCGGAGATTGTGAAGCAGCTTGGACTGCTCAAGCCGATCTACTGTGCTTCGACCAACTATGGTCACTTTGGAAGAGAAGATGCCAACCTTCCTTGGGAGAAGGTTAATAAAGTAGCGGCGCTGAAGAAGGCGTATAAGTAAACAGTTGGCAGTCATGGAAGTCTCATCCTTTGAGAAACTTAAGGTTTGGAAGCGCGGGTGTCGTCAGGCACTCGCGATTTACTCGGCCTTGAAAGACACGAAGGATTTTGAGCTGAAAAACCAGATGGAACGGGCTTCGGTTTCGGTTCCTTCAAATATTGCTGAAGGAGCCGAGCGCAAATCGACTCAGGAATTTATTCGATTTCTCAATATTTCTCTAGGGTTCAATGCAGAGCTTAGAACTCAAATCTACTTAGCAAAAGAATTGGGTATCATCAATGACGCCTAACCCCTCATCAAAGAAGCAAAGGAAATTTCAGCATGCTCTAAGACATTATCAGCGCTCTCAAAAAGAAACTGTAAACTGTTTACTGCTAACTGAAAACTTCTTCCCACCGCCCCAAAAATCACCAAATAATCAAAAAACCGCCTACCTAATAAAATGTCAGAATACAAAATCAAAGATATCGGCCTCGCGGCCTTCGGTCGCAAGGAGCTCGACGTAGCCGAGCACGAAATGCCCGGCCTTATGGCCACTCGTGAGAAGTATGGCCCAGCCAAGCCTCTCGAGGGCGTCCGCGTCATGGGCTCGCTCCACATGACGATCCAGACTGCGGTGCTCATGGAGACTCTCCGTGCCGTCGGCGCTGATGTTCGCTGGTGCTCTTGTAACATCTTCTCCACCCAGGACCACGCTGCTGCCGCGATGGTTGAGGCTGGCTACCCTATCTTCGCTTGGAAGGGTGAGACCCTCGAAGAATACTGGTGGTGCACCTGGCAGGCCCTTCGCTTCCCTAATCCTGCTGGCGGAAATCCTCTTGGTCCACAAATGATCGTCGATGACGGTGGCGACGCAACCCTCCTCATCCACAAGGGATACGAACTCGAAGACGGATCCGACTGGGTCAATGAGCCAGCCGCCTCTACCGAGGAAGCCGTCATCAAGGGCCTCCTCAAGGAGATCCACGTTGAGTTCCCCGGCATCTTCCACGAGTGGGTTCCCGAACTCAAGGGTGTCTCTGAGGAGACCACCACGGGTGTTCACCGCCTCTACCAAATGCAGCGTGATGGAAAGCTTCTCTTCCCGGCGATCAACGTGAACGACTCCGTCACCAAGTCGAAGTTCGACAACCTCTACGGTTGCCGTGAGTCCCTCATTGATGGGATCAAGCGTGCTACGGACGTGATGATTTCCGGTAAAGTAGGCGTTGTCTGCGGTTACGGAGACGTGGGTAAAGGATGTGCGCAAGCACTTCGAGCCCAAGGTGCGCAGGTTGTTGTGACCGAGGTCGATCCCATTTGTGCTCTTCAGGCTGCCATGGAAGGCTTCCGCGTTCTTACCGTTGAAGACACCCTCGGTTGGGGCGACATTTACGTCACTACCACGGGTAACTTTAACATCATCCGCGCCGACCACATGGACAAGATGAAAGACCAGGCGATCGTCTGTAACATCGGGCACTTCGATAACGAGATTCAGATCGCTGAACTCGAAGCTCTTGATGGCATTCAGAAGCTCAACATCAAGCCACAGGTTGATAAGTATACCTTCAAGGCAGGCAACGCGATCTACATGCTTGCGGAAGGCCGCCTCGTGAACCTTGGTTGCGCCACGGGCCACCCAAGCTTCGTGATGTCGAATAGCTTCACCAACCAGACGCTTGCGCAGATCGTTCTTTGGAAGACCAAGGACACCCGCGAGATCGGAGTTGAAGTTCTGCCCAAGGAGCTTGATGAGGAAGTCGCTCGCCTTCACCTCGAAAAGATCGGTGCCAAGCTCACCAAGCTTACGGCTGAGCAAGCGGACTACATTGATGTCAATGTCGATGGGCCATTCAAGCCTTCGCATTACCGCTACTAGTTTTGCAAAGAGCTCGCTGAGTTCAATTTTTCAAGCCCACGTCGAGTTTTTCTCACGTGGGCTTTTTGGTGCCTCGACCTTCTCCGGTGTTCTCGATAGAAGACGAAATGAGCGAAAACCCTTACCTGGCTCCTCAGACCAATCCCATTCAAGAGACCGACGATATCGCACGTCAAATGCAGGGGCTGCAGTGGCCCCTGAGTCTTTCGTTTAAGATCCTCGCGCTCGCGAGTCAGGCGACGGTGACCGATGCCAATGGCAAGGTGGTTTGTTACACCAAGCAAAAGCTTTTCAAATTCCGCGAGCACGTGGAGATTTTCACCGATAAAACCCGCACCACTCTTTTGGCGGAGATCAAGACGAAGAAGATTATCGATTGGTCCGCACGCTATAGCTTCACCGATGCGCAGGGTGGGGAAATTGGCAGTGTGGGCCGGAAAGGGTGGCGCAGTATTTGGCGGGCGCATTACGAAGTGTTCAATCCTGGGAATGAGTCGATTGAATTCTCCCTTCGCGAAGAGAATGCGGGGGCGAAGTTCTTTGATAGTCTTTTAGGACAGATTCCCATCGTCGGAATGGCGACGGGTTACTTCTTCCATCCTCGCTATGCGGCAACTCGATCTTCCGGAGAAATTGCCATGCGCATGACCAAGCAAGCGGCCTTTTGGGAGGGGAAATTCCTCATCGAAAAGCTGAGCGATCTATCGGAGCGCGAAGAACTAAACTTGGTGATGTCTTACCTCATGATGGTTCTTCTGGAGCGGAAGCGTGGCTAAGCGATCAGAAATAGACTGACATCTCTTCTCTCAAATTGTCAGATCGAAATGCCAGTGGGGAAGAGCACCCTGTGAATACCTCTGAGGATTCCGGTGCAAATGCGGCTCTTAATCTTGGAGAACGAGAGGCGGCTTGGCGGAGCGCTTGGAGACTGGCGTTTCTCAGGAGGAATTGCGAAAGCTGATTCGTGAGACGAATTATCCTGCGAGTTGGCCGCAGCCGGCTCCGACATCGATGCCACGGCGTTGGCGGATGGTGACGGGGATTTTGGCAGTCTCTTTGATAATGCGCTGGAACGCTAGGACGCGCTCTTCAGAGGGCGGTTGGCCATCGAATCCCTCGGTGGGATTGAGGGGGATGAGATTGACGTGAACTTGCCGCCCTTTGAGAAGCTGGGCGAGGCGGGTGGCGTGGTCGTCGCTGTCATTGGCTCCCTCGATAAGGGTCCAGGCGATGAGGACTTTGCGCTCGGTCTTCTCTGAGTAAATCCGGCAAGTTTCGAGGAGGTTGGCGATGGGCCAGCGCTTGTTGACGGGGATGAGTGCGTCGCGCTCTACGTCGCTCGCGCCGTGGAGGCTGACGGAGAGTTCATAGGCTGTTCCGGCCTCGGCGAGTTTTTTGATTCCGGGGATGTGGCCGACGGTGCTGATGGAAATGCGGGAGGGGGCGATGCAGATGCCGCGAGGGTCGCTGATAATCTCGAGAGCGGTCATGAGCTCTTTGTAATTATGGAGGGGCTCGCCCATGCCCATCATGACGGCGTTTCGGAGGGGCTCTTTTCCTTCGCTTGCGAGATGGGTGTTGAGGAATCTCACTTGGGCCACCATTTCTCCGGCGGAGAGGTGACGCTTGAAACCCATCTTCCCGGTGGCGCAGAAGACGCAGCCCATGGCGCAGCCGGCTTGGCTGCTGATACAGGCAGTGTAGCGGCCCCGGTATCCCATGAGGACGGTTTCGATTTCCTGACCGTCGTCGAAGCGGAGGACAAATTTACGGGTGTAGCCATCGCTGCTGGCGATGTCACGGACGACAGTGGCCTTGGTCGTCGTGCGTTTGGAGAGCCAATCACGGACGCCGGGGGTGAGGTCATCGAGAGTGACCGAGTCCTTGTAGAGATAGCGGTAGAGTTTCTGGGCATGGACCGGCTTGACTCCTTCATCACGAAGGGTGTCTTCGAGATGGGTAAAGGTGAGGTCGTAGAGCGAGTCCATGCGGGGATGCTTTGAAGCATTTTTTGTGGACCAAGGGAAGTTTTTCGAAGGGAGCGGGGGTTCGGAGTTCCGACATCAGATCTCTGACCTCTGACCTCTGACCTCTGACCTCTGACCTCTGACCTCTGACTCTCGTGATGGAGAACTTTGAAGGTTTCAGCCGTCACTCTGTGGTGGTGATTGGCGGTGTCTTCCTCCTGATTGCCGCTGCTCTGACGCTCCTTGCGGATGAGAAAAGACGCTGAAATCGTAAGCGCTTAATAGGAATGATCTGGCCACCTTGGTTTAAGAGCTGCTTATTGGCGGCGGTGAGTATTTCGATGAGTCAAGCCGAGCGGGTCAGCATCTATCAGGTGATGCTCCGGCATTTTGGAAACGAGAACAACACGCGGAAATTCGATGGCGACATCAATGAAAACGGCTGTGGGAAGTTTTCGGCTTTTTCGGCGAAGGCGCTCTCTGAAATTAAGGCTCTGGGCTTTACCCACATCTGGTTCACGGGTGTGATCGAGCAGGCCTCGGGGACTGATTATCCCGGGCGTGCGTCGGATGTAAAAGATCTCCTCAAGGGGAAGGCGGGGAGTCCCTACGCGATTCGCGACTACTTCGATATTTGCCCGGATTATGCCGATGATTCCGCGCGCCGGATTACGGAATTCAAGGCGCTTCTGACGCGTTGTCGCGTGGCTTGTTTGAAGGTCATCATTGATTTCGTCCCGAACCACGTGGCGCGGAGCTACCACTCGGATGTGAGGCCCAAGCTTTCCTTCGGCGAGGGGGATCAAAAAGGGAAGTTTTTCCACCGCGATAACAATTTTTTCTACCTCGAAGGCGACGGGCCTTTAGTGCTGCCGACGGGAAATGTTTACGAACCGGAGCGTGAGGATGGCCGGGTGACGGGGAATAATGCCCGCGCCTGGAAGCCCTCGATCAATGATTGGTATGAGACGGTGAAGCTCAATTACGGGCATGATTATACCAAAGGCCGCGATACCTCGCAGCTTGAGAATTTATCCGATGATGAGGTTCCTGACACCTGGAAGAAGATGGATGCCATTCTGGTATACTGGCAGGAAATGGGCGTCGATGGATTCCGGGTTGATATGGCACATATGGTTCCGATGCCATTTTGGAAATGGGCGCTGGATCGAGCGAAGAAACGGAATGCCGGGGCTTTCTTCGCCGCGGAGGCATATGACACGGATCCAGCGAAGTTGGTGGATGGCAACGTGCTGGACGCGCTTTTGGCGTCGGGCTTTGACGCGGTCTACGACGACCAGATCTACGACACGCTGATGGCGATTTACGATGGGCTGAAGTGGGCGAATGATTTCGATTCGATCCTCCAGGGTGGTCGGCTTCATCAATCGCTGCGCTATGCCGAGAATCACGATGAAGTGCGCCTCGCAAGTCCCAAGACCTGGGGTGGGCTCGGGATGGAAGTGGGACGTCCGGTGACGGGGCTCCTTTTCGGTCTCGGCCGGGGTCCTACCATGATTTATTCGGGTCAGGAAGTGGGAGAGCCCGCGAAGGGTCCGGAAGGTTTTGGAGGCGATGACGCGCGTACCACAATTTTTGATTACTGGAGCATGCCAACGCTGAATCAATGGACGAATGGGGGGAAGTTTGATGGTGGTGGTTTGAGCAACGAGCAGAAGGATCTTCGGCGCTGGTATGGAACGCTTCTCAAAGCGACGGCAGGGCCGGCCTTTACGAAAGGCGAGTTCTACGGCCTGAATCATGCGAACCAAGGCAACCCCGACTTTGGACGTCTGGAGGGTGAAGGTGCCAGCGGTCACTGGGTTTATGCCTTCCTCAGGAGTGAGCAGGAGAAAGATGGTGAGACCGTTTTGGTCGTCGTGAATCTGCACCCGACGCAGGATTTTGTGAATGCCTCGGTGGAGCTTCCCGACGATGCCTTGGACTGGGCAAAGCTAGATGAAGGCTTCGGGGTGAAAGTGTTACTGGCTCAAGAGGAGCCTCAACGAGACGGAAGGCAGCGGGTGCAATTTTGCAAGCTTGCAAAACTGAGCGTTCAGATGATCGGGCTGAGTTCGAAATAGAGAGGCTACTTTTTCGTCGCTTCAGCGAGGCGTTGATCGAGGAGGGTCCTCATTTGTTTTCGCTGGTCCTCAACTTCGGCATCTTTCGCAAGGTTGTCAAATTGGCCGGGATCTTGATCCATGTCGTAGAGTTCCTCTTCGCCACTGCGATAGCGCATGTAAGCCCAGCGCTCTCCGCGGAGACTGTGGTGACCATTGACGAGTGAAAGAGCCGCTTTTCGCACACGCACTTTCGGGTCCTTGAGGACGGGGACGAGGCTTTTGCCCTGTACTGTTTTCGGAATCGGGAGATCGAGGAGGCCGCAGAGGGTGGGGTAGAGATCCATGAGCTCGGCCGGAGAAGTTGTTTTTCCAGAGGGCATTCCGGGTGCGGCGATGATCATGGGAACGCGGGTCACTTCTTCGTGGAGATTGCTCTTTTGCCAGAATTGGTGCTCGCCGAGGTGGTAGCCGTGATCGCTGATGAAAACGATGGCGGTGGTGTCGGTGAGTTTTAACCGGTCCAGTTCATCAAGAACTTTTCCGAGCTGATCGTCCATGTAGGTCACGGTGGCATAGTAGGCCGACCACATGCGCTGCTGGTTGGCGGGCCACTTTGAGATGCCAGAGGTTTTACTCATGGTCTTGCTGAGACCGGGCTTTGGGATGTCCTTGAGGTCGTTCTTAAGGACCTTTGGAAGCGGCATCTTATCGAAGGGATACTTCTCGAAATACTGAGTGGGCGCGACGCTGGGGTAGTGCGGGCGGACGAATCCGGTGGCGATGAAGAAGGGCTTCTTTTGATGCTTCCGAAGGAGTTCGACGGTTTTTTGGGCGGCTTGCCAATCGGGCTGGTCCGAGCCATCGCCTTGGTATTCCACGGAAACAAACATGCGATGAGGCATCTTGGTGGACTGTCGGTTTTCGAGTTCCTTGGTAAAGATATTGAGGTTGAGACAGGCGTAGTCGCCGGGAGTGTGGGCTTCGAGTCCCTTGGTGTTGAATTTTTCATCCCAGGTGTCGGGGATGTCGAGTCCGTCGGTGCCGGCGATGATATCGCCCGGAACCCGCATGTGGTAAATTTTTCCGACCCGGGTGCTATGCAGGCCGTGGTCGCGAAAATGTTTCCCCATATTCTGACCGGCCTGCCCTTGATAGCGGCTGTGCATGAAGGAAAATCTGGAAGGGGCGCACCAAGTGCCCTGACAATAAGCGCGCTCAAAAATCATGCCGCGGGCGGCGAGCCGGTCGATATTGGGCGTGTCGCAGATTTTATTGCCGTAACATCCCAGGGCGCTGGCCTTGAGGTCATCGGAAACGATGAGGAGGATGTTTTCGATTTTCGCTTCGGCGGAAAGGAAGCTAAATGCCGAGATGAAGATGGGGACGAAAAAGCGTCGCATGGCTCTTCCCATACAGGGAAAAGGATGCTGAGCCGATCACTTAAGCGAACTGGCTGAGGAAGCGGGTGTCGTTCTCGATGAGAAGACGGATGTCGCGGATGCCGTATTGGATCATGGCAAGGCGGTCGAGGCCCATGCCGAAGGCGTAGCCGGTGAGCTGGGCGGGGTCGAAGGCTTGGTCGCCGCGGCTTTCATTGACCTGGGTGAAGACCGCGGGGTCGACCATGCCACAGCCGGCGACTTCGATCCACTTGGGCGCTTCTCCTTTGACCTGAAGCTTTACATCGATCTCGAAGCTGGGCTCGGTAAAGGGGAAAAAGTGAGGGCGGAAACGGACTTCGGTGTTTTCGCCAAACATGGCACGGTAGAAAAACTCGAGGGTGCCTTTGAGGTCCGAGAGGCGGACGTCTTTGTCGACGTAGAGGCCTTCGAGCTGATTGAAGACCGAGAGGTGGGTGGCATCGATCTCATCGCGGCGGTAGGCCGAGCCCGGGGCGATGATTTTGATCGGGGGGGCGACCTTTTCCATGGTGCGGATTTGCACGCTGGAAGTGTGGGTGCGGAGGAGCTTGCCCGAGTCGAAGTAAAAGGTGTCGGAGTCGTTTCGGGCTGGGTGATCAAAAGGGGTGTTGAGGGCGTCGAAGCAATGGAACTCGGTCTCGATTTCGGGGCCATCGGCGAGGGCGAAGCCGAGGCGGCGGAGGATCTGGATCGCGCGGTCCTTGACGACTGTCAGAGGATGGAGTGCTCCACTGGGTAGGGTGCGGGCGGGGAGAGATGCGTCGAGGTCTGCGACAGATGCAGCGTCGGCGGCGTCTTGTAGGGATTGCTTTTGGGTCTCAAGGGAGCCGCCGATCGCTTGACGAGCGGCATTGAGAGCGGCGCCGAGTTTGGGCTTTTCCTCGTTGGAGAGGTTGCGCATTTCGCCGGCCAGTGCGTTGAGCGGGCTTTTCTTGCCCAAGAACTTCACGCGAGCGTCCTCAAGGATCGCCTCCGTGGTAGCGGCTTCGATGGCGGCGAGGGCTTCGGCTTGGATCTGGGCGGCTTGCTCTTGCATGGCGGCGGGAGACTGAATTGAGAATGGGGAAGAGTGAAGGGTGAAGTACAAGAAAAACGCCCGATCCTAAGAGGAAAGAGCACTTTTGAAGTTCGTTCCGAGACAGCTTCATTCTTTCCGTCAGATCTAAATACTTAAAGAATAAATAGTCTGATGAATCGGCAGCATCCGGGATAGTGTCTTCAGCAAGTTCAAATTAGGCCATGAAATCCAGAATCAAAGTAATCCTGTTTTTTACAACTCTCTCTTGGGCCGAAGCGACGATAGTTCTGCGAGTCGAAGGGATGATCGAAGAATAATTGGAAGGGGATTGACCCGAGGTGGGGACTCTTTTTGAGTTAAATATTAATTACGACAGATCTCAGGGGTCGGTAATAGAATCGACCAATAAAATTGTCTTCACGATTTTTGAGCATTCCGCAATGATTCTGGGTGGGGTTGACTGTCCTCTTGAATTCACAATTCTAGAACTAATTTTAGGGGGAGATGGAATAGAGAGACTTACTTTTGGTCCGCAAAATCCATTGGACGGAGCAGGAGGTTTCGGAGTGGGACTTGTGTTTACTGGTTCCGATGGTTTTGTGGACGACCCGCGTCGCTTACCGGGATCGTTCGACGAGTGGCAACTAGACGAGGCTTAGTTTACCTTCTTTTTTGAATTTGAAGACGAAAATGGCTCCGGCGCGCCACATTGCGTTACCCTGGATGGTAATGGTGCTCTCCTTTGACCAGAGGTTTTGGTATTTCACGGGGCTCTCCCAATTTGAGACTGTTGCCGCCGCACATGAAAGAAAATGGCCGCATTCCCTGAGGGATGCGGCCATGGAAGTTTCTTGATGCGAAACGTGTCAGCTTAAGCGGCTTTCTTATCGAGAGCTGCTTTGGCCTGTGCAATGATGGCGGACAGTGCTGCTGGGTCGGTCACGGCAAGGTCGGCGAGGACCTTGCGATCGAGATCGATCTGGGCAGCCTTGAGGCCTTCGATGAAGCGTGAGTAGGTTAGTTCCTCGGCACGGACGGCAGCGGAGATGCGCTGAATCCAGAGACGACGGAATTGACCCTTACGCTTCTTGCGGTCGCGGTATTCGTATTGACGAGCCTTGTAAACGGCATCCTTCGCATAGCGGTAAAGCTTGGAACGGAAGCCTCGGAAACCCTTTGCACGCAAAAGAATGCGCTTGCGGCGTTTCCGGCTGGCTGGACTGTTGGTTGCTCTTGGCATTTTGTAGTCTTGGTGAACGGGTCGTTGGTTATTAATTCACTCCTGCAGTCTCACTCGTTCTTCGTTCTCCCCGGGGGGAGACAGGCTGCTGGGAGGCCGCTCGTTTGGCGAGCGGGGTCATCGTCTTTGGGATTAGCGAAGAAGAAGGTTTCTTTTCACTGCCTTGATATCTGCTTTGGAAACAAGAGCGGGCTTACCCAAGAATCTTTTCCGTTTCCGGCTTTTCTTCTGTAGGATGTGGCGTTTGCCTTGTTTACGACGCAAAATCTTCCCGGTGCCAGTCACTTTAAAGCGCTTGGCGACGGACGATCTAGTTTTGGATTTGCCTGCGGTGCGGGCCATAGGGCGCGCAATCTAGTCAGCGGCGACCGATTGGCAAGATTTTTCCGCCCTGATTTGAGCGGTTTTTAGTTAATGAAGCTTAGGTTTTAGAGGATGGGCATGGGCATCGAAACGATCTATTTCATCCCCATGAAAATTAGGCACTCTTTAGGAGCGGCTAGAGTGTCGTTCAGAAATGTTCCGTCGAACTAGCTTCCCTGTCGCTGCCACGCTTTGAGGAGCGAGATGAAGCGTTTCTCGGTCGCCTTTTTCCGAGGGGCTTCTCCATAGGTGACTTGGTAATGGTAGGTCAGGAGGTCATCACCGAATTCAGGTGAGAGGTCTTCTTTGCGAAGGGTCTCGATGTGCTGGCGAAGGGTTCGGCCTTTGGGCATAGGTTGGCCAATTTGGGCGGTGGCATTTCGAAATGCGCTGAGATAGCTGAGGGGGGGAGGTAAAAGAGTGCTTCCGGGGCCGTGATGGCTCGTGCTCTTTTCCGGGCGTTTGAGGAAGAGGGAAATCAGGAAGGCGAGAAGGCCAGCTCCTCCGATGATGAGGGCAAATGATTTGAGGCGAGCGAGCGGGGGAAGGGCGAGGGATTCGCGATCCTCTGAACCAAGATCAAGGTCGAGTCCATCGGGCACGGGGGGAGATTCGTCATTATCGGCGACGGTGGAATTTCCCTCGTTTCGGTTTGCCGGGGTGGCGTCGAAGATGACCCATTCTCCCGAAGCGATTTTGACCTCGGTCCAAGCGTGCGCTTCCTTGGCCCGGAAGACGAACATATTGGAGGCTTCATAGTAGCGACCGCCCGACCATCCGTAGGCGATGCGGGAAGGGAATCCCACGGAGCGAGCGAGGAGGGCGGCGGCGGTGGCGAAGTGCTCGCAGTATCCCTGTTTTTTTTCGATGAGAAACTCTAGCAGGAGGTCTTTGGTGGGATCGAGCTTGGGTTCGAGCGAGTAGCGGTATCGAGAGGCGAGGAGATCGCTAACTTGGGCTAGCCGTTGACCGGGATTTCCCTTGGTGGTGGCGGCGAGGTCTTCGATGGCACCACGTGCTTTGGGGTCAGATGGCAGGCTGAGATATTCCGCCCGCGAGGTTCCTGGGAGGAGATCCAGCGTGAAAAATTTAGGGGAAGAAGTGGCGCGATAGCGGTAGGCCTCTTCGCCCTCGGCGAGTGGTGGAAGTCGGTAGGTCTCCGGAGCGATTTTCCGGAGAGATGAGGTTTCAACCTCAAGAAGGTTGGGGAGAGTGACGGCGAGGCTTTGGCCCAGGGTGTTTGGTCCGTGGTAGATCTCGTAGCTGAGCTTTTTTTCAGGAAGGATTTGCGAGACTTGCACCACGCCATTTTTTGAGGTGAGAGTTTCCGGGGCGAGGGGGAGGGCGCTCCAGATGCCGGCCTCATAAAGGGCCATGGTGAAGGTGCGGAGATAGAGGTCGGTTTTTCTAAAGGGCGCGGATCCGCGGGGCCAAAGGAAGACCTCGGGTCGGTTCGAGGGTCGCACTTTTCCGGCGCCTCCGAGTTGGCGGCGTCCGTTATTTTGCCAAAGCCAGTTGCCTGAAGTTTGCAGGGTGCTTCCTCCCGAGCCGGGCTCATTTTCATTCGATGAGCCTTTGGAGTAGGATCCGGGATGGAGTTCTTCATCGAATTCCCGGGCGATGTCTTCCGCTATTTCCGGAGCGCTGGCGAAGAAGAGGAGGAAGAGGGTTTCAATGACGAGGATCGCGAATCCCATGCTGAGGAAATCGAGCCAGCGTGGCGGGCGTTCGGGGGTGGCGACGATCGACTTTGCGGTTGTTCGTTTTCCCCAAACGGCGAGGCCGAGAACGAGGACGAAGACCGCGAGGCAGACCCGTAGAATGACGTGCCATCCTTCCGGCGATCCGCGGAGCAGCAGATAGGCGGCTGCCACGGTGAGGATGAGGACGAACGAGCGCACGTCTCAGCCTAGCGGCAAAGGTCACCTTTTACAACTTCCCCGGGCCGGTGTTCCAGAGGAGGTGCATTTCCTCGACGGAGGGCACCATGAGGGGACGGATGATGCGGAAGCCGATGGCCTGATTGTCACTGTGATACCACAGGAATTTTGGGGTCCTGCATTTTCCAGTTGGGGTCGGAGATGGTTCGCTCAGCTGAGCGGAGTTGCTCAGGGTCGTCCTCCCAGCCGCCGCCTCTCGCGATCCGTGGGTAGCGCATGGGAGAAAGGGAAAGGGGGTTGGTGTTGCCGTTCTTTACTGCGGCGTAGTCGCCGGTATGGGCATTGAGGGTCCACTCGATGGCATTTCCATGCATGTCGTGGAGTCCCCAGGGGTTGGGCTTCTTTTGTCCGACGGGATGGTAGGTGTAATCCTAGTTATCGGTGAACCAGGCGTAGTCACCGAGCTTGGAAACGTCATCGCCGAAGGAATAAGCGGTGGTCGTTCCGGCGCGGCAGGCGTATTCCCACTCGGCTTCGGTGGGGAGACGATAGTAGTGGCCGGTTTGAGCGCTGAGCCATTCGCAGAACTTCGAGGCGGAGTGCTGGGTGATCGCGATGGCGGGGAGATTTTTGCCGTAGCCCACACTGTCCGCCATGTCGAAGTGCATTGGCATGTAGGGAGGCGTCGGTTGGGAAATGGCGTCGATCGTTGTTGGGGAACTCGCGATGGGTGGTTCGGGTGAGTAGATGTCGCCATCGAGATTGAGCGTGCCGTCCTTATTTCGCGACTGCCCGTTTTCAATGAAGCGCTGGTAGATCGCCCAAGTGATCTCGGTCTTGGCCATCTAGAAGGGCTCGATTTTGATTTTGCGTTGCGGGCCTTCGTTAGCGGAGCGGTTGGCTTCTCCTGAGGGTGATCCGATCGTGAATTCACCGCCAGGAATGGGCACGAGGTCAAAGGTCGCGTCTCCGGAGAGAGGCGCGGTCTCGGTGTGGGGCTTCATTTTTGCAGGTGCCTTTTTATCGAGAAGGGCGTGGCTTTTTTGGTTACCGGGAGGAAGCCGGGATTTCCATCGGGCTGCTCGCCGGGGAGGAGAGTTACCGAGAGTTTTCCTGAACTCGTTGGTTTTGAGGGCTTAGGAGCGTCCGAGAGAGATGGGGTAGAGTTTGCGCTCGCAGCAACTGCTGAGGGCGCGCGAGGTAAGGAGGAGGAGTGATCCGCTGCGGTTCATCGTTAAGGGAAAGAAACAGAAAAAAAAGACAGATGACAAGCGACGTTCGTAGTTGACGGATCGGAAAGCGAAGTCAGCCTCACTGCAGCATATGAAAAAACTCGGATTTTGTCTCAGCGCCCTCGCCCTTGGGTGTGCTGCGTCCGCACAAGATAGCCTGGCGCCACTGACGGTGCTGGGAGAACAGATCGAAGAAATTGAAGGTCTGAGCGCCGCCGACCTCGAACTCTTTCAGATTGAAAAAGTCAGGCAACTTCTGGGCCTCGTCCCGGGATTCGCTTCAACGGCCTCGGACTCAGCGGGTTTTGGTGATTTCATCGGCGTTCGTGGAACTGGAAACACTGCTTTCTTCGGTCCGGCTGGCGTGGCCATGACGGTCGATGGCGTGCCTTACGGTGATGCTTATACCTACTCGACGGATTTCTTCGAGCTCTCCTCAGCTCAGCTTCATCGTGGTCCTCAAGGAGCTTACTTTGGCAGAAATGGCGCGGGTGGATTGCTTGAGTTTACCACTCCGGGGCCAACCGCAGACCCCTATTTTCGTCTCACCACTGAGTATGGCAACTATGACGCCTTCGGCGCGCGCATCCTCGCGAGCGGTCCTCTCAGTGAGAAGCTCTCTTATACTTTCCAAGTATACCACAACGAGCGTGAAGGCTACATTGACAATGTGAATCTGGGAACGGATGTCGACAGCCGGGAGCGCTTCGGAGCTCTTGCCAATCTCTACTACCGTCCTTCCGCTGATACCGAAATCCGCTTCCGCGCGATGGTGGAGACGGCGCGTGATGGCGGTCAGCGTTTGACGAATTTGCCAGGCCAAGCAGGACCGTTTGGCCTAGGACTCGGACTGCCTCAGGATCCTTTTCAGGTGCAGAGCGATGTTCTTGGATTGACCGCTCTGGATCGACAGCAGTTCTCATTTCACCTCACCCGAGATCTTGGTTGGGCGACTTTTAAGTCGGTGAGTTCTTATCAAACGTGGAACCTTGGGCCTAATTTTACTGACCTCGATCTCTCGAGCTTTGGGATTTCGACTTCGGACATCCAGCAGAATCAGGACTACATGACAAACCGTTTTAGTCTGACGTCTGACCAGACGCAGGACCTCCGCTGGCAGCTTGGTCTCTTCCGTTCGAAGACGGAAAGTGATGGCGTCTCCGCACGTTCTTTCCCGGTGCCCTTGCCTCCGACCTTCATGACGACGGGCCCGGACACCCAGACAACCTCCTTCAACTCTGAGCGAGAAATCTACGCCCTCTATGGAAATGTTTCCAAAGATCTTTCTGATCGTCTTACCATCGAGGCGGGTGGCCGGATCGAATATGTTGATACCGAGCTCAGCCGGAGTAAGGGGAGCGCAGTCTACGGACCGCTGGGGAGTTTTTCCGGTCAGACAGATGACTGGCACTTTTCTCCGACTCTTGGTTTGAGTTATAAAGCATCAGAAGGTGTCACCTTGTTTGGGCGGACGTCCATCGGGATTAAGCCGGCTGGCTTTACTGCTTTCTCCGATAACCCTGCAACTTCCGCCTATGGCGAAGAGACGGCATGGGAAACAGAAGTGGGAGTGCGCCTCGATCGTCCGGAAGAGAACTGGGACCTTGAACTTCGAGGATACTACAAGCAGATCGACGACTATCAGCTCAATCGTTCGGTGCTCAACTCGACCGACTTCATCATCCTTAATGCCAAAGAAGTTCGCGTAATTGGGGTGGAAGCCGAGGCCAACTGGAAGCCTAGTGATAAGCTTTCCATCGCGGCAAGTGCGGGTTGGAGCCAGGTTGAGTTCGAGAAGTTCAACGATGGAACGACCGACTTCGGTGGAAACCGGGTTCCTTTTGTTCCTGAGTTTTCTGCGGCGCTTGGTTTACGGTATGACATTGGTAACGGATTCTTCGTTTCCTCCTCCTACCGCTCGATCGGTTCGACGACATACGAGGAAACTGGAAACGCCAACTTCAAGCAAGCAAGCTACCAGATCCTCGACGCCCAGATCGGCTACGAGGCTGAGACATGGAGCGCTTCTGTCTTCGGTCATAATCTCCTGGACGAAGATTACTTCAGCTATCTCTCTCCCCAGATCTCTGCGGGTTCCCCTGGAACTCCTGCTCTTTACGGAGTGCGCGTGAGCGTTGAGTTCTAAGCGCGAGGAGTCCGAATATTTAAAAACAGAACTTTGGCGAACGTCCGGAGTTCTGTTTTTTTTGCTCCTAGACCGGAAACATATCGGTTTGGGCTTGTCAGACAGAGAGATTTCTGGCTTTACACCCTTTCCGCGGGCGAACTTTCTTCCGTGAAGATACCGAGGACCCATGGATGCCGATAATATTATTCCCTTTGAGGCATCCTCAGCACCCCCTCGTCCCAGCGCAGCTACCATGAATAACGATCTCGTCGAACAGGCCTCCGAAATAGTCAGCGAACCCCTCGTTCTGATCAATCTCGTCTCCAAGCGAGTCGAGCAACTCAACACGGGTCGTTCGCCTTTGGTGAACGCACTCCCCAGCACTGGTTTTGCTGATATTGCTCTCATGGAAATCATTGAGGGTAAGATCAAGCTTCGCGAGGTCTAGCACCTGACTGCTTCTTCGAAAGAAGCGCAGTCCTACCTCGATGGCTCAAGACTCCGTCACCAATAAGCGCGCGCGCCGCGATTACAATATCGAGGGTACCCTAGAAGCCGGGCTCATTCTCGTGGGCACCGAGGTGAAGTCGATCCGTGAGGGTAAGGTCAACATTGGCGACGCCTTTGCCAGGATCGAAGGAAACCAAGCCTTTCTCTATGGCTGTGACATCCAACCCTGGCAAACGGCCGGTGAGTGGTTCCAGCATGCCTCCAAGCGTCCGCGCAAGCTTCTCCTTCACAAGAGCGAGATCATCAAGCTGGCGATGGCCACTCAGCAGAAAGGATTCACTATTATTTGCCTGCGCCTTTATTTCAAAGGACGGCGGGTCAAAGTGGAACTCGGTCTTGGAAAAGGAAAGGGTCATGGTGATCAACGCCAAGATCTCAAAAAGCGCACCGAACTCCGTGAAGCTCAGCGCGAAGTTGCGAAGTTCAATCGTCGCTAGATCTGTGCTAGCCATGATGTCATGGGACAGTTCCTTGCACTCGTCGTTATCGTTCTTTTCGCTCTTTTGATTGTGCGACTAGGATCGAGTGCGCTGCAGCTCACTGGGATGTCCCAGCCGGTAGCGCAGTTCTAGGCGGCTTCGGTATTCTTCGGAGTGGGGTTCACCACCAAGGAGGCGGAGCTGGTAGTCGACCATCCGGTGCGGCGGCGCATCATTCTCCATCTCATCGTCATGGGGAACATTGGCCTCACCTCGGCCCTGGCGACTTTGCTCGTGACCTTCATGGGAAGTTCGGAGCGCGGGATTGGCTTCACCTTTTTCTGGCTTGGAGTGGTGGCCTTGGCGATCTTCTCGGTCGCGGTCCTTCTGAATCTTAGGGTCGTCAAAGGCCCCGTGGAATCCTTTCAGAAGTGGATGCTTAAGCGTGCAGGGATCGCTCACATCCGGGACTATGACTACCTTCTGAATCTTCGTGATGGCTACGTGGTTTTCTACAAGGAGATTAGTAAGGATCACCCTTGGGTGGGGAAAATCTTTGCCGAATCCCGGCCTTCCGATGCGGGGATCGTGGTGCTTGGAATTTATCGCGGCGAAGGGGATTTTTTGGGCGCTCCCGACAAGGATAGCAGAGGGGAAGAGGGAGACGTTCTCATGGTTTATGGTCGGAATGAAGAGGTGAAGGCTTCCTTCAATCTCAACAAGTCAGATTCGTGAGCTTGTTGCTGGGACTCGAATTTGTGGCGGTCGCGGTCTCTGCGATCTATGGGATTCTCCTCGCCGCGAGGCAGGGGATGGATTTCGTGGGCGTCTTCGCGGTGGCCTGCGTGGCTTCTTTCGGCGGAGGAACCTTGCGTGATTTGTTTCTAGATCGAACGCCTCTTTTCTGGGTGGCCAACCTGCACTATGTCGTGGTGGTTTTCGTCCTCACTTTGGCTTCCGGATTCATTCTTCGATTGCTCCCCCGGATTCGCCCTCTGTTGCCGCTGCCTGATGCCATTGGAATGGCGCTCTTTACCATCGTGGGAACACAGCTCGCGCTCGATGAAGGGACCAATTAGTATATCGCCGCGCTCGTTTATCTGGGAGGGTTGGAGCTGGGAGTGGCAAAGCCTGTGCTGATGGCATTCGCGCTGGTGGTGATGGTGATTTTCCGACTCTCGGCTCTCCGATGGAATCTCGCTCTTCCGGCGCTTCGTCCACCGACTTCTTCGCAGTGAGCAGAAGAAATAGGCGCTTGATTGATGAGCTACCGCACGGTTTTTAAGGCTTCTTTGGTGAGCCATTGATGGATGACATCATCGCTTCGGGTGATGTTTCCGGTGACCCGATACTTCGACTTCCGCAGGGAGTGGGCATTCTCCTGATCTTGATCCACCACTTGTTGGGCGTTGCCGCCATCGGAATGAATAAAGCGGATTTCTCCATCTTCTTGCACCACGATAAAGGCGACATGGCGGTCGAGTCCGACGATTCGGATGCCCGGCCCACGGGCCTTCATTTTCTCTAAAAAGCGATCATAGCTCATTCCGGCTTCGATATGCATCTGGGAGCGCGGAAGGAAGGTGGCGATGATGTTTTGAGAGGGTTGCTGGGCCAAGCGGATACGCTCCAGTCTGAATCCTGCATCCCGTAAGACAGTGGAGACGAAATAGCCGCAGGCAATTTCCCCCTCCCCTGGGACTTGTGAAGTGCCATTGAAATCCCAGGTGGTGCCCAGCCAGCAGCGCATCAGTTCCGGGAGATTATTTTCCAGAGTTTCCTTGGCATCCGTTTGGACGGCGAGGATCTCTCCGGCGGTGCGTGCCGCATTGTAGCGACGAGCGAGGCCGGAACGTTTGAGCTCGAGCTCTTGTTTGAGTTCTTCGTAGCGTTCTGGATCCGGCACAGCTTGTGCTTTCCCTGCCTGCTGCTCTTGGACTTTTTGGTAGAGGTCTTCGATCTGGTCGCGATACTTCCATCCTCCGTAGGCCAGGGCCCCGAAGATGAGGAAGAGGAAAAAGCGCTTCATCTCTCTAAATAACGACAGAAATGGGAGCAATTTTCCAGCACAGCGTGATTTTTCTCGGTTAGCGAGAGTTGGGGACGAGTGACGGGTTTAACCGTTTTGCTGACCTTCCTCGATCTTTTGGAGAATAAATGCCTTTGCATCAGCGGCATTAGAATCTTCAGGATGGTCGATGAGGACCTTTTCGAAGCATTGCAGCGCTTCATCAAGTCGTCCGATCTCCGCAAGAATCATGCCGCGCTCGTAGGCGGCAAGGACGAGATTGGGGTCCAGTTCGGTTGCGGCGGTGAGAGCCTCGAGGGATTCTTCGTTCTTTCCACTCAGACGTAAAATACGGCCCTTGGT
This sequence comes from Akkermansiaceae bacterium, assembly GCA_028822935.1. GTDB lineage: Bacteria > Verrucomicrobiota > Verrucomicrobiia > Verrucomicrobiales > Akkermansiaceae > SW10. The sequence continues at coordinate 89,910 of JAPKCM010000002.1, forward strand.
ATACTGGGCAAAGGGATCATCGGGAGCGAGTTCCACGGCCTTGGATGCCGCTTCTAGCGCGTCGCCGGCATATTTCTCTTCCATCAACGCAAGGGCGTAGCTGGTGTAAATTTCCGCCCGGGTTTGGTCGATCTCCAGGGCGTCCTCGTAGTGCGTGATGGCGACCCCCATTTTGCCCTGACCGGCGGCATCGGCGGCTTTCATGAGGAGTTCATCAATTTCGCTGAGGCCAAACTCTTTGACCTTCACGAGCGCCTTTTCAGCTTTCTCGGTCTGTCCCAAGGCATTGAGAATGACGGAGTAAAGCTGCCAGGTTTGCGCATCATCGGGAGACTCGGTGAGGGAGTCCTCAACAGATTTGAGGGCAAGAGGAAGGTCGCCTGACTGAACGGCGTCGACGGCAGCGTTGTAGAATTCAATACTTGGTTTGGCCATTTTTCTCGTGTTTCAGGGAGGCTGTAGGAATGAAAGGCAGGCAGCAAGCGATTCGTGAATTAAGGAACAAAAAAAGACGGAGCACCATAAGTGCACCGCCTTTTGCAAAAGAAATCTTCGGGGAGGTCTAGTAGCGACCACCACCACCGCCGCGCTCTTCGCGTGGCTTGGCTTCGTTCACTTTCAGATTACGACCGTCGAGCTCAATGCCGTCAGAGCCTTTAATCGCGTCTTCCATAGCTGACTTCGAGTCCATCGTCACGAAGGCAAAGCCACGTGGACGACCGGTCTCACGGTCTTCTGGAAGGTGAACGTCAGTCACTGAACCATATTGAGAGAAGTGGGACTCAAGGTCCTGCTTTGTCGAATCAAACGACAGATTACCTACATACATTTTCATGATACAAAATGGCCCGTGCTTTAAGAAATTCAGCCATTTGGCATGAATATGGCACAAACCGAATAGATCTATTAGCCTAAAGTAACTCTGAAAACCACATTTTTTTTATGAAAAGAAGATTTTACTCCATTTCGCTTTGATCCGCCGGGTTGAGGAAGCCAAGAATCAACTCGCGAGGGGAGAGGGGAGTGTCGTCGAAGTCACCTATCGCCTCGGGTTTTCGTCGAGCTAATATTTCGCAACCGTTTTCAAACGGATCACCGGGCAAAGTCCCCGGCAGCTTCTTCAGGAGCGCGGAGGAAGATGAGAAAAAGATTCATTTGATGGCAATAAAATAGGTAACTCGTCGAACAAAACTCAAGCGCTTACCTACCGCATGATTATGAAAAACCTAAAAATCTCTTCCTTACTGGTCGCCTTTGCTGCCGTTCTTGCGACTTTCACTCCTTGTCTCCAGGCTGAGGAGGTTGATGACGAAGAACGCGAAGAGGAAGAGGAAAGGAGTCGGAAGTTTGCGATCACCCAGTCGTGGTCACAGGAAAAGAACTACAAGCGTCCATATTGGGTCAATGTCCCGAAGCTGAAAAATAAGAGACCTCTGCCCGTGCTTATCTTTTTGCATGGCAACGGAGGTAATCCCAAGGGCTTGCAGAAGATGGTCTTCGGACGCTACCCGGAGATCACCCGTCAGTTCATTACGGTGTTCCCGGAAGGTTACCGGGAGAGTTGGAACATCGTCTCGGAACGGTCCAAGGCCGATGACCGAGGATTTATCGAGGCCATCATCAGCGAGCTCGCCAAGCGTGACGATGTCAGGAAGGAAGAATTTACGATCATGGGAATTTCCAATGGCGCGGCCCTGGTCAACCAAATCGCCATCGAGACCAAGCTCCCCAATATTAAGAATTACGTCAGCGTGGTTAGTCCGTTGAACGGTTTCCAACACGATGGTAAGAACTTTAAGGCAATGGGAAAAGAAAATGACTATCGTGCGATCACAAAGCCGCTTTCCGGTAAGCGTCTTCTGAACATCTCCGGGACTGACGATCCGCTCATTCCTTATCGCGGCGGACCCTCCAAAGCGATCCCTGCAAAAGATGGAAAACTGCCCTTCGTGGATGCCGAAGAATCTATTTTCTTGTGGGCTAAGCAGATGGGATTCGAAGGGCAAAAGCTCGCCGAGCCCAGCCGATTGACCGGTAAGATTGAAATCTTTTCTTATCTCGATGGGGATGTCGTCCACTTCAAGGTGAAGGAGCATGGGCACAATGCCACCCGGGCACTCAAGGAAGGTCTGCTTCTGGACTTCTTGCGGGACAGATAGTCCCCTCATCACTACAAGCAGCACTTGATGACTAAAAGAAAGCGCAAGCTTGGCATCACGATCGTATTAGCGATCGCGGTTCTTCTGACGGGCTATTCTGCCAGTGCGGAGCCGATTGATGAGGAGACGCTGACATTTCTCAAACGCCGCGCTCCGGCTGTCTTGGAGGCTATTAAGTTACAAGGACGCGAGGGCGGGGAGGATCTTGGGGAAGCGCGCGAGCGTGCCATCGAACTGCGTGAGATGTTTCTCGAGGAAAAGGAGCAGAAGGGTGAGGAGTGGGCGGAAGTTCTCCTCGGGCTGGAGGACGTCGAGGCTGAGATCGAAGTGCTGCTGTGGCGCTTCAAGGAAGATAAGATTGGCGAGGATAAAGGTGAGGCCGCACTGCTACGTCTTTTAAAAAAACAGATCGCTCTGCTCAATAAAGTGGACCGCATGGAGATCGAACGTCTTCAGGAGGAAACGGACGAGATGGAGGAGGAATTGCAGTGGCGCATTGAAAACCCTGAGGTGGCACTCAGAGAAAGGTTCGAGGAGATTCTGCGAGATTTTGGGCTCAGCGATGAGGATGTCGAAGAAGAGGAAATGGAAGACGATGAAAAAGTTGGTCCGGTCTACACGCCCGCACCCGAGGATCGGGCAGGGCAGAAAGACGAGCTTCACGGCATCACCTTTGATTTCGGAAAAGACATCCGCCCGACACTCGAGCACTACTGTTTCGACTGTCACGATAGTGCGAGTGCCAAGGGTGATATTGATTTGGAATCTGCATTGGCACAAACGCCGCTGGTGCGCAATCGACTGCTGTGGGAAAACGTCGCAGAGCGCGTGAAGATGGGAGACATGCCGCCAAAGAAGAAAGCGCAACCGTCCGATGCCGATCGTCTAAAACTGCGCGCCTGGCTCGCAGCTGAGATTGGTGGTTTCAACTACAGCACGGTACGCAATCCGGGCTATGTTCCGGCAAGGCGCCTCACAAGAGAAGAATACAATCGCACGATTCGTGATCTCGTCGGGCTCGATCTACGGCCTGCGGACGACTTCCCGATGGATTTCAGCGGCACCAGTGGATTCTCTAACAGCGCCAATACTCTCTTCCTTCAGACAGCTCACCTCGATCGCTATTTCACCGCGGCAGAGAGCGTGATTGACGAGGTGCGGGCAGACGGGGAAGCCTGGGGAAATTTGGCTGGAAAGCCCCAGGCAGCTTCAGAGACGATAGCGAGATTCATGCGTCGCGCATACCGGCGATTACCCACGGAGGCGGAGATCAAAGAGGTTACGCAGCGCTATGAAGCTTCACTCGCTGATAAGCGCTCCCAACCAGACGCTTTGGCCGATGCCTTCAAGACGATTCTCGTTTCTCCGAACTTCCTTCTGCGAGTCGAGCAATCGTCGGACCTTGCCAAGGATCAAGCGGTAGGTGATTTTGATCTAGCCACCCGTCTCTCGTATTTTCTCTGGGCCTCGACTCCAGATGAGGAACTCCTCGCCGCTGCCGGTGAGCTTTCGGATTTAGAGAAACGCCAAGATCAGGTGAAACGGATGCTCGCCGATCCGCGCAGTCTTTCGCTCGGAGAGATCTTCGCTGCGGAGTGGCTCAGTACCGATGATGTCGGTCCCCGTATCCGCAAAGATCCGATCGACAATCCCTGGTGCACCGAGACGCTCATGACCGCAATGCGTGCGGAAACCGCTCATTTTTTCCACTCGCTTGTGAGGGACAATGCCCCGGTCTCGCGGCTGATCGATTCCGATTACACCTTCCTCAATGCCGAGCTGGCCCGCTTCTATCGGATCCACGGTGTCGAAGGCACCGCGATGCGCAAGGTGGATCTTGAAACAAGACAACGCGGCGGCGTCTTTGGGCACGCAAGTGTCCTCGCCACCACCTCATTCCCGGATCGCACCAGCCCGGTCGTGCGAGGGAAATGGATCTTGGATACTCTCCTGGGCACGCCGCCACCACCCCCTCCGCCCGATGTGCCGGAGATCGATGTCGAGGGAAGAGGGAGCCGTGCCGCAACCACCTTGCGGAAGAAGCTTGAAGCGCATCGCGATTCGCCCCGCTGCGCCGGATGTCATTCGCAGATTGACCCACTCGGCTTCGCGCTCGAGAGTTACGCGGAATTTGGTCAATGGCGTGGCGGTGTCGACGATCGTGGTACTCTCCCAAGCGGTGCAAAGTTCCGCGGTCCTGCGGGTCTCAAACTCGCGCTGATCGATGAGCGAATTGATGACCTTGGCTCGCAGGCGATTCGTAAAATGCTCGCCTATGCATTGGGTCGACAACTCGAGTTTTACGACGAAGCCACGGTGAAAGAAATCGCGGCGAAACTCAAACCGACCGGCTATCGTTTCGGCGATTTGGTGCTTGCCATCACTGAGAGCTATCCGTTTACCATGAAGCGCCTTCCTTTCGTATCCACTAAACAATCTGATGAAGAGTAATCCCAATCGTCGTGCTTTTCTCAGAGGGATGGGAGCCTGTCTCTCACTTCCCACCATGGAGAGTTTCGGTGCCCCGATTGCTAACTCTACCAAGTCTGGGGTGCCGCCACGTCTTGCTTACCTCTACTTCCCGAATGGCACCGCCGATGGGACATGGGAGCCGGAGAGAGTCGGGCCCACTGGCGAATTGCAGAAACTCAATCGCTGGATGGCGCCGCTGGAGGACTTTAAATCGGACCTCATCATTACTAAAAATCTGTGGACCCCTCGAGGCAATGGCCACGGAGCTGGTACGGCTACCTGGCTGACCGGTGGTTCGTATGATCATCGTAAAAACGACGTTGGAGCGCCTTCGGTAGATCAGATTGTGGCTCGTCATCTCAGTGAGTCGACGCCCTTGCCTTCTCTGGAGCTGAGCACTGCGGGTGAGGGGAGTTTCTCGGGCAGTCTGCCGCGTAATTGTCTGTCCTGGACCCGACGTGATGTTCCGGCCGCACGCGAGACCATGCCGCGCGCTGTGTTTGATCAACTATTCCGGCGCGCGAGCGAGGGCTTCGTTGATCGCAGTGTGCTTGATCTCGTGCTCGAGCAATCTAAGTCGCTCAAACGGCGGGCCAGTCTGGCGGACAGTCGCAAGATTGACGAATATTTTGATGCCGTGCGAGCAGTCGAGAAGCGTCTCGATTTCGCGGAGGAACAGACGCAGCGCATCGCGGCTGATAAGGCACTCACGGATACCCTCACGCGACCCGCGGCTGGCATCCCCGCTGACCACCAAGAATATGTCCGCCAGATGCTTGAGTTGATGGCGTTGTCCTTCTGGTCCGGTGCGACCCGTGTCTCGACCTTCATGCTCGATCACGGACAGAGCAATCGCTACTTCGATTTCGTTCCCGGCGTCAAAGGTACCTGGCACGCTCTTTCCCACTGGAAGGACGCAAGCGGCCGCACCGAAGATGACGACGGAAAGACCAAGTGGGATAACACCAAGTCTAAGGGCGAGATGTATAATTCCGTCACTCGTTGGCATCACTCGCAACTTGCGTATTTTCTCGGGCGGATGAAGGAGCTTAAGAACGCCGATGGTACCACTACTCTCGATCGCTCAATGATCGTCTACGGATCGAGCATCGCCGACGGCCACGCCCATGAGGAAAAGAACCTCCCCATCCTCCTTGCCGGTGGCGGTGGGGGAACCCTCAAGACAGGACACTACCTGGCCCCGCGCCGCTCGACGTCCATGTCCCAACTTCATCTCGCCCTACTACAGCGCATGGGTGTCCCGTTGGAAAAATTCGGAGAGACAAGAACGGCACTTGCCGGGCTCTTAGGGTAAATATGTATTCAAATCTAATTGCGTAAGAGGCTTCTTCCGCGTTGAGCTGGAAATTCTTAGATTAGATGTCACTATCTTAAATTCCAGCAGATGTTGGGGAATATTCCCTAACTTGGAAACTCCCAAGGAAGAAGATCACAATGATCATGCTAACGTTCACGATAATCCTGGGATTGGCGCAGGAGACGAAACCCAACTCAGAAGCTAAGGAAACAGGTGATCAAGTCATCAAGTCTGGCGTCGGGAATTCTCATCACAGAGGGCTCAAATTATGGAGAGCATGCCGCTAGTCTTTAACCACGAACGGGACGCGGATTAATCGATGCCCGGGCACAACCCAGGTCTCTGTCATTCCACCGATCTCTTCGAAAAGCCGCGCCACACTATTGCCCGCCAGATCTTCTAAAATCGCTTCCACAACAATCTCATAGCTCCCCGCCCCCCAAACAATTTTAGGCTTCCAATGCCACTCCTTCTCACCTTTTCCGACTGCGCTCTCACCGGCAAGCGACTGCCCGTTCGAATGGTAGACTTTGAGCACCCGCTCCAGGAGTCCATGGTCAAGGGCTTCGCCAAAATTCAAGCGCACTCCCTCCCGCGAACCAAGCGCCGGCGGCTCGATCGTCCAAACCTTCGGCTCTGGTTGGGCATAGTCAGCCGGGCCAGCGCGGAATTTTTTCGAGCACCCGCTCGCCATTGACCGTCCTTTGGCATCACGCCACGCCGCATTGATGCGTAATTCATAGTCTTCCCCGGCTACGAGCGCGCGCCCTTCCTCCTCATGCGGCCTCAAGCCCCGCTTTACGCGCCCCGGATCAAAAAACAAAGTGAGCCGTCGCCCTTCGGGATCCCAGAGTTCCTCTGCTAATTCCAAAAACGGCAGGGCAACAATCTTCCCTCCCCGCCCAATAAGGTGGACGTGTTGGGACGCTTCACCAAGCGCCATCGGCTCGGTAAAATGCAGGTAGAACTTCAGCAAGTTTTCAGGCAAGATTTCCGCGCTTGGGAAGACCGCCGCGACACGGGTCACCGGGGTCCTATCCGCCTCCGGGATCGCAAAGGTCTCATGAATCTCTCCGATCGAAACCCGATAACGCACGCCCGGCGTGAGCGGAAATTGAGGACTAAAAAGGAGCCCGCCTGCAACCCGAGACACCTCGCCCGCCATCGCCGGAAGGTCTCCGTCACCGTCGACATGGACGAGCAACTTTTCCGGATCGGAGGCACCCGCCACCATGAATGAACGCCCGTCTTTGGAGAGAGAGAAAGAGACCTCCGCAAGCGCGCTCACACCGAGCAAACATACGAAGACCCAAAAGCGAACAAGCATGCTCACTATGGCAGGACGATCTGCTCCAGAGATTGCCCCGCGTCATCTTTACGAATGATGGCAGCGTGCTTGTTATCGATCTTGGCGAGTTGCACCACGCCCTTCCATGAGTCGATTGTTTCGAAGGACAGCCCGGAAACTCCCGCAACGCGCTGGGTGATCGCATCGATCGTCCCAATGTCTTTGGTCGAAACCTTCATCACTCCACGCGAGCTATTGGCCATCAGGATGAAGCCTTCGCCACCCTTCTCATAGCCGAACATGTCGAGCGGTCGGTTACGATTGCCCAACTCTGCTACCGTGCGGCCCTTCACCTTTTGATTTGGCTTCAATTTAGCCAGCGGAATGCACACCAGTGGCGTGCAGGTGTAGGACGCGATAATATTTGGCTCCCCAGCAATGTCCAAGGGCATGAAAGTCCGGATCGGCGAATGGGTTTCTTCCTTTCCGTGTGCCCCGTGATAAATCTCCAGGCTCGTCGTGCCAACGCTTCCGGTGAAGGGGTAAGCGGTCACGCGCATGGTCGAGGCAAATTCTTCATTTGAAAGACCCGCGATGGCCAATTGACCATCGAGCCAAGCTAGATCAGTGATCGATTCCATCCGCTTATTCGCCTTTCTGCGCCCCTGCCCGGTGACCTTGTCCTCGGGCGCATTCGTGAACGAGACACTCGTCGATTTCGTTTTTGCCAAATCGACAACACTCAGCGTGCCACCGTTCGCTCTCACCAGGACCGGAGTCTCATCGGCACCAAGCCCCCTTGAGATAGAGAGATAGCCAACACCACTTTTTGGATCAACCGCAAGGTCATTGACCCTAATCTGATCCGCTTTGGTTCCGAGCAAAGCCGCAATTTTTTCGTCGAGTTTCTCAACCTTGAGCGCCTTGCCCTGCGGCTCGCCACTACCGACCTCAAGAGCAAACACGGCGGCCCCTTTTGCGTCGGCAGCAAAAAGAATGCCATCGGCTCCGAACTCCAAAGCGCCCAGCGATTGAGGTTGCTTGGATTCCGCCGAGGCTGTGCCTGCCAGGAGAGGTGCCAAAACAAGAGAACAGAGAAGTTGTTTCATAGGACCTATTAAACCACAACCGTTTCTGAAAGTTGCACGCCAAATCAAATCTCGCGTTTTTTCTGACGTTGTCCCAGAAAACTGGGGGCCTCGAAAAATATAACTCACCGTCAGTGCCAATAAAGCGTTCTGCGTCTATCCAGTTTCAACTGGCATGATTTCCGATTTATATCGAATCGCGCAAAATAAAACTGCGTCATTTAGTGGATAATGCTCCAAACTGATCATGTTTTCTGCTTCAAAAGCACATGGATTGTTTTCGTATAGAGCGAATGGGCCGCATTCTAGCTTCGCTAGTTTTACTGATCGCCACCCTGCCAGCTCGGGCAAGCCTCACCCTCTACGATCAAGCGATCACTGCGGATGAAGCCGGAGTTGGCCCAATCCCAACTGCCAAATTAGTTTCTGCCGTCACTCTGAATGGATCCAATAGCAGCCTCTTTAACTTTGGAACAGTCTCGGGAGCATCGACATGCGAATTCATTGTCGAAGGGAACCCTACGACCGGCGGTCGGGATGGCTTTCTCGCTGTCGGTTCCAATTCCTCCAGCAGTTTGCGCTACGAACAGTGGGACGACAGCGGGCAGTTGGGATTCACACAGAGTGGAGTCGCTGACTACAGCTTCAGCCCTCTTGTCCTTTCCCCAATCGAGGCAACCCACGTTGCCTATGTGTGGGACGGAGATGGAAGAATGGACCTCTATCTTGACGGAACCCAGGTTGGACAAAAGACCGCCGTTGCCAGCTCTTTCGGCATGCCAACAGGGGCGGGGTCTCTAGGAAACAACGCAGGAGGAACCGAAGGAATGGTCGGCACGATTCACCGGGTGACCGTTTACAATCAAGCTCTTTCCAGCGACGACATCGTGCGGCATTCCAATGCCTACAACGAAGTTCTCGAGCCACCGGTGATCGAAAGCTTCACGGCATCGCCCGAGGCCTTTCTTTCCCCGGGGAATTCCACCCTGAACTGGACCGTCACCGGAGCTGACTCGGTCTCGATCAATGGCACGGATGTCACAGCGCAAAGTCAATTCATCGTCTCTCCGGGCTCTACAACCGACTACATCCTAACAGCCACAAACGACGATGGTCCCGTCACGCAAGATGTCACCGTGACAGTAAACCCGGCACCTCTCATTACTTCTTTCACTTCCGACCGAAGCACCATTAACACTGGGGAAAGTGTCACGATTTCATGGTCTACTGACTTCGCCACCACCTGGTCTATCAGTCCGGCTCCCGGAGATGTCACGGGGCAAACCACAAACGGCAACGGCTCGCTCAGCGTTTCTCCCGAAGGCACCACCACTTATACTTTGACCGCAGGAAGTGCCTTTGGTTCGGAGACTTCCGAGACCACCGTGAACGTCGCGATGGTTGCCAACCATCCTGTCATTTCAGAGTTCATGGCTGAGAATAAATCCGGCCTGATGGACGCCGACGGAGATTTCTCGGACTGGATTGAGATCTTCAACCCAACGGGATTCATCGTGGATCTGGGGTCATTTTTCCTGACAGACGATGCCACAGATCTGAGCAAGTGGCCTTTCGAACCACTAACCTTGGAACCAGGCGAGAGAGCGATCGTCTTTGCCTCCGGTAAAGGTGTGAACGGACCAGCCGGGGAAATTCACACCAACTTTAAATTGAGCGCAGGGGGAGAATATCTCGCACTCATTACCGACGGAGGAAGCACCATTTTGCAGGAGTTTGCACCGACCTACCCTGCTTTGAGTGCTGGTGTTTCTTACGGAATCCTCGCGGGAGATTTATCGACTGCCCGGGTGCTTGGGAGCTCTACTCCCGGCCAATTCAATGACGCCTCAATGCCCGCGCCATCGGAGGTAACGTTCTCGCATGGCAGTCAGACCTTCACCGGAATATTGAGCGTTACCTTGGCCACCGAATCTGCCGGAGTGGTGATTTATTACACGACTGATGGCAGCACTCCATCCGCTGGAAGCAGTAACCTTTACTCCTCACCAGTCAACATCAACACAACGACTTACTTACGCGCCATCGCAGTTCGGGAAGGCGTCAATGGAGCAGTCACTGGAGAGAGCTACATCCGACTTGCGGCCGATCTGGCAAACTACGAATCTGATCTTCCCCTCATGGTGATCGATAATTTTGGGGCCGGACAGGTGCCCGCAAAAGGATGGAGCGGAACCGGCTCCGGGGTTCAACAAGTGGCACGCCAAAGTGCGGTCTGGGCCACTTTCGATCGCAACGAAACGACAGGAATGGCAGCCTTAGCCGACAGCCCGCAAATGATCAGCCGCACGGGAATCAGAGGTCGTGGAGCCTTCTCCAGCACCTGGTCACAGAAGCCCTTTAGTGTGGAAGTCTGGGACGAGACCCAAAACGAAAAAGAGATCGATGTCCTCGGCATGCCGGCCCACTCCGACTGGGTCCTCTACTACCCGGATACCGACGATAACAAAGACCCCTCCATGATGTTCAACACCTTCATGTATGACTTGAGCAACAATATGGGGCGCTATGCCACCCGGATCCGATGGGTCGAGGCCTTCGTCAATACCAATGGCGGTGACCTGACGCTGGCTGATCGACGCGGTGTTTATGCCATCTTTGAAAAAGTCTCCCGTGGTGATGATCGACTTGAATTTGACAAGCTGAGTGAAGATGGAACCTCCGGCGGTTGGCTGCTGGGCCTCAATCGTATGGACTCTGTTCCTCTTGGCGGATTCCCCGCTGAAAATGGCGCGACCCGCCCTCAATTATTCCACACCCGGGGACCAAATCGGGTCTCCCAGACGTCACCCAACAATGCCGGAGGAGGCGATGACATTCCGAGACAAAGCAACGGTTTTCTCAATTTTGACAATCCTAACGGCTACCGAATCACTCCGACTCAGCGGTCTGCCATTGAAGATTGGTTTGCTACCTTTGAAGACGTTCTTTACGACAATGCTCAATGGTTGGACCCGGTCGATGGCTACCAGAAGTATCTCGATGCTGAAGATTTCGTGGAATACTTCATCTTCAATAACCTGAGCCGAAATGGCGACGGCATGTTGATTAGTATGTTCCCCTGGAAGGGTGACGATGACAAACTACGGATGGGCCCAGCCTGGGATTACAACTGGAGCAGCTACTACATCGGTGGCGGCCCCACCGGGACTTTCCGGCATCGCGGTGACCGTCTGTGGTATGACCGCCTTTTCGACGATCCTGACTTCGAGCAACTCTACGTTGACCGCTGGTTTCATCATCGTGATCGTGCCATGAGCAATGCCGGGATACAGGGCGTCGTCGATGGGCAAGCTGCCGAAATCGGAGCGACAAGAGCGATCCGCCAAGGATATTCCAGCGAAGCGGATTGGATGGGTGAACTGACAACGATGAAAAATTGGCTCACCACTCGGGCCGATTGGTATGACGATCAATTTACCCCTCGCCCCGTCTACAATCAAACTGGCGGCGAAGTGCCCGGTGGCTTTGTCGTCGCCTTTTCGCCTCCGCCCGGATTGATCTACTTCACCACAGATGGTAGCGATCCCCGGGCTCCCGGAGGAAGCCTCTCTCCCTCCGCCCAACAATTCGACGGCGGAGCTCTTCTCACAAAAGTGGTGGGAGAAGGGGATGCGGTGAGAGTCATCATCCCAAGCGCAATCACTCCTACTTCCGGCCTCAGTTGGACCTTGGCTGGATTCAACGATTCAACGTGGATGTCGGGAGCTACCGGAGTGGGATACGATCGGGTTTCCACCTACGATTCACACATCAGTCTCGATCTGGACGACACGATGGATGGCGAAAATACCTCGGCCTATCTCAGGCTCGAATTCAATCTCGACGATGCCTCAGTCTACGATGTTATGAGATTGAAAATGAAATATGACGATGGGTTCATCGCTTATCTCAATGGAGTTCCCATCGCCCAGGAAAATGCTCCCGGCAACCCAGTTTGGAATTCAGATGCGACTGCCGGACATACCGACGGAGAAGCCGTTAACTTTGTCACATTTGAGGTCAACGGTCAGATTGGAAATCTCGTCGATGGAACAAACGTTCTCGCCATCCACGGTTTGAATGACGGTATCGGAAGCTCCGATTTCCTCATCACTCCGGAACTTGAAGTGGGACAGTCAACAGTCTCCGATGGGCTCACTCTCACCGAATCAATGCTCATCACGGCTCGCACTCTCGATGGTTCAGATTGGAGCGCTCCGGCCGAGGCATACTTTCTCGTTGATACCGTTCCGGCCAACGCAAGCAACCTGGTCATCTCTGAGCTTCACTACCGTCCTGCCGATGTGGATGCTTCTGAAATGACAGCTGGATTCACGGATCGGGACGACTTTGAATTCCTCGAGCTCATGAACAGCGGAACCCAAACGATTGATCTCAGTGGTGTCAAATTCATCACTGGAATCACTTTCGATTTTGCCACCGCCGGACTGAGAACACTTGAGCCGGGAGCCCGCCTTTTGATCGTGAATGATCTCGCAGCATTCCAACAACGATACGGAATGGCCTTCTCAAATCAAATTGCGGGCGAATACACAGGGAACCTCAGTAACGACGGTGAACTGATCACTATGGTCGATGCATCGGGCACCCCCATTCATTCATTCACTTACAATGATCAATTGCCTTGGCCGGAAGGACCGGATGGCGATGGCTTCACTCTCGTTCTGATCGATCCATCTCAGCAGCTTGTTCCGGACCACGCGGCCCCCGCGAGCTGGCGTGCCAGCGGGACAGTGGGTGGCTCACCAGGTGAGTCCAATAGTAGCACCTATGAGTCCTGGAGAATCGCCAACGGACTCCCGATCCGCGAAATCGATCCTGATCCGGACAAAGACGAGCGCGACAACTTGCTCGAATATTTTGAAGGCACCGATCCAAATACTTCGGATTATTCCTCGGTTGCTGTTAATGTTGAAACGTTGGTTGTTGGCGGATTTTCTGACGAATACATCGTCTTCCGTTTCCGTCGTAATCTTGCGGCAGAGGGTGTCACCATGATTCCCCAAGTTTCAGATGATCTTGATAGCTGGTTACAAGGACCAGCCAACATTGTCCTTCATGGTCGGGAACGACTCGATGATTTCCACGAGACTGTCATATTCCGTTCTACTGCTCCGCCAGGAAATCAGCGACATAAGTTCGGAAGACTCCAATTGGAACTGCAACGATAGAGGACCCTTTCCTCCGCTCAGAAGGACAAAGCAGAAGCCGCGAGATCCGAAGGCGAAAAGCCGGCAGATTGAATTTCAGTGTTCCCATTTCGCCACGGAGGCACTCCAACCGTGACTTCTTCGAGGACGAGACGGACGCTTTCCCAGTCGATGAGGTGCGCTATGAAATTTTCGAAAGAAAAAGACCGTCATGCATTGGTGATGCATGACGGTCTGAATTGGAAAAGGTGGTGTCCAGAGACAATTAACGACGGCGTCGTAATAGTGCGAGTCCAGCAAGTCCGGCAAGGGCAATACTAGATGGCTCGGGAACTCCAGTCCAAGCAGCGGAGTGCGATGCGATCACTCCGTTACTTAGGGCGCTATCGAAGGTGGTGACTCGGGAGATAGTTCCGACCATTCCTTCCGATATGGCCGCGTTGTTCCCAAGAGATCCGGCACCAGTGGGCATTGCAAAGGCTGCTCCAGCGATGGAGTCTGTCGGGACGCCATTGATTAAGAGGTCCATTGTGCCGGTGGCATCTGTCCAGCGGTAGGCAAGGTGAGTATCGGCAGTCGGGGATGCGGCGCCAGCTGCCGTAAAGGTGTTGTCAGCAACTCCTGCCGTGGTGAAACCAAGCTGACCAGTGTCATCCCATTGCTCGTAACGTAGGCTGTTACCGGCATTCTCACCAACCGCCAAGTAGCCGTCTCGACCACCTGCAGCAGGATCTCCTGAAACAATGAATTCAAAGGTAGCGTCGCCACTGATGGCTCCGAAGTCAAAGGCCACGCTGTTGCTGCCATCGAGTGCTGAGCTGACTGCGGTAGTCCGGGAGACGAAGTCTGAGCCTGCGATAGCGGAATCATAGTCGAGGAGGCTAGCTCCCTGAAGGGAACTCGTCGCCAACACCAATACAGAGAGACCTGTCGCGAATCGTGTGTTTTTCATATTCTGTTTATTGTTTAGTTTATCTCGAGCGGGTGGGTGGTTAAACGCCTCCCACTAATTCAACGAGGATTGAACCGTGTTATGGGGGATTGGAAAAGGAAAATATTAGCGTTTATGTGCGAGGCCTCATTTTTTTACGTTTTCGATTCCGTGTTGATGAGGTATTTTTTCAGAAATAAACTAATGAATTACGTCCTTTTCACGATTTGTTTACTTGGGTTGCCATCAATGATGGCTGCTCCATTGCCTTTTGGTGAGGTCATGCCAATAGTGGGAAAGCTCGGAGTTAGCACACATTTTAGTGAATTGTCTCCCGAAGCGTCTGGTGTCGATTTTACCAATGCGTGGAAGGCACCCCGTGATTTTGAGAGAGCTTTGTCTCTCTCCTTTGGAGCAGGAGGGGTGGCGATCGGTGATTACGATGGCGATGGATTGCCCGACCTGTATTTGACGAGGCCCTTTGATGGTGGTCGACTCTATCGCAATCTGGGTGGCTTCAAATTTGAGGATGTCACGGAGGACTGCGGCTTGGGCGGTGAGGAATTTTGGCAAGCCTCACCGAGTCTTGCCGACATCGATGGGGACGGTGATCTGGACCTCTATGTCTGTGCTTTTAATGCCGCCAATCGATTGTATCTCAACGAGGGTGGCGTCTTTCGTGAGTGCGCCAAGGAAGCGGGGCTCAATTTTAAGGGGTTCAGCGTCAACATGGCTTTTGCTGACTATGATTTGGATGGTGATCTGGATGGCTATCTGCTTACAAATCGACCGTTTTCTCCGGAGGATTCCTTGAGTGTGACAGATCGGGCAACTGCGAATCGGGTATACCGGCAGCTCAGAAAGGATGCCGAGGGAAATTTTGTCATGCCGGAGCATTTACGGGAAATTTTTGACCTAAAATGGAACCCGGAAGGGCAAATGCAGATGTTTATCAAATCGGGGCAATACGATCATCTTTACCGCAATGACGGACCAAGCGAGGAGGGCGGGGTTCCCTATTTTACTGATGTTACATCAGCAGCAGGTCTGCGAGATAATGGCATGGGGCTTTCTGCCACTTGGTTTGATTTTGACGCTGACGGATTCCCTGACCTCTATGTTGCCAACGACTATTATGGAGCGGACCATCTCTACCGAAATTCAGGCGATGGAACCTTTGTCGAAGTGACCAAGGAGGCTTTGCCTCACACTCCTTGGTATTCCATGGGGTCCAATTTTGCGGACCTGAACAATGACGGTCTGTTGGATTTCATGGGATCCGACATGATGGGAACCAGTCACTTTAGGCAGAAGATCGGGATGGGCGATATGAGCAGAAATGCCTGGTTTCTAGATCACGCCATGCCCAGGCAATACATGCGCAATGCCGTTTATGTGAATACCGGGTTGGGCCGTTTTATGGAGGCCGCGCAAATGACCGGTCTTGCCAAATCTGATTGGACATGGGCCTTGAAATTTGGGGATTTGGACAATGACGGCCATGTTGATTTGTTCATTGGGAATGGCATGACAGGTGATTTTTTTAACAGTGATATTACCGAGGCTCGAAGAAATGGAACTTATCTTCCCGATGGGGTGGATGAGGAAAGACCTGAGCCCAAAAGGGATACTAATCTGGCCTTCCGAAATCTGGGTGATCTGGAGTTTGAGAACGTCGGAGAGAGCTGGGGATTAGACAAAGCCGCGGCTAGCTTTGGGGCCGCTATGGGTGATCTTGATGGCGATGGCGATCTTGATATTATCGTCAATAATTTTGAGGACCCCGTAAGTATCTATCGAAATGATTCCTCGAACGGAAACCACCGAGTGAAGATCCGTCTGGCGGGAAAAAAGAACCGTTATGGGATTGGGGCAACATTAAAAGCCACGATGGAAGATGGCAGCATCCTGACCCGCTATCTCACTCTGTCGCGCGGATTTTATGCCTCGGACGAACCCATCGTTCACTTTGGATTGGGCGAGAATGCCGTCATCAACGAATTACAAATCGCATGGCCGGGTGGGGTCACGCAAAATTTCACAGATGTTCCGGCAGATCGGTTCTATACCATTACCGAACCCGCTAAAGGTGATCCGGAGGATGCGGAGAAGATCGTACCTTTATACCTCGAAAAGGAGAGGGCTCCGGGCGGGAAGCATTTTGAGATCGTTTTCAACGATTTTGAACGTCAGCCGCTATTACCTTTCAAGCATTCGCAACTTGGGCCGGGGGTGGCGTGGGGGGATGTTGATGGAGATGGAGATGATGACCTATTTATGGGGGGAGGGCGTGGCTTTTCCGGACGCTTGTATTTTAACGAAAAGGGAAAATTTGTCGATCGGACGCCGGCCTGTTTCACTGAGCACAAGGGTTGCGAGGATATGGCACCCTTGTTTGTCGATGTCGATGGCGATGGCGATCGGGATGTTTATCTCGTAAGTGGAGGGGTGGAATGTGAGCCTGGTGCGGCTGTTCTGGCTGACCGTTTATATTTGAATGACGGTAAAGGAGAGTTTGCCAAATCTCCGCCGTCGGCACTCCCGCCGACGAAAGACAGTGGCAGTGTGGCTTGTGCCGCGGATTTTGATCGCGATGGGGACATCGATATTTTTGTCGGGGGTCGAGTCATTCCAGGCCGCTATCCTGAAGTTCCAACGAGCCATCTTCTGCTGAACGATGGGAAGGGCAATTTCGTCGAAGCTGCTTCTGAATCATTATCCCAAACCGGATTGGTCACGAGTGCCCTCTGGTCGGATGTTGATCAGGATGGGTGGATCGATCTTTTAGTGACCCATGAATGGGGGCCGGTGAAGGTATTTCAAAATCAGCAAGGTAAGTTGGTTGATACCACTAATGAGAGTGGCGTTGGGAATCTCCTTGGTTGGTGGAATAGCATTGCGGCAGGAGATGTTGATGCGGATGGTGACCTTGATTATGCCGTTGGAAACGTCGGGCTGAATTCAAAGTATCATGCCTCGGAGGGGCATCCGGTTCTTCTCTACTACGGAGATATGGACGGGGCGGGGCGGCCCCGCATCGTGGAAGCTGAGTTTGAAGGGGAAACTCTTTATCCGGTGAGGGGGCGTAGTTGCTCTAGCAATGCCATGCCGGGATTAAAAAAGAAGTTTCCGACCTTCAAGGATTTCGCGATCGCTCCGCTGAATGATATTTACGGACAAGAGAAGCTCAAGGGATCCAAGAAACTGAGTGCCAATACCCTGGAATCAGGAATTTTGATCAATGTCACGAAGGAGGGCGGCGCTCCGAGATTTGAATTTCGTGAGCTTCCCCGGCTCGCGCAGATTTCCCCAATCTTTGGAATGGCTTTCACGCACATTGATGGAGACGAGTTTCCGGAGCTGTATGTCGTGCAGAATTTTTTCGGTCCCCAACGTGAAACTGGTCGAATGAACGGAGGAGTCAGCGTCCTCCTGAAAAATATCAATGGCAGCTTTGAGCCGGTTTGGCCGAATCGTAGTCACCTTCTTGTTGCCGGCGATGCCACGGCTTTAACGGTAGCTGATCTCAATAGCGACGGATTTCCTGATTTTCATGTGGCGGTGAATGCGGGAGTGGCAATGGCCTTTGAGGCGAATCCTCAGCACTATACAAATAACCAGCTTCTTTGTCTTAAGCTCAAAGGGCGAGATGGAAATCCCGATGCCTCGGGAGCTCGTGTTACGGTTTCTGGAGAAGTGTCCCTCACCCAGCAAGTGAGCACAGGTGGTGGGTATCTATCTCAATCATCTCCCCGTCTGTATTTCCCTATCGGTTCGTCGAAGCCTGAGGCCATCGAGATTCAAGTTCAGTGGCCCACTGGAAAAATCGTAAAATTGCTCTTGAGTGATTTGGAGAGAACTGCGGATGGCTACCTGATTGAAGAGCAATCTCGCTGAGGGGCACGCCACTTCCAGGAATGGAAATATACCAGAGCGATTTCTTCTCATCCTTGATCGGAGCGAAGGTTGCTTCGCTTCCTATGAAGGGATGAATGCTCAAAACACGGATGTTCTCCGAGAGAAATACTGGCAAACACGTTTCCCACAAGGGCGGGAAAAAGGGCTTAGGATTTCTCGTAAGCCCTTATAAAAAATTGGAGCGGGTGAAGAGATTCGAACTCTCGACATCGACCTTGGCAAGGTCGCGCTCTACCACTGAGCTACACCCGCATTGCGTTGCTTCGAAAAGCCGCGCTGCGGAGCACTCTTTGCCATTGTGGCCGATTTGTCGCAAGATTTTTTTACGACGTTTTTTCGCTGCGCCTGAAGTGGAAAAGTTCCTTTGATTGCATAATTGTTAATTCTCATTAAGTAAGTGGTGATTTGATTCACAGGACCTTGTTGTGAGTTCTTGCCGTTTTTTTAAGTCGAAAAAGCTTTAAGAACCCTAGGATTGCCTCGTTTTTGATAAAAAATGCCAGTTCTGTGGCAAGGGAGATAAAGAATTATTAAGCGAGAACCTAAGCGCCCTTTTTACTTTTGATCCACTCTTGGGGAGGCGAGCTTCGTTGAAATTTCCTAGGTAATTTTATGCGATGTATCCAATGCGGCTCACTTGACGACAAGGTCGTGGACTCGCGGAGTTCCAAGGATGGGACCTCGATTCGTCGCCGCCGGGAATGCCTGAATTGTGGCTCTCGATTTACGACATACGAGCAAGTGGAGCGGACCGAGCTTCGGGTCATCAAGGCGGATGGATCTCGTGAGGCGATCAATCGCGAGAAGCTCTTTCGTGGTCTGGTGAAGGCCTGTGAGAAACGGAAAGTCTCGATGGATCGGATTGGCCGCGCCGTTGATGAAATTCTTTCCGAGCTCCACAAGGATCACCAACTCGAGGTTCCTTCCCGCGCGATTGGAGCCAAGGTGATGGACAAACTTCACGCCATCGATCCGGTGGCCTACGTGCGTTATGTGTCGGTTTATCGCTCCTTCGAGGATGTCGGTGAATTCATTCGGGAAATTCAAGCCCTTGAAAACCGCTCTCGCAGCGATGTCTTCCAGCGGAAGTTCTTTAAATAAGCCATGATCTGCCTCGTCGGAAATCTCCCGGTTTTGCAAGTCGGTCGCCACCAGGTGATCGGCTATGGCACCGAGTGGATTGATGAGGCACTGAGCCGGGCGGCGGATCGGTGCAATCGCGATGACTTTCCTTTCATCGACGATATTCGCAATGGGGTTTTGCACTACTTGGAGCATCGTTGTCCGCTGCGGGTGCTTCCGCTGAGTGATCTTTTCGAAAGGATGGAAAGCATGCTGCTGAAGATTGGCTGCGATGCGATCGCTCTCCAGCTGAAACCGATTGCGCCGCCGGTGACGATTTCCTTGGTTCGTTTCGCAAGGGAATCGGGGAATGGATTCGAGTTGGCCTTTTTCTGTCTCCTGACTGAGGACCTTCATGACCTTTCTGAGCAGGGGGCTGAGAGCATCACCTTCAAAGATATTGAAGAGAGCGCGATGATTCTTCGTGGGAAGAAAAGCTTTACGAAAGACTGCGAGAAGCTCGCGATCGAAATCCGGGATTTCTTGAAGAATTTTAACAAGGATCACGGTATTGCTGAACGCCAACTTCATTTGAGTGTGGAGAAATGAGTGAGAAGACCCTTTTTGAAAAGATTATTGCCGGTGAGATTCCGTCGGAGGTGGTTTACGAAGACGCTTTGTGCTTCTGCTTTCGCGACATCTCCCCACAGGCCCCGGTGCATCTTCTTCTGATTCCAAAGAAGCCGATTTCCCGGATCGCGGAGGCGACAGTAGAGGATCTCGAACTACTGGGTCACATGATGACGAAGGTTGGCGAGATTGCGCGGGCGGAAGGGTTTGCGGAAGAGGGATTCCGGACGGTCATCAATAACGGCACCCATGGGGGAGAAGCGGTGCCTCATCTTCATTTGCACATCTTGGCAGGACGTCAGCTGCAGTGGCCTCCGGGTTAGGGTGGGGGCGGGTAAGACAGGCAGGATGCCTATCCTACGGTTTTTTGGTCGAGGAAGTAGTCGATGAGCGCTTCCCTTGTGTTGATGGGGAGAAGTTTTGATTTGCTCGCTTTTTCGGACATCATTTCACGGAGCTTCATAAGTTTGCGACCACCAGACTGGCTGTCGTAGCTATTGAAAAGGATGCGATAGCGCTTGTCGTTTTCTAGTTTCGCTTCTGGAAGGCCGTAGAGGGAGCGGTCGCTGTATCGGTCCTCTTTGGCCTCTGCGATCACTTCCTTGATTTGCGCTCCGGTGAGCGAGGCGTGCACGATCCAGTTTTCGTAAGGCAACCACTTCCACGCGTCTTCGATTGTTTTGATCCCGGGTTGGACGTCGCTGGTGCCAAAGGTGCCGTGGAAGATGAGGTCGGCTTCGCCATCGTGTTTCTTGGCCGAGGTGAGGAAGGACTTACAAAGGAGCTCCCAGTAAGGACTCGTTCTTCCGCGGGCGCTGATGGGGGATTTCACTTCTCCGATGACGACCTTGCGACGCTCTTCGGCATTCGCGACCGCTTCCTTGGAGCTTTCGAGAATGAGGGGGTCGAGGGCCAGGCGATCGTCCATGAGGACGGTCCAGGCATTTCGCTTTACGAGCTTGCGTGATTCGAGGTCGAAGCTGAGGTCGACGCGGCCGCAGTTGATGCCGTAGTAGTTTGCTTGGGTGCAGAGGACATTCGACGAGTACCACGAAGGGCGGTCCTGATGGGTGTGGCCTCCGATGTAGATGTCTACACCAGGCACCTTTTCTAAGAGATCTTGCACGGGGTTGGCGTAGTCATCGGCGCGCTTCCAGCCCATGTGGCCGAGGCAGACGACGGCGTCGACTTTTTCCGCACGGAGTTCTTTGACGCTTTGCTTGAGTGAGTCGAGAGGGGAGGTGACGCCAAATTCCTTGAGGAGTTCGGGGCGGGACCAGTAGGGGATGCCGGGAGTGACAAGCCCGACGAGTCCGACTTTAAATCCACCGACTTCCTTGATGACCCAAGGGGCGAGTTTGGAAAAGGGGTTGCCGCTGATCTTGCCGGCGGGCTTTTGATCGATGGTGACGTTTCCGGTAATGACCGGCATCTTGGAGCGTTCGACGGCTCCGGAGAGGACATCGAGGCCCCAGTCGAATTCGTGATTTCCGAGGACCCAGCCGTCGTAGTTGAGCTTATTGAAGGCGTCGATCATGACCGCGCCTTTCGTTTGATAGCCCTCGATGGTGCCTTGGTAGACGTCGCCGATATCGAGCAGCAAATTATCCGGGCTGTCTTTTCGCCATTTGCGGATCTGGGTGGCGCATCGTGCAAGGCCGCCGAGGTCTCCGATGCCATCGTAAGTCTCGGTCGGGAGGATGTGCCCGTGGAGATCGGTGGTGTGGAAAAGGGAGATCGTCTTGAGTGAGCGATGGTCGGCGCCAAAGACGGGATGGGCCATCCAAGCGGCGGCTCCAGTGAGGAATCCTCGGCGCGTATTCATGTTCATTCGGATAAGTCTACGCAGACTAGTTCTTTATCATTGCGCATGAAGACGCTTTTCTCAGCGAAGGCCGGAGCGCTCCAGACAACGGGACGGCCGAAGGCTTCGTTGGTGGGCTCGAGAATGTGCTGACGACCGAGCTCCTTGTATCCTTCTTTGTTGAGTTTTGCCAAAATGAGATTGCCGCCTTCGTTCACGATCCAGAATTGCTCGTTTCCAGCGTGACGGGTGAGGTAGACCGTGCCGTGTCGACCGCTGGTGCGGTGTTCCTTTTCGACGACTGGCTCCTCTGTTTGCCAGAAACGTTTTCCATCTTCGAGGTTCGCCGCGACGAGAGAGTTTGAGGAAATGTCGGAGCCATAAATGACGCCATCGACGATGATGGGCGTGCTGTTGCAGCTGTAGAGCGCGGTTTTCGGTTTTCCCTTCCACGCGAATTTTGCGGTGGGTTGATCTTTGCCCAATTCGATGAGGGCTCCGATTCGCCCGATGCCGCTGGCGAACATCTTATTTCCCGACAATTGAGGGGTGATGACGGCCATGCCGTAGTTTGGCTTGAGGGGGAGGGTCCAGTAGAGATCTCCGGTCGAGGGGTTGAGTCCATTGATCGACTCAGTGTGCCAGATGATGAGTTGGTCCGTGCCGCCGGCTTGGATGATCGAGGGAGGGCTGTAGCCTTGATTTTCCGCATTGAGAGACTTCCATTTGACCTTGCCGGTCTTGGCATCGAAGGCGACGGCGGTGCTTCCTTCGCCGCCGACGAGGCAGTAGAGGGTGCCATCTTTGACAAGGGGGTGAGCTGAAAATCCCCAGATGGGGAGGGGGGCGCCGAAGTCTTTCTGGAAGTCCCTTTTCCAAAGGAGCTTTCCTGATGGGGCATCGAGGCAGCTAAGATGGCCCATCGCTCCCAGGAAATAGACACGTCCGTCGGCTACCGTGGGAGTGGAGCGAGGTCCGCCGGGATAGGAGAGAAGATAATCGAGAGGCTGCTCGTAGACCCATTTTTCTTTACCAGTGTTTACGTCGAGGGCCCGGAGACGTTCTGAACCCTTCCAAGCCACTGCCTTGCCGGGGTTGTTGATGAGCTCGCCTTCGGTGCGAACATACTCGGGGAGGAAAACGAGACCCTCGGCCACCGAAGGTCCACTGTAGCCCCAACCCACTGGGGTGCGCCAAAGGACCTTTGCCCCTTTTTTCGGGAGATCTTTTCGGATTCCAACTTCCCGCCAGGTGCTATCGGCCTTTTCACCCATCCAGCGTGGCCAGTCGTCAGCCAATGCGGTGGCGATTAATGCAAGAGTCAAAAAAGCAATTCTCCTCATGTCACCAACCTGATTGGCTTCACGGGTTTGTCAAACTTGCACGGGGAGACAAATTCACTACTTTGAGTCGAATCAGCCAAAGGCGGACTGCCCGCACCCCGCTTCATCCGACAGTATTTGTCTTATTAGGATCTTTGTTGAGGGAATCCTCTCTGAATCGGCAGATCATCTATACCTTTGACAGACGTCTGATCGAGAAGCCTGGTGGTATCGCCCAGCAAGCGGAATAGGGCATCACTACCGCTCCTTTTTTCGACTCTTTTTTCCCGTTCAACGTCCCAAGGTGAGGAAAAGACAAAAATCAGAGGGGATTTCGTTGAAAACATGACTCTTTCTGCACTTGAGAGAGCCAAAACTCCCAAATTAGCGATTTATTTTGTCAGACAGGCAATTTCCATACGTATTCATGTCCCGCACTATGAAGCAAATTCTAGCTCTGGCTCTCCTGGCCTCACCTCTCCACGCTGCTCACCCCGGCGAAATCCACTACAAAACTCTTTGCATTGCCTGTCACGGCCCTGACGGAAAAGGAGTTGGCGAAGGTGCCAACAAATTCCCCCCGGTTTACAAAAGTGATTGGGTCAAAGGGGAGGCTCGCCGCACGATTCAGCTCGTGCTTCACGGGCTTGCCGGAGAAATTGTGGTGAATGGCAAGGGCTACAATCTCGTCATGCCTCCTCACGGAGGATCGATGACGGATCAACAGATCGCTGATGTCACTTCCTACGTTCGTGCGAATTTTGGAAACAAAGAATCGGCTGTTACGCTGGCGATGGTCAAGAAGGAGCGGGCGCAGAAAGACAATCCCAAGCTTCCTTTGATGTGGAATTCCAAGAAGCTGCTCAAAAAATACCCCCTTGCGAAACGGGCCAAGAAGCCTGCGATTCACGATCTTCTTTCCTACATCCACCATGGCGAATTCAAGTCGCTCGCCGATCTCCGCGCTTCCAAACCCAAGAATGCCGAGGAGGAACAAGCCGGTCTTATTTCTCTCAAACACGCGGATCGTGGGGATAAGTTTGGACTCGTTTGGGAAGGCTGGCTCGACGTGCCAAAGGATGGCTCCTACGAGTTCAGCTATGACACTGATGACGGCGGTGCCCTTTCCATCAACGGAAAAGAAATCATCACCCGTGATCGCATTGGGCCTGCGGGCAAGCCCAGTAAGAAGAAGATCGCGCTCAAGAAGGGCCGGGCTCAAATCAAGATCGAGTACTTTGAGTATCTCGGTCAGGAGGAGATTTCTCTGATCTGGAATGGCCCGGGAGTGAAAAATGTTGCCCTTTCCGAGGGCGCAAAAAAGCAAAAATCCTCCAATCCCGCAATGCTGCTCGTGGCGCCGGCTGGCGAGGCCACCATTTACCGGAACTTCATCGAGGGGACTGATCCCCGTGGCATCGGCGTGGGATACTTCGAGGGCGTCAACCTTGCCTTCAGTGGTGACTCCATGAGCGTCGACATGCTCTGGACGGGCAACTTCATCGATGCCGGACGTCACTGGATCAACCGGGGTCAGGGCTTCCAGCCGCCCGCCGGAGACGATGTCGTCACAGTCAATCGCGGATTCGCTTTCGCGAAATTGGGAAGTCAGACCGAACCCTGGCCCTCCAAGGCGAGCGATTCTTTCAAGCCAGCATTCAAAGGTTATCAGCTCAATAAGGCTCAGCAACCCACCTTTGGGTATCAGTTTGGCGACATTGAGATTCAGGATCAGCCTCTTCCGGATGCCTCTGGAACGAGCGTCACCCGCACCATCACGATCGAAGTTCCCGAGTCGGCCAAGAGCGCCGAGGCTCTCTACTTCCGGGCGCTTAGCGGAGCAGCCGTCGCGGTTCAAGGCGAGCGTAAGTTTACCTTTAAGGAACTTAGCGTAGCGGTTCCTTCCTCAGAGTATCCGCCCTTCGTGAGGGAAAATGAACTTCTCATTCCTATTCCGTTAACCACGGGAACCCACACCATTCAGATCCAATATTCCTGGAACTAATCACACTTACCTTTTTCTCAGAATGAAATCATTTTTGACTCTCTCCCTCCTCGCCGTATCGGCAGCCGTTGCTGACGAACGACAGCCCGAATTCTACCTCCGCGAGGAAATCCCGATGCCCGAAGGCGAAGTCCTCGAACTCGGATCGATCGCGATCATGCCCGATAAAAAGGTCGCCGTGAGTTCACGCCGCGGCGATATCTGGGTCTGCGAAGGTGCCTATGACGCGGACCTTTCCAAAGTGAAGTGGACCCTGTTTGCCCGTGGACTCCACGAGCCTCTCGGAATGTTTTACAAGGACGGTTCGCTCTTCACCACCTCTCGTCCCGAGATCACCAAGATGACCGACACCGATGGTGACGGACGCGCTGACCTTTTCAAAACGGTGACGCAATATTGGGGCATTGATGGGAACTATCACGAATACAACTTCGGCTCTGATCCCGATAAGGACGGCAACGTCTGGGTCGTGCAGTGTCTTACTGGTTCCGGCGGCGCGAGTGACAAGTCCCCTTGGCGTGGCTGGTGCTTCCGCTACGGCCTCGACGGCAAGGTCATTCCCACTTGCCCGGGCATCCGCTCTCCTGGTGGCATCGGCTTTAACCAAGCAGGCGACGCCTTTTACACTGATAATCAAGGTCTCTGGAACGGTTCATCTTCACTGAAATGGCTAAAGCCCGGCGGCTTCATGGGAAATCCCACCGGCAATGTCTATGCGCCCATTCTCAATCTCGAAGAACCACCGAACCCCACGACCGGTTCCCGCATGGTCACCGAGAGTGATAAGGATCCCCGCATCATCCCGCCCGCCATCATTCTTCCTCACGGAAAAGTGGGCCAGTCGCCGACCGCTGTTATTTACGACAGCGCGGAAGGAAAGTTTGGTCCCTTCAAGGGACAAGTTCTCGTCGGCGAGCAGACTCACTCTCAAGTTCAGCGCGTCTATCTTGAAAAGGTCAAAGGCCTTTACCAAGGTGCCGTTTGGAAATTTCTGGAGGACTTCCGCTGCGGAGTCATTCCCGCCCGCATGGGTGAGGATGCCACTCTTTTTGTCGGAGGATCAAACCGAGGTTGGGCCGCTCGAGGTGGAAAAAACTTCACTTTCGAGCGCGTTCGCTGGACTGGGAAAAAGCCCTTCGAAATGCATGAAATGCATGTCAAGAAAGATGGTTTCGTCATCACCTTCACTGAGCCGGTCGATAAGGCGAGTGCCTCCGATCCCAAATCTTACAAGGCCGCCGCTTGGACCTACATTTATCAAAAGGGCTACGGTAGCCCCGAGGTCGACCCGGCCACTCCTGTTGTGGAAAAGGCCACCGTTTCCTCCGATGGAAAATCGGTTTACCTTAAGGTCTCCGGTCGCGTCCGTGGTCACGTCCACCACTTCAATCTTGAAAAAGTAAAGTCGGGCAAAGGCGACAGCCTCTGGCATCCCGACGTCTACTACACTCTCAACGAGATTCCTGACTAGGTCGGTTCTCAGCTTCTTCAGTGTGCGCACCCGGCTCTGCTCTTTTGGATGTCGGGTGCCGCTGTTTTTCTTCCATCGGCACAGCTAAGCTCACCGCATGAATTTCACGCTAATCTTAATTGCGGCATTCGTGACAACGACCGCTGCCGGCCTTGGTGAAGACATTGCGGCGGACGGAAAGAGTAAGCTCCCCAACGGTGAGGGCATCGCCGCTAAGTTCAAAGCCGATACAGGCATCCACAAGCACGAGTCGGTCATCTACGCGAACGGGTTCGAAGGGCAGGGCGATTGGAAAAAACTCTGGGACGAGACCCGCGACAAGGACGGGCAGGTGCTCTCGCTCGTCTCACCTCCTGGTGGTGACCCGAAGCTTGGTAAGCATTGCTTGCAAGCCAAAGCCACTCTCGGTCACGACACCGGCGGTGGCGCCACAAAGTGGTTTGAGTCCAGCAAGACGCTCTTCATCCGCTTCTAAGCGCGCTTTGATGAAAAATGCGACTACGTCCACCACTTCGCCACTCTGCGTGCCAACAAGAGTCTCCAAGGCAGCGATCGTTGGAGCGGCTTCGGCGGAGCGGGCCTAAAGCCGAAGGGCGATGAGCGATTTTCGACCGCTCTCGAGCCCTGGGGCAACTGGGGAAAAAGCCCGCCCCCAGGGAAGTGGAATTTCTACAGCTATTGGCACGAGATGAACCCCGCGCCCGATCAGAAATACTGGGGCAATCAGTTCAAGCCAGAAGGCCAGCCGAACATCGCAAAAGGCAAATGGATCTGCTGCGAATTCATGCTCAAGCACAACTCCCCTGGGAAGCGCGACGGCGAGCAAGCATACTGGATCGATGGCCGGCTCCGCGGGCACTGGCGCGGCATCAACTGGCGGAAGACAACCGGTCTCATGGCCAACGCCTTCACTCTGGAGAGCTACATCACCGACCGATGGACCAAGAATAAGATCAACATCGTCCAGTTCGACAACATCGTCATCGCCAAGGAATACATCGGGCCGTCCAGGTAATAACAACTCCCGAACCAAGCTGGTAAAATGGGAGATTTTCCTGACTCGATCATGGAAGAGCTGGAGACGGCCATTCTCGCGGATCAATTTTCCCGATTGCAAGGAGGAGCTCGCCCCTTTTTCAAGAACAACGCGGATGACGTGAACGACGATTTGCAAGTGAGCACGAGATGGAACGAGACCGACCTTGAGACGACGTATGATTGCCTCGATGACTTGCCCTTGGCCAAAGGAGGGAATTTGATCTTGAAGGATTTCAGCTCCCAGAAATCCGAATGAACACTATCCCGCATGGGGCTGTAAGCCTCAGATCTTCTTCACGAACTGTGATTTCAGTTTCATAGGGCCGATGCCGTCGACTTTGCAGTCGATGTCGTGAT
Organism: Akkermansiaceae bacterium; assembly: GCA_028822935.1. Lineage (GTDB taxonomy): Bacteria > Verrucomicrobiota > Verrucomicrobiia > Verrucomicrobiales > Akkermansiaceae > SW10. Next base: position 117,944 of record JAPKCM010000002.1, read on the forward strand.
CGGCTCCTGGAGAAATGCGGATGTTCTTCACCTTGGTGCCGATCTTGAGAGTGGTCGAGGTGCCTTTGACTTTCAGGTCCTTGGTGAGCTGCACGGAGTCTCCATTTTGAAGTTCGTTTCCGTGGGCATCGCGCATGATGGCGGCTTCTGCTTCAGCGGCCGCTTCCTCGGCGGACCATTCATGGCCACAGTCGGGGCAGGCAAAGAGAGGGCCGTTTTCGTAGGTGTAATCAGACTGGCACTCGGGGCAGGAAGGAATGTCGCTCATTGCACTCATCTAAGCGCGAGAATGTTCGAGGAAAAAGGCCAATTTACCCGGATTTAAATTACGGCATCCTGAAAATGATTCACCCCCCGAGACCGAAGGCATCGAGGGGTGGTTGTACAAACAACAAACAACAAACAACATATTGACAACTGATGAATCAGTCATCTACACGCCGAAATAAGCGCCTCAAAGGAGAGTTTTTACCAGTAAATTTTACTTGGGATTCAAGTATACAAAAAAATATACTTATCGATAGAGGCTTAGCGAGTCGTTGAGCGCTTAATTTTCTCTCCCAAAGAGAATTGAGAACAGAACGCGTTCCTGTTTTTGGTAAAAGAATCAAGCGAGGATGTGTTTCACCACTTTTCCGTGCACGTCGGTGAGTCGGAAACGTCGGCCCTGGAACTTGTAGCTCAGGGTTTCGTGATCGATTCCGAGCTGATTGAGAATGGTGGCCTGAAGGTCGTGCACGTGGATGGCATCCTTGTGGTAGTGATGTTTGCTGGCGTGGACCGGGTTGCCATCGGCATCGACGATTTTGGCGCCGTATTTGTTGGTGTGGTCCACGGTGATTCCGCCCTTGATACCACCGCCGGCCATCGGGATGGAGGCTTGGTGGGATGACATTCCTGTTTCCCGTCCTCGTTCCGATGTCGGAAGCTCGACGCCGTGATTTTCACGGAGATAGGGCTTATTGTCGAAGAACTCGAATTGCGAAGGTCCTCCCGATTGGAAGAGGTAGATGACGCGCTTCGCTTTCGGTTTCGTCTTCGGCCCGCCGAGAACGCCATTGACGTCGTTGTCGGAGGCTTGTGCCCTCATCCAAGCAAGGGCCATGCCACCGATCCCTGTGGTGGATTTCTTGAAAAAATGGCGTCGGTTGACGGCGAAGGGGGTCGAGGGATGGCAAACTTATTGGCTGGGAAATTGTATTTTAACATACGGGGGAAGCGAGGAGAGTTTTACAGGAAATTCGGGGGTGGAAGGGTGTTGGGGGGACGATGGCTGCCAGTGAGTCAATCGATAAAATGATTCCATGTTCATCTTTTTAAGAGATGAGCTTCACTGTTCCTCTTCACCGGGGTGACTTCTTTGATTCAGTCTCTGCACGGGTGCCCGGTATCGTGATCAAGCGGCGTTTTTTGCCGCAGCGAGGGCGGCCGGGGTCAGTTCGGCGGCCCGCTCGATCATCAAGGAATCTCGCAGGGCTTCGATGACTTCCACGAGGTCGGCTTCAGGGCGTTACGAAGAACTTAATTGGACTGCCTATATGGGAAATCATGGTTCTGCTGGTGGGGTGTGGTATGATTCACGGAAGAACGAATTTGTCTTTTATCACTCTGTATGGTGATTTCCCTGCTCTGACGTTATCTAAAAAAAGGAGTCCATCATGTTTCATCATATTGCCACCGCTTGCGCACTTGCGCTGTTTTTACTCGTAATTCCCGCCTTCGGTGAGGACCAGCCACCGAATGTGATTCTAATCATGGTTGATGATTTGGGTTACCATGATCTTGCCTGCTATGGCCATCCTGCAATCAAGACACCTGTTCTAGACCAACTGGCCAAAGATGGCATCAGGCTGACGAGTTTTTACTCAGGTGCCACCGTTTGCACTCCCTCGCGCATGGCTCTGCTGACCGGCGCTTACCCAACGCGCCTTGGTTGGACCAAGGGAGTGATTGGTCACAAGATGGGCAAGGATGAAGGACTTAGTCCTAAAGCGCTGACGATCGCGGAGATCTTCAAAAACAAGGGTTATGAGACCGGACTGATGGGGAAATGGCATCTCGGTGACCTTCCGAAGTATCAGCCTCAGCAACAAGGATTTGACCAGAGCTACTACATCAAAAAGAGCAATAACCAGACAAAGAAGCTTTGGCGTGGTGATGAACTCATTGAAGATCCCTTTGAGAATCGCTTGCTCACGCAGAAGTTTACCCACGAGGCCATTCGTTTCATCAAAGAGAAGAAGGAGAAACCTTTCTTTCTCTATCTCCCCTATACCGCTCCGCATTTCCCTGTCGAGGCGCACCCGAAGTGGAAGGGGAGATCCGGTTTTGGAGCGTATGGAGATGTCGTCGAAGAACTGGATTATCGCATTGGCGAGATCTTGACAACTTTGGCGATGGAGAAACTCGATCAGAAAACAATTGTTATCTTTTTATCCGACAATGGTCCCCAGGGAGGGCAGAAGGCCCAGGCGAAGCCGTTTCGCGGAATGAAGTGGGATGCCCTCGAGGGCGGCACACGGGTGCCTTGTATTCTCCGCTTTCCAGGTGTCATCCCTGCCGGACAAGAGAGTGAGGCACTTATTGCTGCGATTGATCTTCTGCCCAGTCTGATTCAGGCATGCGGCCTTGATCTGAAGACGATTGCCAAAGGCAGCCCTACCCGTGATGGGATGAATGTCTGGGATACTCTCATCGGCAAGAAAGACGCCCCTCATCCGCGGAAGGATTTGCTCTACTGGCATGGGTTAAAAGGTTTTCACGCGATCCGCGTGGGTCACTGGAAGCTGTTTCTGGACGGCAAGAATGCGCAACTGCCAAAAGAAAAAGGGGGGCCGATTCTATTCAATCTAGTCGATGATCCCTATGAAATAACCGACCTGAGCGCTCAGTATCCAGAAAGGGTTCAGGAGATGCAAGAGCTTGCCAAGAAGCGTCTGGTTGACATCAACAAGAGTGTCATTCCTCTCGGAAAATAGGATGCCATTGCTCATCCTTAAGGGACCTAGAATTCGAGGAGTTACTATTTCGGTATCGGAAACCACCAGAAATACGGGAAGCCTGCGGAATGGATTCGCACTCTGGGAAAGCGCATTGTCAAACTCGAGGTGAAGGATTGGGGAGTGAAGGCGGGCTTTTCTAAAATCGGTGCAGGCGATGTCGATTGGCCGGAGATCCGCAAGGCCGTGGTCGAGATCGGTTTCGCCGGATGGGCCACTGCTGAAGCCTGCGGAGGAAACAAGGAGAGAGTCGCCGAAGTCCTCGCCAATATGCAGAAGCACCTTCTCGGTAAAGCGGAGTGACTGTTGAACGTTGTTCTCCCAAAACCAGACTGGATCTAGCTCAGACAAGAAGTCCCGTCTGATCCGCTCTCCAAGAGCGAATGAGTGCGTTAAAAAACTTTCAAAATATCATTATTGGCTCGGTTGTCGCGGCAGGCATTGCATTGGGAGGGTTTTTTATCTCGAAGACCCTCTACAACGCGAAGGTGGCACTCAATACGGCCGAGGCCAAAGGATTGGCGGAACGGCGGGTGCAGGCGGACCGGGCGAACTGGAGCATTGGTTTTTCCGTGAGTGGAAAGAGCCGGGATGAAGTGCCCGAACTCTATCGCAAGGCGGAAGGGATTCAGGAGCGGCTGAAGTCGATTCTGAAAGAAAGCGGCTTTGAGGATGGGGAAATTAAAGTGGGAATTATCGACTACGGCTCACGTCAGTATCGGAACGAGGACCAGATTTTGACGGATGAGGATCATTTCCTGAATGGTTCTATCAGCGTGGAGACCGATAAGGTCGCGGCGGTGACTCCGGCACGTGGGGTGGTGAACAAGCTCATCTCCGAGGGCATCAGCATTACCAATCGGACTCCCAAATACAGCTTTACCGGACTCAATGAGATCAAGCCGGAAATGCTCCGGGAAGCGACGAAGAATGCTCGCATTGCAGCTAATGAATTTGCCTCGAATGCCCAGGTCGAAGTCGGCGGGATCCGCACGGCCCGCCAAGGGAGCTTTTTCATCCGGGATGCTGGAAGTGAATCGAGTGATTCTTACAAGATCGAGAAGGACGTGCGCGTCGTGACAACGATTACCTTTTTCTTAACGGACTGAACACCTCGAGGTTCATGACACTGAGCAGGCCGGGCAGGAAACTGTCCGGCCTTCCTATCTCAAGAGAGGGTTTTTAGGAGGGGAGCTCGAGGCTAAAGACTTCGGATCCTAGAATCTTTTAGGTTGGTCAACTTTTGAGTGAAAGGAGCGGGGACGCTTGTCTCGAACATTTCAGATGGGGGCGAGACGCCCGCTCCTTTGCACGAAAAAGCCGGACGGTTTCCCGTCCGGCTTGTTTAGAATTTCCGCGAAGCGGTCGACTACATCATGCCGCCCATGCCGCCGTGGTCGTGACCGTGGTCGCCACCGCCGCCTGCAGCTTCTGGCTCAGGGAGGTCCGTGATGAGGGCCTCGGTGGTGAGGAGGAGTCCGGAGATGGACGCTGCGTTCTGGAGTGCAGAACGAGTGACCTTCGTGGGATCCACAACACCAGCTTCGATGAGGTCGACGTATTCTCCGGTGGCCACGTTGTAGCCAGTGTTTCCGGATGAGTTACGAACCTTCTCGACGATGAGCGCTCCTTCGAGGCCTGCATTGGCAGCAAGCTGACGGAGAGGAGACTCGATCGCCGAGGCGATGAGGAGTGCCCCAGTCGCTTCGTCACCTAAGAGTCCGAGGTCACCTACGCCAGCTTGGGCGCGGATGAGTGCGGTTCCACCTCCTGGGACGATGCCTTCTTCGACAGCGGCGCGGGTGGCGTGAAGGGCGTCTTCAACGCGGGCCTTCTTCTCTTTCATCTCGGTCTCGGTAGCAGCACCAACGTTGATGACAGCAACCCCACCAGCAAGCTTCGCAAGACGCTCCTGGAGCTTCTCACGATCGTAGTCAGAGGAAGTGTCCTCGATCTGCTTACGAATCTGGTTCACGCGGCCAGAGATGGCCTCGGATCCGCCACCGCCTTCGACGATGGTGGTGTCATCTTTTGTGATGGTGGTGCGCTTGGCTTCGCCAAGGTCTTCGAGCTCGATGTTCTCAAGCTTGATACCGAGGTCCTCGGTGATGCAGCGACCACCGGTGAGGATGGCAAGGTCTTCGAGCATGGCCTTGCGACGATCTCCGAATCCTGGTGCTTTCACTGCTGCGATGTTGAGGGTTCCGCGGAGCTTGTTCACTACGAGAGCGGCAAGTGCTTCACCTTCGACGTCCTCAGCAATGATGAGGAGAGGACGACCGGTTTTGGCGATCTTTTCGAGGATCGGAAGGAGGTCCTTGAGATTGGAAACCTTCTTTTCGTTGATGAGGATGTAGGCGTTCTCGAGGTTCGCTTCCATGGTGTCGGGATCGGTGACGAAGTAAGGGGAGAGGTATCCTTTGTCGAACTGCATTCCTTCGACAACGTCGAGGGTGGTTTCGATTCCTTTGGCTTCTTCAACGGTGATGGTTCCGTCTTTACCAACCTTGTCCATGGCTTCGGCGATGATGTTGCCGATTTCCACGTCCCAGTTAGCGGAGACAGTGGCGACCTGGGCGATTTCCTTGGAGTCAGAGACTTCCTTGGAGATCTTAGCGAGTTGGGCCACGATGGCTTCGGAAGCCTTCATGATGCCGCGCTGGAGGCTGATTGGATTGGCACCGGCGGTGACGTTGCGAAGGCCTTCTTTGTAGATGGCTTCGGCAAGCACGGTTGCGGTGGTAGTTCCGTCACCTGCGATGTCGGAGGTCTTGGAGGAGACTTCCTTGATGAGCTGAGCGCCCATGTTCTCGTAGGGATCTTCGAGTTCGATTTCTTTGGCAACCGAGACACCGTCTTTGGTGACAGTTGGGGAACCGAACTTCTTGTCGATGATGACGTTGCGACCTGCAGGCCCGAGAGTTGCTTTCACCGCACGAGCGAGCTTGGTGACGCCGCGGAGGAGAGCTTGACGAGCTGCTTCGTCGAATTGGAGTTGTTTAGCCATAATTTTGTATTTTTAAAATTGAGAGTTTAAAGAATTAGTCAGAGAGGACACCGAGGATGTCGGACTGAGTGATGATGAGGAGCTCTTCGCCGTCTACTTTGACATCGGTGCCGCCGTATTTGGAGATGAGGACTTTGTCGCCGATTGAAACGTCGAAGACGATGTCTTTGCCGTTTTCGTCAGTTCCGCCGGTGCCGAGAGTCACGACTTCAGCTTCCTGTGGTTTTTCTTGAGCCGAGTCAGGGAGGACGATGCCGCCTGCGCTGACTGATTCTGCTTCGAGACGCTTCACGAGGACGCGGTTTCCGAGTGGTTTGATACTAGCCATATTATTAGGTATTGTTTTTTGTTAGGTTGGTTTTGCTCCGAGTGGAGCGAGATTATTTTTTATCAGCGTCTACGAGTTCAGCGTCTACGGCATCTGCATCTACGACCTCAGCGTCGACGACCTTTCCTTTTGCTTTGCGAGGTTCGTCTGAATCTCCTTCGGCAGGTTCGACATCTGGTGCGCCGCCGCCCATGTCGGGCATTTGCGCGCCAGCGGCTTGCGCTGCTTGGGCGAGTTCAGCGAGTGACTTTTCGAGGTCCTCGGTGGCGGACTTGATGAGATCGAGGTCGTCGGCCTTGAGGGCGCCTTTGACGGCGTCGAGCTTGCCGGTGAGCATGTCCTTGAGTTCCGCCGGGGCGTCCTCGGGCAGTTCACTAAGCTGCTTCTCGACTTGGTAGACGACATTTTCACCCTTATTTTTGATGTCGACAGCTTCGGCGCGCTTTTTGTCTTCCTCGGCGTGAGCTTCGGCGTCGCGTTTGGCCTTTTCGATTTCGTCATCGGAGAGTCCGCTGGAGCCTTCGATGGAGATCTTCTGCTCCTTGCCGGAGTTCTTATCTTTCGCGGAGACGTGGAGGATTCCGTTGGCGTCGATGTCGAAGGTGACTTCGATCTGAGGCATGCCGCGTTGTGCGGGCTCGATGCCGGAGAGCTGGAAGTTACCGAGGAGCTTGTTATCGGCGAAGAGCGGACGCTCTCCCTGACAGATGCGGATATCGACTGCAGGCTGGTTATCAGCAGCGGTCGAGAAGGTCTGGCTCTTCTTGACGGGGATGGTGGTATTCCGATCGATCATCGAAGTGGCACGGCTTCCCTCGGTCTCGATGGAGAGGGTGAGCGGGGTGACATCGAGGAGGAGGACGTCTTTGACATCTCCCAGAAGAACTCCGCCCTGAATGGCTGCGCCAATCGCGACCACTTCATCGGGGTTCACACCCTGGTGAGGCGTCTTGCCTGCAAGTTCGTGAGCGGTCTCAACGACTTTCGGCATGCGGGTCATTCCGCCAACGAGGACAAGTTCGTCGATTTCTCCGGTGGAAACGTCGGCTTCCTTGAGGCAATCGGTGACGGGCTTCTTAGTGCGCTGAAAGAGGTGGTCGGTGAGCTGTTCGAGCTTGCCACGAGTGAGGCTGAGCTGGATGTGCTTGGGACCGGTGGCATCCGCGGTGATGAAGGGGAGGTTGAGGTCGTAATTCTGGGAGGAAGAGAGAGCGATCTTCGCCTTTTCTGCTTCTTCCTTAATGCGCTGGAGGGCGTCGGGCTGACCGGAGAGGTCGATGCCTTCGGTGTTCTTGAATTCAGAGACGATGTGGTCGATGAGCGCGTTGTCCCAGTCGTCACCACCAAGTTGGGTGTCGCCATCGGTTGCGAGGACTTCGAAGACGCCATCGGAGATTTCCAAGACGGAGATATCGAAGGTTCCACCACCGAGGTCATAAATGGCGACCTTTTGATCGGTTTTGGAGTCGAGTCCGTAGGCGAGCGATGCTGCGGTGGGCTCGTTGATGATGCGGCGGACCTTGAGGCCGGCGATCTCGCCAGCGGCTTTGGTGGCATTTCGCTGGGAGTCGTTGAAGTAAGCAGGAACGGTGATGACGGCTTCCGTGATCGTTTCACCGAGCTTGGATTCAGCGTCTAACTTGAGCTTGCCGAGAATGATGGCGGCGATCTCCTGTGGGGAGAATATCTTCTTTTTACCGTCGATTTCGACCTGAATGTGGGCGTCGCCGTTATCGGCTGCCACGATGTCATAGGGGACGCGCTTGTCGTCTTTCGTGAGCTCAGAGAACTTACGGCCGATGAGGCGCTTCGCGGAGTAAACGGTGTTTTTTGCGTTGGTGACAGCTTGACGCTTGGCCGCTTGGCCGACGAGACGCTCGCCATTTTTTGCGAATGCGACCACCGATGGGGTGGTGCGCGCGCCCTCTGAGTTTTCAAGAACAGTGGGTTCGCCACCTTCCATCACGGACATGCAGGAGTTGGTGGTTCCGAGGTCGATTCCTAAGATTTTAGCCATGATAGTAGTCTTTCTTTAAATAGGTTGAGTGATGAATTTGCGTTTCTATTGGCAGGAGCTGTGCCAGAGGGGGCAAAGCCTTTAACTACGGGGATTTTCGGGGAAACTCGATTAAGCGAGTGCCAAAATGACGCAATGAGATGCTGCGCAGAATGACGCAGTGAGACAGGGTGACGCGGTTGGGGGTTGGCTATTGAGATTCACCGCAGAGACTCGGAGATTTTTTTTGGCATCCTTCTACGCACTACGGCGGACAAGTGGCTGATGGGCGATACGGCGAATGCCCGTCCTACGGGCGAAGACTTTTTTCTCGCTGCGTAACGCAAATATCCCCAGCCTCGCGAGCGAAGCTGGGGATAATTGGCAACCCGTAGGGGAGTCGAACCCCTATTGCCAGAATGAAAATCTGGAGTCCTAACCATTAGACGAACGGGTCACTTATCGTGTTGGACGGGTGGGAGTTATAATCGGATGGTCAGGTTGGCAAGAATGTTTTTTGAACTTTTTGAGGAAATAACGACAGTCTCTTTACCTGAGGGCCAATCGGGGCTAGCTATTTGCCCTCGAAACTATGTCTGATCTGTCTTCTCTCCCTGCTGTCGAAAAGCTTGCGGCAGCCCTTTCTCCCGAGGTGTCTCTGCCGCGTCCTCTCGTAAATCTTTTCGTAAGGCGTGAAATTCAGACGTTTCGGGAGAAGCTGCTCGCAGAGGAAAGGCATTCGCGGGAAGAGATAGAGGCGTCGATAAAAGAAAGCCTGCACGCTTTTGAAAATTCCCGCCTCCAGCCCGTGATTAATGCCACCGGCGTCCTGATTCATACGAATTTGGGACGTTCTCCGCTGGGATCTCGTGCTGCAGGAGCGCTGCAGAAGATCGCCACGGGATACTCGAATCTGGAATTTGATCTCCCTTCCGGCTCCCGCGGGAAGCGGGCCGGCTACCTTGAGACGGCTCTCGCTTGTCTTTTGGAGACGGAGGCAGCAACGGCGGTGAACAATTGTGCTGCGGCACTTGTCCTTACGCTGCGCACTTTAGTCGCTGATGGGAAAAACGAAGTCATCGTTTCGCGCTCGGAGCTCGTGGAGATTGGCGGTGGGTTTCGGATTCCGGAGATTCTCGAGACCTCGGGAGCGAAGCTGGTGGAGGTGGGTGCGACAAATAAGACCCATCTTTATGACTACGAGAAGGCGATCACGGCTCAGACCGCGCTCATTCTAAAAGTCCATCGCTCGAACTTCTACATTGGAGGCTTCGTGGGTGAGCCTGAGATCCCTGAGATCGCGGAACTCTGCAAGAAGCATGGTTTCCCCCTTGTGGAAGATCTCGGCTCGGGTGCCATGATAAACACGGAAGACCTCGCGCCGATCGATCATGAGCCAACCCCGCAGGAGTGTCTCCGTCGGGGAATTGATTTGGTGATTTTCTCCGGGGATAAGCTCCTTGGCGGGCCGCAGTCGGGGATTATTGGTGGTCGAGCCGACCTCATTGCGGAGATTAAAAAGGAGCCCTTCTTCCGGGCGGTCCGTTGCGATAAGCTCATTCTCACCACGCTCCAGGAGTCGATTGATCAATATCTCGAGGTGAAAGCAAATCCCGCTTCCAGCGATGTGCCGGTTCTGACTTTCTTGAGAACAAGCACGAAGGATCTCCGGGATCGGGCCGAGAAGATCGTGTCCGGTTTCTCTTCCGGGAATGTCGCTGTTTCGATCGAAGATACCCTTGCCAGACCGGGTGGGGGGACGATGCCGCGGGCTGAGTTTCCCTCGATTGCGCTCAAGCTGGTGCCATCGAATCAATCGGTTTCCAAGCTGGCGAAGAAACTTCGTGTCGGCTCACCTGCCTTGGTGGGTTACACCACCGATGACGCGCTCTTTCTCGATCTGCGGACGATTTTCCCCGCTGATGACGCGTGCGTTGCCAAGGCCCTTGCTCAAGTGCTGTGAGAGGATTCACGAGACTTGATCGTCTGATCTGGAAATGGCGTGGCTTGGGAAAGCCGCACATCCGCGCAAAGATCGAGGCTGGCGAAGTGAGGGTCAATGGCACCCTCGCCACCAGTGGGGCAATGGAGATCGGTAATTTTGATCTTGTCGAGGTGGGCTCTGAAATCGTCCAAAACAGAACGGCTCGCTATGTCATGCTCAATAAGCCGCAAGGAGTGGTGAGCGCGACGGTGGATGCGGAACATCCCACGGTGGTAAGCCTCGTTGAGGAGGATTGGGCGGATGAACTTCATCTCGCGGGGCGGCTTGATCGTTTTACGACCGGGCTCCTTATTATGACCAATGATAGTCGGGTCTCCGAGGCGATCACCGAGCCGGTAAGGAAGGTGGGGAAACGCTATCGGGTGGGCACGGATGGGGAGATCACGGCAGAAATGATCGCCCTTTTTGAAAAGGGGATGTGGTTTGCCAAAGAAGAAGTCACTACCGCGCCCGCGCAAGTGGAATTGCGGGGCTCTTGTGAGTGCCTTCTTACGATTTATGAGGGGAAGAACCATCAGGTGAAGCGGATGTTTGCGCACTTCCAGGTGAAGGTGGTGACATTGCACCGAGAAGCAGTCGGCGAGCTCGAGCTGGGCGAGCTGACGGAAGGGGAGTGGCGCTTTTTTGATCTAGGGGAGCTAAGAGCCTGACTTTTAGAGAAAAGGGCGTAAAATCCTCTTGCTTTGAGCTTGCCTTAATCTGTCAGACAGACATTTTTAAACCGTTATAAACCAATATGATGGCTTCTAAATCAATTCTAAGTTTCCTCCTTTTCTCTGGAGCAGCTCTTGCAACCGCAAATGGCGCTCTGATTGCCTACTATCCTCTTGACGGAGATTTCCTTGATACCTCCGGTAATGGCAATGATGGCACCATGTTTGGTGGTGTCTCTTACGCTGGCGATTCCTCTGCCGCGATCGGCGGTGGCCAATCTGCCGTCTTCGACGGAGCTGCGGGCACCTATGGCGCTGTGAATACCGGACTCGCTGTGAGTGGCAATACCAACTTCACCGTTTCGATGTGGGTCAGAGGAGACGGAACTGCCAACTCAGATGACCGCATTTTCTCGGAAGGCCAAACAGTAAGCGGCAATCCTCTTTTCAACGTTGGAACTCACAACGGGAGTGCGGATGGCACCGTGGATATCTACATCCGTAACGGTGGAGGGGGCACAACTCTTAACCATGGTCACTCGCCGGGAACTGCTTTTGACGATAGCTGGCACCACGTTCTCGTCTCCGGAGGAAGTGACGGCCTGCTCGATCTCTACATCGACGGCACCTTCGATACAACTTTTGACTACACAAATGTCCCGGCCTTCGCGACTGACACCACCTCCATCGGCGGTGTCCTTCGAGCAGGCGATTGCTGCAACTTCCTCGGGAGTATCGACGACGTCAGCTTTTGGGATCAAGACCTCAGCGCCAGTGACATTTCCGCTCTTGCAGGTGGTGCCAGCGCCACCTCACTCGTTCCAGAGCCCTCATCGGCCCTCTTGAGCCTTGCCGGATTGCTGCTCGCAGTTCGCCGTCGTCGCTTGACGGCCCGACTCACTCTGATTTAATTCACTGCAATCCAAACGAGTCGGTTGTCTTCCAGCTACCGGCTCGTTTTTTTTAAGGCACGACTCACAAATTATGAACTTCTACAAAACATTCCGATCAGGGCTGCCCGCTGTAGCCTCACTCTTCATCCCCCCCTATTCAGCGAGTGCCGAGCTTGTCGGCTACTGGAAACTGGACGACAACTTTGACGACTCCTCCGGTAAGGGCAATAATGGTGTTTTCTTTGGCGGCACAACCTACGAAGCCGATACTGCCTCCGTCCTTGCTGGGGGCAAGGCAGTGGCATTTGACGGCCAGGCCGGCACATACGGGGCCATCAATTCCGGAACCGGAGGCATGGCGCTCACGTCGCTTCCTTCCTACTCCGTCTCAATGTGGGTCAAGGGAGAAGGAACTGCAAATTCAGATGATCGCGTGTTCTCGGAGAGTTCCAGCACAGACAACAACCCTCTTTTTAACGTCGGAACTCACAACGGGAGTGCGGATGGCACCGTGGATATCTACATCCGTAACGGAGGAGGAGGTGAAACCCTCAACCATGGTCACTCGCCGGGAACTGCTTTTGACAATGACTGGCATCATATTGTGTTCCTTGGCGGATCTGATAAACAACTGGATCTCTACATTGATGGTGTTTTCGATACGACCTTCGACTATACCAACGTCCCCGATTTCACGCCCGACACCACGACTATCGGCGGTATCCTTCGAGCAGGTGATTGCTGCAACTTCCTTGGGAGCATTGATGAAGTCGCGATGTGGGACGGCGATTTGACCCCCGTGGAAATTACCAATCTCGCACTCGGAACATCCGCCGACAACATCGGCTCGCCTCCGGAAGATTTTGATGATGACGGACTGCCCAATAGTTGGGAAACGGCAAATAGCCTCGACCCCAATGACGACGGTTCCGTCAATTCTGACAATGGCCCCGATGGCGATCCCGATTCAGACAATTCCACTAATGCCGAGGAATTCGCCAATGGAACCAATCCCCGTGATGATGACTCGGATGATGACGATTTGAACGATGGCGCTGAAGTTCTCGCCGGCACCGATCCTACCAATCCAGATACCGATGGGGATGGACTCAATGATGGCGCGGAAGGAGCCGTCAATACCAATCCCCTGCTGACAGATACCGACGGTGACGGAATTGGTGACAATGACGAGATGACCAACGGAACGATTCCGACTGATATCGAGAGCCCGTCTATTGGAGGCTTGCTTAGCGCCTACTGGCCACTCGACAGCACTGACGGCACCATCACTCCGGACGAGGGACCAAATGGTTACCACCTTGACCTCATGAACATGGATGCCACGAACTTCATCATTGATGAAGGACGCGCCGCAGCTTCCTTCAATGGTGCTGATACTCTCTTGGCCCGGATTCACTCCGTGGATGACGATCTCCCCATTAGCCAAAATCCGGCCTACACAATCTCCATGTGGGTCAAGATCACTGGCACAGGTCAAAATGATCTGCGTTTCTTTTCCGAAGGTTCCACTATCAGCGGTAATCCTCTCCTAAACTTGGGAACCAGAAATAATGGATCAGATGACAGCCTTGATGTCTATCTACGGGATAGTGGCTCTCCCAACCACCAGTTTTCGACTGGTACGCCACTCGATGGCACCTGGCGTCACATCGCCTATACCCATAATGATGCCAACCAAAAAATCCAACTCTACCTCGATGGTGTCCTCGATCGCGAAGATTGGACTTTTAAGGATATTGTCTCCCCGGATCTCGACACCACTTCGATCGGCGGGATCCTTCGGGCGGATCCTTCTCATTGGGTGGATGGACTTGTCGATGACGTGTCCCTTTGGAAAGGAGTCATGTCCCCCGCCAAGATTGCCGAACTAGCCTCCGGAAAGACGCCCGATGAAATTGCCGGAACAGCATCGTTTGAAGTCACTTCGATCAACCGCGATGCCGCGGGGAACGTCACCATCACCTGGAATTCCCGCCCGGGCGCTGTCTATGGAGTTTGGGGCTCCCTTAATCTTGATGAACCTTGGAACGAGCTCGATGACAGCTACGGATCCCAGGGAAACCAAACGAGCTACACCTTGTCTGCGGGAACTCCCTTTCTGGATCCCGCGATAGAGCCCCGCATCTTTTTCCGGATCACCAAGTAAAAGCTCATTTCAATTCAATGATCATCCCGCACCTTGAAAAAGGTGTGGGATTTTAACGTAATGAGACCTTTAGGCGCCAATACCGTCTGGCTCCCCCTCCAGCAATTGGAGAAAATCGATAGCGAACCAAGACACGACCATCTCCAAGATCTCTCGTAGATCGCTCATTAATGGATTCAGCAAGCACACTCCATGAACTCAGATCGAGCGAGCTCTCAACATGATAGATTAGGTCATCTGCAGCGAGATTCCGGGTAAAAGTGAACACCGGAGATTCCCCGGGAAATTCGATAGTTGGTAAGATCGTCGGGTTGAAATCGAGGTCTGATGACCCGTAGGCATACTCAAGTAATGCGGGAATTGAATCCTGATCCAAATCAGCATGAGCATCCCCGGAAAACCGGGTTGCATCACTTTCTCCGGGATTTCCCCCGGCCGAGACACTCGCTCTCCAGCTCGTCGCGTCACTATGAACAGGGAGCGTTTCCGGGGCCATAAGGACCAAAGAAGACCCACCTCCGTCAGGACTCGTGGGCCAACCTCCGGCATCATCGTAAATAAAATCCTGAATGACCGTTTCATTCATCCCCAACAAAACAAGCCGCTCTCCTCCGTCGTCAAGCTTCCCGCTGTATTGACCGGCCACCGGGTGGTCCGGTCCGTAGCGAGCTGCGAATGCCGTAAAATCCTCAACCAGCAACACTCTTTCGCCGGGAATCAAACTCGCTCCAAACGGAAACACAAAATTGATTCCTTCGGTAAACTTTACCCCGCTGAGTTCAAGGGTGTCCGTTCCGGAAGCGTTTATCAGCTCGAGGTAATCATGCTCCGTCCCTCCTTCCGCGTGATACATAATTTCTGAAACTACGAGATTTTCAGCAGAAGCCGGAACCCCGACGACAAAAGACGCACCAACTAATGCCGACCACTCTCCCTTTTCCAATGTCCGGGCACGAATGATGCCGGTGGATTCCAGATTAATGACGTCCGAGTATCGGACAGCCGATGGTGAGATCCCAACTGATGCGGAACTTCCGGCAAGCAGTTGGGGACTGATTAAAAAATCACTACTATTAATTCCCTGGTTCAAACCATGAATCGCCAAAATATTTTCTCCTATCCGAAGCTGGTCAATATGCCCGGAAATATTAAAAGGGATCGCATTCACCGCCTGAAGATCGGGATGACTCTGGGTGGCCCCGGACTGCCAACCCGGAACCGCAGGTTCATTCACGGCGGCCACCTGCACGCCATTGAGATAGACGATAAATCCATCATCGTATCGCATCTTTAAAATTAACGAAGCAATCTCCGAAAGGGTCTCCTCATTGGCAATCTTAAAGGGCATCCGGAGATAGAGTGATTCGTTTTCTCCAAACATTGCCAAAGCCGAATACCCGATCAGAGCCTCGTAACTCGAGGCGATTGTTTCGTAGCCAACTCCACCAACGCCAACTCCCCACGCACCATCATCGAACCCGGCGTCTTTCCAGTCAGAGCCAGGGTCATCAGCGCTTGGAACGACAACTCTCACTTCGTCCCCTTCTGCAAGCAGGACTGTTTCGACTCCACTCTGAGCAGGAACCCGTGGATCACTTCCATCGGTCGTGTAATAAATCGTCCCACTTTCTGACCCGGTCAGCCCCAGTTGAAAACCATGGGAGACCATTCCTCCAAACTGACTTAGGGTTGGGGCGTCAATATCGGGATAGAGTCCTTGCTGTTGAAACTGTGATAGGACAACTTCCGATCTCTCCGAGAACCAGTTTTGCAGCAAATTGTTTCTCAAAGTCTGAAATTCATTAAAGACAGTATAGGGGGTTGATTTGCGATAGTCACCCCACCGAGCCGACTCGGCAATGAGTGCGGATTCAATCTCCCCGGTGAGTTCCATCCAAAGTGAAGCCGGAACGTTGCGCTCTGGAAAAAGAGGGTCCCACTGGGGATTTTTCGAGTCAACGTGTAGCACCCCGCCGTTAAAGAACGCCTTGTGAAGGCGGTCCGCGAAGAGTCGGCGATACTCCGGATTGGATTTAAGCGCATGATGAAATTTGGTCGGTGAATCATCGTCGCGTCCATGAGGAGTGGTCCGATTCAGGTTCACGGAATTTTTCATTCCGTGCTCGTTGTCCCAATCATAGAACTTCCATCCACCACTGGCTCCGCTTCGATCAAAGCCCATGTAAAAATTACCCGGCCAATCATCCGCTGCCGCGTACATGTTGTGGATCATGTAATCGATGAGCATTTCCACATCAATCGCCTCCAAGACCGCCGCATAGTCCTCCGGGTTGGAAAGATCACGATAGCCGGCATTCCAATTGTTCGGGTTATTTTGAATGAGCGCAAGAAGCTCACGATAGGAAGTGATAGTTCCATCGAGCACCTCCTCATGATTTTTTATGGCATCCCAGTTCTCCTTATCTCCCCCGTAGTGGGATTCCCCGTGGGCCCCATCCGGCCGCTCGGTCGGATTATAGACCCCCCAGTAAAGGCCATTGATAAACAGGTGAACCCAATTGCCATCAGGCGAGGCATGTCCCATCCGCCGATGGGTTTCGCGAGCCCAGGCATCTCTGACAAACTGCCCCATCCGGTTTCGCTCCGAGTTGTAGACCCATCCATCCTGTGAATTTGAACGCAGCACGATGGTGTCAAACTCAGACGGACTATCCTCCCCAAAAAAGGGATAGCGGAGCTTCGATTCGCCATATATTTTTCGAAACGCCAGCCGCAGTGAATGCTTGGGATTTGCCGAAGCATTTCGCGAGGTATTCCCCTGAACCCTCACCCCGCAATCAATTTGAAATGGTTCTCCCTCGAAGCCCTCCGGGAAGATGAATTCAGCGGAACAAGCACGCTCCCAAGACGCCCCGCGGGCGGTGCTGTTCCGATAGATTCCTGAAGGGCCAAACCAATCATCTACCTTCATCACCAAAGACATCGCGGGAAGCTCCAACAAGGCATCACGGACCACCGCTTTTGCGTCTTCGAGCTCAAAGTCCGGGGCACCCGCAACCAATGCCAAATCGGACGGATCATTCTCCATGCCATAATCAGCGCCCGTCCAGGTCGATGGGAAACCAACGGGATCGGAAGGCTGATTGACGACATCTCCAACAAAGAGATAGGTGTGGGTGTCGATATTGCTTGGCTGAAAACCCTCCTTGAATGCTGCAGCTCGCAGAGTCGTTGTTCCCGTGACAGAGACCCCGGCCCCTCCCGGGTAGGCCAAGCCATTGGCAAGAGTTGGTTCTGATCCGTCAATGGTGTAGCGGATTGTTGCCTCCGCAAGACTGGTCTCAATCGTGACCAATATCGGAGCATCGTAAAATCCTCGATCCGGATGAAATGAGGTATCGCCAACAAAGCCCGCATAGCCTGCGGCACTATTGCTCAATCCGGGAGTGGGGCGATCCAGGTAGCCCACTCTAAGGGGGAGTTCACTCCCAAAAAGCCCGTAACTCACATCGGTTTCTTGCGGGGGGAATTCCGCGAACTCGCTGGCAATTTCAAACCCACCGCCGCCATCGGGCTTCAGCAGAGCGAGATAGCCTCCGCCCTTACTCAACTTAAAACCAGCGTGTAGATTCCCCTGGGGATCGACATACCCGTCCTGCCCGGAGGCAAAAATCACCAAAAATTCATTGGGAGCGAGAGAAAGAGACGGAAACACCCACCCTTCCGATTGCTCCCTTGAAGAAGTCAATGACCAGTCTTTAAGATCAACACTTTCTGTCGTGGAGTTCCAAATTTCAATCCAATCAGAGGATTTTCCATCCCCGTCATTTAGCGAATCATCATTCGACGCCATGAACTCACTGATCACTACTTCGGTCAAAACCAGAGGAAGCGTTACGGAACGCTCCCGCAATTGGTAGGCATTCAAAAACTGTGACCCGGTGCTGGCATCAAAGGTCAGGGCCTGCGTGGTCGCATCGGCAGTGAAAATTCCCGTCGCATAAACCGGCTCACCGGTCTCGGTCAAAGTGACGCCCGCTCCCGTCTCATCAAAAATGGTGACACTCCGATTGACGGTGTTGTGATAGTAGAAAAATTGAATCTCGTAATCCAAACCAAGCGTCAACCCGGTCAAGAGGGCGGTTTGAGGATCTACGCCGCTGCGATAGGCGATGGTATCCGAAAGCTCGTTGATTCCCGGACCGGGCAACTTTCCACTCTCGCCCGTGTTATAATTCAAGCCCACAAGATGAGTCGGAGATTCCGACGCGCTGAAATCGATCGCAAGAAATTGGACGCCATTCACCACCGGAGACGAAGCAGAGGCATTTCCGAAGTTGCATGCCTCCAGGAGACGGCCTTCGTTCCTCACGACCTCACCACCAGAGACCACTCCACTTGTCCATGAAATGGACGCCGCAAGGCCTGCTTCCGCGGCATAGACATACAGAACCAAACGAATCAGAAATGAACTAAGGCGAGGCATGGCCGATTATCTTGATCCTAAAAAAAGAATCGTCCACTAAAGATCAGCGTATTGGTGTCGACGTCGGCTATGGCAGTCCGATCAAGCTTGATCAAAGGGATGAAGCTACGGTTATAGACATACTCCATACTCAGAGCAAAATTCGGGGTGACGAAAGTCTCAACACTAGCTGCAAGCTGCTGCAAACTCTCCCACTCATCTCCCTCATTTCCCAACTTTCCGCGACCATAAACCAAAGAAAACCGAGTCGGCTTATCTAAAACGTCGGTATCATACGCGGCACCCAAAGTCACAGCCTGCACCGAGGCACCACTTGCTGGCCAATCACGCTCATTCTGACTAACCTCAGCCATTAAAGAGACTGGGCCCTTTTGCCACTCGGTCCATGCATTGATTACTCCATTTCGCTCACGAGTGCTTAATGGATTAGAATCTACACCCGGATGATTGGCATTATCACTGTCGTAGATGCTTGAGTAAAGATAGCCACCTCCTATCGAAACATCCCACTGGCCAACATTCATATCATACTCACCACTGATAGCAAAATTACTAAGGAACGACTCATCCGGCGTATCTGCAACGCGAAGCTGGCGCCCTCCATTCATCGCCGTAAAAGCCACTTTCCAATTGCTTGCCACGTAACCCAACTCTGCAGCGACATCCCGTGTGTCGGCCTGATAAAAGTGATTGTTCACTGAGTGAGTGATCGGATTATAAGCCCCATTATGGCCGAAGTTGACGGACATTTTACCTACCGATAAATACCACGGGTTCTGCGAAAGATCCCCAAAAGTCACGAAGGCCTCACGAATCTGGGCATTCTCCTGCCTTGGGAATTGAAGATCGGTGTAAATCCCGCGGACAAAAATCCGAGCCGAATCGGTCGGTGCATAGGTCAACCCGAGCGTTGCAACATCCAAAATATCCTCTTGCCCGCTCCGTCCTGAATCATGTTGGCTTGGAAAGCGACCAAGGATTGGAAACTTTCCCGCTGTATCAGTCCGCTCCTGATAGTGAGAGTAAACAGCGTGGCCGGAGAGGTAAATTTTGCCAGTCTCAAGCAGGCCATCGCGGTAGGACTCCAGGATATACTGGGATTTGTTTCCAATGATTTCTTGCTGATTCAGAATACTTTTCGAGTAATCTAGCTTTGTGTCCAGTAGCCACTCGCTGGGAAAAAGATCATCAGTAACTGAGCCCGCAGACGTAAGCGGAGCGACTGAAAGAGTTATCAAAAGGGCGTAAATTAACCGTTCTTTTGAAACCGCCATGGACTAACGTGAGATAGGATGAATGTTTACGCCAGTCTTTTTCAACACGGAAGTGCGCGAGTCAGTTGCTGAGGAAGATCTCATTAGGAGGTTTGGTGTCGAGGTATTTCCGGGGGCGCTAGTTGAGTTTGACACGTGTGAGAACCCGCTTGCTCTGGGATCTGCTCTCTGCCTAGTTTCGTTTATGCGGAAGTCGCGTTGGCTTGCTCCTTGGAAGGATGATCCTCAGGAGAGGGGATTCACTAGCTCGCCGCCTGCCCGAGGCCATTCTACCAATGTCTCGAAGCGCAAGTCGCTCCGAGGCATTTGCGACTTTATCAATCTGACTTTGGATCCATCGCAGCCATGGGGTGTCATCCACTATTGTGTTGCTCTGCTCACGGAGGGAGATCGTTTATATCAGTGATAAAACCTCTCGCCGTTGAGATCGAATGGACCGATGGAGAGAACAAATCGACCCGCCGAATCACTCCATGACAGAGGCGTGACGCGGGAGTCATCCCAAAAAATATGCCAAAAAATATGCCGGGCATAGAGCAAGAGGGAATCTCCTTAATCCAAGCAACGACGGTGATTTTATGTCAGGGTGGTGCGGGGCAGAATGGCGCAGGAATGGGCCTTTTCGGTAGATCGTTGGCGGGGAGCCTGGCGTCTCAGACGAAAACCTGGGTAGAAACTTGGCGCTTCTGAAGCTGCCGAAGGGGCAGTCTTTGTCATGCGGGAATGAGAGAAGTCGGCGACGATTCCACAATTTTCGTCATTTTATAAGGGACAAAAATAGGGATGTGACGCTTTTATAGTCAGGATGAAGCAGGTCTTAGGTCTTATTGTTGGTATCGTGGTCGGAATTGTGGGTGGGGTAATGTTCTCTGAGAGCATCGCGCCGGAGGAGGGGTCGCCCGAGGAGCGACTTGAGATGACAGAGAAGGATCTCCGAAAGGCGCAAGGGGAGATCCGGGCGCTCGTGGCGAGCGGGCATCGGAATGAGAAGCGGAAGGTGGGCGACGGGGTGCGCAATATGATGTGGCGGATCAGAAATGGGGAAGATGTGAGCTTCGACGATGTCTTTGTCACGATGAAGCCGTGGATGCGGGAAATGACGCCCCTTTTTGAGCGGATTCGAAGGGTCAATGAGGATGAGTGGGCCGATACGATGTCGGGTCGTTGGTCGAGTGATTATGATTTGGACGATGGAGAAAAGGAACGCTTGAGTGAGTGGTTTAAACAGCGAAGCAAGGAGCGGGCGATGAAGTTTGCCGAGGTGGTGGGTAGCGATGAAAGTGGCTTTGTCGACTTCGTGCAGTCGACGGAATACGATTGGCGGGATGCCGAGGGGGCGGAGGTCTTAATCGAAGGGATGCTGGAGGGCGAGGAGTTGGAGAAATTCAAACTTGAGCGGCTGAATGAGCGTCACGAAAGTGTACAGGATGAGGCACACCGGAATCTTACGCGCTTGGATCAGATTGTGGAGTTGGATGAGGAGCAGCATTTTGAATTGTTCGGAGTATTGGCGCGCGGATCGGATGACTACCGCGATGGCATGGAATTTGATGGCATGGAATCGGGAACATCGCAGCTGGATCAAGGCGGGAGGAATCGCGCGATTGAGGATGTCCTTCGCCCGGAGCAGCGTGATTTACTCGATGCCCATCGGGAAGAGCGTCTCAAGAAAGCGGAGAGCGATATGGCGAAGATGGGGCTGACGCTGCCGAACAATTGGGATGCACTGGAAGGAGATCGTTTCTGATGTCAGCGGGTGCGATTGAAATCAAAGACTTGCGAGTAGACTACGGCGACTTTGTCGCGGTGAATGACATTTCGCTGAGCGTGCCCTATGGAGAGGTTTTTGGGCTTGTCGGGCCCAATGGGGCGGGCAAAACGAGCACTTTTCGTGTTCTTGCGACGCTCATGGAGCCGACCTATGGCGAGGTGAGCCTGGCGGGGATCGATATTTTAGAAAACACCGAACGGGCTCGCGAAGTGATCGGCTACATGCCGGATCTGGCTCCGGTGCCATCGGATCTCAAACTGTGGGAGTTCCTCGATTTTCATGCGGATACCCATCGACTTGGGAATCGCAAGGAACGGCGGGCGAGGGTTGATGAATGTCTCGATATTGTGAACCTGACTGAAAAGGAGAATGCTTGGTGTAAGGCGCTTTCGCGCGGCCAGACCCAGCGACTGGTGCTTGCGAAAACTTTGATGCATCGGCCGTCGGTGATGATTCTCGATGAGCCTGCGAGTGGGCTGGATCCGCTTTCGCGCCGTGAGATGCGGCATGCCTTGCAGAAGCTTGCCAAGGGTGGCGCGACGGTGCTGGTGAGCTCGCACATTCTCACCGAGCTTGCGGAAATGTGTTCGTCACTCTGTGTCATGAACGAGGGGAATCTCCTGGCATCGGGCACGGCGGAACAAGTACGCGAGAAGCTTGGAAAAAAGGAGAGATCAGTGCGGGCGACATTTCTAGCAGAGAACGAAGCGGTGCTCAGCTGGCTGAGGACGGATTCGCGGATTTCGGAAATTCAAGCCGATGGTCCGGAGGTGACGTTTCACTTCGTCGGAAACGATGAAGAGCAAGTGGGCTTTTTGAGCACGCTGGCTTCAGGCGGATTTGGGCTCAAAGCGTTCGAAGAAGAGGGGTCGTCATTTGAAGACATTTTAGTGCAAGTTGCGGAGGGAAATCGAAAATCATGAGTGAAGAATTGCAGCGGGGAAAAATAGTCCCTTTTTGGAAGATCTGGGCGAATCCCATTGTGCGGCGCTACGCCCGGAGTCGTCTGAGACCCGTGAGTTTGGGAGGAGTCCTGCTCGTTTTTGTTCTGATTGCGGCCTTCATCTTTTTTAGTATCAGGCAAGGTGCCATGGGACAGGGGAAGCTGGAGCTAATGTATGCGGCGCGTCTTCCGATTGTTCCCTTGCTGGTCCTGCAGGGGTTGATTTTATTCATGTTAGGCACGGGTCAAGTAGCTGGTGCAATGACGGCGGAGGCGGATGAGGGGGTGCTCGAGTATCAGCGTCTGGCGCCAATGACTCCGCTGGCCAAAGTGGTGGGCTATTTGTTTGGCCTGCCGATTCGCGAATGGGTTATTTTTGCGGCGACGATGCCCTTCTCCATCTTTTCGATGTGGCAGGGGAAAGTTCCTCTCGGAGTTTGCCTGGAGATCTATTCGGTCTTCATCGTGGCAGGGGTGCTGTATCATCTGACCGGACTTCTGGCGGGCACGGTGATGAAAAATCGGCGTTGGGCTTTTCTGGGGTCGATGGGGCTCGTCTTCTTGCTCTACACCGTTCTTCCGCAGGTGGCGAAGTTCGGCTTGGTCTATTTTAAATACTTCACTATTTTGCCGGTGGTCGAAGAGAGTTTCGCTTACTTCGTGCCGCGCTCGGCGCAGATGATGATCCAGACAGTGCAAGATTTGGTCCCGATGGCTCGCTTTTTTGGCCTGAATTTTCCTCAAGTGGTGTTTACGCTGATCTCGCAGGGGATTCTCATTTTGGCGATGTCGACGATGCTGTGGAGGAGGTGGCGGCGCAACGAATCGCACCTTTTGGGGAAGATCGGAGCGGTGGGGCTTTTTGGTTGGGTGCAGCTCGTGATTTTGGGGAATGCGCTTCCCCTGATTGAGACGGGGCAATTGTTTCCATCGCGCGAATTCGGCCGCCGCTTTGGCCGCTTCGCCGGCGTGGATCCTGCGAATTGGCAGCCGGAGGCGTGGGAGATTTTCATGATGATCGGGATCTTCGGAGTGGTGACCCTCGCCATGATTTGGGTGATGAGTTTTTTGATTATTCCAGATGAGGAAGGTCAGGTGCGCGGGTGGCGACGGGTAAGGAAACAGGGACGGAGCCGCCTCTCGGTTTTCTCTGATCCGGCAACCGCGACGCCCTGGGTGTTTTTCATGGTGGCGATCGGTTCAGTGGGGTGGTTTACCTTTTCCAAGGCGATCGTGGGTTCGCGTTGGTTCCCGGAATTTCAGCTGAGTCCGATGGCGCTGCTTGCGATTGTAATGGTGCTCTTTACCGGGGGGATTTTGGTGCAGACGATTCTCGAGACGAAAGGACGTAAGTTTACCATCCTGGCGATCATTCTTGGGGGAGTTCTGCCTCTGATGCTGGGGATGATTGCGGTTCTGACCAAAGACGAACTCCTGCCAGCGGGAGTTTGGTTGATCGGAATCAGCCCGGTGTCATGGGCGATGTATGCCTCGCAAGTGGTGGTGCCGATCGATGACATGCCTGCGGATGTGATCCGAGGGATTCCCCTGGCCTTTTGGTTCTGGCAGGGAGTGGCGGTTTTGCTTAGCCTCTGGATGTTGAATCTCTTAAGAAAAACTCGAAAAGAGATCGCTGAAAAAACGAAGTGACCCATGATTTTTCGAACCATTATACTATCGCTCGCCCTTGTGGCCGGGCTCGTTGCGCAAGACAGGGAGCTGTCAGTTGGTGCTCTCTACGACCAAGGCGAGAAGAGCTTTTTTGAAGGGAAGATTAAAGAGGCAATTTTGGATTGGGATCGGGAAATTGCTCTCATGCCGCAGCGGGGTCCCCATCATTGGCAGCGGGGATTGGCACTCTATTATTTAGGTGATTATAAAAAAGGGGTGGCGCAATTTGAAAGCCATCAGAAGGTGAATGGACACGATGTTGAGAACGCGGCCTGGCACTTTATCTGTTTCGTTCGGCAGAAGGATGGATCGGTTGAGACAGCGCGCAAAAAATTTATCCCGATCAAGGGCGATGGACGTATTCCCATGAAAGAAATCCATGATCTTTATGGAGGAAAGGGCACTGCAGAAGCGGTCCTCGCGGCGGCAAAGAAGAATGCCGAGGGTCTGAGATTAAAGAACCAACTTTGCTACGCCCACCTCTACCTGGGGCTTTACTATGAAGCTTTGGAGAAGTCTGGAAAATCGCGCGAGCACATGAAGTTGGCGGCCGTTGATTTTAAAATGGACCACTACATGGGCAAGGTCGCGCAGCTGCACTACAGGCTGCGTGCGAAGAAGGAGAAGTGATTTTCCTACACGCTCACTGTAGCCTTAGTGAGTTCTGTTTCACGGAATTTACTCGGAGAGCAGCCCATAATTTTGGAAAAGGAGCGGTTGAACTAGGAGAGCGATTGGAATCCGACCTGAAAGGCGATGTCTGCGGAAGACTTGTCCGGTTTTTAGGACGCCGACGGTGGTGGAGCCCAGGCGGACTGGGACGGCGGTGGCGCAGAGGCCGGAGAAGCAGCCGCAGGTCATGGGGCCCTCGACTTCGACTTTTTCAAAATTTGGAAGTGAGCCTGCGGCCATAAAGAATTTTTGCAATCCTACCCGATAGCATAGGTATGAATTTCAGGAAATCAAAGTTGAGTCGATGGGAGCTAAGGTCGCGGGATGACGAGCAGGCGCATGAATTGCGCTGAGATGTTTGTATTTAATGAGATATGGTAGATTGCGGTGCCGTTTTGATCGAGTTGGCTTGGTGTGCTTGGAAGGGGAAGTGATTCCCAATTTATGAGGTCAAGTGAGCGTTGCGGAATGACTGAAAAATCATCTGCGCCCAGTTTGATATGGAAGTTGAAAGTGGGCTCATCAAGCAAGTGAGAGAGCTGTGGCTTGATGTCCCCCAGGATGAAATCGATGAGATCTTCTGAAGCACCGTTGAAGGTGCGAGAGTCATCCGTTCCCGGAGAGCCTTGTCCGGAAACACTGTGACGCCAATTACCTGGCAAGGAGAGACTCGGTTGTGTCTGTGGCCGAATGAGAGTGAGGGTTGCCCCCTGTCCGTCAGCAAATTCCGGCCAAGGTGTGTCATCAGAGTATTCGAAATCAAAGATGATCGATCTGTCTGCCGCCGTAAGGATGAGTTGCTCACCTGAGTTTTTCAGATTGGTCTGCTTGGTAAACTCGCCCGCGATGTTCAGCTTGGGTCCAAATCCTGAGATCATGGCAGCCTCATTTTCGACAACGAGGAGACGCTCGCCGGGAGCAAGGGTCGTGTTAGGAGGGAAAGTGAAGGTGATGCCTGCGGTGAAGGAGAGATTGGTGAGGTCGATGATTTTGTCCGGGGAGATGTTCATCAGTTCAATGAACTCTGTATTCGGATGACTGATGTCGGGATGGTAGTTGATCTCGCTGACGATGAGATTCTCCGGGCCTGCAGGAATTCCGACGATGAAGGTCGCTTTTCGCAGCGCGGACCAATTTCCTCCGGTGGTGAGGACGCGCGACGAGATCAAGGAAGACTGGGTCGGGGTAATGGGGCGATCGTAAGTCGTCAGGGTGTCGATGGGATCGCTGCCATCGAGCGAGTAGTAGATCGTTCCCGATTTCCCTGTCGTGTTGGTGATGATGAGTTGGAAGCCTACCGATACCAATTCTCCGTTCGAGCTGAAGGTGGGTGGGGAGAGAAAATTTGAGTCGATCCAATTGGCACGTGTCTGGAGCCACGATTTCATGGAGTTGGTTCGACTGATCCAGGTGGCGGAAGTGATTCCGTCTTGATCGCCCGCCAGGCCGGTGGTGAAGGCCGCGACTTGCGCATTGATGATGGCGGCCATGTTGACGTTCGAAAGGGGGCCATCGCGGAGCTCAAACCATCGATCTTCATATTCTCGTTGGAAATCGGGATCATCAAAGAGGCGATCATACCAAAGGCGGTTCGGGCGAAAATATAAGGTGCCGGTGGCCGACCCGCGATAGGCTCCGTTGTTGAAGTCCCACATCGGTCCCATGTGAAGTTTACGCTCTCCGGAGGAGACCCAGGGAAACATGCTCAGGAGAAGACCATCGCCTTGCTTTGCCAAAGTGAGCATTTGCATGTAGTCGATGAAGTCGGTCGTGTTGAGGTGTTGACGGTATCCAATATCGGGATCCCTCCAGACGTTGTTATCGTAAAGGACGTCTTCGAATTCGCGGAACCAAACTTCGACGGCGGCTCGCTGGATCGAGCTGATGCGGTATCCGTTGGGATCTTCGAAGTTGATGAAGGCGTTGTATTGCCGTGGGATGTCATCGCCTGATCCGGAGGTGTTGGGTGGGGTAGATTGATTGCGGTTGGGGCCGGCGGTGTGGAAGAACTGAGGAGAGGTGGCTCCATTTTCTGCAGGGAAGCCTTCGACGGGAATGGCGTCCATACGATTGATGCTAGTGAGCCATCCACCGGTGGAGCCATCTCCCGAGAGTTTGTCATATTCGATTCTCTTGCCTCCTCTTTTCGGCTTTTCAAGAAAGAGGTAGACCCCTTTGCGGTCGTTCATCGTGAGATCGCCGCCGTTTTCATTGAGAAAAAGATCCACGAAGCGAAACTCGGGCGCCCAGCGTCCGGTTTGACGGCTGAGCTCCCAGATGAAGGTGTTATTCAACATCGCCCGATCGTAGTTCGGGTGGGGGTAGTAGAGAATCCAGTCGGAGTCAGAGGCCATCCCGAGGATCTTGATTGAACGGTCCTCATCGGCGTTGGTTTTCCAGGTTTCAAGAGAGAAAGGCTTGGGAGTCCAGGTGGAGGAAAAGGCTCCCCGGCCGCGGATGCCAATGCGAGAAGTTTGGGTGGGATCGCTCAGTAAACTGGTTGAATTAGTTGCGGGGTTTTGCTCATAGACTCCGAGGAAAGCGGGCTGTCGGGCAACCTGCTGAAGGCCGCCGCCAGTTTGCGTGTTGGTACTCCAGTTTTTATTGGGGACCTTTCCCCGATTGAAATTCTCGACGATCACGATGGGGAGTTCGGAGGAGTAGGCTGCGACCTCGGGATCAAGTTTGAGATAGGAGCGGGTTCGAATCGCCGGGGGGTGACCGGGGAGGTAAGTGGCGGTTCGGACCTGAGTGGTGGAGTCGATCGTGATGGGGCCATTGTAAACGGCTCCGCTTTCTTCACCGGGGATCGACCCATCGAGAGAGTAGAGGATGGTGGCTCCATCGCTGCTTGTTAAAGAAAGAGCTAAGGGGGAGGTGAAGACACCTTCCTCGACTGAAAAGTCGGCTTGTTGCGGAGCAGGGAAGCTGCAGTTGACGGCGGCAAGGAGGGTGACCTGGATCAGCGGGTTTGCGGGATCATTTGTCGAGAGGAACAAGGTTTCCGAAAAGCAGCCATCGCTGAGAGGATTAAAGGAGATTGAAAGATCTGATGAGCTGCCTGCAGGGATGGGTAAGGGGGACGCGGGAATTGAGAAGGCGGAGTCAGGATCGAGTGAAGGAGTCACGAAGAGGTCCTCAAGCACCCCCTGGTTCGTGATGGTGAGAGTGAAGTTGTTGCTTACGGAATCGACTCCGAAATCAACGAGGCGATCGATTGCGATGATGGGAGCGGGATTGATGAGAGTTTCTCCAAGAAAGCGGAATTCTCCGATCCCGACACGATCGCCGCCGCCAAAGCCCTCGAACCAATTGTCGAAAATGGTGAGGCGAATGGCATTTCCCGAATGGATGCTTCCGAAATTTAAGGTGGTGGAAGCGCTGGTTGAAATGGCGGGTGAGACGACTTCGATGGGTGCTCCGAATGTTGCGCCATCGTTGATTGAAAATTCCAATCGGAACGAGTTGCCTTCGTTGCCGTTGGGATTTCCGAAGTGGTAGCCCCAGTAGACGAGGTCGGTGAAATCGTGGGTCTCGTTAAAGCGAAGGAGAAAGACGGGATCGGGGCCGAAGTTAAAGTAGTCGGCCGATCCTCCGCCAGGAGCGGTCGTGGTCCATGCGGTTGAACCACTGGCTGCCGTATGGGTGACGTCTTGATAGTTCGAGATGTTCGGGGTTGCCGAAAGCCCGGAGCCGTTGCTTACATTGGCGGCTGGGAAGAATTGGTCACCCGTGGTCAGGGATGTTGATGAGGGAGTGATGACTTCCGCCGCCGATAAGACGGCGGGGACGAGGAAGAGGAAGAAGAACTTCATGACGAAGTTGGGTGAAGAATACCCAGGAGCTACGAATTCGCCAGAATGATGGCGCTCGCTCCAGACTAGAGGTTTGCCGGAGACTCAGCAAGCTGGGACATCTGATGGCCTAGGGCCGAGATGCCTTCTTTTTGCGTCGCGGGCAGTTCGAGCGTTCGAGCTCGGGATCACGAGGGATGTGGATCTCTTTCCTGATCTTCCAGCTAGAGAAAAGGATAGCGATGACCCGGAGGGCGGCGGCGTAGCCGAGGTGGCTGGTGCGGACTTTGGGGATGAAATCGGCGGAGAAGCGGGTCGCGGCGGTAATCGTTGGGTTCTTTTGAGTCTTCCATGGCGATAGGTGCTCAGGGGGTTTCTGAAGAGTCGTCCTTTGAGATCGCGCATGAAGTCCTGGTCGGAGACGGATTTGTTGGCGCGTATGAGGAGGTGGACGTGATCTGCGACTCCATTGATGGTGAGGGGATCGCCGCCGAGTTGTTGAACGATGCCTAGGCAAGGTAGGCGTATAGGCGCGGTTCGATGGTAGCGTCGATGAGGGAAGCGCGATCTTTGGTGGAGAAGACAATGTGACTGTAGACTTGGTGTAGGGATTGGGGCATGTGAGATGTTGGTAGGGTGAAGCGGGTGTTTCCAGAGTGCTTTCAGCACGCGATAGATGTTGTGGTCAGGTCATGGGGCTGAAGCCCCATGCTGGGTTGTTTACTGCCGTTGGCAGCGGGGAGGGGTTGTGGGGAGGCGCTTTTTATTCATTAGTTTTATTTTTTAAGGGGCACCTGCGTGGGGTGCATGAGGTAGGCGATGAGGTCGCAGGTTTGTCCGGGGGTGAGGGCGTGGAGGAGGCCTTCGGGCATGATGGAGTTGGGGAGCTGGGTGGCCTCTTTGATGTCGCCTTTTTCGAGAGTGGTTTCCTCGGTGATGCCGCGGAGGGTGAGGGTGCGGTCGTTTGTTGAGGAAATGACGCCGGTGAGGGTGCGGCCGTCTTTGAGGGTGAGGACGGACATGCGGTATTCGGCAGGGATGATGGCGCTTGGGGCGACGATGTTTTCGAGGAGGTAGCCGAGGTTGGCACGGCCGGAGCCGGTGAGGTCCGGGCCGAGTTTTCCGCCTTGGCCGTAGAGGATGTGGCAGGAGGCGCAGAGGGATTGGAAGAGGAGGCGGCCAGTGGAGAGGTCTGCTTTTTTTCGTACTTCGGGAGTGAGGGCTTTATGGAGTTGGGTGATGCGCTCTTTCTTGGCGTCATCGGACTGACGGACGTTGCCCCAGATCTCGGTGAGGCGGGTGGTGAGTTTTTGGTCGCCGAGCGCGATGATTTGGCGGGCGTGGTAGGGGGAGAGATCGGTGGTGGGGATTTTTTTGGCGGCGATTTGAGTGAAGAGGGAGTTAGCCCAAGCGGGGCGGGTGGTGAGAGTGGCGATGACGCTGGGACGATCGGGACTGCGGAATTTGCGGTAGGCCTTTGCGAGGTTCTCGCCGATGGCGGGGTCCTCGAAGAGGGAGAGGCCTTGGAGGGCGGTGCGACAGAGGGTGGGAGTAGTGAGGAGTTTTTCGCAGGTCTTGCGGAGGTCATCGGGGCGGGCGTCGATGAGGGATTGGAGGGCGCGAGTGCGGGTGGGGAGGGTGGACTTTTTGTCAAAGACGAGGGTTCTAAGTGAGTCGAGGGCGCGGCCATCGCCGAAAAGGGCGGAGAGATCGCGGATGGGGCCGGGGTTGTCTTTTTGGAGGACTTCGACGGCGCGGGTCCAGTTTTTTGGGAGGGGGGCTTTGCGCCATCCTTTGTAGCCTTCGATGAGGCCTTGGAGGAGGTGGGGAGCTTTCTCGGGTTGGGCGATGGCGAAGTCGATGATGGCGTTGGGTTGGCTGGCGAGGCCGCGGGCGATGTAGCGGAGGAGATCAGGCCAGGTGGTGGCGGTGGCGACTTGGATGAGTCCGGAGGGGTTTTCTTTGATGAGGGGGGTGAGGCCGAACCAAATGAGCTTGGGGAGGTTGTGGTCGGTGGCGTCATTTCGCGAAGCGAGTGCGCTAGCGAGGGTGGGGCGATCTTTTAAGGGAAGGCGCTGGAGGGTGGAGGCGAGGGTGAGGCGGACGAGGGGTGATTGAGTGTTGTTGGCAAATACGGTCAGGAACGTAGAGATCTCCGAATCTGGGTTGTGAGACGGGTGAAGGCCATTGACGTGGTCAATTGGGAGAGCCTCGCAAAGAAGGCGAAGACCCCAAGAATTTAGGTGTTCGCTGGTTTCATCTAGCAGCCATGTGAGCTGATGTTGGTTCATCGCGTGGAGGGTCCAGAGGGCGCGGAGGCGGATGACGGTGTCGGGGGATTTGAGGAGGCGCTCGGCGGTGGCGATGAGCTCGGGGGTGGCCGTGATTTGGGTGAGGGCGCGGCGGTGGAACCAGACGTTGGGGTGCTCGATGATGCGGGTGAGTTTTTCGCCATCGATGTTGATGAGATCGGAGAGTTCGGGTTTGCCGGGATCGCCGTGGGTGAAGCGGTAGATGCGGCCGGAGGTGCGGTGGACGCCGGTGTGGTCGTGGCACTCGCCAGTGTCGGACCAGTCGAGGCCGTAGAGGGCTCCTTCCGGGCCGGTGCGAATGTCGAGGCCGCGGAACCAATCGTCGCCCGAGAGGAGGACGTCGGGTTCGTGTTTGCCGACGTAGCCGCTCCCTTCGCGCTCGAGTTTTTCAACGTTCACGCGACGACCGTGTTGGTTCCAGGTGAGGAGTTTGCCATCCCAAGAGGTGGGGAGGTGGCCGCCTTGGTAGATGCACATGCCGATGTGGGCGTGGCCTCCGCCGAAGCTATTGGCGGCGCCATTTCTAGATTTTTGCCAAGTGCCGGTGGTGTCGAAGTGCCAGTGGTCGGCGTGCATTTGGATGGGCTCGTAGACGAGGGGGTTGGCGGAGCGACCGAAGGGGCGTTCGAAGTGGCCGCCGGGGATCATATGCCAGAGGTGGCCGTTGACGGTGTTGATGAAGAAGAGTTCGCCGTGCTCGTCCCAGTCGTGACCCCAGGGGTTGGTGGTGCCGTGGCTGAGGACCTCGAAGGTTTTGCGGGTGGGGTGGAAGCGCCAGATGCCGCCACGGAGGGGGACGCGTTCCGCTTCGGGCGTGCCCGGGAGGCCGACATTTCCGGGGCAAGATCCGCCGCAGCGACCGTAAAGCCAGCCATCGGGTCCCCAGCGGAGGCCGTTGGCGAGGTTATGGTAGTTGCTCTGGGCGACGGTGAAGCCATCGAGGATGACTTGGGGTTCGGAGTCGGGAAGGTCGTCGTGATTTGCGTCGGGGACGAAGAGAAGTTGGGGTGGGCACATGAGCCAGACGCCGTCCTTTCCGACTTCGACAGAGGTGAGCATTTGGAGGTTATCAGAGAAGACCTTGCGGGTCTCTGCTTTGCCGTCGTGATCTTTGTCTTCGAGAATAATGACGCGGTCGCGGAGTTCCAGGTCGAATCGTTTTCCGCGTTCGGCGTAGGTGAAATTCTCGGCGACCCACATACGGCCTTTGTGATCCCAGGCCATGGCGATGGGGTTTTGGACATCGGGCTCGGCGGCAAAGACGGTGGTTTTGAATCCTTCAGGGAGCTTGAAGGAAGCGGCGGCTTCTTGGGGGGAAGGCGGGTTGGCTGATTTGTCCTTTTCGCTGTTGTAGGGAGTGGGGAAGTCATCGGCTTGCGCGAGGGCGATGAAGGCGAGCGCGAGGAGTGAGCTGGTCTTTGTGAAACCGATAGTCATGGAAGTTATATTACTGATGGAGAGAAGGGCGATCTTTCGGTGAGCGGCTTGCCCTACTTTGAAAAATGGGCGCAGACGGCGGCTCCTTTTTCAAAGAGGATGCGGTGTTCTCTTTCTTTGAGGAGCTTGGGGAAGGGAGCGAGGCGCTCGTTGACGAGGATGAGGTTGCCTTGGTGCTGGTTCATGTAGGTGCTCATCGAGCGGTAGGTATCGTCGTTGTAAATGAGGAAGCTGGCGACCACGAGATCGACTTCAGGGAGGTCAAGTTCTTCGTAGCGACCGACAAGAGAGGTGGCGTTTTCGATGCCGTTTTCTTTGAGTTGTTCCTGGCAAAGAGTGAGGGCGGTGGGGGAGATGTCGTTGATCCAGATGTGGCTGGCGTGGCGGCCGAGGATGAGGTTTTCGGCACCGATTCCGGCACCGATGATGAGGACACGCTTGCCGAGGAAGAGGTCGGTATTTTGAGCGAACCATTCCGCGAGGACGCCGGTGGTGGCCCAGCGGCGATCGTAGTAGACGTCGATTCCTTGGCTCATTTCAGCGATGATTTCTTGCTCCACCCGTGGGTGCTTGAGTTCCATGAGGGCGAAGGTTTCGCTGCCGATGAGGTAGGGTTTAAAAAGAGGTGGCATAATGTGTTTGGCGAGTATTGAAGGCTTAGGAGGCTTTGTAGAGGGCGATGGGGACCTATTTTTTTCTTCCTCGTCGAATCGCTGCTAAATTTTATTCATACGACTTATCTCAAAGAATTTTTTAGTAGTAATCCAAAAGCTGTGCCAACCTCGCCGCATGTCAGATGAATCAGCACGGGTAAGCCTCTTGTGGGCGACGATCCAGGGGAAGGAAGATTACCCCATTTTTCGCCTTACCTATCTGAGCAATCCGGTCGCACCATTTACTGATGCTGACTTCGATGACATCGAGAGTAAATCTGTAGAAGCAAATAACGCGCGCGATGTGACAGGGCTCCTGATCGCGGACGATGACCGTATTCTCCAGATCCTTGAAGGACGCGAAGACGCGGTGCGTGAACTTTACGCGAAAATCGAGGCGGATTCACGTCACGCGGTGATCAAGTTGGTCTGTGCGGTGGAAGACGAGGTGCGCTTACTGCTCACCTGGAGCATGGTTGTGCGCAAATTGACGGGCACTCCTCCTGCTGTCCTCGAGCAGTTTACAGAGGTCTATGACGAGTTATTACACGCTGATTCGCAGTGTGAGATCAGCATCGAACATGTTGATCTTTTTAAATCGATTGCTCTCTTTGAAGCTCTCCCGCAAGGTGAAGAATGTTAGCTGGAATTTGACCCAGCCAGCGTAATTTGCGGCGCCGTAGGTTTGGAAAGCGAGGTGTCCTGGTGCGAGGCGTTTGGCATCATAGTAGGCGACATTTTTTTGTCATTGAGCCAGACTTGGATGTGGGGTCAGAGGGCTTTGATGCGGAGGAAATTCCATTCTCCGGGTTTACGGTGTTTGTCTTTGGCATCATCCCTATCGAGCCAGTCGTTGAGATAGAGGCCGAGGGGTTCGTCGGCAACTCCCCGGCCGATATTAATCTGTAGGCGATCGCCTTTTTCTTTCTTCTTCACGATTCAAGTCCTGACCCGGATCGTCAATCTTCGCTTCCTGAAAAAACGTCCGAAAAATCTCCCGACGGACATGTGAACACGATCAACAAGGAATGAGGTTTTGTGGTGATTCAGCAGGCCAAAATTTAGAGGTCTCGTAGAACGTTCTCTTTGACGTCCTGAAAAACGACGAGGTTATTGCTCGACTGAAAGTTTCGACTCAGGAGAAAAATCAAGCAATTGCTGATGGTCAACTCGGGTGACTTCAAAAGTCTGTAGATTGGCGCTGAAGTTAGCCTCAATTGAGAGGGGATCTTCTGCGGAGCCCAAATAACCTTCTTCTACATTAATTGGCGCTCAAGATCTGAGATCGGGGTGACGGATCGCATGATGATACTGTCTGTGGAATCTTCTTGATTGACACGTTTTAACAAATTGGTCGCGGCAGGTTTTGGTTTTTGTGGCGAGGATACTCGAGATCAACTGACTACTTTGTAAATGACAATGCGGCCCCATTTTCTTTCTTCGGCGGGGTTGCCTTGATTTTTTCCTCCAGCAAGGAAGAGGGTTTTTCCATCGGGAGTGAAGGCGGAGGCGGAGATGCGGAAGCCGACATTTTGATGGTGGAGGCGGGAGCCGGATTCGTGGTCGAAGAGAGCGGCGTTCCAGTCGCCTTTGAAGATGCGGCCGGCCATGACGAAGAATTTTCCACTCGGATGGAAGGCGAGGGCCTCCATGAGGCCTTCTCCGATTTCGCCTTTGACGGCGGAGCCGGACTTTTTGATGCCATCGTGCCAGGTGAAGTTTTGCCAGAGTTGTTTTCCATTTCCGGCGGCGGGGTCGGTGGTGCTGCCCATGCCAGCGAGGTAGAGGGATTTGTCGTCGGGCGCGAAGTGGAGGGCGAAGACGCCGCCGGTGTAGTAGTGGCCCTTGATGATGCCCCAACCGGTAAAATCGGGAGTCTTGATGCGGGCAATTTCCTTACCGCCTTGTTCGAGGTCCCAGAGGATGACTTCGCCCATGAGGTTGCCGGCGGCGAGGAGTTTGCCGTTGTTTGAAAAGGCGACGGATTGGACGGGCGGGGTGTGGGGGAAGGAATGACGGAGTTCGCCGGTGGCGACATCGAAGACTTTGACCGAAGGTTCAGTTTCGGGAGCGGGTTCGTATTTGTAGCCGCCGCAGAGGTATTGTCCGGTGGTGGTGGCGACGAGTTTGCCGTCGGGTGAGATGCGGCTTTGCCAGGACCAAAAGTTGTGGGCTTTGACGGAGCGGGTTTCCTTTTTCTCCTTGGGGTCGATCCACTTGAGGTCGCCACCGTAGCCCGATGAGATGAGGGTGTTTTGCGAAGCAGACCAATTGATGCCGGAGGCGAAGTTATCGTGTCGGGCGATTTCTTTGTAGAAATCGCTGATGATTTTGGAGCCGGTGGAGACTTCGTAAACGCCACCGTCGAGGCAGGAGGCGTAGAGTTTCTTGTCGGGCCCGAGGGTGAGGTCGAGGACGTGAGAAGGGAGATCGATCTCCTTGCCTTTTTTGAGGGTCGGAGGGTTCATGAGAGGATTTGGGAAATGGGTGCGGCTTTGTTTTCGACGTGATGGAAAGTCGGGAAGCCGGGGATGTCGAACTCCGAATGGGGATCGATGCCGAGAGCGGAGAAAATAGTGGCGAAGAGGTTTTCCTCGTTGAAGGGATCCTCGGTGACCTCGGCGCCGTATTTGTCGGTAGCACCGACGAGGGCTCCGCCTCGCACGCCGCCTCCGGCCATGGCGAGGGACCAGGCGTTGGGGTAGTGGTCGC
Organism: Akkermansiaceae bacterium; assembly: GCA_028822935.1. Taxonomy (GTDB): domain Bacteria; phylum Verrucomicrobiota; class Verrucomicrobiia; order Verrucomicrobiales; family Akkermansiaceae; genus SW10. The sequence continues at coordinate 153,678 of JAPKCM010000002.1, forward strand.
GGCCGCGGGCTTGGTTGATCCAGGGGGAGCGGCCGAACTCACCCATCGCGACGACGAGAGTATCTTCGAGCATGCCGCGTTCTTCGAGGTCCTTGGTGAGTTGGAAGATAATGTTGTCGAGATCAGGCACGACCATTTGGTAAATCTCGTGGTTAAAGACGTGGCTGTCCCAGGGCATGCCGTTGGCGACCATGACGAAGGGTGCGCCTTCCTCGACGAGGGTGCGGGCGAGGAGGGCGTGCTGGCCGAAAGCTCCGGGGCCGTAGCGGTCGCGGTCGGCTTGCGGGATGCGCTCGAGATCGAAGAGGTGGGAGCAGCTCATGAGGCCGTTGACGCGCTCGAAGGTGGCATTCCAGGAATTGGCAGCGGCTGATTGACGATCGTTCTCGTACTTTTTGCTGAAGAATTTTCGGAGAGCTTCGCGGGCTTCGTGGTCGTCTTCCGTGATGGAGTCGATTTTGTGAGCGTCGGGGATTTGGAATTCACCGCCGACGCGCACGGGTGAGTAATCCGCGCCGAGCCAGCCGGCCCAGTTTCCTGCTTTGAATCCTTTGAATTCGTTTCCTTCGGGGCAGGGGTCGAGGAGGATGAAGTTGGGAATTTTGGATTCGAGTTGGCCGAGTTGTTGGGCGAGGACGGAGCCGATGGTGGGGCGGGTGAAGGGAGGGCGTGGGGCGTGGCCGCGTTGGAGGAGATTGATGCCTTCGGTGTGCTCCTTGGCGGTCGTTTTCATCGATCGGACAATGGCGAGCTTGTCGGCGATGGAAGCGCACCTGGGGAGGAGTTCGGAAAAGTGGGTCCCGGGAACGTTAGTCGGGATGCTTTTGAATGGGCCGCCGGTGCTCATGCCGGGTTTGGGGTCCCAGGTTTCGAATTGGCTGGGACCGCCGCAGAGCCAGAGGAGGATGCAGTGTTTTTGTTTCCGCTTCGCGATCTCAGCGAAGGCTGGTGCGCCAAAGAGTCCGCCCCAGCTCATGTTGGAGACGGCACCGGCGGAGAGTCCTTGGAGGAACTTGCGGCGGTGGAGATTGTGGTCGGGAGAGCCACAGTTTGGAGGAGAAGCGGGCATGAGGAGAGATTCCAAATTCTAAACAAATCGGGGGGTAGAGGGGTTTAGGATTTTGAGATTAGAGCTTCCCGGCTTTGCCGGGTCAGTGGTTGATGCGGAATTCGGCGCCGGTGATGAGGGCCCAGCAGAACTGTTCGATGGAAGGGTGATCTTTGGTTTTGATGAAGGAGAGGGCACGCTCTTCTTCTGCGTCGTCGGGATCGCGGGAAAGAATGTTTTGGAAGGCTTCGCGGACGACTGTTTGCGGGCTTTCGATTTCGAGGAGTCGGTTGAGGAGGGGAGAGTCGAGAAGGAGTCGGTTGAAGAAGTCTCCGTTGGTGAGGAACATCGTCTGTTGAACGGAGGGGGAGAAGTTTTCGGCGAAGAGATCGGGGAAGACTTTCGCGAGTCGGTTGCGGAGATCTTTGTCGTTTGGTGAGTCGTGGCCGAGGGCGATGCGGAGGGAGCGGGCGAGGGCTTCGGCGGAGAGTGGTTTATCAAGGGCACGGGTGAAGAAGGCTTCTTGCGGTGGGTTCTTTGATGGGTCGACGGGACGGGAGTCGAGCTGGTAGGCCTTTGATTTGCACAGGGTGCGGATGAGGCGGCGGAGATTGTGGCCGTTGTTTGAGAAGTCGCGGGTGAGCCAGGCGAGGAGTTCGGGGTGGCTTGCGGGATGGGCTGAGTCCATGAGATCGACGGGATAAACAAGGCCGCGGCCGAAGAGGAGGGTCCAGATGCGGTTGACGATGGCGGCGGAATAATCGGAGTTGTCGGTGGTGATGGCTTTGGCGAATTCTTCGCGTCGGGAGAATTTTGGAACGGGGAGAGTGGGGAGATCTTTTTTGAGCTTTTCGTCCTTCTTGAGTTTGCGGAACCACTGGTCGGGAGGGACGGTTTGGTAAAAATCCTTGGCGTCTTTGGTGCGCTTTCCGTCGGGTTCGGGAATGGTTTTATTTGAGAAGAGGATGAGCTGAGACTGGGAGGTTTTTCCTTCGAGGTTGGCGAATTGGTCGTAGCCGCCGTGGGCGCGTTCGGCGACGCGTGGGCCGTCGGGGGTTTTCACGTTGAGGCTGCGGCTGAAGAAGGCGATGAGGCCCCAGTAGTGGCCTTGTTCGATTTCGGGCGCGACCGGGTGGTCGTGGCACTGGGCGCATTGGACTTGTTTTCCCAGAAGAGCACGGGAGGTGCGGGTGGCCATTTGGTGGTGGTCGTCGCGCTGGTCGTAGAGAAACCAGGAGGCTCCGTTTTCGATCTCTTCTTTTGGGCGGGCGACGAGGAGGTCACGTCCGACTTGATCCCAGGGACGGTTTGTTTTGAAAGTCCAGCGAAGGTAGTCGAGCCAGGCTTTGCGTTCGGCTCGATTGCGTTTTCGGGTTTCGGCGCGGTCGAGGAAGACGACGTTGAAGATCTCGGTGAGGTGGTCGGCGTGTTCCTCGGTTTCGGTGAGGTGATCGACGAGGAGGTTGCGTTTGTTGGGGGTGGGGTCTTTGAGGAAGGAGTGAAGTTCGGTGGTCTTGGGGATGCGGCCGAGGAGGTCGAGGTAGACGCGGCGGGCGAAAGTAGGGTCGTTGGCTGGATGTGCGGGGACGACCTGTTCTTCCTGCCACTTTTCGGAAATGAGTTGATCGATGACTTTGGTTGGGTTCAGCGATGGGTCGGGGAGGACGAGCTTCTTGGGAGGCTCGATTTTGAGAGTGGCGATCCAGTGTTTGAGGGTTTCGATTTCGTCCGTCATGAGCTGCTTTTTGGGCGGCATGTGGGGATCGGAGTCGGGGTGGAGGGCCTGAAAGAGGGGGCTTTTATCAGGGGAGCCAGGAAGAAGGGCGGTGTCGGTTTCTCCGCCTTCGATGGCTGAGGCGAGGGTGCGGAGGTCGAGGCCGCCCTTTTGTTTGACGCCGCCGTGGCACTTGGTGCAGTGCTCTTTGATGAGAGGGTGGGTCTGGGCATACCCGGATAAGGGCATGATGCAACTCGTAAGGATGGCGAGAGCGAGGCGGCGTGACGACATGGATGAGAATGAAATATTGGCCCTTTTATACGGTTCTTGGGAGGAAATTTTTCAGCAAGGTTGGGCTCGCGATGGATTTTCGTATCCTGTGGTAGCCCCGGAGGGATTCTAAGCTTCGACGACCTTTTCGGATGGCTTCGAAATCAAGAGCATTAAACTCGCTGGTGGTGGGCGCTCATCTATCCTCGCCAGATCCCCCGCATGATGAGTTTCCTGGCGCCTCATTGATCAATCCTTGGGTCTCCTCGATTTTGTCGAGACAGGTTATCACTGATCTTCATCAACAGATTACTGGTGAGGAAATCCCATCTAA